>JBJHDA010000001.1:0-629769 GCA_050486305.1 Candidatus Saccharimonadota bacterium
CCATCGTGGCAGCCGATGACTCACCAAGCCAAGCCAAAGCCAGCGCCGACTACGTCGCCACCGGCTCCAGTGACCAAGACACCATCAACGACGCTCTGACCGCTGCCGCTGGAGGGTATGTCTACCTGCACGAAGGTACGTATACCGTTGATGACTCTATCTCTATCCCGAACAATACTACCTTGGCTGGTGCGGGTAAGGGGACTATCGTAACCATACCGGACAACCATGACACCAGCATAGACGTTATTACCAATAGTGACACGACTACCGGTACTGGTATCGCAATACGCGACCTGAAACTAGATGGAAACAAGGATAATAATACGAGTGGAACGATGCGCGGCATTCGACTATTTTCTATGGGTGGCGGAAGTGGCAGTAGTGTGCGACCGGGCGCAATCCTGTCTGGTCTGCATACAGCTAGCTTTAGGACGTATGGTGTCGACCTTGTTTTCTCAGACAACAATGTTGTAAGAGATTCGTTCATCCAAAACAGCGACAATGCAGGAATTAGTGTAGCCGACGCTAGTAACAACATTTTCACAAATAATATATTCCAAGGGAATAGCTTGATTGGTATATGGATTAACGATCCAGAAAGCACCAATAATATAATCTCTGACAATTATTTCGAGGGTAACGATACTGCTATATCTCTAGACGGCAGCTCCACTGAATCAGCAGTTACAGGCAACCGTATACATAACAGCACCGTCAATGGCATAGGTGTTAGCAGTAGTAGTAACAACACAATAACTAACAACTACATAACTGCTAGCGCTGGCGAAACCAGAGCTATTAATATTTCAGGCAGTGGCAGTGAGGGCACATATCTCTCCAGCAACCGCTTTGGCACAGGTACAAACGGTGCCTGGCACACAGATGGCCCTATTAACGACTCCGGCACTGACACCATCTACGCCAACCAAATCGGCAACAACGGCGCCATCATCAACCGTCAAGCTGACTCGACTGAAATGTTCCAGCTTCAAGCTGCCAACGGCGACGTCCTATTTAACGCAGACACTGAGAACATGCGCATCGGCATCGGTACTGACACTCCAGCCTACGCCCTTGACGTTGTCACTTCAGACGCTATCTCCGCCCGTTTCTCTGGCCGTGTCATTGGTGCTGATGCGGTAGAGGATGATGAGTTCGTGACTTTCGGGCAGATGACAGATGCCATTGCAGCTGGCGGTAGTGGCGGTGAGTCCAAGTGGACAGAAAGCGGTAGCGATATCTATCGATTATCAGGAAATGTTGGCATAGGCACAGACAATCCTCAAGTTGAGCTTGACGTCCAGGGTCACACTCGCCTCCAAGGCACCGACCCAAGTAAGGCTACTATATTGATCCAGGGCGCAGTCGGGCAAGCCACTGGTATCTTAGATGTGCGGGCGGCGAATAATAGTGGTGTACTCTATGCAGGATTCAATGATGAGGAACGTACAGTTGAAGACTGGGATACTATAAGCAACTCGAATATTTCACTGCCCAATGACGGCCGATCTGGTGCTTTCAATTCAGATGGTAGCGTTCTGGTTCTTGGGTATCTCAGTGCGGGAGGTAATTTTGACATAGTTGATTCTAGTGACTCTGATCCTGAAAATTGGGAAAAGTTTAGTAACCCTATCTCCTCAAGCGGTTCTGTTCAAGACGTTACATTTTCCAGCGATGACGACGTCTTAGTTTTGATGCATGGCACGGGTGATTTCATAAATGTTATCAATAGCTCTGACCCAGACCCTGAGCAATGGGCAGCATATAACATCGGCTTTAGTCTCCCTGGCGGAGGTTATGCTTCTACATTTAGTAACAACAATGAGGTTCTGGTTCTGGCTCATGATGGTGGCGACAACGTAACTCTGGTTGATTCTTCTGACCCAGACCCTGAGCAATGGGCAGCATATAACATCGGCTTTAGCCTCCCTGGCCAGTCAAGGGATGTTGCGTTTACGAGCGATGGAAACGTTCTTGTGTTTGCCCACCAGTCAGGTAATAACGTCACCTTTGTTGACTCGTCAGACCCTAACCCCGAAAACTGGGATGTTATCACTAATTCAAACATATCACTACCGGGCTCTGGTCGTAATGCTACTTTCACATCCAATGACAATGTTCTGGTTCTAGGTCATCTTAACGGTAATCGAGTCACCTTTGTTGACTCGTCAGACCCTAACCCCGAAAACTGGGATGTTATCACTAATTCAAACATAACTTTGGTTGGAGAAGGTAACGACGCCACGTTTGCCTATGATGATAATGTCTTAGTGCTGGCACATAGTGGCTTTAGCGGTAATCGAGTCACCTTTGTTGACTCGTCAGACCCTAACCCCGAAAACTGGGATGTTATCACTAATTCAAACATATCACTACCGGGCCACGGTTTTGCTGCTGTGTTTAGTTCCGATGACAGTGTATTGGTGCTAGTTCACTCTAGTGGGAGTAGAGTAACTCTAGTAGATAGCCAGTTGATTAATCCCGGACCCCACGTTGGCATCGGTACTAATACACCAACCGAAGCTCTCGACGTTGTCGGAAATATAACCGCTAGCGGCAATATTAACGCTCACGGGCAACTCTCTATCCAAGGAACAGGCGACAACTTCCTCATGGGCAACCTCGGCATCGGTATTGGCAGCCCACAAGCTTCTCTTGATGTCCGGGGGGGCGTACTGTTCCAGAACCAGACAGACAGCTCAAGTGCCTTGCGGATTCAAAATGCCGCCGGAGATATGTTGTTCGGCGTCGATACTTCAGCCGGAAGTGTTCTATTTGGTGAGGTTGGTGCCAGCGATGGACGACTGGTCATCGGAAACGCCAGCAATAGCAACACTATTACCATACAGACAGGAGAAACCAGCAGTTCTTACACCCTTACGTTACCGACCAGTGCACCGTCGACCGGACAGTGTCTGGTGGCCGGTGCCGGCGGACAGCTCACCTGGGGCACTTGTGGCGGTGGCGGCGGCTCGCTTGGGATGCAGACCGTCAAACTAACACCAGAGTTTGCTGGTGGCACGCTCTTTGCCGACGGCACAGACAACAATGGCGTGATGACCGCGAGCTATGTCGGCGGGCTATCAGCTGCACAGGGCCGGAGCCATACATTCTACGAATGGTCTAGCAGCCAAGGCTCACCACAACATTACGATGTGATTATCAATCACGCACTACCGAGCACATTTAACGCATCAAACGAGTTCGAAAGCAGCAGCTGGAGGGTGTGGGTGTATGCAGATAATCTGACGACCGGTGACCTTGAGTTTACGATTGAGGATGCCGATGGTACCACCTGTGTTAACGCAGAGTCTGTCCAGCCGAGTAGTTCAGGCACCTGGGAGCAGATTACCCTAAGCACTAACCCGAATACAGCTTGTGACTTTGCGCCGAATGACCGGATTATCATAAAGGTACGCATGATTGGATCGGACTCTTCAAGTGATAAAGTGCGTCTTGGTGCTATCGAGTATGTATACACACCATAGAGTGATTATTAGCCTATAAACCACTATTTGTCGCTATGGGCAAGGTGAGCAAACATTGTTTTGCGGCAAATAAAACGTTGTAATAAATAGGCAGCGGCTAAGCATATAAAATCTAAAATATCTTTAAATTAACGGTATAAAATAGTTATTTATACAACAAAATTTATATACAAAAAAGTACCATCCAAGGTAAGAGAAAGAGTAGAAAATATGCGCGTAGCCAGCTACTGCGAGCGCTTGTAAGCCCTAGCGTTTGTGCACGAGTCCTGCTCAGTAAATCGCTAAACAGAATCACGGACAAGCATACAGCTTCGCTAGGGACTAATCGTGCAGTGCCACTACAAAATGCAGCTGCGTATGGTCCGTAGTACCACTCGTTGGAAGCTTGACGTGTGTGTTCTTGCCCGAGACGCTGATTTTTGCTTAGATGAGTACAAAATTGGTGGTGCGCCTATGCTCAGCGAACAATTCAAGTGTATTTACAGCTGCTAACAGCCACTCTAATTACTTAGCAAGGGCTTTTTGCTTACGGATGCAGCGGAGGTAATGGCATGAGCGGCAAGTTGAGGGCTTTTACCGTCCTGCCTCTCAATGCACCAGTCGACTGGTGCATTGAGCTTTGTTTGCCTAGAAATAACGGTCGCAAAGAGTAAGTAGTGAGAGAGCAGCTGCCCTGGGGGAAACTATAATGCTCGCTGAATGAGGCGGCTGAGCTGCACGAGCCTCTCATTTGCTTCTCGTTGAACGGCAGAAAAGTATTCAGTCAAAATTGACGTTGCCTGTTTCTGAAGTGGCGAAGCTGCTGCGATAAAGGCCTCTGTATTGTGGGTTTCTTGCAAGGTTCTTTGTGCGGCTATAGCTTCATCTATCACTTCGATAAGACGATTTATGTAGGCGCTGTGCTGTGGTGCGCTATTAGAGATAGTTTCAAGTGTTTCTCGCGTGTCCGACAGACCGTCAGCTAGTCGCTGCATGCGCTCTTGCGTATCAGAGGTGCCTGGATCGTACTCTATGAGGTCTACATGCGGGCTGTATTCAATAAAACGTAACAATGCGTCTAGAGTAGCTGAGTACGCGTATAGGTCTTCTTGTATAGAGGATGATGTGACGGTAAACGCGCCTCGTAATTCCCGGACATTAGCTGGAGAGGTGTTAGCAGTAAAGGCGCTCACCACAAAGTAGCGAGACGGCAAGGATAAATTGCTCGCCTCATCAATAACTGTATCTGTTAATTGGCTTGTCCGAGTTGAGACGAAGCGGGCATCAGCGTTCTGTTGGCCGATAACCATGCGATTTGGGGAAGGAAGCTGGTTCACGGTATGTAGCGTAGTCGCTTGAGCCTGCAGAAGCTCAGTCCGTTTGCTGGCGATTGCACCAGTGAACAATGGCTGAAAGAGAAAGAGCAGAAATGTCGCCACAAGAAATGCGATTGCGATAGCCGATAGCTTCTTGTGGTGCCGTAAAAAACGGGGCAGTTTACCACGCAGTGTTTTGCTAGATCGCTCCTTTTTGTTCGAGCTCTCCTCAGTTTGCATAAGACTAGTGTACCACCCCTTGAGATGGTATTGGGCATGCAGATTGCTACTGTTCAGATAAAAATACTTGCGAGCGCAAGTATTTTTAAGTACATAGTCGGGTTGCCTACGGTGCTGTTATACTATTTTGGTATGGTTGACCCAGGAATACTGTCGATAATCGTTGTCGTCGTTTCGATACTTATATCGATAACGTTGCATGAGGCTATGCACGCCTACACTGCGCACTGGCTCGGTGATGACACAGCGTATCTGCAGGGTAGGGTATCCCTAAACCCGCTCAAGCATATTGATCCGTTCTTAACTATCGGCATGCCGCTTATTTTGTTCTTGATAGGTGCTCCTATTCTTGGTGCTGCGAAACCAGTGCCATTTAATCCGGCTCGACTCCGTTATGATGAATTTGGCGCCGCCCTAGTGGCATTTGCCGGACCGCTAACAAACCTTGTTTTGGCAGCGGTAGCTGGCTTGTTTATCCGGCTGTTTGCTGATGCAGCATCACCGGTTATGGTAGATATGATGGCGTTATTCGTCTTTGTTAACATCGGTTTCTTTGTGTTTAATATGATTCCGTTTCCGCCGCTTGATGGGTCGCGTGTACTTTATGCGTTAGCGCCACAGCCAGTGCAGCGCATAATGGCATCGATAGAATCGTTTGGCCTTGTTGGGTTTCTTATTTTCTTTTTCTTACTGTTCGGCACAATCGCACCGATACTTGCGCAAATTATCATCTGGATCGCCGAATTGATATTGGGCAGCGCGGTACTATCTTTTATACTATGAGGTAGCCGGAGACGGTTTAATGATAATCTGAATAGCTATCATTAGGGAGCTCAATATTCGTTTGTAGCGCCGTGGTGCTACCGTGCGAGCACCCACCTGGAATTATGCCAGGTTGTCACACCGTTCTCCGGCCACCTTTTTTATAAATTTGTACGTCGTGGTGCAGCAAATGGCGTACGGTTGGATGTCGTGTCTATCTGCCAGTCTGTCATAGGTGGACGACGGCGGGAGCGCCCTCCGCACATATGATTAACAGGGTGTAGCTTAGTTGGTAAAGCGCGCGGCTGGGGGTCGCGAGAGCGGAGGTTCAAGTCCTCTCACCCTGACCACGTCAATACCGTACAAAAAGCTTGGTATTTTTGATGCCTCCTTGTTCCGCGAAAAGAATACTCTCTTTTCACGGGGTCTTTTGCGGTAGTTTTTTGCTTTGGTTTATATATGTTTCCTGGTACGATTCGAAAATCCTCTTTCGAATCAAGGGGAGGCGCTTTTGATATACCTTGTTCTAAGAGAAGGCGTATCATATAAAGGATTTGCTTAGACTTTCGGGTTCAAAAACTTTACACTAGTACGCATGTGGAAGAAGAAAAACGATAAATTATATAAGAAGTTTACTTTTGGGGATTTCGCTGAGGCGTTCTCGTTTATGGAAGAAGTTGCTGACCTTGCCGAAGAGCATAACCACCATCCGGAGTGGAAGAATATTTATAATACGGTAGAAATCTGGCTGAAATCCCACGATAAAGATGCGATAACTGATAAGGATCATGCTCTGGCAGAAGATATTACTGCGCTAGCTGACGGGTATAAAGAAACGCAAAAAAAGCCACCTACGTCTAAAAAAAAGGAGCCCCAGAAGGTAAGTTCCCCCAAGAAAGTGCTTATGTATGCTGACGGAGGCTCAAGAGGAAACCCGGGGCCTTCTGCCTCTGGCTATGTGCTGTATGACGAGAACGAGCAAGTGCTTCAACAAAGCGGAGAATATCTAGGAATTACTACCAATAACCAGGCTGAATATCAGGCAGTCAAGCTCGGGCTGGAAAAGGCGCTTGAATACGGCACAGTGGATGTAGAGGTTTATCTTGACAGTTTGCTGGTAGTGAACCAGATGAAGGGCATATTCAAGGTAAAGAACCGTGATTTATGGCCAATTCACGAAGCAATAAAAGAGCTAGTCGGCAAATTTAAGTCAGTTACATTCACGCACGTTCCGCGAGAACTCAATAAAGCGGCTGATGCCGAAGTAAATAAGGTACTTGACGCCCAAAAAGACCAATAGAGTATAATGGTACACGCATCAGGTTATGTATCTGGTCGCCCCGCACATAAGAGTACTTTTTATATACTCGCTTCATATGTTCTGCCGAATATGTATTGAAAAGTGTAAACGAGCACAAATACTACATCGGGCAGACAGCTGACTTAAAGAAGCGATTCCATCAACATAGCACCGGTCAGAGCAAAGCAACCAAGAGCGGAGCTCCGTGGGATTTGCTTTATTATGAGGCTTACTCCGCAAAGACAGTTGCGATAAAGCTCGAAAATTTGCTTAAAAATTATGACCAAACTTGGCGAAGGCTAAAAGAGAGGCTAAAAATAAAGAGTAATCTTATGTGCGGGGAGGAAAGTCCGGGCAGCATAGGGAAGACAGTTGCTAACGGCAACCGGGAGCAATCCTAGGGAAAGTGCCACAGAAACGAAACATCCGCCTTCGGACGGATACGGTGAAACGAGTGAGGTAAGAGCTCACAGTCCTGACGGGTGACCGTTGGGAGAGGTAAACCCTGTCTGCTGCAAGGAGATAGTTTACCGCCACAGGCGGACTAGTTCCCGCTAGACTGTCGTTTATCCGCTTCAGCTTGCTGGCGACAGTAAGTGTAGATAGATGGTCAGACTCGACAGAACCCGGCTTACTCATAGCCTGATGCAAGAAAAAAGCATTTTACCTAAAATAAAATACCCGCCGTGTATGGCGGGTATTTTATTGGTGGAATATCAGTTTATTTGCCAGCAGTTTTTACGATAGCCTCGAAAGCTTTCGGCTCATTGACCGCTAGCTCGGCCAGCATCTTCCTGTTGAGCTGAATGTCTTTCTTTTTAAGATTAGCAATCAGCTTTCCGTATGTTGTGCCGTTTATTCTAGCCGCAGCATTTATCCGGGTATTCCAGAGTGCTCGGAATGTTCGTTTTCGGTTTCTGCGATCCCGATATGAGTATTGGAGCGCTCGGGTAACAGCCTGATTGCCCCGCTTAATGCTTGACCTGTTGCCGCGGGACATTCCCTTGGTAGCTTTTCTGATTTTCTGATGGCGACGATGAGACGTGACACCTCTTTTAACTCGCATAATATTCTCCTATATTCTCTTACTTTTGGCCGAGTTTACGCTTTGCGCTTGTTGCTCGTTTACCACTGACGGCACTCGGAACACTTAGGCGTCGCTTGCGGGCCATGCTTTTTTTCTGCAGTAGGTGGTTCTTGCCGGAATTTCCGCGCAGCACTTTACCTTTTTTGGTTATCTTGATGCGGTCTTTTGTGCCGCTATGGGTCTTTTGCTTTGGCATAATTACTCTCCGTTGATTCGATTTATGCAGTTTTCCTCACGACAAAATGTAGCTGTCTACCCGCTAATTGAGGTGCTTGCTCTACTGTAACATCTTCACCAAGCTGTTCGATTACTCGTTCAGCTAGCTCAAAACCAAGGTTCTTGTGGGCATTTTCCCGTCCGCGGTAGAAGACAGTAATTTTTACTTTGCTACCATCGTCGAGAAATTTTCGTACTTTTCTCAGCTTCACGCCGAGGTCATGGTCGCTTATCTTCATGCCGAGCCGCATTTGCTTTAGCTCGTTTGCCTTGTTTTTGCGCTTGGTTTTTTGTTGCTTCTTGGTTTTTTGGTAGTTGTATTTACCCCAGTCAACAATTTTTGTAACGGGTGGATCGGCGTTTGGGGACACCTCGACAAGGTCTAATCCGGCATTTTTCGCTTGCTGTAAGGCTTCTTGCTTTGACATGACGCCAAGCTGGCCGCCTTCTTCATCTATTACGCGTACCGTATTGGCCCGAATTCGTTCGTTCAGGCGAGTTTTCTTGTCGATGGGTTGTTACTCCTTGTTACTTCTAGCCGATTCAATGTTGTATGCTAACAGATTTCAAAACAGAGGTCAACAAAAAACTCTTGGTTTTTTCACGCAAACTGCTTTTCTGGCTGACGATACTGGAGTGCCTCAGAGACATGATGCTTTTCGACCGTTTTACTTTCATCTAGGTCTGCAATCGTGCGGGCAACTTTCACAGCCTTCATATAAGCACGTGCTGATATACCGAGCTTTTCCGCAGCAACGTTAAGCAGTGAGGAGGCCTCCTGCGTCAGATCGGTATGCTTTTTTATAAACTGATTGCTGATAGTGGCATTGGTGCTTGCTGGCCGCCTATAGCGGCTTTCCTGTACGCGCCGAGCTTTTTCAACTCTGCCTTGAACAACAGCGCTTTTTTCTCCGTCGGGGGTGTCGCTAAGAAGTTTTTCATGGAGCACTTCATGGACATCAACATGAAGGTCTATTCTGTCTAAAATCGGTCCGGACAGTTTCTGTTGGTATTTGTTGATGGCTGCTGGAGCGCAGCTGCAGTCTTTCTTCGTGCCATAAAAGCCGCACGGGCAAGGGTTGCAGGTAGCGACAAACATGAAGTCTGCCGGATAATCTATAGATGCTTTCGCTCTGCTGACAGAAATAATTTTATCTTCAAGTGGTTGCCGAAGCGCTTCAATTACCCCTCTTTTGAATTCTGGAAATTCATCAAAGAATAAGACGCCGCGGTGGCTGAGGCTGATTTCGCCCGGTTTTGGGTTTTGTCCGCCCCCAACAACAGAAACCTCACTTGCGCTATGATGCGGTGCTCGGAAAGGGCGTTCTGTTACCAGTTTTTCGTACTGACGTGTCGCGAGACTATGGATATGCGTTACTTCTAGTAATTCCTGGCTCGACATACCGGGGAGGATTCCGATGAGTGCTTTTGCAAGCATGCTCTTTCCTGTTCCTGGCGGACCGCTTAAGAGTATGTTGTGGCCGCCTGCAGCGGCTATCTCGAGAGCCCGCTTGGCCTTCTTTTGACCAGTAATGTGAGACACATCTAGGGTATTGTGAGCTCGCCGCTTGCTTACGGGGGCGTTTTTAGTATATGTATTCGATTTCTTAAAGGCTATCGAGCTGTTCTCACCACTGAGAAAGGAATAAAGATCTTTTAATGTATCAGCACAAGCAATCTCTACTCCATCGACGAGGCTTGCCTGGGGTAAGTTCTTGTTCGGAAGTATGGCTCGTGCGTATCCTTGATTTTTTGCTGCCTGCAGTCGCCCGATAACACCTCTAACTGGCCGGATAGTACCATTTAATCCTAGCTCACCCAGTACAATGGTTTCATCAAGTCTCGGTATCTTTATTTGTTTTGTCTCGGCAAGTATCGCTAGGGCGATTGCGACGTCTAGCGACGCACCTTCTTTCTGTACATCAGCAGGTGCTAGGTTAATGGTAATGCGTTTTTGCGGCATTGGAATTTTACAGCTAGCGAAAGCGGCTCTAATTCGGTCTTTTGCTTCGTCTACCGCCTTGCTTGCAAGACCTACAATTACAAGAGCAGGCAAACCATTTGCGAACTTACACTCTACCTCAACTATTGATCCGTCCTGGCTATCAAGCGATACGCTTTTTATGCATGGTGCCGACATTGCATCTAGTGTAACCAGACATTTGTGAAAAGCACAAGCGTAAAAAAACACACCATCCTGGTTTTGAGGATGGTGTGACGGCGAAGTTTTTGAGATTTTTTGAGGAGAATTGTGTTGGTGTTTCTTTATGGAACAACGGCTTGCGAGAAGCCGTTGTTACAGATGCGTTTTTGTTTTTGAGCACTTTTTTTATTCAAAGTGCTATCCACATATTAGTGTTCAATCTGCATATTGTCAATACGTTTGTGTTTAATTTTTAAATGTTTTTTACGCGTGCATTTTTTCATATTCTGCAAAGCCTAATAATTATAGGTTTTTGTTCTTGATTTTTTATAATTTTGAAGCAAGATTTTTGTCATTGCGGTAAATTTTTGTGTATCAAAAATTTGCGTTTAAGTTTGCTTAGGGGGGCAGCTAACGTAGGCCAGATAAATGCATCACGCCGCGTAATTATTAATCATGCCGATCGCCAGAAATGGATAGCTTCTATGCCATCCATGCATAACTTAGGCTTCTCCAGTGTGGCTGCCTAGACTTTTTCTGTTTGTGTTGAGTCGTACGCAGTACGAGCAAATATAGCGAGCGAAAGCCGAGCTGGCTTTTGGTCCTCGCATCGCGGGGAGCACAATCACATAAGCCCACTATTATGTTGATGCGCTGAAACGTAGTGCGGGGCATCAACATAACGAATCAGACAAGTAGCTCCTTAGTAGGCTGATTTGAATGTATACCCAGCACACCTCACTCACTTTCATTTATGCAGCAGCTTAATAAGTATGCTGCCCGTGAAGAGAAAGTGTGAACTCTCTTGTGCCTAGCGTGATAACACGAGCTTATTAAGTCGTTAAGCGAGCCAGGTATTTGATTTTCGGTATGCAGCAGGAGTTGTGTTGCATGCAAAAGCTAATATTTTGTTCAAAATAGCCAATTTTCTACACAGACGGTATGGACGGCTAAAGCAGCGTTGCCAATAAGCATCTACTTTTAAAGGTATTCTGCAGACATATGAGCAGAAGAATAGATCTTGCTTTTGCTTGCAGGTGGCTGCGAGTCGCACGACATGTTTTACTAGGCTTCAGCTCGTTACTACTGCTTCTTGATTCACATACTACTAAGACTGAAATTTGCTCAGAATCTATGCCAAATAAGACGCAAAACACGGCAATTTACAAGCACTTTAATATGTTCAAAAGCAAATCACTTATTTCAAAAAAATACGAAAAAATATCATGTAAAAACGCAGCTTCTCATATACTAAATGTTATTATAATAACAACTTATTTTTCTTGCCTATTATTTAATAAATTATATAAGTAACAGGTTAAAGTTGTTATAAAAACAATTATAATTATTGACATAGCTGAACTAATTTGTTACATTGTGGGAACCGTAAGCAGAAACAAAAACCATAAAAAAGAAACTGTGCTTACGTTAGTGATACAACGAGCAAAAATGCTCGATATCGCTCTCTACGAGGAGAGCGGTCAGTCAAAGCAACGTTAGCCGGCAAGCGCTAGATAATCTACATTACAACGAGCGGATTTGTTGACTAACACAACGCTGAACAGGTGCTGTATTCTGGCACCTGTTTTGTGTATTTTTTGAATAAATAATAAGCAAGTGTATTTGTTGGGTTGGAATATTTGAGCTTCCTGTGTTGAGGAGCGAGCAGGTATAATATTAAATGAATGGCTATTGAAGAAACAACAGTAAGGATGAGTAAACGGAAGGTGAGCGCATTTCGGCTCGTGCTAGTTGGGTCATTGCTGGCGATTTTTCTTGGTGTTACGGACCCCACGACGCTGCCACCAGTCTTGCTGCTCGTTCCGTTTGTTCTATTGTACTTATTATTATATGAGGTATTTGCAGCCTTCATAGTTAGACGAAAAAAGACAGGCAAGGTTAGCTATAGGTACCGCAAAGTCATCACTGCTAGTTTGGCAGCCCTGGGGGTGCTACTACTGTTACTAAGTTCGTTAAACCAGCTTTCAGTGATTGATGTGATCGTTATACTGACGTTGTTTGCCGGGGTATTTTTCTATTTGCGTTACGTTGACTTTTTTTGATTATAAAACGTCAGGGTAACAGAGGTCTGATATACTGTTTTTGAGATGAATGATAATCATGAAATTTTACCATCACCACAAGGTGACAAGATTCCTCCAAGTGGCCCGGAATACAAAGCTGGGTCGCCCGGTAATTATGCTCCGGAGTCAGAGTATGCTGCGTCACAGGCAATGGAGAAGCCGATGGGTTCTCCGCCGGTGTCAGACCCTTCTGTTGGGCAGGTATCGCAGCCTGCTGGTCTACCCCATGACACAGTAGTTGGCAATGCTCCGCATGCTGGGCAGGGCACAAGCGTTCAGCAGCCGTCGCAGGACAACACTTTGCCACAGATTGCGGATGATGTTGATCTGATAGAAAAGGAATGGGTGAATAAGACGAAAGAAATCGTCCAAGAAACAAAAGATGACCCCTACCGGCAAAACAAGAAGATAGTTCACTTGAGGGCCGATTATATGAAGAAGCGCTATAACAAGGATATTAAGATCGTTAAGGATTAAGATGGGCACGATAATAACCGTACTAGTTGTATTGATCGTCTTAGCTGCAATAGCAGGCCCCATTATTTATTGGCAGGTGCGTAAGTCGTTCCGTGAGCAAAAGAACTTTGAGCGCGGCCTCAAGATGGTGCCGTTATTAATCCAGTTGCCGCCTTCAAGTGATGATACGGATGGCAGCAACAGGGATGCTCGAGATGTCGTCGATGAAAATATCTCCAAAGCACAGGTGCTCTACGGTATTCTTTCCAGCATCTTCAAGAAAGGATTGAAGGGAAGGTTTTACGGGCAACGACACCTTTCGCTGGAGATTGTTGCGGTAAAAGGGTCCGTGCAATTCTATGCAGCGGTCCCAATTGCGCTGATTGATGTTGTACGGCAAGCGGTGGTGAGCGCGTATCCTTCAGCTCGTCTTGAGGAAATTGAAGAGCACAATATTTTTAGCCAAGTTGGCAAGCTGAGCGGAACAATAGGCGGGGAGATGACCTTGAAAGAGCATTACGCCTACCCGATAGCGACGTACCAGGACATCAAGCGAGACCCGATACAGTCAATGCTGAACGCCCTTTCTACGCTTGAAAAGGATGACGGCGCTGGTATACAGATTTTGTTGCGACCAGCTCCAAAAGAGTGGCGAAGCAAGGCAAATGATATCGCGAATAGCAAACGAAAAGGCAAAAAGAACAGAAAAGGCCTTGAATCTGGCGCGTGGTGGCTACAGCAGATAATCACGGCGTTTACCAAGCCGCCGGAAGAAAAGTCTGGCGGGTCAGACGGAGGAGGCGGACCTGATCTCTCGCCGATGGATCAGAGTATTCTGAATTCTATAGATGATAAAACAAGCAATCCAGGATTCGAAACACTGATTCGAGTGGTAGCTTCGTCGAGTACGGCAGCCAAGTCACAGTCGGTGTTAAGCAATATCACGGCGACATTTTCGCTGTTTGATGCACCAGGAAGAAACGGCTTTTATTACACGCCTGCAAAAGACATGGAGAGTTTTGTGACGGCATACATATTGCGAATCTTCCCCCAAGAGTACAACAAGAACATCTTGAATACCATTGAGCTGGCATCGCTTTATCACTTTCCGGATCAGAAGAATATCCCAACGTCTCAGCTGGAGAGACAGCACTCCAAGCAAGTTGATGGTCCGAGAAATATGAGCGATGAAGGCATATTGCTTGGATATAACGTCTTTCGTGGCACGAAAAAACCGATTCGCTTAGCACATGAAGACAGGGCTCGCCATATGTATGTTGTTGGTCAGACTGGTGTAGGTAAGTCGCAGTTTCTTGAGAATCTTGCACTACAGGACATGCTGAGCGGTCAGGGGTTTGCATTTGTTGATCCACATGGAGACGTTGCTGAAAATCTACTTTCGATGGTACCGAAAGAGCGCACGGAGGATGTCATATACTTTTGTCCGGCCGAAATGGATTATCCGATGGGCTTGAACCTGTTCGAGTTCCATAACCCGGAGCAGCAGGACTTCTTGATTCAGGAAGCAATTAATATGCTATACAAGCTCTACGACCCGCAACGCCAAGGGATTATCGGCCCACGTTATGAGCATTGGTTCCGGATGGCAGCTAAGACTGTGATGGCTAATCCGAGTGGCGGTACGTTCATTGATATACCGAAGGTGTTTACCGACAATCAGTATGCAAAAGAGTTAATAAAGCATGTGAAAGATCAGGTTGTGCTTGATTTTTGGCATAAAGAAATGGCGAGCACGACAGACTATCATAAGAGCGAAATTCTGGGCTGGTTCGTGAGTAAGTTTGGCGCTTTCTTGGCGAACGATATGATGCGCAATATTATCGGGCAATCAAAGAGTGCGTTTGATTTGCGCCATATTATGGACAACAAGAAGATACTCATCGTGAATCTGAGCAAGGGAAGAACTGGTGACCTGAACTCTAAGCTGCTCGGAATGGTCTTTGTGATGAAGTTTCAGGCAGCTGCGATGAGCCGGTCGGATATTCCAGAGAAAGACCGGCAGGACTTTTCATTATATGTGGACGAGTTTCAGAATTTTTCTACGGATTCCTTTGCAACGATATTGTCTGAGGCGCGAAAATATCACCTTAACCTCATTGTTGCCAACCAGTTTACAACCCAGCTCTCGGAAGAGATACGTGACGCAGTGTTCGGTAATGTTGGCACGATTGTCTCATTCCGTGTGGGGCAAAACGATGTCGACGGACTAACTCGGTACTTCCAGCCGATGTTCGGTGCTGATGATTTACTGCGTGTTCCAAACTGGAATACCGTTGTTCGAACGCTCATAAGCGGTGTTCCTACTCAGCCGTTTAGCATGGCAACATTGCCACCGCTTGGCACGCCAAACCCGCAGCTTGGAAAGGCGCTCAAGCAATTATCGTTTGCGAAATATGGCCGCACGAAATCAAAGGCTGAGGCTGAGATATTTGCTCGGCTAGCAACACAAGAGCCGACGAGGCCGAGTGCGCCTGGGATGCGTCCAGGTGGCTTCTCAGGAAACCAAATGAATATGGGTGGAGGCGCGCCAGCTGGAAAGCAATCTTCCACAGGATCTTCATTCCTTGATGACTGGCTGGCGAAGCGAAAGCGTGCACAGCCAGCCGCTCCTGGTCAAAAGCAAGGAGCTGTCGCCACTCCGGCGTCTCGACCGATCCCACAAAATGGCGGTGCAACACCTGCTCAAGCGCCACCGAAGACCTCCGGACTTTCAGCAGAAGAACAAGTGACAAAGCCAGCTGACACCTCAAGTGTGGGCAAAAAACCAGAGCCGATAGAAGATTCAGAGAGTAAACCAGAGTCTAAGCCTGTCCCGGCAGGGAACAAAGGCGAGGGTGAGGTCAAGATAGCGCCTCACCATGGCTCAACAGACAGCCAAGAAGATACAATTGTCATCGACAAGGATGGCAATCTCCGCCAGACGTAGGTACTCTAGTATCTTGGTTACTTTGCTCGTTTTATAAGGTATTTATAGCTAATCTCAAGCGCTGTAGCTGCGATGTACCCGCCAATAAACAGTAAGACGAACAAAAGGTAATTATAGGTAAAACCATAGCGATAGGCCATAAGTAGGGTGATGCTTACGCCAACGAACGTTATGAGTGAACCCAATGCGATACCGACGGGACGTGCAATAGTTTTGCTAGCCACCTCACTTATTGATTCGATTGATGCCTTGTGAACGAATTGACTGAATCGCCGCTGAACTTGAGGAAGCTGTTCCTGTGTGCTTTTCAGTAGTTTTCGATAAGCCTCAAGCTTAAGCTCGGCATGGGCTGCGAAGGAATGTGTCTGCGTGGCTTCTTCAGGTGCTGCTGGGCTCATTTCTTTGCCTGACACTGCCTCTGACTCGACTCGTGAACGAAGAGCCTCTGTGTGAGCTTCAGCTAGCTCGCTCGGCGAATGCTCAGCCTCCTTGATCCGCTTTAGGTTTTCTTGAACCTCTTTCTCTATGTTGGTGTGTTCCGCTGAGTGCTTCTCGTGCTTTGTGTGTAGTTTTTCGCTCATAGACTTCCTCCACTCGATGCATAGTCGTGTCTTATTATATCCAATTCTTTTCGGTATAGTTTGGTCCGCGCGAAGAAATATCCAACAATAACAGTAATAGTCGAGCTAAAAAGCAGGCTGGTTCCCGGACCGGTATCAGGTAGAGTTCGAACAATCTGCTCAGTAGTTTTTATTGGGGACTCCGGGAGGAAAATTTCTACTTTATTGCCATAAACGTTTGTCAATGTTAGGTCATATGATCCAGGGTTAGAATCAGCAACTGGCGTATTAGGGATTTCGTCTTTAATTTGTACGGTTATCTTTTCAGATATTCTGCCCTCTGGTTCAATCGTGCGAGCTGGCCAACGCACCACACTATCCTGGTCTATTTCTCCACCATGAAAATCCGTAACAAGTGCATACTCGAGCACATCACCCATATGTTCTTCAATCGCAAAATCTACTGATATATCAGCAGTATTTCTTGCGTGAAGTGTGTACGTTATGGTGTCACCGGCTTGAGCTGTTGTGCCATCCGCTTCCTCGATACCTTGCGTTTCATTACTAGCGGTTTTACTTAGTACCAGACAGGCGGTTATATCTTCGCCTGCAGTATCCCTATCCACCGTTTCAGGGCAAGGGTCTGGGGGTTCTACCACGAGTGTTTTTTGGCAATCTCCGCGATTACTGCCATCGGCAACAGAGTTACTGTAGGTAACCTCAAGATTAATATCGTAGGTACCCGGATCATTAAAAGTAATTCGTTTGCCTTGAGTGTCTTCAGCTACCCCATTTCTAAAGCGTATATTTTGGGATGAAGCACTTTGACCATATCGCTCACCAGTTTGTTGATTGACGGCGGCATATGTCATTGTAGCGGTTTGCCCGCTCGGTAAATTACTTCCAACTGCTTGCCCATTGAACTTTATTGAAGACCCGGTCGTGATAGTTGCTTGGTCGATTACGCTCATTTGAAGATTACTGCAAATAACCACAGGTTCAGGTGTTGGCGGCGGAGGCGGTGGCGGAGGTGGAGGTGGCGGAGGCGGCTCAGGTGCATCAACGACCACAATATTTCCACAATTGTAGAGGACCATGAACGGAGTGCCGTTTGCACGAGTGCCGACAAGCGCGTCGTAGGTTGAGTACGCCCACGAATCCCAGCTCCATAAGTACCTTAGATAGTATGTCTTACCGTTTATTTTAACAGCCTTTTCTCCTTCTTTTCCGTAAGGAAGGCGACCGAGTGACATAAGTTTCTTGTCGTGGTCCGTGGATCGGATTGATTGCTTCTTTGCGGCATCCAATGCATCGCAGCTCACACCGAAATGTTCAAGGGTGTCACGAAAATCATAGCGATTATTTCTGCAGTGATTTACTGCTTCAGCTTTTGTCGAGAACCCGCCGGGCACAACATCATTCCTAGAGCTTGCCAATGATGGCTCTGGCTGGATGAACACGGCAAATAGCTGGGCAATCAGCGATAGTGCCACGAAGAAAATGCCGATTCTTCTTATACGTTCTTCTTTACGTATACGGGTTGCATAAAACGTTACCTGGCCAATAAGGCTGGGATTGAAGGGGAGGTTACTGAGTAATTTTTTATACATATTTGTTCATAAGCGCTATTGCTTATATTAAAGCATGAAATCGAGTGTTCAATCAACAACAGTAACTTGGCAGTCTTTTATTTTTCATCTATACTACGAAATAACGAGCGTGAAACAACAACACCTGGAGATAAAGAGAGGGATAGTAGACTCGTGTCAAAGCAAAAACAATACAATTCTGAACAAATTCAAGTCCTTGAAGGTCTCGAGCCCGTTAGAAAACGGCCGGGTATGTATATCGGTGGTACCGGACGAGATGGGCTACACCATTTACTAAAAGAAATCGCTGACAATGCAGTCGATGAAGCGATTGCCGGGCATGCTGACAGCTTGTGGGTCACACTGCAAGAGGATGGTGGCATCAGAGTCAAAGATAATGGACGGGGTATTCCGGTAGACAAGCACTCCAAGACAGGAAAGAGTGCGCTTGAAACCGTTTTAACCATTTTGCATGCTGGCGGTAAATTTGGCGGCGGCGGCTACAAGGTATCAAGCGGACTTCATGGCGTGGGTGTCAGTGTCGTGAACGCTTTATCTCGCAAGCTGATTGCCGAGGTACACAAAGACGGAACACTATATAGGCAAGAATATGAGCGTGGCGTTCCGCTAGGTCCGATTAAAAAAGCTGGCACTACTGACCAAACAGGTACAGTCATAACGTTTTATCCAGATGAGACCATCTTTGAAGAAGTTGACATCGAATACGAATGGACAGTGGATTACCTACGCCACCAGGCATATCTTACAAAAGGACTAAGAACTGAAGTTATTGATGAAAAAACCAATAAAAAGTATGCTTTTTACTTTGAAGGCGGCATCAGTTCATACGTCCGGCACTTGAACCTTGGCAAGGATGTGATTGATGACGACGTTTTTTATGTTGAAAAGCAAATAGAAGACTCCATGGTTGAGTTGTCTGTTCAGTACGCTGACGCATATACAGAGACAGTCAAGGCATTTGCGAATAACGTCTATAACCCTGATGGAGGAACTCATCTTACTGGCTTTCGCGCTGCATTAACTCGCGTTATTAATGATTATGCCCGCAAAAACGGACTTATAAAAGAAAAGGAAGAGAACCTCTCTGGAGAAGATACACGCGAGGGCTTAACGGCGGTAATTTTGGTTAAGTTGCCGGACCCGCAATTCGAAGGACAAACCAAAAATAAGCTTGGCAATCCTGAGGTTCGTGGGTATGTAGAGCAAGTATTGAGCGAGTATTTTGCATATTATCTTGAGGAGCATCCTACCGTTGCGAAGAAAATCGTCGGGAAGGCTCTTTTGGCTGCCCGTGCAAGAAAAGCTGCCCGCGCTGCGAGAGAAAACATCATTCGCAAGGGCGTGCTTGAAGGCTCAGGGCTTCCCGGGAAACTAGCAGATTGCTCTTCTCGTGACCCGAGCAACTCAGAGTTATATATTGTTGAGGGTGACTCTGCTGGCGGCTCCGCAAAGAGCGGTCGTGACAGCAAGACACAAGCAATTTTACCGCTTCGCGGTAAGGTTCTGAATGTTGAGCGTGCCCGGTTGGATAAAATGCTTGCCAACAATGAGATCGTAACTTTAATAAAAGCACTCGGCGTGGGCATAGAAGAGCAGTTCAGCCTGGATGGGCTTCGGTATCACCGCATTATAATCATGACTGACGCTGATGTTGACGGTTCTCACATAAGCACCCTCTTGCTGACCTTCTTCTTCCGTCACATGAGGCCGTTGATTGAAGGCGGTTATTTATATCTTGCTAAACCGCCTTTATATTTAATAAAAGGCCAGGGTAAGAAGCAGTGGTATGCTTTCAGTGATGATGAGCGGGACACGATTATCACAGACTTGATTGCAGACCGTAAAGAGCGTGGCACAGCAATCAATAGTGATGACGACCGAAGCCGGCAGGCTGGCCTCAGTGATGTTCAGCGCTACAAAGGTCTAGGTGAAATGGACGCTGAACAGCTTTGGGAGACAACAATGAATCCAGAAAACAGAGTACTCATACAGGTACGGCTTGAGGATGCTGAGAAAGCAGACGCAATATTTAGTAAGCTGATGGGTACTGAAGTAGATCTCCGTAAAACCTTTATTCAGACACACGCTAAATTCGTAAAGGACTTGGACGTATAATCATGGATAACAATAAAGAAAATAACCTACCTCCGAAACCAGAAGATCAGCAGTCTGAGGAAAAACCGCAGGTTGAAGTAATGGCTGAAGAGGCCAAGAATCACTCAAATCGGCTTGAGCTGCGTACCGTCGAAGACGTTATGGAGGATAGCTACCTCCGTTACTCCATGAGTGTTATCGTTTCTCGAGCCTTGCCAGATGTTCGAGATGGCTTAAAGCCTGTCCATCGCCGGATTTTATACTCAATGGAGAGGAATAATTGGAAGCCAGGTTCTAAGTTCGTAAAAAGTGCTCGTATCGTCGGTGATGTAATCGGTAAATATCACCCACACGGTGATACTGCGATTTATGATTCCATGGTCCGAATGGCTCAACCGTGGGCGATGCGCTACATGCTTGTAAATGGTCAAGGTAACTTTGGCTCTATGGATGGCGACCCGCCTGCTGCGATGCGATATACAGAAGCAAAGATGAACCGTCATGCTGAAGAGTTACTTACGGATATTGACAAAGACACAGTCGACTTCAGGGATAATTTTGACGGCAGCGAGAAAGAGCCGTCAGTATTGCCAGCTAAGCTGCCAAATCTGTTACTGAACGGACAGATTGGTATTGCAGTCGGTATGGCGACTAATATCCCGCCACATAATCTTAGTGAATTAGTTGACGCAACTGTTGAAATGATCGATAACCCAGACGCAACTCTTGATGATTTGCTTGAGCACATCAAGGGCCCTGACTTTCCAACTGGTGGCGTCGTATATGGCAAGGAATCAATCCGTAATGCTTTTGCTACGGGACGTGGTGGCGTTATTGTTCGTGGCGTTGCAACGATCGAAGAGGACAAGAAGGGTCGAAACTCAATTGTAATTACTGAGATACCTTACGGCTTAAACAAGGCGAGTCTTATTGAGAAAATCGCTGACCTTGTGCACGATAAAAAAATAACTGGCATTCGAGACCTGCGTGATGAGAGTTCGCGGGGTGGCGTTCGAATAGTTATCGACTTGAAGAAGGACGCTTATCCGAAGAAGCTTCTCAATCAGCTTTACAAAATGACGCCGCTACAGGTAGCGTTCCACTATAATATGCTGGCACTGATTGACGGCATACAGCCACGGGTGCTGGGCCTTCAAGACATTATTCAGGAGCACATAAAGCACCGCCAGAACGTTGTTCGCCGCCGCACTGAATTTGAACTCAAGAAAGCCAAGGCTCGGGCCCATATTTTAGAGGGCTTAAAGGTAGCGCTCGACAATATCGATGAAGTTATTTCTACAATCCGTGCCAGCCAAACGACAGATGAGGCTCAGGCAAGTTTGATTAAAAAGTTCAAGCTGACCGAAATCCAGGCCAAAGCCATCTTGGCGATGCAGCTTCGGACGCTCGCAGGACTGGAGCGAAAAAAGATCGAGGACGAGCTCGCTGAACTCCTTAAGACAATAGCAGAGCTTGAGGCTATTCTGGCTGATGAGAAGAGGATTCTAAGTATTATCCGTAAAGAGATTCTCGATATAAAAAAGCAGTTTGGTGATGAGCGCCTAACACAAGTTGTTCCTCAGGAGCTTGGTAAGATGAGCGACGAAGACCTCATACCGGACGAACAAGTTGTGGTTACACTTACAACTGCAAACTATATCAAACGAACACCAATTAATGATTACAAGCGACAAAACCGTGGTGGCAAGGGTCGTCGAGGAATGATGACTCGAGATGAAGACGCCATCGAGCATGTCGTAAATGCAAGCACTCATGACTACCTCTTGTTTTTCACCAACACTGGCCGCGTTTTCCGGTTAAAGACTTACGAGGTACCAAGTGCAAACCTTGGCGCAAAGGGTATCGCACTCGTAAATCTGCTGCAACTGCAACCAGACGAGGTGGTTAACGCAGTAATCAATATTAATAAGCAAAAGAGCGGTGATCATTTGTTTATGTGTACTACCAAGGGTGTCGTTAAGAAGACATTGTTTGAGGCGTATAAGAATGTTCGGAGCTCAGGTTTAATTGCGATTAATCTGGATAAGGGCGATGAGCTACGCTGGATTCGCATGACAAATGGTGATAATGAGGTTGTCATATCAACTCAGCAGGGTCAGGCTATTCGATTCCATGAAAAAGATGTCCGTGCCATGGGCCGAACCGCCCGCGGTGTTCGTGGTATTCGCCTACGTAAAGGTGACGTTGTTATCGGTATGGATGTAGTCGAAGAGAACAGTAATATTTTCGTGATAAGCGAACTAGGGTACGGTAAGCGGACAAAGATATCCCACTTTACTGCGCATAAGCGGGGCGGTGTTGGTATACGCTCTGCAGTCGTAAACAAAAAGACCGGGTTGCTCGTTGGAGTAAAGGCGCTCACGAGCCCTCAGCAAGAGGTAATTATCATCTCGCAACAGGGCCAGACAGTAAGGCTTGGCATGAAGGATATTCCGGCTCTCGGACGAGCTACACAGGGTGTCCGTATTATGCGACTGAATGATAAAGACCGGGTTGCATCATTTGCACTTATCGATCCGTCTGAAGAGCCAGATGAAGAAGAGAGTACTACGTAAAAGTGTCACCAATTGATGTAATTTGTACACAATGCCAGCAAATACTTGACAGCACTGTGCGCTATTAGTACTATTGATTAGTCTTTTGAGGTCCCTTGTTTTGGTGTCTCAAAAATCGAACGTTAAAAATCAAGATAGTGCAAATCAACGTCAATTCAAATGTTTTGAATTGTTGTTTTTAAGTCAGTAATTTCAATCGTAACGATTGATAGTTCGACTGAAGCAGATAAATTCTTTTTGGAGAGTTTGATCCTGGCTCAGGATGAACGCTGGCGGCGTGCCTAATACATGCAAGTCGAGCGGTAAGGCCCCTTCGGGGGTACACGAGCGGCGGACGGCTGAGTAACGCGTAGGAACGTACCCCAAAGTGAGGGATAAGCACCAGAAATGGTGTCTAATACCGCATGTGGTCTTCGGATTAAAGCTTTATGCGCTTTGGGAGCGGCCTGCGTCTGATTAGTTTGTTGGTGAGGTAATAGCTCACCAAGACTTCGATCAGTAGCTGGTCTGAGAGGATGATCAGCCAGACTGGGACTGAGAACGGCCCAGACTCCTACGGGAGGCAGCAGTAGGGAATTTTCCACAATGGGCGAAAGCCTGATGGAGCAACGCCGCGTGCAGGATGAATGCCTTCGGGTTGTAAACTGCTTTTATATGTGAAGATATTGACGGTAGCATATGAATAAGGATCGGCTAACTCCGTGCCAGCAGCCGCGGTCATACGGAGGATCCAAGCGTTATCCGGAATTACTGGGCGTAAAGAGTTGCGTAGGTGGCATAGTAAGTTAGTAGTGAAAGCGTGCGGCTCAACCGCATACACATTACTAAAACTGCTAAGCTAGAGGACGAGAGAGGTAGATGGAATTTCCAGTGTAGGAGTGAAATCCGTAGATATTGGAAGGAACACCGATGGCGTAGGCAGTCTACTGGCTCGTTCCTGACACTAAGGCACGAAAGCGTGGGGAGCAAACGGGATTAGATACCCCGGTAGTCCACGCCGTAAACTATGGATGCTAGCTGTTAGCCGTATCGACCCGGTTAGTAGCGAAGCTAACGCGTTAAGCATCCCGCCTGTGGAGTACGAGCGCAAGCTTAAAACATAAAGGAATTGACGGGGACCCGCACAAGCGGTGGAGCGTGTTCTTTAATTCGAAGGTAAGCGAAGAACCTTACCCAGGCTTGACATCCTTGGAAGGTCTCCGAAAGGAGACTGTGCCTTGTGAGCCAAGTGACAGGTGTTGCATGGCCGTCGTCAGCTCGTGTCGTGAGATGTTTGGTTAAGTCCATCAACGAGCGCAACCCTTATAGTTAGTTGAATTTTTCTAGCTAGACTGCCCCGGTAACGGGGAGGAAGGAGGGGATGATGTCAGGTCAGTATTACCCTTACGCCTGGGGCTAGAAACACGCTACAATGGCCGGTACAAAGGGCAGCCAAGTCGCAAGACGGAGCAAATCCCATCAAAACCGGTCCCAGTTCGGATAGCAGGCTGAAACTCGCCTGCTTGAAGCCGGAATCGCTAGTAACGGTAGGTCAGCACACTACCGTGAATACGTTCCCGGGTCTTGTACACACCGCCCGTCAAGCCACGAAAGTCGCCAATACCTGACGTCCCACCTCGCGTGGGCCTAGGGTAGGGGAGATGATTGGGGTTAAGTCGTAACAAGGTATCCGTAGCGGAAGCTGCGGATGGATTACCTCCTTTCTAGGGAGTAAAACTAGCATCCTTCAGAGCTTTATGCGAAGAAGGAGAGCTAGGTCGATCTTGGTAAGCTATAACAATCAGTACTGATAGCTTACGTATCCGTCATTAGACGGACAGGAACAGTGCTGAAAATCGATTTGACGTTGGTTGCACTATCTTGGTTATTAACCACACGTAAAAAAGCGCCAATTGCGAGAGGCGCTTTTTTATTGCGATGAGAATTGTTGGCAAGAGTTGTCTTATCAGTGACTTTTGGGTACAATACCCAAGTCTTTTGTGGAGGTATATCCATAAATACAAAAAGCACTGATGTTTCAGAAGGCTTAGTACCTAACAAGATGGGGCGTTAGCTCAGTTGGCTAGAGCACCTGCTTTGCAAGCAGGGGGTCCGGGGTTCGAGTCCCCGACGCTCCACCACGTATTTAGCATATCTTTTGCGTAGCAAAGCAAAGGAGTCCAATTCTTCAAACCAAGCAGCCTGGCTGCTGTATAAAGAATTGAGAGGAAACGGCTTGGTTGGGTGGTAGATTTTGCTGAGCAAACTTGTTTTGTCAGCAAAGCGACTACCCAAGCATTACCCGTTGACGAGGGCGATTAGCTCAGCTGGTTAGAGCGCGTCACTGATAATGACGAGGTCGGTGGTTCAAGTCCTCCATCGCCCACCATAAATTGCGGTTAAGCAAGAGGTAAATACGTAGTAGCTTTTACACTGATAAAAGCTTGACCGCCTCTGTTAAAATTGCTATCATTGTAAGGCTGCTTGAGTTTAGGCTGCAAAATCTGCACTCTAAACCGCCAAGTTTTAAAGCGTAAACTTAAGCAAACATAAGACATATTAACGTGTGGATTAGCTTAGGTTCGTATTTTAACAATTAGGTTAGTAAAAATTTTCGTAGTTTTTTAGATTTCTAAAAAACTACAAACAAAGGCAAACGGCAAACTGATTTTCTGCATCAATTAACAGTAATGGTACTGCGATGTAGAACAATTAGAATTGGGTAATACCAATAACTAGCCAATTGCACAATCAAACACGTTTTTGTTTAACAAGAACGTGATCGTAAAAAGTTACTCAAGCGCACATAAAGGATGCCTTGACGTACGTTACCGACGAAGGACGTAGTAGGCTGCGATAAGCTTCGGGGAGCTGCCAAACAAGCTTTGAACCGAAGATGTCCGAATGGGGAAACCCGGTTAGAGTCATGTCTAATCACCCATAACTGAATTCATAGGTTATGAGGCGGGAACCGTGGGAACTGAAACATCTTAGTACCATGAGGAAGAGAAAGTAAACAACGATTGCCGAAGTAGTGGCGAGCGAAACGGCAACAGCCCAAACTTTTTGCATTTCCGTCTATTTATATAGACGGATAAGTGGATAGACGAATATGTAAAAGGGGTTGTGACAGTACAAAAAACCAATAGAGAGGTCTGCTTCGGCAGATTTCTCTATTGGCGGCAAGATCTATCATTATCTTGCATAAAAGAAATGCGACTCGAGCAGAAGGATTTGGAAAAGTCCGCCAGAGACGGTGAAAGCCCGGTATGCCAAGATTCGCAACTTTTATATTTGTACGAGTGTGCCTTTAGTGTGTTTATATACATTAAAGAAACACTCCTAGTGTCGAGTAGGTCGGGACACGAGAAACCCTGACTGAATCTGGGACGACCACGTCCCAAGGCTAAATATAACGTACGATCGATAGTGAACTAGTACCGTGAGGGAAAGGTTAAAAGAACCCCGGAAGGGGAGTGAAATAGAACCTGAAATTATGTGCGTACAAGGAGTCGGAGCCCTTCGGGGTGACGGCGTGCTTTTTGTAGAACGATCCAGCGAGTTACCGATTAGTGCTAGCATAAGTTTTATAACGGATGCGTAGTGAAAGCGAGCCTGAATAGGGCGATTAAGTACTAATTGGTAGACCCGAAACCAAGTGACCTAACCATGGGCAGGTTGAAGCGTGGGTGAAACCACGTGGAGGACCGAACCAGGGAGCGCTGCAAAGCTCTTGGATGACCTGTGGTTAGCGGTGAAATGCCAATCGAACTTGGAGATAGCTGGTTCTCCTCGAAATAGCTTTAGGGCTAGCGTTGTACGGTAGCTGATTGGGGTAGAGCTCTGTTTCGGACTGGGGCGCGCAAGCGTACCCACCCTTGATAAACTACGAATACAATCAGTGGAACTACAGCAGTTAGAACGTCGGGGCTAAGCTCGGCGCTCGAAAGGGAAACAGCCCAGACCATCATCTAAGGTCCCTAAGTCTATGCTAAGTGGGAAACGAGGTGAGATTTCTTAAACAACGAGGATGTTGGCTTAGAAGCAGCCATTCATTTAAAGAGTGCGTAACAGCTCACTCGTCAAGAGATCTCGCGCGGAAAATGTAACGGGGCTAAGCATAGCACCGAAGATATGGATGTCGCACTTTAGTGCGGCGTGGTAGAGGAGCGTTGATATTGCATTGAAGTCGGACTGTGAGGTCTGGTGGAGCGGTATCAAGTGAGAATGCTGGAATGAGTAACCATAAGGCAGGTGAGAATCCTGCCCACCGGAAGAGCAAGGTTTCCTGGGCCATGATAATCATCCCAGGGTTAGTCGGTCCTAAGCCGAGGCGCGTAGCGTAGGCGATGGACAACGGGTTAATATTCCCGTACCAGTTATGTATTAGTGTAGCGTGCGCGGCATGTTAGCAAGAGCGGGTTCATGGTGATATCCGTCTAAGTGGCGTAACAACCACGAATGAAAGGCCTTTTTGGCCGATTCTTGTGAGGGTGCTGACCAGA
This sequence comes from Candidatus Saccharimonadota bacterium, assembly GCA_050486305.1. GTDB lineage: Bacteria > Patescibacteriota > Saccharimonadia > Saccharimonadales > SLHW01 > SLHW01. The sequence continues at coordinate 27,346 of JBJHDA010000001.1, forward strand.
AAAGCGACTACACACGTGTGCATAGCTGCCCGTACCGCAAACCAACACAGGTGCTCGGGTCGAGAAGACCAAGGTGTACGAGTGATTCTTCGTCAAGGAACTCGGCAATATAGCGACCGTAACTTCGGGATAAGGTCTGCCCCGTCACTATGTTTATAAAACATTTGTGGCAATGCCAGTTTTCTTTTTGAGAACATAACAATTTACGATAACGAGATACTAACGAGACAACAAATCAGAAGAAAGCTGACTCTGTTCACTATGTCTTTTATAGATATAGTGACGGGGCCGCAGCTAAGGAGCCCAGGCAACTGTTTACCAAAAACACAGGTCTCTGCTAACACGAAAGTGGATGTATAGGGGCTGACTCCTGCCCGGTGCTGGAAGGTTAAGGGGAAGGCTTTACGGCTTGAACTGAAGCCCCAGTGAACGGCGGCGGTAACTATAACCGTCCTAAGGTAGCGAAATTCCTTGTCAGGTAAGTTCTGACCCGCACGAATGGAGTAATGATTTGGGCACTGTCTCGACGAAGAGCTCGGTGAAAGTGCATTGGCGGTAAAGATGCCGTCTGTCCGCAGCAGGACGAAAAGACCCCGTGGAGCTTTACTACAGCTTGACATTGGATTGGGTTACAACATGTGCAGTATAGGTGGGAGACTTTGAAGCCTCGACGCTAGTCGAGGTGGAGTCACCAGTGAAATACCACCCTTGTTGTGATCTTGTTCTTACTGAAACCGTTATCCGGTTTCAGGACCGTGTCTGGTGGGTAGTTTAACTGGGGCGGTTGCCTCCTAAAGAGTAGCGGAGGCGTTCAAAGGTTGGCTAGATTCGGATGGAAATCGAATCGATAGTGCAAGCGCATAAGCCAGCTTGACTGTGAGGCTTACAAGCCAAACAGATACGAAAGTAGGAGCTAGTGACCCGTCGTATCGTCCAGCACTTTGTGTATAATTCTAGGTTTTAATTACCCTAGATTATGTTACGCATAAAGTGCTGGACAATGAACGTGGGATCGACGACGCAAACGGATAAAAGTTACCCCGGGGATAACAGGCTTATAGCGCCCAATAGTTCACATAGACGGCGCTGTTTGGCACCTCGATGTCGGCTCATCACATCCTGGAGGTGGAGCATCTTCCAAGGGTTCGGCTGTTCGCCGATTAAAGTGGTACGTGAGCTGGGTTCAGAACGTCGTGAGACAGTTCGGTTTATATCCGCTGTGGACGCAAGGAAATTTGAGAGAAGTTGCCCCTAGTACGAGAGGACCGGGGTGAACACACCGCTGGTGTACCAATTGTCATACCAATGGCATCGTTGGGTAGCTATGTGTGGAACGGATAAGCGCTGAAAGCATATTAAGCGCGAAGCCGGTCTCAAGATTAGATTTCCCTATGAGGACCCTGAAAGACGATCAGGTTGATAGGCGCAAGGTGAAAGCATGGCAACATGTTGAGCCGAAGCGTACTAATAGTCCCATTGACTTTTTACGACCAGAACAATCAGGCGCAAATTGTCTGTTCTCGTGCTTTTGCACGAGATGCCACAATTTGCTATTGTCCAGAACTTTGTTGCTGACCTCCGGTACTTGTTCGTCGTATTTTATATACGACTCGCAAGCTTCCTCGGTCGCGCCGCGTTCTGAGCAACCCTGATCGTTCTGGAAACAGAGAAGTGCATATTGGCTAGTTATTGGTGTTTACTCAAGAAGTTAAACACATAGTTTGCCCCATACATTTTTACTAACCTACGAAGCACCAAATATGGTCATTGCGACCTTGAGTTTTATGCTTGAGGTGAGTGCGAGGAAGTAGCGAGGAATGAGTGAGCCGTACCTTAAGTACGGTGAATGAATGACAGAGCGTTACTGACACAGCAATCGCCCAAGAGTTTGTCGTCAGATTCTGGCTCTGCCAGAAGCAAGACAAACGGCATAAAGGTCAAGGTTGGTGCCCATGGCGCGAGGGAAACACCTGTTCCCATACCGAACACAGCAGTTAAGCCTCGCAGCGGTTACAATACTTGGGGGTTCACCCCTGGGAAGATAGCACGGTGCCAAACTATAAAAAGACTCTCCGAAAGGAGGGTCTTTTTCTTTTTGTACGAGCCTCGCGTCGCGTTGATCTATGTACCGAAACTTTTAATCAAAAAATAATGTATTCCTGTGGATAACCCTCGCACCCACCTACTAAACAATTTGTACTCAGTTCTCATAACTCTTGAACGTCGATGTCTCAAAAAGGGTAAATTCTAAGCATAAGCCTCATCTGTTAGCTGTCACATAATTATGTAATCACCACAACATTACTATCACGTCACCCTGTCAACCATTGCGTTTTTCTGTCTGCCATACAGGGGTAAAAACCGCATACATTTCGTGTCCACTGCCTCTTGCCATATATAAGGTGACTTGTCATACTGTAGCTAGGCTTTAAAAAAACAAAAACATAACCTTTCAAAAAAGCCGGCGAACAATAAACCTTACTGCAGTTATTTCACTTAATGCTTTGACGGTGAAACAACCGCAGTAAAACAAACAAACAACTAAAACCAAAAAGGGCAGGCCGCCACTGATGGCGCACCACAAACAAAAATCACCAACAGGTCTTTCGAGGCACTTTTCCAGCTACGTACTCCTACGTAGTCTTTCTGCTTTCCTGCCCAAGTCCTTTGCCACCCGTGCCGCTGCCTCTCTTACTCTTATCGCCGCCTTCCTCTTCTTTTCTCTTGCTAGCTTCTATTTCCTGGCTCCGGCCTCCCCAACTACTATATACGCGCAAAGCGTCCCCTCCACCCTCAACTTCCAAGCCCGCCTCCTGACTAGTTCCGGTGCCATCGTTCCCGATGGTACCTACAACGTCGAGTTCAAGCTCTACGACCAACCAACTGGTGGCACTGAACTCTGGACCGAAACCCGCACCTTCGACACTGACAGCAGTGATCTCCACCTCAACGTCCGTTCCGGTTATCTCTCCGTCTACCTGGGTGACAAGACCCCGTTCCCATCTTCCATCGACTGGAACGACCAGCACTACCTCACCATGAACATCGGTGGCACCAGTACTACTCCATCCTGGGACGGCGAGATGACCCCACGTATCCGCCTCACCAGCGTGCCGTACGCCTTCCAGGCAGAGCAGGCCAACCAGGCACTTGACTCAGAACAGCTGCAAGGGCGTTCAGCCAGTGAGTTCGTCCAGCTCAGCCCTTCATCACAGCAGAGCGGCAGTATTAACATCTCCGGCACCGGTCAGTTTGGCAGCAACCTCTCCACCCAGGGTAACCTTACTGCCAACGGTACGCTTACCATCCAGGGCACTGGCAACTCATCCATCGCCGGCAACCTTGCCATTGGCCACACCAACCCCCAGGTCGCCCTCGATGTCGATGGCGGCATCCGTGTTGGCAGTACTTCCGTCAACCTCTCCGGTGTCATCCGCTGGACTGGCTCTGATCTTGAAGTCTACGACGGCAGTACCTGGGTGTCCCTCACAGAAGGCAGTGGCTCCGGCGGTTCCAGTGTCGAGTCTCTGAACACCCTCACCGGCGCCCTCACCCTCCAAGGCACCACCAACCAAGTCACCGTCTCTGACGACGGCACCGACACCATCACCATCTCTCTGCCACAGGACATCAACACTACCGCAGCAGTTGAGTTCGGTAGCCTTACTACATCAGGCAACATCAGTGCTGGCGGTAATCTTAGTACCAGTGGTACGCTAGCAGTAGAAGGGAGCGGTGCCAGCTATGTGACAGATAATCTTTCTGTCGGTTCTATTTCTTCAAATGCTAAGCTCTCGGTTACAAACAGTAATTTTTCACAGGCTGCGTTTAGCGTACGACGTACTGCTGAAGATGTGCCTACATTTATATCGACAATTGACAGGTTTTATTACGCAGTAAGAACTATACAAACTACTGATGGCGGTTATGCAGTACTGTCAAAACACGACGACTATGATAATAGCTATTACGACATCGGTAGAATTGAAAAATATGATTCTAGTGGTGACATTGAATGGATTCAAAATTTTGGTGGGGACGACTACGAAGATATTCATGACTTTAAACAAACTGCTGACAACGGCTATATCGTTGCCGCGGAGACATATAGTTTTGGTGCTGGTTCGGCTGACGGGCTTCTTGTTAAGCTAGACTCCACAGGAAGTATCGAGTGGTCACGTACCGCAGGCGGCACTGGCTCGGATGTGTTTCAGAGCGTAGCTCAAACGACTGACGATGGGTATATTGCTGCGGGGTCTACCGCGAACTATGGTGCAGGAGACTACGACGGATTTTTAGTAAAGTATGACTCCACAGGAAGTATCGAGTGGTCACGTACCGCAGGCGGCACTGGCTCGGATGGCTTCAATACAGTTATCCAGACGTCTGACGGAGGCTATCTGGCCGCAGGAAGCACAACAAGCTATGGTGCAGGAGACTACGACGGATTTTTAGTAAAGTATGACTCCACAGGAAGTATCGAGTGGTCACGTACCGCAGGCGGAGAAAATTATGAGGTTTTTTGGGCGGCTGAAGAGCTTAGCGGAGGAGGCTATGTTGCCGCTGGCCGGACAGACTCGTTCACTAGCCAGAATTTGACAGCGGGATACCTTGTAGTTTTTGACGAAAGTGGCGAATTGGTGAGCTCTTATACTTCTGCAGAAACCGGAAGGAATCGATCTTTTGATTCGATACATCAAACTGCTGACGGAGGGCTGGTTTTGGGTGGAGGCAATCGTGCATCCAGTAGCAGTAACGTTGGCTATTTGCTGTCTAAGCTAGATCAAGACCTCAATCACGAATGGACGAATGTTTATGAAGTTTCTATGATGAGTACCGGATCGGGCGGCTTCGGGACATCAAACGCAGTTCAAACTCTTGATGGAGGCTTCGCCTTTTCAATGACAAGAAACGACAGCGCGTTGTATAAGACTGACCTTGAAGGAAATATTGCTGACTGTGAGGAGAGTACATGTATAACGTATAAAAAGGAGGGGCCGAAAGTGCAGGAGTCGAGCACCTCATCACCAACTCCGAGCACCTCATCACCAACTCCGAGCACCTCATCACCGACTCTGTATACGACCACAGCTACATACTCAGTCGATAAACTTGTCGAAGGAGAAATAGGTATCGATGACACCTTATTCACTATCAACAACACTTCAACGAGAGGTATCGTCGCTACGTTTTCAGGCAGAGTAAAAGGAGAGGCAGCTGTTGAGAGCAGTGAATTTGTAAACCTAGGGCAGCTTGAGTCAATCATGTGGTCGGTGTCTGAGCCAACTATTGTTGGCACGAACGAACAAATCGGATCGGCATGGTCGATAACAGTATCAGGCAGATATGCATATATAGGAGAGGGCTCGTCAGGAACACCGGGCCTTGTTATTGCAGACATAAGCAGCCCTCATACACCGGAGACTATCAGTAATTTGCCTTTGGATGACAGGATATACGAACTCTTTCATCGGGGTGACTATGTCTATGCTGTCACGGATGCTAATGGTGATGATTTCCATGTCATTGATGTAACCGATCCTACAAATCCTGTCGAGGTCGGTTCATTGAACCTCCCAACAGGTGCATTTGCGCTAGATGTTGTCGGTGGATATGCTTACGTTGGGACCAATAGTACAGGTGATGATTTCCATGTCATTGATGTAACCGATCCTACAAATCCTGTCGAGGTCGGTTCATTGAACCTCGCAGCAGGTGTTCGAGCCGTGGATATTGTAGGGAACTATGCATATGTAGGCACACTGAGTACAGGTGATGATTTCCATGTCATTGATGTAACCGATCCTACAAATCCTGTCGAGGTCGGTTCATTGAACCTGCCCGATCAAGTTAACGATATTCAGGTGGTAGGTAGGTTTGCTTACGTAGCGGCTAGAACGTTTTCAGCTGACAATTTTGTTGTTATTGATGTTGCAGACAAGAGCTCTCCTACTAAAGTTGCAGGGATATTGAGTGAGGGTCAAAGCACATCTTTTGGTGAAGGGAAACGGCTTCACGTATTAGGTCGATATATTTACATGCTTTCTGCTGCCGGTATTGAGATTATTGATGCACTGGTTCCGACAAACCCAGTTCATGTCAAGCACTCGCCATTGCCTTCAATTACCGAAGACATGGCAATAAATGGCAACTATGCTTATGCGGTCAACGGCTTTGGCTCATTTACTGATAAGCTACATGTTTTCGAGTTGAACCGTCAATCTCCCTCCACAATTAGCACTGGCTCATTAACAACAACTAGCCTACATGTGGAGGGGTCTAGTAGAATCAGCCAAAACCTGTATGTGGATAATAGCTTAAGTGTCGGCCTTGGCGGTATAAACACTAGTGGCAACATCTTGTCAAACGGCTCGCTGGCAGTGCGAGGAAATGCAGACAGTTATATCATGAGCAATCTTGGAATAGGCACTAGTAACCCACAGGCAGCTCTTGATGTTAATGGAGCCGCCAACTTTTCTGGTAACCTGACGGTTGGATCGGATGCTTTCATCCGTCTCACTGGTGGCACCACCGCCTCTCGTCCAAGCAGTCCTGAAGCAGGTACACTTTGGTACAACACTTCCACCAACCGGCTTGAAGTATGGAACGGTACCGAATGGCGTAGTACTGCTAGAAGCCAGTCCACCGTCATTGTCGCAGCCGAGGACTCCAAGAACAAAGACAGCGCCGACTTCGTTGTCCCAAACAGCGCTGATGATGCCCACGTCACCATTAACGATGCCATTGCCGAACTGCCAAGTGACGGCGGCATCGTCTACCTAATGGAAGGAACATACATTGTCTCTGGCTCTATTGAACTACCGAACAATACGACGCTCAGCGGAGCAGGCAATGCAACTGTTATCCAGGTGCGTGATGAGCATGACGCCAACCTAGAAGTGATTACTAATGCTGACACCACGACGGGCACCAGCGTAACGATCCGAGACCTGAGGGTAGATGGTAACAGGACTAACCAGACTTCTGGCTTCCAGACAGCTATTTACCTAGACGGTGTTACGGGGCAATCCGGAGTTATTGGCGCTAATTTGACGGGTCTTGAGTTAAGGAACTTACGATCCAATGCAGTCGGCATTAATGAAAGCTCCTTGGTGACCGTATCAGACAGTTTGATCCATAACACTTCAGGGAATATTGGGGTATGGACGAGTAACAACATCAGTATCAAGGATAACCGTTTTACAGAAAATGGTAATGCACTTGTTCTCTCAGATAGCGATAATAATGCAATAATCGGCAACACCTTCACAGACAATGATGACTACGGCATAACTCTAATATTCTCTTTCAATAACACTGTCGCTAACAACTACATCAACGGTGCGGTTGTAGGTATACGGCAGATGGCTGGAGAGCGCAACAACCTCAGCGGAAACACCATTATTGATACGACGCAATACGGGTTGTGGCTTGATGGAGGTGCAAACGACAACACTATCTCCCAAAATATCATCCATGATAGTGGCGGAGAAGACGATAATTACGGGATTGTGTTGAGTGGCAACGGCGCCAATAATAGCGTTATCGGCAATAAGATATCTGATACATCTGCTGCGGTTACAGACTACGCCATCCATATTGTGAGTTCTGGTCAGTCGAACAACTACCTCTCCAACAACACTCTAGGTGGTGGTGAAATAAACGACTCCGGCACCGACACCATCTACAGTAACCAAATCGGCAACAATGGTGCTATCATCAATCGTCAGGCTGATTCTACTGAAATGTTCCAGCTTCAAGCCGCCAACGGCGACGTTCTCTTCAACGCAGATACAGAGAACATGCGCATCGGCATCGGCACTGCCTCCCCAAGCTACGCTCTCGACGTTGTCACCAGTGATGCCATCACTGCCCGCTTCTCCGGCCGTGTCATCGGTGCTGACGCCGTGAACACAGACGAGTTCACCACGCTCAGTCAGCTCAACGCCGTCGAAGACGCAGCCGTCCAAGGTTCTGGCTCCCAAGGCCAAGTCGGCTTCTTCAATTCCAATGGAGATCTCACCGGTAGCAACAACTTGTTCTGGGACAACTCTTCTGGTGCTCTCGGCATCGGTACCAACGATCCAAACTCCTTCACCCTCCAGGTCGCTGGCTCCATCGGTCCTGATGCCAATGACATCTATGACCTTGGCTCCAGTTCCCGTCGCTGGCGTGATCTCTACCTCGGCCCTGACAGCCTCAACATCGGGACGCACACCAACAACGCCACCATGAGCTATAACACCACTACCAACCGCTTCAACTTCTCTCATGGCATCAACATCTCCGGTACCACTATTGCTACCTCATTCTCTGGTGACGGTGCTAACCTCACCAACCTTGATGCCGACAACATTACCACCGGCACGCTCAGTGTTTCCCGCGGCGGTACCGGCGTGGACTCCTTCACCCAATACGGTATCCCATACGGCAATAACACCAGCAGCATGGGTGTCACCGCTGCTGGTGTCACCGGTGAGTGTCTGACTGGCAACACCGGCAATGCGCCATCTTGGGTGGACTGTTCCATTGTCGGCGAAGGCGCTGAACCGGGCGGCACCGCTGGCGGTGACCTCTCCGGCACCTACCCGAATCCAACCGTTGCTCGAATCAATGGTGCAGCGCTTGGTACTACCACGGCTGATGCCGGCCGCATCCTCATCGGCTCCGGCAGCCAGTGGATCTCCAGAAGCTTCTCCGGCGACCTGACTGTCAGCAGTACCGGTACCACCACTCTCGCTGACACCAGCGTCTCAGCTGGTGCCTATGGCTCTGGCACTCAAGTTGCTACCTTCACCGTCGACAGCAAAGGAAGGTTGACCGCTGCCGGGCAAACGACGATTGACATCAACAACCTTGGCGCTTTCATGCAGGGCGGGAACAGCTTTGGTGAGATGGCAACGCTCGGGACGAACGATAACTATCCCTTACGTTTTAGGACAAACAACATTGAACGCATGAGGATACTAGCCAACGGTAATGTTGGGATAGGGACCACAACGGCCCCGGAAGCACTAACTGTAAATGGGAATATACAAGCGGGTACAGGGAATAGTGATTATTTGAGGCTCGGGAATAACCTTCGACTATATTCAAAGAATACATCGTATATGCACGTAAGAAATCTTGATGATAGTGACTATATTGGTATTGCTGCAGGTCAGGCCTGGTTTGGGGGTAGTGTTGCAATAACATCTGATCAAAGACTGACAATTAGCGGCACAGGCGACAGCTTTATATCAGGAAATCTCGGGGTCGGGACATCTAGTCCTACTCATCAGATTCATGTCTCTGGCGATGTACGCTTTACCGGTCAGGGCTTAGCAAATACCGGTAGTGCAGCTGCGCCGAGTTATTCGTTTATCAGCAGTGACGACCTGGGTATGTACCGCCCGGCAAACAACATACTAGGTTTCTCTACGTCTGGAAGTGAAAGGATGCGGATAAATGCTTCTGGAAATGTGGGAATCGGAGTGACAAGCCCATCGGAAGCGTTGCATGTCGGGGGTGATATATATGCGGCGGACAATCTATATTTGAACACTCTCGGAAACACAAAGAATCCAATAGTCTACACGCTTGCTGGAAGCAGCAGACAGGTTAGTTATCTGTCGGTTGGACCCAACAAAGGTAGGAATGATGTTCGCATATATGGCCCATCTGACGACACCATACAGGATGCGATTATATTTAGAACTTCCGGCTCCGAAGCGTTGCGGATCGCAGGTAACGGTAGGGTCTTGGCAAAAGATCATGTTGTAACTGATACCTATTACTATTTCGAAGGCACCGCGACGAACAGCGCAGAAGTTTGTTATGCGACTACCACACTTGGCTTTAGGTTAAATCGTTGTGCTTCTTTACGTTCACTTAAGGGTAATATCCAAAATCTTAATATCGGTGGGCTTGACGCTATACGTCAACTACAGCCACGACAATACACTTGGAAAAATGACGGTCGAGCTGATCTCGGTTTTATTGCCGAGGAAGTCGAGGCGGTCAATCCTTTACTCGCACAGTACGACAGTACGGGCTTGATTAGTGTTAAATACCGTCACATGGTCGCCCTCGCCATCCAAGGCATCCAACAGCTTGATGCCCGTACACAAAATCAACAGTCTGCCATTTCTTCTCTCCAATCTCAGGTCAACACCAAAGCCACCAAAACAGCCCACAACAACCTAAAGAACCGTGTCACCCAAGCCGAAGCTACCCTTGGTGATCTCGTCGTTGCCTCTAGTAGCTACCTCCAAAACGGTCAAAGCGCCACCTTCTCTAATCTTAACGTCTCCGGCCAGACCACCCTCAAGAGCCTGACGGTCACCGGTAACGCAAGCATCCAAGGCAACTTGAGTGTCGGAGGGAAGCTAACCGTAGAAACAGCCACAGTAACAGGCAACCTGACAGTTGGCGGCAGAGTACTGAGTCAGGCGACTGAGGCGCCGGAGGTGACGATAAATGAGCTGCTTGGTGAAGAAAGCGAAGTAGCAATAATTGGCACTGATACAGCAGGAACTGTTACGTTGACATTACAAGAAGATCTTGACCTGTCTGAGCTTAGTGCAGGCGAGGGAATTGCTCTTATCGAGGTTGAATTTAAAGAAGAGCTAGAAGATACGCTGCCGCACATCAGCTTAACACCTGTCGGTGCCGTAAGTACAGGACTTAAACTCTATGTAGAAAAGACCGATAACGGCTTTATCATTGGCACAAAGACCGCGCCAAGCGCAGGGCATGTCTACACAATCGATTATATTGTCATATCTTCTAAGACAGCAGCAGAATAAAGCAGAAGCGGATTATTTTACAGCATATTAGGCGCAGGACTACTTAAATGTAAGTGTACTCTTGTGAGCGATTTTCAAGAGGTATAGAACGTTACAAAGAGCAAACTAGCAATTATTATTGACATGAGCACAATATAATGCTAATATTTATATCAACTTCAGCTATTGGAGTAGAGAGGGTTTTTTGCTCAGGTAATGCTTGAGCAAAAGGCCTTTTTATTAACTTAAACTAAGAGCGGTGGGTAGGAGTAAAAACAATGGCAGGAACAAAAGTAGGCGGCAAAACTGCTGCTAGCACGAACAAAAAGAAGTACGGTGCAGATTTTTACGCAAAGATCGGCGCAATGGGCGGAAAGAAAGGCACAACAGGTGGCTTCTACGCTAACCGTGAGCTGGCTCGCGAAGCTGGACGCCGAGGTGGCCGAATCTCTCGACGCACAAAAAAGACTGACTAATTAAGCCTGGTCTAGTCGACTATAAAACTTCATCTGTTGGCCTTTGCCTCCGGGTGAAGTTTTTAGTTTTGGAGAAACGCATAGTCGATAAGGTCGGGTAAACCGTTTTTCTGAGACCCGCCAAGCACGGACGCAGTTAATGCATTGATACTCGTGCTTCTGTTTCTGGATACCTACTTGGTCGCACTTTGGACAGACGCTTCGTGAATAGAGCCAGTCACGATATGTGTCAAGGCAGTCTTGTATGTGTTCTTCATCTATTGGTTGTCCGCTGGCGTGTTTATGCTGCAATATTTTTGCGTGTTCCCAGGCTTCCGCCTCCATAAAGAGCAGCTCAAGGTCGGTCTGATAATTTTTGTGCTGTAAGAGGCCGTGAGCAAGCTCGTGCAGGAGTGACCAGATAGCCTCAGTTGATGTGTCACCAGGAACGTAGCAAATAATATTGTCTTGTGGGTTCCAGTAAAACCTCGAATCTTGCTGGAACGATAGGTCTGGGTAAGCTTCTTGTAGCTGTTTAACGAACTGCTTCATAACTCTGCTGGATTAGCTGATAACAGCCGTATATGACTGCCTCTTCAGGATGCTTTGCTTTTTCTATCGGCGGAATTGCAAGGAGGGGATTTTCATATATTGTAAGAATCTCAACAAGCTTATCTTTAAATTTATCAAGATGGGTGCCAACTCCACCTCCGACAATAATGATGTCTGGTGTGTAAGTTGCAATAGCAGTTAAGAACCCACCGGCTAGGTTGTGAGCTATCTTGTACCACGTTTGCTGGTCTTCTATTTCGCTGGCTCGTTTACCGAAATGTTCCACGATTGCGCTACCTGATGCAAACTTTTCCCACCGTTCAAGATGGCCTTGGTGTTCAACGAGCGTCTGTCCAAGCTCTGCATCAATCGTGCTGGGGTTAAGACGACCCTCCACAATAAACGCAGAACCAATCCCGGTACTAACAGTTATATAGAGTACTTTATTGTATTCTTCGGGCAAGAACTGGGCTTCGCCCAAACCAGCGAGGTTTGCGTCATTTTCTAGTAAGACAGGGCAGTGTAGTATCCGCTCAAGATCTGCCTGGGCTGGAATATTCTCCCAGGAAAGGTTGCCAAAGCTGAGCCCAACGCCATTTTTCCGGTCTATTTTTCCGGGAAGCGCCATACATGTTTTCTCAAACGAGTCAGACGGGAGCTTTTTAACTGCGTTGGCCACTTCAACGAGGAAGTCGTCATAGCTGTCAGGGGTTTTTGTTTTGTTTGATGCTACGATTTTACCGTCATTATTTATTTCGCTGACAAGTGTTTTCGTGCCACCTACATCAATTGCTAGAAACATACTCTGTAGTGTAGCAAGGAGTTGAAAAACCTGCCACTTTGACTGGTTGTTGATAAACAGATATACTACGGTGTAACCGCGAGAACTACTAAAGGGTGCATTGTCGCTTTTTAGGTTTGTTTTTGAGGAAAACTATTACAAAGGAGGCATGTCACTACATGTCAAATAATACTACGACAATGGATGATCTGCTCGCATCTTCTGAAGTTGCAAAACTTAAACCAGGAGATGTCGTTGAAGGTACCATCCTATCAGTAAAGAAAAACGAAGCTTGGGTTGATCTCGGAGCGCAAGGTGCGGGTATCGTACTGCGCCGAGAAATGAGCCACAGCAAAAATATTAAAGAAGGCGACAAGGTGTCTGTAAGCGTACTCGATCCTGAACTTGAGGACGGACAGGTGCTGCTGAGCATGCGCCGCGCCGTAAAAGATAAGGGCTGGGATGAGCTACAACGGATTCATGAGACTGAAGAGGTGCTCGAGGTTGTGCCATATGACGCAAACCGGGGCGGCTTGCTGGTCGAGCACGAAGGAATTCGTGGCTTCTTGCCAGTTTCACAGCTGTCTGCCGGTAATTACCCGCGCGTATCTGGCAATGACAAGGATGAGATACTCCAAAAGCTTAATCAGCTAACTGGCAAAACAATAAAAGTTCGAGTCATTGATGTAAGCCGAAAAGAAAACAAGTTAATCTTCTCTGAAAAAGAGGCAGTCAAGGATGACTTACAGGATCGGTTCGCAAATCTCAATGAAGGTGACACTGTAGAAGGTGTTGTTACCGGGGTCATAGATTTTGGCGCTTTTGTAAACGTGGACGGCATAGAAGGGCTCGTGCACATCTCGGAAATCTCATGGGAGCGTGTTGAAGACCCGAAAGATTACGTCAAAACAGGCGACAAGATAAAGGCAAAAATTATATCGATAGACAAGGATCGTTTGTCGCTTAGCTTAAAGCAAATGACGGAAGATCCGTGGCTAACAGAGGTCAAGAAGTTCAAAAAGGGTGATAGCGTCGAAGGCAAGATTACCCGGATTACACCGTTCGGGGCTTTCGTACAGCTGTCTCCCGCAGTCGAGGCACTCGTTCATGTATCTGAAATGAGCGACGACGATAGCGTTGACCCGGAAAAAATCTTCCAGCTGAACGAAAAGAAGACATTCAAGGTGCTTGATATCGACACCGAGGGCCGTAAGATTGCCCTCAGCCTAAAAGACACCGGAAAAAGTAAGTAGTCAGGCGAGGAGCTGCTGGATAAGTAGCTCCTCCGCATTCGTTGCAGGATAATAAATAAAGGAAAGGAGATCGCTAAATGAGTACTGTTATTCAAATTGAAGATACGATTACCGTTGGTGATCTTGCTGAAAAATTGTCCATTCCAGTGACGAAACTTATCGGTGAATTGATGAAAAATGGTGTCATGGTAACGGTGAATGAGCGAATAGACTTTGATACAGCAGAGATTATTGTTGGTGAGCTAGATATCGATTATGTTTTGGAGCGTAAATCAGCAGAGGCAGTCGATACGAGACACGAAAAATTAGCTGCGAGCGACAAGGCGAAGCCGCGTCCTCCAGTTGTTGCGGTGATGGGGCATGTTGATCACGGAAAGACGTCATTACTAGATGCGATTCGTGGCGCGAGCGCCCAAGAAGATGAATCAGGTGGTATAACACAGCATATATCGGCTTATCAGGTTCGCCACAATGACCGTGATATTACGTTTTTAGACACGCCGGGACATGAAGCGTTCGCAGCGATTCGTGAGCACGGAGCCCAGCTGACAGACCTTGTCATCATTGTAGTCGCGGCTGACGACGGCATTAAGCCTCAAACTAAAGAGGCAATCCGGTTTGCACGGAAAGCAAATGTAAAGATGGTGGTTGCCGTCAACAAGATGGATAAGCCAGAGGCCGATTTGAATAGAATTAAACAGCAGCTGGCAGATAACGACCTGCTTATTGAGGAATGGGGCGGCGATATCGTCCTCCAGCCCGTATCAGCTATGACGAAAAAAGGAATACCTGAGTTGCTGGATATGATTTTGCTCGTGGCTGATGTTGAGGATTTACGGGCAGATACGGATATACCAGGGCAAGGCCTTATCATCGAAGCACACATGGAGCAAGGTAAAGGCGCCGTTGGTGTCGCCCTCATTGAGGCTGGCACTGTCAAAAAGAGTGATTATGTTGTATCAGGCGCTACATATGCTCGAATTCGAACACTTACGACAACTGACGGAACACAAATTGAGGAGGCTGGGCCGGCTACGCCAGTCGTTATCACCGGCTTCAAAGGGTTGCCCCAGTTTGGTGATCCTTTCTTTGTTGTGGCAGATGAAAAAACCGCCCGCATGAAGGCCAAGGCAAGCATGACCGCAAGTAAGCATGATGCAAGCAAACTACACGTAAACAGCTCCGAATTAATAAAAATAATGAATCGCTCACGCGACCTGCAGGAGCTGAATATTATCGTGAAGGCCGACGTTCAAGGCTCGTTAACGTCAGTTATCGATAGCCTGAAGTCGCTTGCTACTGATGAGGTTGCTGTACGGATCGTCGGTTCGGGGGTGGGTGCAATTACAGACAGTGATGTACAGATGGCACAAACGAGCAACGCGATTTTATACGGGTTTCATGTGCAGCCCACGTCAAGCGCAAAGCAGATTGCCAATCGGGATAATGTACCAGTTCGGCTTTACGATGTTATCTACGAGCTTATCGATGACCTGAAGGCAGAGCTAAGCAAGCTGTTAGCCCCAGAGATAAAAGAAACCGAACTAGGCCGAGTTCAGGTGAAAGGCGTTTTTAAGACGACAAAGAATGATCTGATTTGTGGCGGAGAGGTCACAAAAGGCAAGCTCACCCTCCCGGCATTAGCCCGGATTACTCGCGGGAAAGAAGCCTTGGCCGAGGCAGAGGTTATCGGCTTACAGCGTGGTCCGAATGAAGCGAAAGAAGTTATTGAAGGCGAGATGTGTGGGCTACATCTTAAAACTAACGGTCGCGTACCACTAGAGATTGACGACCGGATCGATCTGTTTACCAGAGAGTCTATTACTCGTAAGCTATAATAATTACAGATATAAAATCGTCGTAAATAAATACTTGCCCCCGCAAGTATTTATGCAGATGACATATAGGCAGTGATATTGCCTTATAATTTGACGATTAATTATTTTTTTATGCTTATGTAACATAATTTATTTCTTTTTTACCTGCTTTTCTTGTAATAGTAGATATGAGAAATAACGCGCCAAGAGTTGAAGAGGCATTTGATCCTGGGCTCCGACAGTCACAGCGGGATCTTGAAGCGTACTGGCAAACCAGGCCGTACTACGATGAAGACGGGAAGCTCTTATCGCCAGACGGCCGTGAATATGATGACCCAGAAGATTATTTCGCTGGCATCCAGCGTCAGCGCGAAGTTGATTCCACGACAGAGCCGTCAGAAAAAACGACTCTCACAGCCCTGACTAAGGAGTTAGCGAAAGCCGATGTATATGGCAACAAGGCTGCTTTTCGTTATTTCAGCGACGCCTTGCTGGATGAGATGATCGCGCAATCAGAGAAGAAGAAGCTTTCTTTCAGTGCAGAAACCGAACTGATTGACGCCACGCTTGATAGGCTTGAGGCCTGGACAAAGCACTACGCAGCAGAAGCTGACACCCATCGAAGTAAAATTAAAGAAAGCCAGCCACAAGAACGCGTCACCGTCACTAATGATGATGCTAAAGAATCGGCCGTGCAAGTGCGTTCACCTCAAGCTGAGCTGCGAAAGTATTACGAAAAGCTTTTTATTGAAAACCCGGAGCTTGTCGAAGGACTTGCGTGGGCGCAACATTACTACACTTCTGTGGCAGCCAGAAGAGAGCGACAGACATTTCATCTTCAATACACCAAAGAAGAGACTGAAGAGGCGCGGCAAAACTACGAGCAGGCACGATTAAACGCTCGTGAAGTTGTACTTAAGCGCATGGAGGCAGCTGGCGCTACGGGTGAGGAGCTGGCGCTTATTCGGCTGCTTGATGATCAGAACGAGGCGGCTACCACGATCTTTGCGCAAAACCTTGAAGCTAGCCGCCTAGATAAGCAGAGTAAGTTTGTTAGCAAGTGGGTTGAATGGTCCACCCAAGGCAGCAAAGGTATGTTGAAAAAGGCCGCTGTTGTCGCCGGAGCGGGCGCGGCAACTGGGCTATTGGCTGGCTTTACTTTGCCGGCGCTGTTTGGTGTAGCGGGTGGTGCTACCGCCGGTGCCGCAACTGGTGCAGCTATAGGCACGCGCGTGTCGAGAGGATTGTTCTTCGGTAGTATGGAGACACGGGCGCAGACTGCACTGCAGCGGGAGCAAGAGTACGGCAGGCGGCTGGTTGAACAGTTGAATATTGTTGATAATAGCAACGATGTGTCAGTTACGGGTGTGTTAGTAGAAGGCGTAGAGATGAGGGTGCAGCAAAATCGTAGACGAGCCGTGAAAGCTGCTGGAGTAGCAGCGATTACTGGTGCTGCTGCCGGTACGCTCGGGGCTTCGTTGCGTAGTGCAATAACGGATCGTGACATGCTTATTCCGCCTGTACCTGACTCTGTAGAGCCAGAGCCTCCCACTCTGCCAGAACTAGAAGAGCCGCCTGTTGAGCCGGATGAGCAGCCGCCAGAAGAAGCAACACCGCCCGAACATGAAGAACCTGAGCCGCCAGAAATCGAGCCTATGCCGGTTGAGGTCCAGCCCAGTGATGGCTTTACTCATATATTGCATCGTGATGCGGCTGAGCTCGGCTATCACCTAACTGGCGCAGAAGTTTATCGACTTTATCTCGAAATGGTGGCAGCGATTGGCGGCGATAATATTATTGATGGAATCGGTACGTATACAGAGACGGTGAACGGCGTTACTGAATACCGTATTGCAGCGCCGGGCGAAGCGATATGGACGCAGGAGGCTCGAGAATTCATGCAACAGTGGCTGGAGGAGAGCGACTCTTCTCGTTAACACTTCTCCTGGATTCTTTTCGCAATAATCATATAGTAGCGAAATAGTAAATTTTATATAATTATACTTGACTAAAACAAGTAATTATGCTTAAATGTAACGCAATTATCCATTTATTATACCAAGGGTAATAAGAGGAAAGCGTTATTTCATTATGAGCAATCACCACCGTCCATCAGTAGAAGAAGCATTCAACCCTGAGCTGCGTCAGGCTGAAGCTGAATGGAACGAGTACCTAGACAGTCGACCATACAAAGATGAGCAAGGCAACGTTCATGCACCGAACGGCCAGTTTGCTAATTACAATACACTCGCAGATAATGCACGGAGCGATCACTACCATGAAAGCATGGACAGGCCATGGGAAGAGCTAAACTTTTCAGAGCTGGCTGACGAGCTTGCTTGGGCTGAGCTACATAATGATGAAACCGTTGCGAATGACGTCAGTGATGTTCTTCTCGATAAGATGATTGACTTTACTGAAAAGAATGGTCTTGACTCCGACGCTCAAACCAATCTGAATAACCGTATACTGCGTCTTATAGATAATAAAAAGGAACTATATCTTACGAACGGTAACTTGGAATTACCAGCTGAAAGCTCACGCTTGGCGCCACTTGATTCGCGGGACGTTTCACGAACAGAGGGTGCGGATAGCGAGAGTGAAGGAATAATTTCGACGCCAGAAGTAGGACAAAGCGAACCTCGCGCTGAAATTAGCAGTGATGAAGAGCATGAGGGAAGCAATACAGAAAAAAATCCGCAAGTGATACAAGCTCGACTTGATCGTATTATTGATGAAATAGCAGATTTTGGAGAGGCGGATGATAGCCAGCTACAGTCAATAGAGCAGTTAGTTGATCAGCTGGCAGCTCTTTCAAGTATGAACGAAGATCAGCGAGAGCAGCTTCTTGATGAGCAGCTGAGCAAAGCCGGCGTATCGCAAGAGCGCTTTAACGAGTTCGTTGTGGACTCTGACTCAGCTAATAACGAGGAGGAGAGCGATCAAGCGAACGGAAAGCTTAAAGCTGTAGCACAACGCACAGGAGAAAAGATTAAAAGTGCTGCTGCGCGCTCCAATCTTCTGCTCGGCAAGATGTTTTATAAAGTCGGTGACACATTATCAAGAAAGCAAGCTGAGCTTTCAGACAACGAGAAAGTAAAGCGTGGCCGCAAGGTCGTATTGGCGACAGGCGCAGTAGCTCTTGGCGGGGCAATATTTTACGCGCAACAAAAAGGGTGGCTCGACGGGATAACAGATTCGCTGCCGTTTGGTGCCGGCGATACTGGAGCTGAAGGCGGTATTGCGGAACAGGTTGATGTAGGTGAGGGCTTGCCAAGTGAAGTCGGGCCGGCAGAGGAATCAGGTATTGACTTTACAGGTGATATCCCTGATGAAATCGCTGAAGGTGAAGCGTCTATTGATTTTACTGGTGACATTCCTGACGAAATCGCTGGCGGAGAAGCACCAGATGCTGGCTCGGGTGAAAGCCAGACAGGTGCAGGTGATAATAATGCAGGTACCTCTTCAGCTGGTACAGACGGTGAACAGGCTCAGCAGATCGATATAACAAATGAGATGCGTAGCGTTCGACCAGGTCAGGGCTGGTACGAAACATTCCAGAATTTAAATATTTCTCCAAGCGGCTGGAGCGAACTACTAGACGTAGTTGGTCCAGAGCTGGAATCAATGAACCTTGCTTACCCTGACGGTAGCGGCAGCTACGGGATTAGCTCAACAGCAGACCTCCCAGATGATGCATTGCAGCTTATATTGTCAAAGGCAAGAGAGCTCGGTATCGGCTAATCAGGTACTGAAGCGAAACATAATTTACGCAATAATTTCGTACTGAATAAAAACCAATGATAATATAAAAACAAAAGGAGAAACAATGTTTAAACTAGACGAAAACTTACTCAAAGAGCTTGGCCTTGGCGAGCTACCAGCCGAGGAAAAGAATAAAATGCTCGCGCATATCTACGAAACACTTGAAATGCGGGTAGGTATGAAGCTGGCGGAACAAATGAGCGACTCACAACTCGATGAGTTTGAGGCGTTCGTAAATAAGGATGACCAAGAAGGCGCCTTGAAGTGGCTCGAAACTAATTTTCCTGACTATAAAAAGGTAGTAGCGGATGAGCTTGATACGCTAAAAAAAGAAATAAAGGCATCTGCAGACCAGATTATCCAAGCTAGTAAAGAAGCAGACAACACAGAGTAGATCTTAGGACGTTTATTTACGAAACGTTATGTCCGGCGAGGAAGGCCTCGGCGGACATTTCTTTTTTTCCGGCTGGCTTAAGCCGTAGAATATTGAGTGCTTTTTTACCACAATAAATAATGAGCTCAGATTTGTTTCGGACGAGTGCGTTACCTGGTTCGCCAGATAAATCTACGACTTCCGAAGCCATAATAACAACATCTTTTTCTGCTAAAATTGTTCTACTTTTTGGCCACTCTATGAATGCGCGAATCTCCCGCTCAAGTTCTTCTGCTGGTTTTTGCCAGTCGATAATGCCATCCTTTTTGGTGAGCATTCTGGAATAGCTCGGGATGTTTGAGGGCGCTATTGTCGCTACTTGCTGTGGCATCGGGTCGATTTTTCCAGCTAGATATTCCGGCAAAATTGCCTGAATCATAGCGTCACTCAGCTCAATGAGCACATTTGTTAATTGTGGTGCGGTTATGCTGCTGGGCATTGGATAGTTTGTTTGTGCAATAAGCGGGCCTTCGTCCATCTTTTCATCTATCTGCATCAGGCTGACACCTGTTTCTGTTTGTCCTGATAAGATTGCGAAGCTAATTGGGTCAGCGCCGCGCCACTGCGGCAAGAGCGAAAAGTGACTGTTCACAATACCGAATGGAAATGCTTCTATAACGTCCTTTGCAATAATAATTCCATAATCTATAACAAGTCCTGCGAGTGACTGAAAAGAGACCTCAGTGAAGAGTCGTGTTAACTCAGCTTTATTTGCTGGTGTGTGGATTGTCAAGCTGTGCTTCTGTGCCACAGTTAGCACTGGGGTTTCACCGCGATGGTGAGCTGGCCTTGGCCTTGTGATTACTGCCTCAATAGCAGTGTGATCTAGGAGCAGTTCCAGGCTTTTAGCTGCAACTGGACCGCTACCAAAGAATACGACTTGATTTGATGTCTTTTTCATAATCTAGCTCTTGCAGCTTACCTTCGTCATCCAGCCGGAAAAATGCCTCCGGGTTGTTTTTTATATGGTCAATAAAAAGAGTGCCGTTCATGTGATCAATTTCATGCTGGAAAACTCTGGCGAGAAAGCCTTTTGCGGTAACGCGGACTGGCCTACCTTCTTCATCTAGCGCCTTTATTTTCACTTGTTCGTAGCGAGGAACCTTGCCATATATGTTTTTTATGCTGAGGCAACCTTCATAATCTTCAACGATAGCACCTTCACGCTTCGTGATTTCTGGGTTGATGAAACAATCAAATCTGGTGTCTTTTTTGTCTTCAAAATTGCTGCGAACAATGATAATTCGCAGCAGCGTGTCTATCTGTACTGCGGCCAGTGCCACCCCGAGCTCATGCTTACGGCTTTGCTCCCAATCGAGGGTAGCAGCTTCCATCTGTTGGATTACCTGCTTGATCTCCTCTGTAATAATGCCGACACGTTTTGAGCGTTTGCGCAGTCTGTCGTGCGGCAGGCTAACTATACTATTTCTGTCTGTCATATCTAAGAAATCAGTATAACAGATGACTAAAGGATACGAACCGGCTCGATATCGTAGCGAATAGTTGCCGGCAGTTTTTCTGTAAGCTCCACGAGAGTACTGCGCCGACTTGATCGTACGAGTAGCTTCCATCGATAAGCATTACTCACTTGTTCTTTAAAGGCGGGGGCCGGCCCATCAATCGTAATGCCTGGGAATTGTGACAGGAGTGCATCTTTTTGCTTTTCAAGAGTAGATTTTGCGCTGGCACGACTGGCCCTGTCTGCTGTGATTGTCAGCAAGTAGCAATAAGGCGGGTAGCCGTATTTTTTGCGCTGTGTCAGCTCACTTTTATAAAACGTAGCATAGTCCCGCTTAATGGCAGCCTGAATAACTGGGTGGTTCGGTTGCCCTGTCTGTATAAAGGCTTTTCCAGATGTATGGCCCCGCCCAATTCGCCCCAGCAGCTGATAAATCTCTTGAAATAGCTCTTCTTCTGCTGCAAAGTCCGGCAACAGTAAAGCATTATCTGCTTGAAGCACTCCAAGGACAGCTAGGCGCGGCAGGTCCAGTCCTTTTGCGAGTATTTGAGTGCCTACGATAATGTCATAAGTGCCTGCATGTAAGTCTTTATACTTCTCTTGGAGCGATTCAGCTTGCAGGCTGTCGCTGTCAAAACGAGTTATCCGAGCGCCAGGGAAAAGTTTTTGGGCTTCGTCTACAATAAACTTTGTACCTGCGCTCCTATAGGTTATATCATTCTTGCCGCAGTTGGCGCACTTCGAAGGCGGTGTGGTTGTTGCGCCACAGGTATGGCACATCAAAATATGCTTATCGCCATGATAGACCAGGCCAGCATCACATTTTTCGCAAGCAGCATGCCAGCTACAGCTTTGACATGTAACGACTCGAGCCGTACCTCGTCTATTCAAATAGATAATCGCCTGTTGCTGGTTCTTTAACGCTTGGTTAATTGAACTGATAAGGCCGTCGGCCAGCCAGGCAGATTTTATGAATTGTGAGCGGTCTGACGTATCAACCAAAGTATTTTCAAGAGTCGTCTTGTTATCGGAAATAGCGCCGGAACTCATTGTGATAATTGGCAACTTTTTTGCCTCGAAAGTAAAGTAGTCTACTACCGATGGGGTAGCAGTACCGAGTACGAGCTTGCAGTTATGAAGCTTTGCCAGGGTAGCAGCGACTCTAGAGGCATGGTAGTGTGGCATCTGTTCTTGTTTGTACGAACTGTCATGTGCCTCGTCAACTACGATAAGCCCGATTTTCTCAAGCGGATAGAAAAGGGCAGAACGAGGGCCGATGATTACAAAAGGCTCGGTAGAATAAAATACCTTCATCCATATATCCCGTCGTTTTTTCGGGCTCAAGCGAGAATGGGATATGATTACTCGGTCGCCGAAATAGTTTTTAACGTCAATCTCTAACTGGGGCGTTAATCCAATTTCGGGAGTTAAGATGATGCATGACTCTCCTTTCAGTAGTGCTCCCATAACGAGCTCGATATAGACTCTTGTTTTACCGGAGCCAGTTACGCCATGAAGCAGAGCTGATGTGTTATCGGTTTGCCGAATGGCCTTAACTGCGTTTTTTTGATCCGTGGTAAGGGGTGGATCAATTGCTTTTGGTATCGGTGTTGAGCTGCTGTCATGAGCTGGCGCACTCTTTCTTTTTGCTTTCGTGATGCTGTGCGGAATCAGTAATTGTGCCGCCTGACTCCTCGAAGAAGGGTAGTAGGAGGCAATCCAGTCAATCATTGACATGACCCAGCCGGGTAATGGCTTTTCTGCTACGGTGTCAATGACTTGCCTGACATTTACATGACTCGGTGGCTCAGGAGCTTTTTTTATAATGATACCGAGTGCCGTTCGATTTTTTAATGGTACTTTTACGACAGTATTTCTTTCTATACTCTTATCGCTGCCGTACGTTAAGTACGCACTGCTTTGATATCGGTAATCTGCGACCAGCACACTATAGTAATACATGCTACAATGTAGTATACGCGATAGAGGTTTACAGGGCTTGAAATATAGAGATAGCTCACGTATACTCTACGTTGTCCGAATAACAATAGTAGGTGTTACATGTTAGACGTATTTATTACTTCACGAGTCAGGAGAAAGATTATAGTCGTGTACGCAAAGTACCCTGACTTTAAGACGCATGTTCGCGGGCTAGCAAAGCTTATCAAAGAAGACGCCGGCAATATACAGAGAGAACTGAAAAGGCTAGAGAAGGTAGGCTTTCTTACATCAGAAAAGCAAGGGAATACCAAGGTGTATCAAACAAACAAACACTTCGCTATTTTTAAAGAGCTGCAAAGTATCGTATTGAAAGCTCAGCGCATTAATCAAAAAAAGCAACAGCAGAAACGACAGACTTAAATCAGCTACGGAAATATTAAGGAAGGATAAGCTCTTGTAATTAAGGGAGAGCTTAGGTAAAATACAGCACGATATGGTACAGGTTAAACGAAAAGACTCCAAAGAGTCAGTTGAAAATGCATTGCGCCGCTTTACGCGAAAGGTGCAGCAGGCTGGCGTCATCGCAAAAGCTAAGCAGTCTCAATACTTTGAGAAACCAATGAGCAAGCGTGACCGGCGGATAAAGGCAATTCAGCGCAAAGAGCGAAAAGCGCAAAAGGTCCGACGCACAAAGTTTGGCGTGCGTTAAGAACGCGCCGGGGCGGGGTTTACGGCAGAGAGGTGTTTCCCAGTAGAAGGAGACGCCTTCGTTAATTTTAATGCATATTTGCTACACTATTTAAGTAATGTCGATTAAACAAAAGATACAAGATGACCTAAAGAAGGCAATGCTGAGCGGCGACAAGCAAGTTGCTGCAGTTTTACAGGGCATCAAGAGCGCATTGCTTTATGCCGAAGTTGAAGCAGGTAAGCGAGAGAAGGGATTGTCTGACGATGAGGCGTTAGCTGTCCTTGGTAAAGAGGCAAAAAAGCGCCAGGAAAGCATCGAGCTATATAAGCAAGGAGGCAGCCAGGATCAAGCTGATGCTGAAGCGTTCGAAAAAAGTATAATCGAGAATTATCTGCCAGCGAAACTAACAGATGATGAGCTCCGAGCGATTATTAATGAAGAGCTTGCAAAAATAGACAATCCGACAATAAAAGATATGGGTATGATAATAGGCGCAGTGAAAAGACGCGCCGGTTTAGCGGCTGATGGTGCCACGCTCGCTAAAATGGTAAAAGAAAGCTTGTCAGGATGATTATATTTACCGGTGTTGCCGGCTCAGGAAAAAGTATACAAGGGAGAATGTTGGCGGATGCGAAGGGGTATCCTTGGCTGTCGACCGGAGAGTTCTTGCGCATGCTTGTCTCGGGAGAGAAACGTCGTCATATGCTTGAGGGTAAATTGCTGCCAGACGAAGACATAATTCCGATTGTAGATAAAATATTTAATCTCATCGATATCAACAAGGAATTTGTTCTTGACGGATTCCCGCGGACTCGCACACAGGCGAGCTGGTTGTATGATGTTGCAATGTCAGCCGATACAGGAATTTCGTATGTCTTCCACTTAGAGGCAAAAAAAGACACTGTGCGTAATCGACTGCTACAGCGAGGCAGGCAAGATGATCATGATGATGCAATAGGTGAGCGGTTTGACGAGTACGAGAGAACGATAAAACCAATACTCAGTTTTTTTAAAGAAAACAACGTGCCAGTCGTAGATGTAGATGCAGAGCAATCGGTTTCTGTTATTCATCAGGAGATAATGGCTACGGTAATGCAGTAATCCGAAAAGGGCTGAAGCGAAATGTATACAAAGGTAAAGACTGAGAAGGAAATCCAGGCGATGCGAGAAGGCGGTGCCATGTTGGCTGCTGTTTTGGAGGAAGCTAAGAAGCACGCGCATCCTGGTGTTAGCACACAGAGCCTATCCGACGTAGCATATAAGGAGATAAAGGTGCTTGGGGCTGAGCCAGCGTTTCTCGGGTATCAAGGCTTTCCAGAAGCTCTCTGTGTTTCTGTGAATGACGAAGTAGTTCATGGGATTCCTCGAAAAGACGTTATTTTGCAGGAAGGTGATATCGTCAGCATGGACTTCGGTGTTAACTATCGTGGCTTGATTACTGACTCTGCAATAAGCATGATTGTAGGGAGGGGTGACCCGCAGGACATTCGTTTGCTTGAGGTTACCAAAAAATCTCTAATGAAGGGTATTGCCAAGTTGAAGCACGGTACTCGGGTGGGTGATATCGGAAGTACTATTCAGGCGGTACTAGAGAATGCGGGTTATGGAGTAGTACGGGAGCTAGTAGGTCACGGCGTCGGCCATGCGGTTCACGAAGAGCCTAACATCCCAAATTACGGTAAACCAAAAACCGGTCCAACGCTGGAAGCAGGTATGACAATTGCGATTGAGCCGATGGCCACAAGGCGCAATCATCAAATCTTTATTGACTCTGATGGCTGGACAGTTCGCACCCGAGACGGATCTCGCTCAGCTCATTTCGAGCATACTGTTCTGATAACTGAGTCCGGATCAGAGATACTCACCCAAAAACGATAAGTTGACAAAATATTGCGACTGCCAAGGGTTAGCGCTATACTGACAGATATGCGCGATCAATCGCCGACATACTATTGCGGCATAGATATTGGCACCCAGACTGTTCGGTGCGTTATTGGTATTCAAGATTTGAATGATTCCAGTAAGCTATCTGTTGTCGGGCACGGTTCTGCCCGTAATACTGGCATGCGCAAGGGTGTTGTATCACATGTAGATGAAGTTTCAGAAGCAATTATCAAGGCAGTTACGGAAGCAGAGCGTGTCTCGGGCGCTAGTATTACGACTGCTACGGTAAACATTAACGGCTCACACATACAAGGGCTTAACTCGCGCGGTGTTATCGCTATCAGTACAGCGAACAAAGAAATTTCTCCAGAAGATAGGCTGCGTGCTGAAGACGCAGCTGCGACTATTCAAATGCCTCCGAATAGAGAAATTGTTCAGCAATTTTCCCGTAGTTACCGCGTTGACGGCCAAGACAACATAAAGGATCCTGTGGGCATGCAAGGAGTTAGACTAGAGGTAGATACCCATATTGTGACCGCTACAACGCAAAATGTTCGAGCCCTCTTTGATTGCTTGCAGGGTGCTCGCATCCACCCCAATCGCTACACATTATCAGCCTTAGCGGCCGCAGAAGTTACACTGAACCGGCAACAGCGAGAATCAGGCACTCTTGTGCTCGATATTGGAGCTGGTACAACCGGCATAACGGTTATCGAGGACGGTGAGGTTCAACACGTAGCTGTTATACCGATGGGGGGCATTCATATTACAAATGATCTTGCGATTGGCTTAAAGACCGATCTGGAGATTGCGGAAGCGGTAAAAATAAACCACGGAGCGCTCAGTGAAGATGACATGGAGGGTGATGAAGTATCCGTAGAGTACAAAGACCGCACCTATACGTTTGACGCTTCAGATGTCGCGCTTATTATCGAATCACGAGCTGAAGAGATTCTTGAATTTGTTGAAAAAGAGTTACGAAAGATAGGGCGATCTCAAAAGCTCCCTGGCGGTGTCGTCTTAGTCGGTGGAACAGCAAATCTCAATGGGATTGACACCTTCACAAAAGAAAAGCTGCAACTGGCAGCTCGGGTCGGTTCAATTGAGCAGGTTAATGGACTTATTGATACGATTGAGGACCCATCGTATGCAACCCCGATCGGCCTTATGATGCTTGACATGTTTCTCGGCCCGGATAGCGGAATCGCCATCGGTGAACCGAATCAAAGCTTTTTCGGTTTCTTGGATGGCTTTTGGCGTTCAGCAAAATCGGTAACGAAAAGTAAGCGGGCCTGAAATGTCCCGGGGTGTTGCTGGTAAGCTAGTCATTACGCTATACTGTTTTCCGAGGATCACATATTAAGATGAAAGAGGCCACTAGAGGTTAAGATGAAACAGGTTGCTCCAGCTATTGAGACATTTGCAAGAATTAAGGTTGTCGGCGTCGGTGGCGCAGGAGGTGCTGCAGTAAACCGGATGGTTGAAGCTGGCGTTGAAAACGTTGAGTTTATTGCAGTCAATACTGATGCGCAGGCATTGCACCATTCCAAGGCACATCAGAAAATTCACATCGGAAAAGATACAACAAGAGGCCTGGGAGCTGGTGCAGACCCTGACGTGGGTGAGCGAGCAGCCCTGGAGTCAACTGATGAGATAAAAAAGGCTCTGGATGGAGCAGATATGGTTTTTATTACAATCGGAGCAGGAGGTGGCACCGGTAGTGGTGCTGGACACGTTATTGCTGAAATTGCGAAACAATCAAATGCCCTTGTTGTTGGATTTGCTACGAAGCCGTTTGCTTTCGAGGGAGAAAAACGTAGAGAGAACGCTGATATTGCGATTGATAATCTTCGTGGAGCTGTCGATACCCTTATTATTATTCCAAACGATCGCCTACTTCAGACGATCGACAGAGACACTCCGCTTCTTGAAGCCTTCAAGGTTGCGGATGACGTGCTACGCCAAGGAGTTCAGGGGATCTCTGATCTGATTACAGTTCACGGGTTAATAAACCTCGACTTCGCTGACGTAAAAGCAGTCATGAGCAGCGCAGGATCTGCACTCATGGGGATTGGTCGCTCAAGTGGAGAGGATAGAGCCGTTGAGGCTGCACAGCAAGCAATTGAGTCCCCATTACTGGAAGTTTCGATCGATGGAGCTCGAGGGATACTATTCAATGTTATCGGTGGGCACAACATGTCGATGCATGAAATAAACCAGGCCGCAGAAGCAATCACGGCTGCAGCCGATCCAGAGGCTAACATTATTTTCGGCGCGACAATAAACCCAGAGATTGAGGAAGATATTATTATCACAGTTGTCGCTACCGGTTTTGACGCTTCATACTATGCGAACCGTGCCCCTGATGATGAGTCCGGAGCGACTACAGAACGTAAGTCTGCATCAGCAATGACACCTAGGAAAGAGGAGGCATCCGCCAAACAGCAAGGCTCAGCAGACGAAAAGAAGCAGCAACAAGGAGCCTCTGACGATGATGCGGTTATTAAAGAGCTTGATATGGACTTAGATAAAGATGCTAAGAAGCTAAGCTCATTCGAAAACGATACACCGATGCCGAGTATCTGGTCCCTAGATAATAATAACGGGGAAGCAACTCCAGCTGACAAAAAGCCCGGTAGAGGCAAAAGATCCTCGCTACTTGACGCTGATTCTAGTGGTCAAGACGGAAACGATTCTCCGATTGACGAAAACGAACTGGATAAACCATCGTTCCTGCGCAGGCTGACAAAAAAACGCCTCGGTCAAAACAAGAAAAACAAAAAAACAGATGATAATGACCAAAAAGACAGTAAATAATACGACACATTTTTCTTGAAATACACCATAGATAGCGCTATTCTATGATATAGAAGCACTATATATAGTATTTTAATAGGTGCCATTAGTACATTAAACGAATAAAAAATGTGTTTCGACTAATCGAAACACAATAAGGAGACAGTTAATGAAGTGCAGTCAATGTACGATAGCTGATACGAAGGTTATTGAGTCTCGCGATGTACATGATGGCCAGTCTGTAAGAAGGCGCCGAGAGTGCTTAGGTTGTTCATTCCGCTTTACAACATACGAGCGAGTTGAGCAGCCGCAGATTACAGTCATAAAGTCTGATGGCAATCGTGAACTTTTTGATCGACATAAACTGCTTGCCGGCTTACGGCGGGCTTGCGAAAAGACTCCTGTAACAACTCTCCAGCTTGAGCGACTTGTGTCTGAGATTGAAAAAGAGATTCAGTCTTGCGGTGACCAAGAAGTTTTATCTGGAAAGATAGGCGACATGGTGATAGACAAGCTTTCAAAGCTAAACGAAGTCGCTTACGTAAGGTTCGCAAGCGTGTATCGGAAATTCACTGATATATCAGGATTTGAACGTGAGTTATTGCAGATTCGAGATCAGCAAAAGAATACGCAAAGCAAGGTCTCAAAGTAATACAGACAGTCCTTTACTGGTTTTAGTGGCGGTTCAGAAGCCAGTAGAAGCAAGTAAAGGGCTGTTTGTGGACAATAACGAGAGGCTATTGTTTGCGCAACTCTAAACAAATACATTAAAAATAACGTAAACAGCTTTCTAAAAATAAGGGAGCTATAAAAAGTGAGGGAACAAATGGGACAAACAACCAAATCAAGCACCGGTCGATTATTCACGGCGCCGAACAAAAAGGCGTATGATCAGATCGAATGGGTAGAACGTGATGCTATTATCATGAACCCTATGACTGGCAAGCCAGTCTATGAACAAAAAGACGTTGTGTTTCCGGAGTCGTGGACACAGAATGCGATAAATATTGTCTCGCAAAAATATTTTTCGGGTACACCTGGGACCAAAGAAAGGGAAGCGTCGCTTAAGACGTTGATCGATCGTGTTGTCGATACAGTTGCACGACACGGCCAGCAGGAAGGCTACTTTACTAGTGACAAAGAAGTAGATAGTTTCACCGAGGAGCTAAAATACATTTTAGCAACGCAACGGGCTGCCTTTAACTCTCCGGTTTGGTTTAACATAGGCGCGGCCGATCGCTCCCAACAGGCGAGCGCCTGCTTTATTTTGGCGGTAGAAGATAGTATGCCGGCAATTCTCAATTGGTACAAAGAAGAGGGCATGATCTTTAAAGGTGGCTCCGGTTCAGGTATTAACCTGAGCAGTATTCGTTCTTCTTACGAGAAGCTTGGCAAAAGCGCTGGAACCGCATCGGGCCCACTCTCGTTTATGCGCGGAGCTGATGCTTCAGCCGGTGCCATAAAGAGCGGAGGAAAGACTCGTCGGGCGGCAAAGATGGTTATTTTAAACGCTGACCATCCAGACGTTGAAGAGTTTATTTGGTGTAAGGCTATTGAGGAACGAAAAGCCCGTGCTCTACAAGAGTATGGCTTTGATATGTCGCTGGACGGAAAAGACTCCTTCTCGGTTCAATACCAAAATGCAAATAACTCTGTCCGGGTAACAGATGAGTTTATGCAGGCGGTGGTTAATGATGAGGAGTATGAGCTCACGTCCGTCACTACCGGTGAACCGGTAAGGACTGTTCGTGCAAAAGAAATCTTTCGCCAAATCTCTGAAGCAGCATGGGAATGTGCAGATCCAGGTATGCAGTTTGACACCACAATCAATAACTGGCACACCACGCCAAACGCGGGAAGAATCAATGCAAGTAACCCCTGTAGTGAATACATGCACTTAGATAACTCTGCCTGTAACCTTGCTTCTATCAACCTACTTAAGTATTTAAATGAAGATGGAACGTTTGATATTGAGTCATTCAAGCACACAGTAGAAGTCGTGTTTACCGCACAAGAGATTTTGGTCGGATACAGTGAATATCCAACTGAAAGCATCACGAAGAACGCCAAGGCGTATCGTGAACTCGGACTTGGCTACGCCAACCTAGGTGCTCTGCTTATGGCTCAAGGGCTTCCATACGATAGTGATGAAGGGCGCGCTCAAGCCGCTGCGATTACTGCCGTTATGACTGGTCGGGCTTATGCAACGAGTGCGAAAATCGCGAAACGCGTCGGTCCATTTGCCGGATTTCATAAGGATCGAAAAGGTATGCTGCGAGTACTCAAGATGCATCGTGAGGAGGTATCTAAGATAAATCCATCCCATGTATCTGAAGAGTTGCTCCGGGCAGCTGCAACAGCTTGGGATGAGGCAGTAGAGCTTGGTACGCTCTACGGTGTACGGAATTCTCAGGCAAGCGTGCTTGCTCCAACCGGTACAATCGGCCTAATGATGGATTGTGACACGACAGGCATCGAGCCAGACCTTGGGCTTGTAAAGCACAAGAAGCTTGTTGGCGGCGGTACGATGAACATAGTGAACCACACCGTACCCCGAGCACTAAAAGTACTCGGCTATAGCAAGGAGCAAGTTGATGAAATTGTTGCCTATATTGATGAAGAAAAAACAATATTGGGCGCACCTCACCTCAAGAAAGAGCACGAGCCTGTCTTTGCTTGCTCTATGGGTGATAACTCGATTCACTATATGGGTCACGTAAAAATGATGTCTGCGGTACAACCATTCTTATCTGGAGCGATCAGTAAAACTGTCAACATGCCGGAATCTGCAAGCGTAGAGGATGTAGAGCAGCTGCATATCGAGTCTTGGAAGCTTGGGCTTAAGGCAGTCGCAATTTACCGCGATAACTGTAAGGTCGGTCAGCCGCTATCAATGGCCAAGAAAGAAGCTAAAGAAAAGATTACCGATGCCGTAGAAGCAGGGCCAGCAAAGGAAGTAAGCGAGGTTAATGACAAGATCATCCTAAAAGGAGCGGTTCGCAAAGAATTGCCGAAGATGCGTAAGTCTAAAACATTTTCGTTTACGGTTGCTGATAGTCACGGCTATATAACAGTTGGTGAGTACGATGACGGAAATCCAGGTGAGCTATTCATCCACTTTGCAAAGCACGGATCAACACTGCGAGGAATTATGGATTCATTTGCAATGTCTGTTAGCCATGGCTTGCAGTATGGGGTACCGCTTAAGACGTATGTAAAGTCGTTTTCTAACACAAGCTTTGCACCTGCAGGCATAACAGATGATCCTGAGATAAGAACAGCGTCTTCGTTGATTGACTATATTTTCCGACGGTTGGCGCTTAGTTATCTAAGTTTCGATGACCGACTAGAACTTGGCCTGGCTTCTATCGATGACATGCCAGAAGATCAGACAAGCCTCCTCTCTGATAGCAGTGAAACTTCTGCTGATACGTCAGCAGCTCAAGGGAAGCTGACCGCCGAAGAGGTAGCTGCAGTTGAAAAGCGCCAAGAAGAGCCGACCCCGCAACGGTCTGCCGTAAAAAATAAGCCCGCTACTGTAGCAGATGATACTGCTCCACTCTGTTATAGCTGCGGAAATCAAACGCAACGCTCAGGAAGCTGTTACGTTTGCACTAGTTGTGGGTCAACTACTGGCTGTAGTTAGCCAAAAATAAAAATCCACATTTAATAAAAAGAGAGCCAACAAACATAGGCTCTCTTTTTTATGTAGAACGTTTTTGGTTTATACTAAAGCGGAATGAGAATAGTTATTTTGTATCACCCGAATTCAGAATTTGCGCGACCGGTAGAGCAATATGTAGCCGATTTCGAGCGTTCACAGGGCGGAACTATAGAATTGATAAGCCTGGAAACACGCGAAGGGGCTGAGATGGCCCGCTTACACGACATTGTTCGTTATCCAG
Organism: Candidatus Saccharimonadota bacterium; assembly: GCA_050486305.1. GTDB lineage: Bacteria > Patescibacteriota > Saccharimonadia > Saccharimonadales > SLHW01 > SLHW01. Next base: position 59,844 of record JBJHDA010000001.1, read on the forward strand.
CTGTGCTTGCAATTCAGCAAAACGGGGCATTGGCAAGTGAATGGCAAGGCGACAAACTTCCGTTGATGAGCGAAGTTGCCTCTTACTATCACCGCTGATATAATGAACGCGATATGTTCCGTCAATCGACGGGTGAGTGGCTATCAACCACAAACTCTGTATGCAGAGCGTAGCGGGAAGAACGTCTGCCCAAAGCGGATTAGTAGAACCCGGCAGTCGAGGCACTGACCAGAAAGCCGTAAATAAGCCCCGAACAGGATGGTACCGATTCATCACTTGATGGATCTCCTGTAGTAATCAGGGGTATTTTTTATTTAAAAATCTATTTCTGACAGGACGTTATTATGAAATATAAGCATGGCACAAGGCGACGAGCCAAGGAGTACGAAAGAGATCTAGTTTCGTATTGGCAAAAGAGCAAAACCTTTGAGAAATCTGTTGAGAACCGGCCAAAGGATAACTCATATGTGTTCTATGACGGGCCGCCGTTTATTACAGGTGTTCCGCACCACGGCACACTACTCTCAAGTATTGTAAAAGATGCTGTGCCACGTTACTGGACAATGAAGGGTAAACGCGTGGAGCGAGTTTGGGGCTGGGATTGCCACGGCTTGCCAGCTGAGGTTTATACAGAAAAGAAACTCGGCGTTAAGAGCAAGCAAGAAGTATACGAATTAGGCCTTGAGAAATACATTCTGACCTGTCGAGAAAACATGGTGCAGACCGGAAGTGAATGGGAGGATACTATTGCGCGGATCGGTCGCTGGGTTGACTTTAAGGGCGCCTATAAAACCATGGACAAAGAGTATATGGAGTCTGTCTGGTGGGCATTTAAACAGCTGTATGAGAAGGGGAAAATTTATGAAGGCGAGAAGGTGCTGCTGTACTGTACACGCGATGCAACACCGTTATCAAAAGCCGAGGTGGCGATGGATAACTCCTACCAAGATGTTACTGACCCATCTGTGTATGTGAAGTTTAAGCTAACTGATAGTGATAAGTATTTGTTGGCTTGGACGACGACTGCTTGGACATTGCCGGCTAACACGGCTGTAGCCTTGAACCAGGATGAAACATATGCAGAAGTTAGAGTGGGTGATGAAATACTTATTCTGGCTGACGCGTTGTTGGGCAAAGTCCTTACTGACGAAAAGCACCAACAGCTCGATTACGAAGTAATACGCACCCTAAAGGGCAAAGAGCTAGTAGGTAAGTCATACGAGCCTTTATTTGAAGACCGTGGTAAGAACGCGCACAAGGTTTGGCATGCGGATTACGTGAGCCTTGAGGACGGTACTGGAATTGTCCACTTGGCGCCAGCGTATGGTGAGGAGGATTATGAACTCAGTCGAGAAAAAGGCTTCCCGTTTGTTTCCAATATCGATGATAACGGCTTCTTTACTTCAGGTGACTGGAAGGGTGAGTACGTGTGGGACATTAATAAGCCGATTGCGAAAGAGTTACATGCCCGAAAGGTTGTCTGGAAGATAGACTACATAAAACACAGTTATCCTCACTGTCACAGGTGTGGCACAAAACTAATGTACCGTGCCCATCCGAGCTGGTTTATGGACATAGAGGGTCAGCGTGAGCAAATGCTAGAGCAAAACGGCGACATCAACTGGTTTCCCGGGCACATAAAGCACGGCAGATTTGAAAAGACTGTCCAGTCTGCTCCTGATTGGAACTTGAGCCGGGATCGTTTCTGGGCAACAGCTATGCCTGTATGGAAAGGGACCGATAAAGATGGCAAAGAGCTTGTAAAGGTTGTCGGAAGTTATGCTGAGCTGAAAGAGCTGTCCGGAGTAGAGCTGGACGATTACCACCGCCCATGGATAGATGATGTAACATTCACAATCGATAATGTCGAATATAAGAGAGTAGACAAAGTGATAGACAGCTGGTTTGAAAGCGGCAGTATGCCATTTGCTCAATTCCACTACCCGTTCGAGAATGTCGAAAAGTTTGAGCAGAATTTTCCTGGTGACTTTATTGCGGAATACGTAGGGCAGGTTAGAGCCTGGTTCTACTACTTGCATGCCGTATCTACTGCCTTGTTCGGCAAAAATTCATTCAAGAACGTTATTGTGACTGGCACGCTTGCAGGAAACGATGGCCGCAAGATGAGTAAAAGCTACGGTAATTACACTGACCCTAACGAGCTAATGGATATGTACAGTGCCGATGCGCTTCGTTACTTACTTTTATCAAGCCCGCTTTTGAATGGTGAGGACTTCTCGCTGATAGACAAAGATGTAGCAGATGTGAGTCGAAAGCTAGCAATGGTTTGGAATATGTACGACTTCTTTACGATGTATGCAGACGTTGATGGCTGGGAGTGGGACGGAAAGCTGGTGGATCCGGCTGAAAGCCTGACAAACCCACTTGATCAGTGGATTGTCTCCCGTGTACATCAGCTAACGGAGGAGATCGACAGGCATATGCAACGCTATGATATTCCGAACGCAACCAAGCCGATTCTGCCGTTCATTGACGATGCTTCTAACTGGTACGTTCGCCGCTCTCGTAAACGGTTTTGGAAAAGTGATAACGATGCGGATAAAAACGATGCCTACAAGACACTGCATTATGTATTGGTGCGATTGAGCCAGGTGATGGCGCCGTTTACCCCATTTCTTGCCGAGGAGCTCTACCAGAAGCTCACTGGAGGTGAGTCGGTTCACCTGCTTGATTGGCCGGAGCACGGCCACGTTAATGAGCTTATCGTTGATAGGATGGCATTTGTCCGAGAAATTATAAACGAGGGTTTATCACAGCGTTCGCAGGCGAGCATCAAGGTTCGTCAGCCGCTACGAAAGGTAACAGTCAGCGGCTACGACACCAACTTAGGTGAAAACCAAAAAGAGCTGTCGTCAATAATTCTTGAAGAATTAAATGTAAAAGAGTGGGTGAGTTCATCCGTTGGTGAGCAGTCAGTTACGCTGGACACGGAGATAACGCCAGCACTGAAGAAGGAAGGCTTGGCTCGTGAAGTCGTTCGCCTGGTTCAGAATGCTAGAAAACAGGCAGGACTACAAGTGGATGATCGTATAAAGCTTGCGCTGAAGACAGACGACGAAGAGCTCTTAGGGGCAATTACAGAGAACAAAGACTACATTTGCGCAGAGACACTCTGTAAAGCCAAGGTAGATGGTATAGAGGACGGACACACGGTAAACGCGAACATTGGGAAGGTACAGCTCACTATAGAGCTAAAAAAGCACTAAGCCTTTGACAAGGGTCGTTTACTCTGTTAGGATACGCTGGTACAATTTTACGACTTAAGGAATAATACGCATGAAAAAAGCAGTCATTTTAACTGGCGGAAAGCAATATATCGTCTCAGAAGGGGATAAAATCGAAGTAGAGCTGTTAAGCGATGCTAAAAAAACTGTCAGCTTCGTGCCATTGCTAGTTACAGACGGAGAGAAGACAACAGTCGGTACACCAGAGGTAAAAGATGCGAAGGTAACAGCTGATGTTGTCGAGTCAGATCTTCAAACTGACAAGGTAACATCAATCCGATTCAAGGCAAAGAAGCGCGTTAATAAGAAGCGTGGCCATCGTCAGAGAAAAGCTATTCTATCTATTAAAAAGATCAGCTAGCTAACCTTTGCCTATAACACCTCTTACAAAAATGCTTGCTCGGGCAAGCATTTTTAAATGTCACGGCAAACTAAGGGTAACTTACTACATAAAACAAATGTATTCCTGTGGATAACCCCCACACTCACCACCCAAACATTTTGTACTCACCCAGCATTACCCTTGAGCCCGTCTATCGCAAAACCAAGCAATTCTAAGCATAAGCCTCATCTGTTAGCTGTCACATAGTTATGTAATCACCACAACATTACCATCACGTCACCCTGTCAACCAGTGCGTTTTTCTGTCTGCCATACAGGGGTAAAAACCGCATACATTTCGTGTCCACTGCCTCTTGCCATATATAAGGTGACTTGTCATACTGTAGCTAGGCTTTAAAAAACAAAAACATAACCTTTCAAAAAAGCCGGCGAACAATAAACCTTACTGCAGTTATTTCACTTAACGCTTTGACGGCGAAACAACCGCAGTAAAACAAACAAACAACTAAAACCAAAAAGGGCAGGCCGCCACTGATGGCGCACCAAAAACAAAAATCACCAACAGGTCTTTCGAGACGCTTCTCCAACTACGTACTTCCACGTGGTCTTTCTGCATTCCTGCCCAAGTCCTTTGCCACCCGTGCCATTGCCTCTCTTACCCTTATCGCCGCCTTCCTCTTCTTTTCTCTTGCTAGCTTCTATTTCCTGGCTCCGGCCTTCCAGACTACTATATACGCGCAAAGCGTCCCCTCTACCCTCAACTTCCAGGCCCGCCTCCTGACTAGTTCCGGTGCAATCGTTCCCGATGGTACCTACAACGTCGAGTTCAAGCTCTACGACCAAGAATCAGGCGGCACTGAACTCTGGACCGAAACCCGCACCTTCGACACTGACAGCAGTGACCTCCACCTCAACGTCCGCTCCGGTTATCTCTCCGTCTATCTGGGTGACAAGACCCCGTTCCCATCCTCCATCGACTGGAACGACCAGCACTACCTCACCATGAACATCGGTGGCACCAGTGTTACCCCAACCTGGGACGGCGAGATGACCCCACGTATCCGCCTTACCAGCGTGCCGTACGCCTTCCAGGCAGAGCAGGCCAACCAGGCACTTGACTCAGAACAGCTGCAAGGGCGTTCAGCCAGTGAGTTCGTCCAGCTCAGCCCTTCATCACAGCAGAGCGGCGGTATTAACATCTCCGGCACCGGTCAGTTTGGTAGCAACCTCTCCACCCAGGGTAACCTTACTGCCAACGGTACGCTTACCATCCAGGGCACTAGCAACTCATCCATCGCCGGCAACCTTGCCATTGGCCACACCAACCCCCAGGTCGCCCTCGATGTCGATGGCGGCGTCCGTGTTGGCAGTACTTCCGTCAACCTCTCCGGTGTCATCCGCTGGACTGGCTCTGATCTTGAAGTCTACGACGGCAGTACTTGGGTGTCTCTCACAGAAGGTAGCGGCTCCGGCGGTTCCAGTGTCGAGTCTCTGAACACCCTCACCGGCGCCCTCACCCTCCAAGGCACCACCAACCAAGTCACCGTCTCTGACGACGGCACCGACACCATCACCATCTCTCTGCCACAGGACATCAACACCACCGCAGCAGTTGAGTTCGGTAGCCTTACCACATCAGGCAACATCAGTGCTGGCGGTAATCTCAGCACAGACGGCACCCTCACTGTCACCCAATCCAGCACGTTCAACGGCAATGTCACTGTGGCCAGCGGCCAAAGCCTCCGCCTGACCGGCTCTGACACCTTCCCGGGTTCACCGGAAGAAGGGGAGCTCTACTTCCGAACTGACCTGAATCGTCTCTACATCTACGCAGACGGTCAATGGACCAACCTCCATGACACCGGCTCTGACAGCAGAACCGCCACCGCCATCGTGGCAGCCGATGACTCACCAGCCCAAGCCAAAGCCAGCGCTGACTACGTTGCCACCGGCTCCAGTGACCAAGACACCATCAACGATGCCCTGACTGCCGCAGCTGGAGGGTATGTGTACCTGCATGAAGGAACGTACACCGTAGACGACAGTATTGAGATACCGAATGACACTACACTGGCGGGAGCGGGCACAGGGACAGTCATTACGATTCCGGATGGGCATGATGCGAATCTAGAAGTGATTACTAATGTTGACACCACGACGGGTACTGGCGTAACGATCCGAGACCTGAAGGTAGATGGCAATAAAGATGATCAGAATAGCGGTACAATGGACGGCATCTATCTAGAGGGAATGGGTGGCGGCAGTGGCAGCTCGGCTCGGCAAGGCGCTGAACTGACCAACCTGACCATTGTAGACGTTCGCGGCAGAGGAATCCTGCTTGATAATAGCTCCAATAACTCTATTGTAAATAACTACCTATCCGGCAACGACAGGTTTGAGCAAATAATTTTATATCCAGACTCAAATAACAATATAATTTCGGGAAACCGCATACTCGCTGGCCAAGTCGGAATCTCTATTAGTGACAGCCGCCACAACGTCATCTCCAATAATGTTATCCAGGGCGGTACCTGGGGTATCTATCTGCCAGCCTGGGGTAGCTCAGATTACACGACTATTTCCGGCAACAATATCTACGACCACTCTATATACGGGATCAGCGTGGAGGCCGGTGATTACGTAACTGTTACCGGCAACACGATCCGCGGTACCTGCGCCGGCTGCGCCGGTCTCATATTCGAGGCTGATTACGGCATCATCTCCTCAAATACGTTTAATGAAGTTGGCAGCTATGAGATTTACATCCACGGCTCAAACAATAGTATTACTGGTAACCTCATTGGTGATAATAGTGCTATTTCTGCTCAAGGCATTTTCATTAGTAGCTTTGCCAGCGACAACTACCTCTCAAATAACACTCTAAACGGCGGTGAAATTGACGATGTCGGCACCAACACCATCTACAGTAACCAAATTGGTAACAACGGCGCCATCATCAACCGTAGTGCTAACTCTACGACTATGTTCCAACTCCAAGACGCCTCAGGAGATGTCCTCTTCAATGCAGACACAGAAAACATGAGAATCGGTATCGGTACAGACTCACCAGCCTACGCCCTGGACGTTGTCACCGCAGACGATATTGCCGCCCGCTTCTCCGGCAGGGTCATTGGAGCTGATGCGGTGAACAATGATGAGTTCATAACTCTAGGCCAAGCCAATACTCTCTACCAAACAGCAGGTGACTACTTCCTCCAGGGTGGCAACAGCTTCGGTTCGACAGCCACTCTTGGTACGACTGACAACAATGCTCTTGAATTTATCACCAATGACATCACACGTTTGACCATCGCTGCTGATGGCAGCACCGTTACTCTTGCTTCTGGCACTGGTCTCTTCCTGCAAGGCAACGCTACGCTTACAAATCCTGGAACTGGGTCAGGTAGCGAGCAGTTCGGCCTTAACGCATCCGCTCAGGGTAACAACAGCGTAGCCGTCGGCAATGCTGCCACGGCTGCCGCTCAAGATGCAGTGGCACTTGGCCAGAACAGCTATGCTGGACCGGAAAGTATTGCTATAGGCCCGTCTGCACACACAGGGGTTAACGCTTGGGGCAATGTGGCCATTGGCCCCTGGAACACTATCAGTGATGACACTTTCGAGAATATCCTTATAGGTTACGGAGGTTCAATTTCAAGCGACGAATCAATCGGAATCGGCTCGGGTGTTGATGTACAGGGCAGCTCCAGTATCGCTATGGGGTTATTTGCTTCGACTGGGAGTGATGCTTCTGACGGAATTGCTATAGGTCGCAGCTCATATGTTGATAATTCAGTGTCGATTGCACTTGGCCGAAACGCTGAGACATTCGGACTAAATACGATATCTATCGGTGCTTTCTCTGGTACGGGCTCGGGAGCTACCGACAGTATCGTTATTGGTGGCTCTGGCTGGGCGTCCGGCGCCCAAAGCGTCGCGCTTGGTCAGGCAGCTGAGGTGTTTGCAGATGGTTCCACCGCACTTGGAGCCTACAGTTCAGTACAAAGCACTGCAACGGACTCAATTGCAATCGGGAATATGGCGCGAGTTGACTCTGCTAACACTTTTGTAGCAGGCTCTCGGGACGCCCCGATTAGCACAGTCTTTTTCGGCAATGGTGAAACTGCGACTTCCGGTATCACCCCGACCAGTTACACCATCCAAGGAACAGGCGGCAATGGTACGGACATACAGGGTGGAAATATTTCTATAGCCGGTGGCCGCGGCACGGGAACTGGACCAGGCGGTGATATTATCTTTGAGACCGCAGCTTCCAGCGGCTCCTCAGGTACCACGCAAAACGCACTCAACGAACGTTTGCGTATCACTAGCGAAGGTGATGTTGGTATCGGTACAGCTAGTCCTAGCTATAGGTTAGATGTTCAGGGTGGGTCTGGTGCAATTGCCCGCTTCTCCGGCCGTGTCATCGGTGCTGATGCGGTGAACACAGACGAGTTCACCACGCTGAGCCAGCTCAACGCCGTCGAAGACGCAGCCGTCCAAGGTTCCGGCACCCAAGGCCAAGTCGGCTTCTTCAATTCCAACGGAGATCTCACTGGCAGCAACAGCTTGTACTGGGACAACTCTTCTGGTGCTCTCGGCATCGGCACCAACGATCCAAACTCCTTCACCCTCCAGGTCGCTGGCTCCATCGGCCCTGACGCCAATGACACCTATGACCTTGGCTCCAGCTCCCGTCGTTGGCGTGATCTCTACCTCGGCCCTGACAGCCTCAACATCGGGACGCACACCAACAACGCCACCATGAGCTATAACACCACCACCAACCGCTTCAACTTCTCTCATGGCATCAATGTCTCCGGTACCACTGTGGCCACCTCATTCTCTGGTGACGGTGCTAACCTCACCAACCTTGATGCCGACAACATCACCACCGGCACGCTCAGTGTCTCCCGCGGCGGTACCGGCGTGGACTCCTTCACCCAGTACGGTATTCCATACGGCAACAGCACCAGCAGCATGGGTGTCACCGCTGCTGGTGTCACCGGTGAGTGTCTGACTGGCAACACCGGCAATGCGCCATCTTGGGTGGACTGTTCCATTGTCGGCGAAGGCGCTGAACCGGGTGGCACCGCTGGCGGTGACCTCTCCGGCACCTACCCGAATCCAACCGTTGCCCGAATCAACGGTGCAGCGCTTGGTACTACCACGGCTGATGCCGGCCGTATTCTCATTGGCTCCGGCAGCCAGTGGATCTCCAGAAGCTTCTCTGGCGACCTCACCGTCAGCAGTACCGGTACGACCACTCTCGCTGACACCAGCGTCTCAGCTGGTGCCTATGGCTCTGGCACTCAAGTCGCTACCTTCACGGTTGACAGCAAGGGAAGACTGACCGCTGCCGGGCAAACGACGATTGACATCAACAACCTTGGCGCTTTCATGCAGGGCGGGAACAGCTTTGGTGAGATGGCAACGCTTGGGACGAACGATAACCAAGCCCTCAGATTTATCACCAACAATACGGAGCGAATGCGTATCTTGGCTAATGGGAATGTGGGGATAGGGACGGGGAGTCCGAGCGCACCTCTGGAGGTGTCAGGAGGCTCAGGTACGAGAGTGATAATCGGCAACCCTTCTGGTGGCCACCCCACTATGGTACTTGGACGGCAGAGCGGTCAGCCAAGCATACAGAGTAATTCTGGCTGGTTTATTGCTGATGGCGGGGGAGGCACGGGTAATGCTGGACTAAACTACTGGAGTAGCGGAGACGTTATTTTGGCTAATGGCGGTGGAAACGTTGGTATTGGGACCATAAGCCCTTCAGAACCCCTTGATGTTTCAATCAGCACGTCTACATATCAAGGAATCCGATTTTCTAATGCCGAGGAGGATGTGCGCATAGCTGTCGGCGCCTCAGGTATTGGTTACCTTAGAACATCAAGCGACAGACTGTATATAGGGGATAGTAATGCTAATAGGCTAGTGATAAGGAGCGGAAACGTTGGCATTGGTACAACAAATCCACAAGATTTATTGCATATCAACGGGGGTGATATTCGCATGTCATCACCATCACCAAGCGTTAACCTGTTTGAGACTGATACAGGGAAGAGTTGGTTTGTTGTAGCTGATGATAATAAGTTTGATGTTCGGGAGGACGGGACATCAGGATCGAATGCAAGGTTTACTATACGCGATGGTAATGTTGGTATTAATAATATAAATCCTTCTTCTACTCTGACAGTTGGCGGCAACCTAAGGTTTACTGGAGGCACGCGTCACATATTGATACCTAATGATACTCGTCTTGAATTTCGTAGCTCTTCAGGTAATCAAATTTTAGATATTCGTGATGAGGTTGGCGGCTCAAATGATCCAGGGTTGCGCTCATTAGCCACCTATGATCGCACCACAACTGCTAGTGCCAATCTGCATATTACATCTGCCGCGAACTTTTCCCGCTCCACTTCTTCCGCTCGCTTCAAGACAAATGTCCAAACAATTCAGTCGATTGATTACAATAAGGTGTTAGATCTAAGGCCCGTAAAGTACAACTCTCTAGGCACGGACGATGACAGCAGTACCGTATTTTATGGCTATATCGCTGAAGAGGTGGCAAAAATTGATCGCCGACTTGTACAGTGGAGCGGCCCTGGCCCTAACGCGGTAGCAGAAGGGGTAATGTATGACAGGGTTAACGCCCTCTTGTTACCGGTCGTGCGTGACAACAGAGGAAGAATCACCAGACTAGAAGTTAGGGTCTCAGATCTTCAATCAAGAGCCAACTCCCTCCAATCTCAAATCAACACCCTCAAAAACACCAAAGCCACCAAAACAGCCCACAACAATCTAAAGAACCGTGTCACCCAAGCTGAAGCTACCCTTGGTGATCTCGTTGTTGCCTCTAGTAGCTACCTCCAAAACGGTCAAAGCGCCACCTTCTCTAGTCTTAACGTCTCCGGTCAGACCACCCTCAAGAGCCTGACGGTCACCGGTAACGCAAGCATCCAAGGCAACTTGAGTGTCGGAGGGAAGCTAACCGTAGAAACAGCCACAGTAACAGGCAACCTGACAGTTGGCGGCAGAGTACTGAGTCAGGCGACTGAGGCGCCGGAGGTGACTACTGATCTGGATGTGTTCGGTGAATCGCTTCTAGCAGAGCTTGATGGTACAGATGTCGCAGGTACGATAACACTTACTACCATCGAAAGCGATGGCGCATCACTTTTTGCTGCGCTGGATCAGGAGGAGTATGTGCTCGCCAGAGTTACTTTTACGAGCGAATACGAGCTGTTGTCGCGCGTTTCCCTGACAGCAATGAATAGTGAGGCCTCTCACCTGCGCATTTACGCTGAGCGTACTGCAGACGGCTTCATAATAAAAACTACTGACGCACCGGATGCCGACAAAGAATACGTGTTTGACTACATAATTGTCGGTGCAGAAGCCATGACCAGCAACTAAAGAGTAGTCAAATAATAGGATTGATGAGCCGCTGTTAGGTTGACTGTAGCAACTGAAGCGTCAACCTGTAATTGTGTAGCGAGAATTTGTTTAATACAGAAGTTAGTCCATGTATTCAAAATTAACGGCTTACTAAGACGCATAAAGCAGAGCCAGCAAGAGAGTACAGGAGGAAGGAGGCTAAAGGCGCCTAAGCTAACGATTAAAGCAACTTATTGACTCAGGCGATAAGTGAAAACTATGAGTTATCACGTTATCAAAGGGCACTGGTTTTGTACGCAAAAATAGTAAAATATGGTATTTTGCTCAAAATGCTTGTGGATAACTCATCATGCAATTATATGTATGTAGATTAAAAAACATCACTTTACATCTAATATTTATATTCTGAACACATGTCCACTGACAGTAAAATAAGCTTAAAAGCAATATAACGTTATTATTTATACATCGTTATTAATATAATTTTTACGGAATTATCGGCTATCTGACTGCATAAAAAAAGTATACGTAACGACTTGAACCATATGCTATAAGGGGTCATAATCCGTACTGTGTACCTGCTAAGCAGGGGGTCGTATCCCTGCAAGGCAACAAAAAGGAACACAAACACGATTTTCTAAAACAAAAGTAATGCTCCGGCCGCGGATCATGAACAAAGAAAATCAAACAAACAACTAAATCAAACAAACACATAAATGCCAAAGACAATCCCCAGCGTCGGCAGGCACGCTTATTTGCGTATTCCTGTAAAACTATGGCAACTACTGCAACATATTGTAGTGGGGTTGGTTCGTAGTAGCCTTTCTCAGAACAAATCAAGTGCAGTAGGTGGTATTCTTGTTGCCTTCACACTGTTCCTGATGATTTTCGGAACGGTATTTTTGCATTTTCAGAAAACTATATACGCGAGCGATACGCTTAACTTCCAAGCCCGTCTTCTGACCAGTAGCGGATCGGTAGCACCAGATGGGGTGTACAACGTTGAGTTCAAGCTGTATGACCAAGAGTCAGGTGGCACAGAGCTCTGGACCGAGACTCGATTGACGACTGATAGCAGTGACCTGCAAGTGACTGTACGCAGCGGTTACTTGAGTGTTTACCTCGGAGACAAGACAGGTTTCCCAGGTAGTATCGACTGGAACGACCAGCTTTACCTGACCATGAACATCGGCGGTACGAGCGGTACTCCGGCATGGGATGGCGAGATGACACCGAGGATACGGCTTACAAGCGTACCGTTTGCGTTCCAAGCAGACCGGGCAAACGTAGCGACTGAGCTTGAAGATCGGCAGGGCAGCAACACTGGTTCGCTTCGATTCGGCGCCTTAACGAACGATCGAAATATTCTTTTACCGAACTCTAGCGGTACGGTTGCGCTACTTCAGACTGCACAGACATTCTCCGGGGCAATAACCTTCAGCGCTTCTGGTACCGGCTTAACCGTAACGAACAGTGCGATTATCGGGGGCAGCCTGACTGTTGATGGGGATACGCTTCGTGTAAATTCGTCTACCAGCCGCGTCGGTATTGGCACGACCTCGCCTGACGCACGACTTACCGTAACTGGAGGAGCGGACGAGGTGCAGCTTAGAGTCGGGGCGAACGGCGTACAGACGAGCGATATCTTCCAGATTACCGATAGTACAAATAACGTCCTGGCTGGCTTCAACAGTCTCGGACAGCTCTTTTTGCGCGACTCCGGTTTCCGTGCAACGCTTGAAACTGCCACGCTAACGGACGATCATTCCTACGTTCTCCCTGATGTTGGTGGTACATTTTGTTTGACGAGTGGTAACTGTTCTGGTGTTGGCGGCCAGGTTGGCGGAACTGGTACAGCTGGTCGGATTGCGATGTTTACCGCTGTCTCTGATATAGCTGATTCGTTCTTATCACAAGACGCAGACAGCATCATCATTGATGCTGGCAGAAATCTAGCAGTTAACAACAACACGTTGTTCGTAGATGGTGACACTGGCAGAGTAGGCATCGGTACTACCTCACCTGAATACTTGCTGGATGTGCAAGACGGAACAGGCACAGTTGCGCGGTTTAGTGGTAGGGTAATCGGTGGCGAGGCAGTTAATTCTGACGAGTTCGTAACCCTTGCGCAGCTTGAAAGTGCGGTCGGTGCGACGGGAGCTTATGTGCTGGGCGGTAATGCGTTCGGTGAGCTTGCGGTTCTTGGTACCACCGACAATTATGGGCTCCAGTTTGTCACGAATGGGCAGGCTCGCCTTACCATAGCGAACAGCGGGGAAATCACTGCGGCCAACGCTCTAAGTGTGGACGGACAGCTTACGGTTACCAGCGGTGGAGCAAATATTACTGGCAATGTTGCTATTACCGGCGGACTGACGGTCACTGATGCTTCAACGTTTGAAAGTGCTGTGACGATAACTGACGGCGGACTGGATGTTACAGGGCCAGTTATACTCCAGGGCAATACTGAAATAACCGATGCGAACACGTTCACCGTCGGCACGGGAGCTACCACGCTTGGTGGAACCCTCAGTGTCGACGGTATCGCTACCTTTAATAACGAAGTTATCATTGCTGCAGAGCAGTCTATTCGTTTGGTCGGCGGTGACACGGCTAGCCGGCCAGCGTCACCAGAGGAAGGCACCCTCTACTTCGACACACAGACGAACCGACTGCTTGTCTATGCAAATGGCAAGTGGCAGGCGGATCGTTCTATTGCCACCGTTATTGTTGCTCCCGAGGACGCTACTCAGGCCGCCAAAGACAGCGCGGACTTTGTTGTTCCTGACAGTGCCGATGATGCTCAGGATACGCTAAATGCTGCAATAGCGACGCTGCCAAGCTCTGGCGGAACTGTTTATCTTCTCGAAGGTACCTACCTAATCTCTGGCTCTATTGAGCTCCCTGACAATACCACGTTAGCAGGCGCGGGTACTGCGACTGTAATTAAGGTAAGAGACAGTCACGATGCAAGCTTCAATGCCCTCGAAAACGCTGACGCGACCGGTGGCAACAACAACATCACCCTTCGCGATTTCGCGTTGGACGGTAATCGCAGCGAGCAAGCCGCCGGTGAGATGAATGGTATTTTCCTTGAAAACGTCGGTAGCGACACCGGTGGGGACGGGTTAAACGGGATTACTATCACAAATGTTTCAGTTAATAACTTTAGCCATCGAGGGCTCACAGCAGTCAATTTGCGCAACAGTACGATAACCGGCTCTACCTTTAGAAACAACGACGACACTGGTATCGCACTCGGCGGTTCACTGGTGGGCCACAACAACATAGTCGATAACCTTGTGCAAGGTAACCGTGAAATGGGTATACACGTCGAAGGAGGTGGCTTTAACAACATATCAAACAACATGGTGCAGGGAAACCGCCGAACTGGTATTCGTGTGGACGCACCAGGCAACCTTGTAGCTGACAACACAATCAAAGACAACGGCCTAACTTCACGCAGCCTTTATATAAATAGTGACGGTAATACTGTTACTGGCAATAGGGTACTTAACGGAAGTGCTATAGGTATTGGGGTAGAAGGGGACAACAACCTTATATCAGGCAACACCGTGGCAGAAAATGCACTTCGAGGTATCGAGGTAAACGGCGACAGCAATACAGTTACTGCGAACACCGTTCGCGGCAATGGTGAGGCAGCTATATCTATTATCAGCTCTTCGAACGGTACGCTTATTACTTCGAACAGGATTTCCAACATAAATACTGAGCCGGCCATCGATATTGTCAGCGGTGCTGAAAATACTTACCTATCAAATAATACTTACAGTGGAAGTGCTGATCCATTCATTGTTGATGCAAGCAGTACAACGATTTATGCAAATCAAATCGGCAACAATGGCGCTATCATCAACCGTACTGCTGACAGTGAAGCCATGTTCCAGCTCCAGGCAAGTAACGGCGACGTGCTCTTCAACGCCGACACCCAGAACATGCGCATAGGTATTGGTACTGACGCTCCGGAATATGCTCTTGATGTGGTTACGGCCGATGCTATCAGCGCCCGATTTAGCGGCCGTGTCATCGGTGCTGCTGCGGTGAATGCCAATGAATTCGTCACCCTCGCCCAGCTCGAATCTGCAACGGGTGTTGTTGGCAGCGCCTTCCTCCAGGGTGGTAACGCCTTCGATGAAGCGGCAGTGCTTGGTACGACTGATGCGTATGGCCTCAACCTTATAACTGACGGCACCACCAGACTTGCTATATCTGAAGTCGGCAACATAACGCTTGCCGATGACGTCCTTTATGTAGACGCAGTAAACGAAAGAGTACAAATTGGTTCAAGCGACAGTATTGACGCGCGACTGAGTGTGATCGGCGGTGCCGATCAGACTCAGTTGCTTGTCCGTGCTCACGCTACCCAAACTAGTCCGCTGGTGTTGCTCCAGGACAGTACGGGTGGTGAGCTAGCACGGCTGAACGCAACTGACAGTAGTTTGTACCTAGGATTTGAAGCTGGTGGGTCGACCGCTTCAGGAGATAACAATATAGGAATAGGCGCGAGCGCTCTAGGCGCTGTCTCGACGGGGGCAGCGAATACGACGCTGGGTTCTGGGGCGCTCGCATCTGTTTCTATAGGCAGCAACAACACGGCTGTTGGCTACAACGCTGGAAATCTCCTCACAGGTTCCAATAACATATTACTTGGATACGAGGCTGGCAGCAACATAGAAGACGGTAGCAACAACATTATTATTGGCTACAGCCTGGGCGCTTCAAGTCCGAACGTCAGCAATGAACTTAGAATAGGCGGCATACTACAAGGTAACCTTGATACGCTTGAGCTAACCTTTAACGGAGATGTCACAGTTACCGGCGGACTCACCGTTCAAGACGGGTTAGTTGTTACTGCTGGTGGCATAGATGTAACAGGCGACAGCACGATTGATGGCACACTTGATGTTACTGGTGAGGCAACGTTTGATGACGGTGTAACGATTACTGACGGTGGCATAGACGTAACAGGCGACAGCACGATCACTGGCAACCTTGGCCTAGACGGTAACTTCCAGATATTCGGTACCGGCACATTCACGAGCGGCACCGGTGCAGTTACCCTGCAAGGCGACACAGAAATAACCGGTGCAAATACCTTCACGGTTGGCACTGGTGCAACCACACTTGGCGGCAGTCTCCAGGTTGATGGCCAAACAACCTTCAACGATACCGTTACGGTAAACGCTGGTACTGGAATCGTCGCTAGCTTCTCAGGCAGGGTAGCTGGTCAAGATGCAGTCGAGCAAGACGAATTTACTACCCTCGCACAGCTGCAATCTGCCGTCGGTGCAGTCAACGCCTTCCTCCAAGGCGGTAACGCTTTCGATGAAGCAGCGGTGCTTGGTACGACTGACAACGAAGACCTACAGTTTATTACTAATAACGAAGTCCGACTTACGGTAACTGCCGGTGGAGACATAACAATAGCCAATGCTCTCGCAGTAGGTGGTGATCTCACGGTAACTGGAGTGGCAACCTTCGAGGACGGCCTTACGGTAACTGCTGGTGGCATAGACGTCATTGGCGACAGTGCGATTACCGGTAATCTTGATATTACTGGCGACATCACAGCAACTGGCGACGCAGTCTTTGCTGCTGAGACTGATTCTACGACAACCTTCCAGATTCAAAATGCAACTGGTGCCGCTCTCTTCAACGCCGACACCCAGAACATGCGCATAGGTATTGGTACTGACGCTCCGGAATATGCTCTTGATGTGGTTACGGCCGATGCTATCAGCGCCCGATTTAGCGGCCGTGTCATCGGTGCTGCTGCGGTGAATGCCAATGAATTCGTCACCCTCGCCCAGCTCGAATCTGCAACGGGTGTTGTTGGCAGCGCCTTCCTCCAGGGTGGTAACGCCTTCGATGAAGCGGCAGTGCTTGGTACGACTGATGCGTATGGCCTCAACCTTATAACTGACGGCACCACCAGACTTGCTATATCTGAAGTCGGCAACATAACGCTTGCCGATGACGTCCTTTATGTAGACGCAGTAAACGAAAGAGTACAAATTGGTTCAAGCGACAGTATTGACGCGCGACTGAGTGTGATCGGCGGTGCCGATCAGACTCAGTTGCTTGTCCGTGCTCACGCTACCCAAACTAGTCCGCTGGTGTTGCTCCAGGACAGTACGGGTGGTGAGCTAGCACGGCTGAACGCAACTGACAGTAGTTTGTACCTAGGATTTGAAGCTGGTGGGTCGACCGCTTCAGGAGATAACAATATAGGAATAGGCGCGAGCGCTCTAGGCGCTGTCTCGACGGGGGCAGCGAATACGACGCTGGGTTCTGGGGCGCTCGCATCTGTTTCTATAGGCAGCAACAACACGGCTGTTGGCTACAACGCTGGAAATCTCCTCACAGGTTCCAATAACATATTACTTGGATACGAGGCTGGCAGCAACATAGAAGACGGTAGCAACAACATTATTATTGGCTACAGCCTGGGCGCTTCAAGTCCGAACGTCAGCAATGAACTTAGAATAGGCGGCATACTACAAGGTAACCTTGATACGCTTGAGCTAACCTTTAACGGAGATGTCACAGTTACCGGCGGACTCACCGTTCAAGACGGGTTAGTTGTTACTGCTGGTGGCATAGATGTAACAGGCGACAGCACGATTGATGGCACACTTGATGTTACTGGTGAGGCAACGTTTGATGACGGTGTAACGATTACTGACGGTGGCATAGACGTAACAGGCGACAGCACGATCACTGGCAACCTTGGCCTAGACGGTAACTTCCAGATATTCGGTACCGGCACATTCACGAGCGGCACCGGTGCAGTTACCCTGCAAGGCGACACAGAAATAACCGGTGCAAATACCTTCACGGTTGGCACTGGTGCAACCACACTTGGCGGCAGTCTCCAGGTTGATGGCCAAACAACCTTCAACGATACCGTTACGGTAAACGCTGGTACTGGAATCGTCGCTAGCTTCTCAGGCAGGGTAGCTGGTCAAGATGCAGTCGAGCAAGACGAATTTACTACCCTCGCACAGCTGCAATCTGCCGTCGGTGCAGTCAACGCCTTCCTCCAAGGCGGTAACGCTTTCGATGAAGCAGCGGTGCTTGGTACGACTGACAACGAAGACCTACAGTTTATTACTAATAACGAAGTCCGACTTACGGTAACTGCCGGTGGAGACATAACAATAGCCAATGCTCTCGCAGTAGGTGGTGATCTCACGGTAACTGGAGTGGCAACCTTCGAGGACGGCCTTACGGTAACTGCTGGTGGGGCTGACATAACCGGTGATGTGTCAATTACTGGTGAACTAAGCGTGACTGGCCAAACGACATTTGAGGACGCTATCACCGTAAATGCTGGCACCGGTATTGTCGCCAGCTTCTCCGGACGTGTTTCCGGCGCGGATGCAGTCGAGCAAGACGAATTTACTACCCTCGCACAATTGCAATCTGCCGTCGGTGCAGTCAACGCCTTCCTCCAAGGCGGTAACGCTTTTGATGAAGCAGCAGTGCTTGGTACAACTGACAACTACAGTCTCCAATTCATTACCAACAATGAAGCCCGTCTTGCTATCGCCAATGACGGTGATGTTGCTATCGCCAACGCCCTGAGTGTCGGTGGACAGCTCACTGTCGTTTCTGGCGGTGCCGACATCACTGGAGATGTCCTCATAACAGGCGAGCTAACCGTTACAGGTGTGACAACCTTTACCGATATAATATTTGTCGATGCTGGCACCGGTATTGTCGCCAGCTTCTCCGGACGTGTTTCCGGCGCGGATGCAGTCGAGCAAGACGAATTTGTGACCCTTGGTCAGGTTAGCAGCGCTACGGCTAATGTCTTCACCCAACAGGGCAATAACTTTGGCGAACTTGCCGTCCTCGGTACCACTGACGACTACGGCCTCCAATTCATTACCAACAACGAAGTTCGGCTTTCCATTAACCATGATGGATCACTATCGAGTGTACAAATAGGTGACGGCTCCGACACAAGTGGGTCATCAACACTTCTGACGCTTGACCGTTCTGCGGGACCACCTGTAGCCGACGACGATGCTTATCTTGGCTCAATGTACTATGACACCACAATCGGACGAATCCAGTGTTACGAAGCTGGCGGATGGGGCTCTTGTGGCTCTCCACCAGATAACATCGTTAATCTTGACCCAGAGTATGCCGGCGCTGTTCTCAACGGCAGTGGTATCGGCACCATGACTGCAGACTTCTGTGCGAATGAATCGGGCGTGCTTTCAGTTAACTCCTCATTATGTGAAGAGGGTGAAGCGCTTAACTTCTACCGCTGGGCATCACCTCAGGCAACACAGCAAACCTACGGTATCTACATTACATACCAGCTGCCTTCAACCTTTGACGGATTTGCCAGCGATGAAACCGTACAATTGACAGCTCGCCGTGACAACAGTAATGCCGAGGTAAGTTACGAAATGTTCCGTAACCAGGACGGTCAGATTACCCAGTGTGGCACTGAAACAGTTGTAACGACAGTCGACAATGTGTGGCAAACCGTCGGAATCAATGGCGATGAGGCAACTGACTGTGGCTTTACCGCAGCATCTGCTAATGGCTACGTCATATTCAAGATAAATATGAAGGCAAGTAATAACGCGAATGCTTATTCAAGCACATTAACTTTCACGACGACTGGTCGATAGGGGTGAGTAGGATACAGTCATGATAGAATACAGACATAAGAGGAAACAAAAAAGGGAAGCAAGTACCGTCGTGAAGTTCGCAAAACGATTCAACTCCACAGACAACAACCAGCAGTTTGCACAAAACTGGCTCACTCGTGCGTGGACTGGCTTACGCCACCCTATACGCTCACTCAAGGCGTCTACCCGTCGGCGCCGTTTTGTCACCTGGGGGCTAGTCCTCTTGGCTGTAGTTGTTCTTGGCTTGACATCGGCATTCATATATATGCGGTTGCAGGCTACTAACTATGATATAACTGCTTTTGAGGGAGTGTTGCTCGATGAGCCGATTGATTTGTATGGGGAGCGACTTGTATTTGATGAGGACCGCGAAAAGTATGTCTATAACGATAATTATCTGGCAAATGTTGATGTAGCCGGGCAGGTGTTTGCGCCGAAAGTTACCGCTTATTTCCATGATAGTCCCTCGGATGGCGTAGAGGTTGTTGACCCAATCAATGATGTTTCGATTACCTTAAAACCATTGTTTCGCAGCGGTTCTCCCCAAAAGAATTTAAATCGAATCGTGTATCCACTGGCTGGCAACCGTGCAACCAAGATCTACACCCTCAAGGCAAACTCTATAAAAGAAGATATAATCCTGCATGAGTATCAGGGGAACGAGCTGAGTTTTGCATATGAGCTAGATCTGCCAGATGGAACTGAGGCTCGATTGGAGTCCGATGGTTCAGTTGGGGTGTATGGAGTGGATAGCATCTTCCTGGGTGATATTGCGACCGGAAGCGAAGAGGACGAGAGACTTGTAGAAAGTGTACGGGAGAACGGTGAGCGAACTGAGCTCCTGTTTCATCTTCCAGCCCCGTTTGTAATTGAGGAAAACAAACGAAGCAGTGAAGCAGATGCTTGGTTTACACTCGAGGATGACATCCTAACACTTCATGCTGATAATCTAGATAAAGGTAATTATCCGCTCAGCATTGACCCAAGCGTGTATGTTGAGTCAGCTATGCAGTTCATGCGGGGCAACAATGAAACAAATGTCTACTTCGATGTAGATTATGATTTGATACGGAAAGCAGGGTTTACGGGGGCTAGCTTTGACTCCTGGTCTCCGACACTGGAGTTAAACCAAGGTGTATGGGGTGCAGGTGCGGTAGCAGCTGGAGGGTATGTGTACTCCGTGGGCGGGAATGATGGTACGAACAATATAAGTAATGTCTACTGGTCAAGATTAAACACCGTCAACTACACGATGATGAGTCCGAACCCTGGCGATGGCGCCTGCACGAACTGGTGTACTAATGAGAATTATGATTTACCTGAGGCTCTGACCGGACTATCGTTGGTCGCATATAACGGTTACTTATACGCCATTGGTGGAGAAGATGATTCGGGTGAGCGGTCTGATCGTGTCTATATCGCAAAACTGGGCAATAATGGTGAGCCGAGATTGTGGCACCCCACAAGTACTGATGAGAGCGAGTGGGTGTACTGGTATACAGATGCGGATTTTGATTTAAGTTCCGAGCGTAGTTATCACGCGGCTGTCGCTTACGAAAATCGATTATATGTATTAGGTGGGCAAACTGATACAGATACAACTGGCATAACTACAGTAGAATTTGTCGACATACAGCCTAACGGTACCCTTAGTAGCTGGTCGGATACTGGAATGACACCGCTGCCCCCAGGCGCAGGACGACAGCATCTATCAGCGGAAGTCTATAATGATCGAATATATGTGATAGGTGGATCAGAGGGCTCGATTACAACCGACAACATCGTGGACAGTGTTTTTTACGCTAAGCTAGAAGATGGCACTATGAGCGATTGGGAAGAGACTAGCTCGTTATCATCCCCTAGTATGGCTTGGGGAGGCGGCTTTACTGCTGTATGGGGAGGACACATTTATCACTCAGGAGGGTGTGCTGAGGTAATTGAAGAAGACCTAGGTGAAGGTATAGAGGAGGGTGCAGCGTGCACTGATTTTACCCAAGCTACACAGTTTTCATCCATCAATTCCGACGGCAGTCTTGCGGCTTGGCATACGGTTAGTGACGGAGACATTCAGCGAATAGGGCATAACTTGGTTGGCTGGAATGGCGTGCTATATCAGGTGGGAGGATGCTCGGCTCAAGATGATTCAGGTAATTGTACTACAATTCACAATGAATCGAACTACGCTCCTATTAATCAGGCAGGCGATATATCTGAATTAAGCTTGTCTAGTGCTAGCGGCAGCGGCACATGTGACGGAGCTGAACCTTATGACTGCCATTTGCCACCGACTGGAAACGGATCAGGTGAGGGTGGCCAGAAGTTGACCGCCTCGACCATATTAAACGGTCATTTGTACGTAATAGGTGGCTGCATAGACACTGACTGCAACAACGCGTCTGGCAATGTCTCATACACACAGGTCGCCACCGATGGCACTTTAGCGATGCCGGAGTCATGTGACGGAACCTATTATGGGGCGTGGTGTGTTGATAGTTCAAATCAAGTCAATGGCAACCAAGGTGTAGCAGCCGCCAGCATCACCGTATTTAACAATGTTATATACGTAGTAGGCGGAACGGATGGAAACTCAAACACCAACACCATCTTCCGTAATACTGTGGAGAGCGACGGTAGTTTAAGCGGCTCATGGATATCTCAGAATCTTTCAGGAGGAGCTGGAGTAGGAGCAACTAGCCTGTCCCATACTTTTGCTTATGCCAGGGCTATTCCTGGATCTAGTTCTATCCCTGGCAATCTGTATATATTTGGTGGCTGTAGCGACACTTCAGGCTCTGAGTGTGTGGGCGGAAGCTACGAAGAGGTAGTATATAAATGTGATATTGGAAATGATGGCGCGATAGATAATTGCGATAGCACGGGCCAGCTACAGATAAATGCTGCTAGCGGAGCTTCTGACTCTGGACTGGCACTGCATGGAGGGGCAGTTTTCAGTGATTATATATATTTAGTGGGGGGTGCTGCTCCTGGCCAAAGCAACTTAAATACGGTTAGATATGCAATGTTTGATGAAAATAACGACGTAGTGGCGGTAAGTGGCGGTTCTTGGGTAGAATCTACTTCCTTGTTGAATAATGAGGTTGCTGGTGGTGATAGCTTTGCCCTTAATGGCTACTTGTATTCTGTAGGTGGTTACAGTGACAGTGCTGTGCTGGATAGTATGGAGTTTTCTAAAATCAATCCGAATGACGGTAGTCTTGATAATTTCGCGACATCCAGTACAAGTATAGATTCTAGATGGGGGCAGAGCATTGTTGTGTCTAACTCTAGGGCGTATATATTGGGTGGGTGTGGCAGTGGAGCTGGGTCCGGCAGCTGCTCCCAGCTGGAAGAGACAGTACGTACTGTGCAGATTCATAATAACGCAAGTGGCTCCCCAGCCAATTATTCCGCAGCCGATAATCTTTTCAGTACTGACCGAATAGCGGCAGGCTCGGCAATTTATGACGGGTACATATATATAGCAGGTGGATGCACAGACAGTGCAAGCTGTATAAATCTAACAACAGACGTCCAGTATGCTCCTCTGGATGAACAGGGTAATATTGGTAGCTGGTCGACTGCGACGGCTGACCTACCTGCAGACAGGGCTTGGGGCAGGCTAGAGGTAGCAGGAGGTACACTCTACTATATCGGTGGACAGGATGGGTCTGGTAACGCATCTGCGGACATATACTATGCCATTCCATCCTCGGGCGATGTAAGTAACTGGAATATAGTCAGTAACGGTTTACCGGAAGCTAGAACTCAGCACAGCACCGCCGTTTGGGACGATAGGATATACGTAACTGGCGGAGAAGATGGAAACGGGGTACTACAAGACAGTGTGTATGTAAGTCCGCAGCTAAGTTCAGGAGGTGATATAACCAATAGCTGGACTTCATCTACTGTATTCGAAGGAGCAAGACGAGGCCATACAGCAGCTGTTTATGCTAACAATATCTATGTAATAGGCGGTTACGATGGCGATAATTATTTAAGTGATGTCCAGTATGCCTCTATAAATACTGATGGGTCGATAGGAGACTGGGCCTCTACTACTAGTCTGCCTATGCCCGTTCAACAAGGTGACGGTTTTGCGGCTGATGGATATATATACTTATTTGGCGGTAGGTTTGGCGACCAAGAAGAAAACTGCCTCAATAGTACTTTTGTAGCGCCCATCAGCGCTAATACTTCAGAGGGTGAAGGCGGTAATCCAACAGGACTAGGCAGTTGGTTTGAGTCTGCATCACATTTTGGGGGAGAGAGGTTCGGTGTATCCGCTTCTTATCACGAAGGGAAAACATACGTGCTCGGAGGCGGATGTGCTGAACTGCTTAACGTTTCAGAGTTGTTCTCAAGCCCTGGTTTACATACTTTTACACCCCCTGAAGAAACCACCCAGGTAATAATAGAAGCATGGGGCGGCGGTGGTGGCGGTGGTCAAGGTGAAGCTGGCAGTGGAAATGCAGCCGGAGCCGGTGGTGGCGGTGGTGGGTACTCTCGTCATACTATGCCTATCAGTCAGGGCAACTACGATGTCTATGTAGGTGCTGGAGGCTCTTCTGGGAATGATGGAGAGGGGTCCTGGTTTGATGATTTGACAACCGCTTTTGCTGCTGGCGGCGGCGGCGCCGGTTGGGGACCTAGTTTTGGAGCCGGTGGTAGCGCAAATATCGGTAGTGACGCCACATTTGATGGTGGAGACGGTGGGACTGGGCATGACGCTGCTCAACCACCACTTCGTACTGGTGGTGGAGGTGGTGGCTCTGCATTCTTCGATGCTGATGGTGGCGACGGTCAGGCGGGAGATAGAGGGACTGGTGGAGCTGGGGGTATAGGTACTGGAGATGGTGGCGACGGAAACTCTGGTGCCGGCACTGGTGGCTCAGGATCGATTCCTGGTGCCGGCGGCGGCGGCGGCGGATATGAGGGAACAGGAGGCAGCGGTGCTACAGGTAGGGTCATCGTTTTTTACGATGAGTGGAGCGAGCTCGTATTGTCTGGCGCCAACAGGGTGTCAGTAGGCTCTCTTGAGACCCAGCCACAGACTGCAAACTATTCGTATATAGTTGATACCGATACCGATGTATTCCCTTATGCATGGTTGATGAACGGCACGAATGACACAAATACTTTACCGTGGCGGATGGAATACCTATCATCTACATCTGTTGCAGTCACTTGGGGTCAGAACACTGATTACGAAGTCGTGACTTTTGGCCAACCAGAAACTTATGTTCCTCTCGACGACTCAGGTGTAGATACTAACTTCGCTAGATATTATTATTTCTCGGTATCAGTTGACAGCTCCACTATGTTCGGATTTCCATACGATGTATCAAGAGGTGCGACAGTTACTGATATGACATTGTATTTCACTTCGAATCCGGGTCAACGCTTGCGCCACGGCAAAACGTTCACCGGCGGTGAACAACAGTCGTTTGATACTCCGTTTTAGGCTCAGGATGATTAACTATCAAAAACCGCTCAATACGCAACTGACTATGTCATAATACCTATCATGCACAACGGGGATGAATTGCGATCACGATATCAAACACGGCAACGAGCAACCGGTTCCGTCTTGCAGCATGAAAGCAATCCTGTTATTGCGTCGAAAATGCGGGCGTCACGAACTACTGACACCAGAAAACTCCAGGACCAGCGGAGCAAAAATAAAAATATAGAGAAGAAACCCCGGCAGAACTATAGAAGCGCCATACCAAAATGGGTCAGAGGCCAGTCCAAGCGTACCAAGATTACTTTTGCTGTAGCTGCAGTGGTAGCTGGCGTCGGTGCTGTTGGAGTTGCACCTCAGTTTTTCAGGGAAGATGGACCCCAGTCACTTGGAGTAGCCAGCGAAGAGTTAGCCATACAAGATGTTCGGCCGGTAGAGGAGCTGTCTTTTGCGCCATTTTATCCGAGTGACTACGAGGACCGGGGTATCGTCTTCGCCCAGAGACAGCGGGGCGAGACGGATTATGTATCGTATACTGATGTACTTGACGGTGTGCCATTTACGGTGACGCAGCAACGTGCCACAGAGGATATAGCTGGCGGAGACATTGCTCAGCTGGAAAACCTCGGAAAATCGCTTCCAGAGCCCGCCGAACGATACTTTCGTGTCGACGACACAGTTGTATTCATAAGTTCAGACAATAGCACCAGACAGTCGCTCATCTTTGCTAAAGAGGAGGTGCTCATTTTTGTCACAGCAGAAGAGGCAATCCGTGAATTTACGTGGGTCACCTACATAAGCAATCTTATACAATAGAGCTGGTATTATAAAGCTAGTACTATTATATCTATTTATAATAAATACTTGCCCGAGCAAGTAACTTCTTTTTAGGGATAGGAAGGTTATTGCTACTAAAAGAGGTTGTAGTGTGGAGCCAGTTTTTTCGTTTTCGGGTTGATGGAACGAGGATATCGGTGAAAGCTGTGGCTTTCCAAACGTCATAGATATACCGCGGAGGATGAGACTATGCTACGATTAAAGGGTTACATCGAGAGGGTACTCAAACAAATATCATGGAAGTAATTGCTGTATTAAATCAAAAAGGCGGGGTCGGAAAGACAACGACCGTTATTAATGTAGCTGCTTACTTGGCTAAAAAAGGTAAACGAGTGCTTATTATAGATAGTGACCCCCAAGGTAATGCAACGAGCGGACTTGGGATTGATAAGCACTCAGTACAAAAAACAATGTACGACCTACTGATTGATCCGAATACACGACTGGAAGATACTGTACAGCCAACTGCGATAGGCAATCTTTCGCTTGTTCCAGCGAACGAAACCCTGGCTGCTGCAGAGGTAGACCTCGTTCAGACGCTCGAGCGTGAAAAGCAATTGCGCAATAGTCTTAGTTCCACAAGTCAGTATGATGTCGTGCTTATTGATTGCCCGCCTTCGCTCGGGCTCCTTACAATCAACGCTTTGACCGCGGCAAGCCACGTCATTATTCCAGTGCAAGCGGAGTACTATGCACTGGAAGGACTAGGCCAGCTGCTCGATATCGTGCAGCGGGTACGAGGCGGACTTAACCCAGGGCTTGAGCTTCTGGGTGTCGTGGTAACAATGCACGATAAACGAACGATGCTCTCAGGTCAGGTCCACGACGAACTAACCAAGCATTTTGGCGATAAATTACTAAAGGCGACTGTTCCTCGAAATATTCGCTTAGCGGAAGCGCCAAGCTACGGCATCAGTATTTTCGAGCATGACAAATGGTCAAAGGGTGCGCGATCGTATAAATTAGTAACAGAAGAATTAATGAGGCGATTATCATGAAAAAAACAGGACTAGGCAGAGGATTCGATTCGCTTATACCAACCAATTTTGATACCGAATTATTGATCGATAAGGACGATAGGATACAAAAAATCGCCATCGATTCAATACATCCGAATGAGCAACAGCCGAGAAAATCATTTGATAAAGAGGCACTAAAAGAGCTAAGTGAGTCCATTGCTCGATACGGGGTATTGCAGCCGCTGATTGTCGTACCGGAGAGTGACGATACGTATATAATCGTGGCTGGTGAGCGGCGCTGGCGGGCAGCTGCGATGGCAAAATTAAAAACCGTTCCTTGTATTGTTCGAAAGCGGGAAGAGCTTGAACAACTTGAGATATCGCTAATTGAGAATGTTCAGCGGGTTGATCTTACGCCGATTGAGCAGGCGATTTCAATTGAGCGGCTGCATCAAGAGTTTAATATCTCCTATCAGGAGATCTCCAAGCGGCTCGGCAAAGCGCCAACAACTATTAATAATATTGTTCGGCTACTAGGATTACCCGAATCGGCGAGAGCTGCCTTGAATAACGGAAAAATAAGCGAAGGGCATGCCCGAGCAATTCTCGCACTCAAGGGAAATGAAAAAGAACAAGTCAGCTTGCTCGAAAATATTATAAAGAACGCCTGGTCAGTCAGGCAGGCAGAGCAGTATGTAACGGCTGTGAAGCAGGGCGAGCAAAGTCATGGGGCTAGGCGGCGCACTGCGATAGAAAACGAGCAAACAAAGCAGTTGACGAAGACATTGAACACAAAAGTTACCCTACGGCACACCGCTAAAGGCGGAAGAATTGAACTTCACTTTACCTCTGATGACGAGTATAAGAAGCTGATAGAAAAGCTTATCTCTTTGCAGCGTTCCTAGGAGAGAGGAACCGTTAAAACGTTGTCATTTCGTTAAAAGGAAAGATACGTAGCACTAGTCGTCCGACTATTTCGTCAGACGAAACGATACCGAACGTACGGGAGTCTAGCGAGTTGGATCGATTGTCTCCGAGCACAAACACGTAACCTTCCGGCACGGTTATATCAATATCTGTAGCACCGCCGCGCGAAGCAATGTCATCTACGTAACCGCCCGCTTCGTCGGGATCAAAGCCATCCGGATTGTCGTCATTGAATACCGTAATCTGCCCATCAATGACAGTAACCCGATCGCCGGGCTCGCCGAGCACTCTTTTTATAAGTTGTCGTTTACCGCCAGCCACGGGATCAAATGTGCCGGTTTTTGCGAACACAATTATCTCGCCACGCTCAGGTATGTAGTCTTGCCCGGTTATTCGCGCCCAGGTCTTTCCAGTTTTCAGTACGAGAAGCCTGTCTTGATGTTGCAGCGTGTGCTCCATGCTCGGCCCATCAACTTCGTATGACTGGAACACGAACGCAATTAACAGTAATGCTACAAGGGGTGCGGTTACAAGAATGGCAATCGTAGATATGATGCTCTTTGTTCCCTCGCGTCGCTGTTTGTCTCGGCGGCTTGGTGGCGGGGGAGGCAGAGGCGAAGCATGCGCAGGAGATGGTTCGCCACTTGTGCTATGGCGGGGATTGTTTCCGGGGTAGTGGTGAGGGGTATTATCTGGTTGCATATCGTTACTTCGAACTTATATAGTATGGCAGTTGCTATAAAAGCTGCAAATTCAGTTTACGAATAAACAGCATAAACGCTATACTATCACAGTATTTCATGGACAATTTCAGACGTAGACAAACAACCGGCAAACCGAGACGATCTGTAGCTTCTACGGATGGTTTTGTCGGTGGTGCGAAACGAACGTCCGCACGAGCTCAGAGAGATAGCGCGAACATACGTAAGATTGGCGACTTTTCTCACGGCGATGGATTTCATGCCCGGGCTCGCCGATCGATGAATCAGACTCGGCAGCCGATGCGGGATAGCAGGGGAGGCATTGCTCTTGGTGCAGCCAAGCGAAGCGCACAAAAACCGAAACGAGGAGGGTGGCATACACGACTGCCGTTTTTACAGAAGATGCCGAAGCTCCGGACGGTAGCACTCGTATTTTTGATTGCATTTGGAAGCTACTTTATTACCTCGGCGTATTTGAAGGCACGGCAAGTGTTCCAAGGCGGCGGCGGCGCCGTAGCGCTGCAAGATAATATTGATCCATCACGTTTGAACGGAGAAGGAGATGGCCGGGTGAATATTCTGCTGCTTGGCAGGGATTCTGCAGGTGGCTTAACTGACACTATTATCGTCGCTAGCATTGACCCCATTCATGACGAAGCAGCTCTACTCAGCATACCCCGTGATTTATATGTACGAACGGAAGAGCTTGGTTCTATGAAGATCAACGAAGTGTTTCCGAACGTACGAAACCAGGCAATTGTTCAGCAGGCAACCACAAGACAGGCAGAAATCAGGGCGTATCGTGCGATTCAAGACACTGTTTCAGAGGTAACCGGTATCCCGATGCATTATTACGTTAGCATTGATTTTGAAGGGTTTCGCCGGGCGATTGATACGGTTGGCGGCGTAACCTTAGACGTTGAGGATCCGGTTTATGAGGCAATGAGCTTACAGGGGAGACGATATATACTTGATGTCAGGCCTGGTGAGGAGAAGTTTGATGGTTTGCGAGCGCTTGCTTACGTACGATCACGCAAAACAAGCCCGCGTGGCGATTACGATCGGTCCGAGCGCCAGCGTGAAATTCTGATAGGGCTGAAAAGTAAGATAATGTCGTCCGAGACACTATCAAACCCGGCCCGCATTAACGCGCTTTTCAATGATTTTGCTGACAACGTGACCACAAGCTTTGGTCTAGACGAGTTGATGCGGCTACGAGAAATAGGCAGCAAGATTCAAGCGGACAATATTTCATCAGTAGAGCTCGTCGGCGAAGCACCCGACAATTACATTGTTTCCGGGAATATTCCTGGATTGTCTACCGAGCAGCCACGGGCTGGCCTCTATGATTACAGCGAAATACATAATTTTATAAGAAATAAGCTCCGCGACGGGTATCTCCGCAGCGAGGATGCCAAAGTGCTTGTCATAAACGGTACGCAACAGCCGGAATTAGCAAACCGGACCACAGAAGAACTAAAATCTTATGGTTACAGCGTTGCGAGACCACAAGATGCTCCAACGAAAGACTACCGAGAGACGATTCTCGTTGACCTGACTCGAGGTGAAAAGAAATATACGAAGCGCTATCTCGAGCAACGAATGAAAACTTTCGCATCAACTAGTTTGCCGCGAGGCGTGACCATTGATGATGAGTCAGTCGACTTTGTTATACTAATTGGACAGAATGAAATTACTCGCCTCCAAAATTAAGCCGGTGTTCGGATTTGCGCATGTGGCGCACATCGGGCTGTCGGCATTATTACCACTGGCTGTCTATGTTTTGGTCCGAATCGAGCTCGGGCAGGTTGCGCTGGCTATAATTTTACTTAGCAAATGGCGCATGCTTGCAGTCCAGCCGCGGTTTTGGTGGGCACATATACGTGTAAACGCGGTTGATATCATTGTAGGGCTTTCGATTTTGGCGTTCATGGTGAATATTCAGATCGTCTCATGGCAGCTTATGTTCACAGGTATATACGTGCTGTGGCTTATTTTCTTAAAGCCGCGGAATGATATTTTGAGTGTTTCAATGCAGGCGTTTGTCGCGCATATTTTTGGATTAAGCGCACTATATATAGTCTGGAAAGATGCATCGCTGGCGACCCTGGTTATCGGAACATGGTTTGTCGCCTACATCACCGCACGGCACTTTTTCACGAGTTTTGAGGAGCAGTACACTCCACTGTTTGCCCACTTTTGGGGATATTTTTCTGCTACGTTAACGTGGATACTTGGCCACTACTTATTGTTTTATAATGTATTAGCGCAGCCGACACTGCTATTAACGGTCATTGGCTACGGTCTCGGTGCGCTCTACTATCTGGATCATAAGGATAGGCTATCGAAGCTAGTACGGAGGGAATTCATTTTTGTAATGGTTGCGGTTATACTGATTATTCTCATTCAGGCGGATTGGACCGACAAAGCTATTTGATATAAATTGCAAGGACGGGAGGGCGTGTGCCACAGAAAGACACTAAGCGTAAGAAGCAACTTGAAGCAGGACAAACGGCGTATACAAGTATGGTGCCGGCGCGGGTTGCTATCGCTGCGTTACTGCTTGCAGTGTTAGCTGGTTTTGGTGGCGGCTGGCTTGGTGCGGATCATTATCAGGAGCAACAACGTTCAAGCGGCGATACGATTGTTACTGAAGAAAGCCAGCTAATAAGTGAGCTCGTGAAAGAAGTTGGTCCGAGTGTTGTGTCGGTAAATGTTCTTTCTTCGCAGCTAGACGATGACTTTTTCTTTGGGTTTGGCCCAGCGACAGAGCGCGAACGTCAAAGTGCTGGTACCGGTGTGATATTGAGCGAGGACGGGGTGGTGATAACGAACCGGCACGTTATTCCGGAAGGCACAACAAGCGTGACGTTGACGTTGTCTGACGGCACGGAGCTAGACGATATTGACATAATTGGCCGAACGAACCAGGGTGATGCCCTTGATGTGGCATTTTTAAGGATAAACGATACACGTAACAGAGAAATTGTTCCGGCGAAACTAGGCAGCTCTGTTGATGCCGAGGTAGGGGAACGGGTAATCGCTATCGGAAATGCGCTTGGCCGGTTTGATAACACCGTTACGAGCGGGATAATTTCTGGCTTTGGCAGAGATGTACTGGCCCACGGCGAAGGCAGCGTCGACACGCTTCAGAATCTTATACAAACAGATGCGGCGATCAATCAAGGAAATTCTGGAGGGCCACTTGTAAACGGGCGAGGTGAAGTTATCGGAATTAACACGGCAGTTGCTGGCGGCGGTGCAGAAGGTATTGGCTTTGCGTTGCCGATTGATGACTTGAAGGGCCTGATAGCCGGCGTACTTGATACCGGTGAGCTGCAGCGCCCATATCTTGGCATCCGGTTCGTTATGCTGAACGAAGATTATGCGTATCAAGTAAATCTCGAGCAGACCACCGGAGCGTATTTGGCTCCAGGTACCGCCCGAGAGCCAGCAGTACTTCCAGACAGCCCGGCTGATAATGCAGGCCTCAGAGAAAAGGACATCATTACTCATGTTGATGGGGCCGAGGTAGACGGCAATAATAGCTTGACGTCGCTCGTTGCCAGGAACCAGGTAGGAGAAACCGTAACACTTACGGTGGTTAGAGACGGCGAGGAGATGACCATAGACGTAACACTTGAAGCTATGCCGGATAGGTAACGATTTTGGTTTTGCGAATCAGCTTGCTTGTTACCCGTTCTCTTTTACAGAAAGGCTTTATTTACTGGTAAAAATCTGTATGAGGTCATCACTCAGCTGCTCTAGGTAACCAGCTTGCTGTGCAATAGTTCGGAGCTCTGCGTGTTGAAAGGGGAGCGCTTCCGTATAAACAGCCTGCACGGTCATCGGCAGATCCAAAAGCTGACGGAATAGTGCTCGATAATAGTCTAGCCCGTCGGTTCCACCGAAGATTGCATGTCTTGGCTCAAATTCAGCAGCCGAGTTAAGCCGATAGCTATCGGGGACATACGGGAGGTTTGCCAGTACGATAACTTGTGAATCGTGCAGCTTTAGTGACGATATGGGCATGAGAAGGTCACCGTGGAGCAGCTGAACTGAGGCTCCTAATGTCGTAGCGTTTTTTTGTGCTGTATTGAGGCACTTTTTATCTATGTCAATCCCGATTACTTCGGCTTCGGGGAGCTCCAACTTTACGGTTATCGCAATGCAGCCACTGCCCGTTCCAACGTCTACGATTGTCAGGTTGCCACTGCTTTGTTCATTGGCAACACGCTGGAGAAAGAGCTCAACCATTGTTTCGGTCTCTGGCCGTGGCTCCAGCGTATGCGCGTTAACATTAAATTGCCGGCCGTAGAATTCACTTTTTCCTCTTATATAAGCGAGTGGCTCGTGATGCATACGGCGCGTTATCTGTGCATCGAGCTGCTTTACGAAAGCAGCATTAAGCAAAAAGTCAGGATGAGCGAGTAGCCAGCCTCTCGTTTTGCCGGTCAGATCTTCAAGCAGGACGAGACAGTCCAGTCGGGCGGTTGGCACACCTGCTCCTGCAAGTACTTTACTGTTTTGTTCGAGCCACAGCTTAAGCTTCATTACTGATCAGCTCGCGATCAAAGGCTTGGAGCTTTTCAATCAAATCGTCGATGTCGCCATCGAGCGCAGCGGGGATATTACTTCTTGAGTAGCCGATGCGGTGGTCGGTGATGCGATCTTGCGGAAAGTTATAGGTTCTGATTTTTTCTGCACGGTCACCTGAACCAATAAGTTTTCGTCGCGCGTCAGAGAGCTCTTTTTGCTCTTCCTCAATCTTCTGTTGTAGCAAACGGGCACGGAGGACGCCCAGCGCTTTCTCCTTGTTTTTTATCTGGCTTTTTTCATCTTGACATGTCACCACGATACCAGTGGGAACGTGAGTAATACGTACGGCTGAATCAGTCGTGTTAACTGATTGTCCGCCTTTTCCGCTGCTTCGATAAACATCGATACGGAGTTCATTTTGGTCTAGTTCGATGTCGGTTTCCTCAGCCTCTGGCATCACGGCAACGGTAACGGTACTGGTATGTATTCTGCCTTGGCTTTCGGTGGTTGGGATTCGCTGCACACGGTGTACACCGGCTTCAAATTTAAGCATGTAATACGGGCTGTCACCGCGTACAGAGAAAGAGATTTCTTTAAATCCGCCGGCTTCGCTTGGGCTTTCTTGTATGAGCCCTAGTTTGTAATTGTGGTTTTCTGCCCACCTGGTGTACATGCGGTATAAGTCCCCGGCGAAAAGACTGGCCTCGTCGCCGCCTGCTGCCGCTCTTATCTCAATAATGATATCTTTATCATCGTTCGGATCCTTCGGAGTTAACGCCTCTTCGAGTTTTGCATTCGTCTTTTCAATGCTATCTCGGAGCTCTTCCAGCTCAACTTGTGCCATCTCGGCCAGATCGCCAGACTCTTCTTGGGCTATTGTTTTTGATTGGTCGTACGCGCGCTGTAGTTTCGTAAGTTCAGCAAAAAGCGCCAGCGTTTCCTCTAGATACTTCTGACGTTTCGCCAGCTTCGGGTATTTCGCAGTGGAAAAAACAGCTGGATCTTCAAGCTGCTTTTGTATGTCTGCTAATTCGTTCTTAAGTGCTGCTTCTTTTTCGTTCATATGTTTGCATCTCTCACTATAAATTAAAAACACGGCTACTCCTAGGGGATGTTAGCCGTGTGTTAGCAGTCTTGTTATTTCTTATCTTGTTTGAGTGTGCCGATTTTTTGAGCTGCTTCTTTTTTTGCAGGCTTTTCTTCAGCAGCTTTTGGTTTGCTCGATTTCTTCTTAGCGGTGTGAGCCTTGGCAGCTTCGCGTCGCGCTTTAAACTTATCAACCCGGCCTTCCACGTCCATAAGCTTTTCTTGTCCGGTGTAAAAGGGATGTGAGCTGCTTGAAATATGGACTTGCACAAGCGGGTATTCAATACCGTCAATCGTTATCTTTTCTTCCGCTTTCACCGTTGAACGGGTGACGAACGTTGTTTTATCGTTTATGTCCTGGAATGCTACCGGACGATAATTGTCTGGGTGAATATCTTTTTTCATATGGATGAAACCTTCTTTATGAGCGTATCTTTATAATTTTGGTTCATCGGTTAGCAGCGTGCTCAGGGTCTGCAGGCGACGGCTGTTTCCTTACGAAGGCATTATGTCTCCGGTACGGAATGTAAGCTTAGGAAAACCAAGTCGCTATTGTAGCGATGAATCTGTCTATTGTCAATCTGATTGCTATCTGGTACTATGTTACGGTCAAAAAGAAGCAGTCGGGATGGTAACGTCCTCCACGCTCTAGGCATCACTCGACGCCGAGCGAAGGTAACCCGACGGTGATTAAAGGATGTGTAAAGGAGTAATACACGTATGTCCAAAACCATTGATATAAAGGAATTGTTTGCAGCTGGAGCGCACTTTGGCCATAAAACGAGCCGATGGCACCCAAAGATGGCGCCATATATTCACAGCAAGCGCGACGGGAGCCACGTTATTGACCTGGCTAGGACGGTCGTACAGCTTGAAGACGCCTGCAAGTTTATCGAAAAAACTGCGAGCGAGGGCAAGCAAGTGCTGCTGGTTGGCACCAAGCGTCAGGCTCGGGATGCCATAAAAGAGGCTGCTAATAAAACTGGTATGCCATATGTTACTGAGCGGTGGCTCGGCGGCATGCTAACGAACCGATCGACGATTGGCGGCAGGGTAAAACACCTTAAGAAGCTTGAGGAAGATATGGCTTCCGGAAAGCTTGCGAGTAAGTACAGCAAGCTCGAAGTCCAGCGGTTTCAGGAAGAAATCGATCAAATGAACCACTTGTTCGGCGGCATTAAGCAGATGATGCAATTGCCGGCTGTGGTTTTTGTAACCGATATTCTATATGACGTGAATGCTGTCCGAGAGGCTCGTAAACTGAACATACCGATTGTTGCTATTGTCGACACGAATGCAGATCCATCCAATATTGACTATGCGATTCCTGCAAACGACGACGCCATTAAATCGGTAAAACTAATTACCGATCTTATCTCTGCTGCAATCGAGAGCGGGAAGCAAAAGGCAGATAAATCAAAAGCATCTGCAGACGCAAAGAAGAAAGAGGAGGCTAAGTAAATGAGTAAGATAGATGTTGCTGATATACGACGATTACGTGAGCTGACTGGTGTCGGCATTACAGATGCAAAGCAAGCGCTCGTCGACACGGACGGTGATTTTGACAAAGCGCTTGAAGCGATGCGGAAAAAAGGCCTGACAAAGGCAGAGAAGCGCGGTGAGCGCGAGGCTCGTGCTGGAGTTGTCGGTACGTACAATCATGATAATCGCATCGGGGTACTTGTAGAGGTGAACTGTGAGACTGATTTTGTAGCACGGAACGAGCTCTTTACCGATTTTGTTAAAGACATTTCTATGCATATAGCGGCCAGCAATCCCGAATATCTCTCGCAGGAAGCTATCGCAAAATCAGATTATGAAGAAAAAAAGACAGAGTTTACCGAGAAAGCCAAAGAAGAAGGTAAGCCGGAAAATATGCTAGAAAATATCGTAGAAGGTATGTTAAAAAAGCATTTTGCGGAACGCTGCCTACTTGACCAGCCGTTCGTAAAGAACCCTGATATAACCGTTGGTGAATACACAAAGGAAATGATAGCCAAGCTCGGCGAAAATATTGTGATCCGTCGGTATTCGCGTATTGCCCTTGGCGAAGTTGAATAAACGAACAAGTGCAAATATGACTATCTGTCAGAGGTTTGTTAGTTGCACTCAATAAGCCAGAGCCGATATACTACCCGTACAGCAATAAATGAGACAACAGCGAGGAGTTTAGATTTTGAGTCCGGAAAGCGTCGTACAAGCAGCAAAACAAAAATTTCAACAAGCGGTCACTCACTTAGAGGACGAACTAAAGAACATACGCACGGGTCGCGCTCATCCTTCCATGCTTGATGGGATTCAGGTCGAGGCATACGGGGCTAAAATGCCACTGATGCAGGTAGGCTCAATCTCTGTGCCGGAACCCCAGCTTTTGCAGGTTACTCCGTTTGATCCAAATAACCTTGAGGCCATCAGTAAGGCTATCAGGGAAAACCAGTCACTCGGCTTAAATCCGATGGATGACGGTAAGGTTATTCGCATACCAATTCCGCCGCTTACGGAGGAGCGCCGTCGTGAATATGTAAAGCTCGTCGGGGCGAAGCTTGAAGACGCCATGGTTAGCAGCCGGAACGCTCGGCATGAAGCCATGAAATTGATCGATCAGGCAAAGAAAGACAAGGATATCAGCGAGGATGACATGAAGCGCCTCCAGGAGAAGGTTGATAACGCCATGTCTGAGGCAAAACAGCAGGCCGAGGAGCTCGCAAAGCATAAAGAAAATGAGATTATGACCGTTTAGGTCAAGGAAAACCACCACATTATGAGCAATTCATCACCTAGCAATGTGCCCCGGCATGTCGGCATTATCCTTGATGGTAATCGCCGATGGGCGAAGCAAGCGGGGCTGCCGACGGTTGAAGGACACCGCCGCGGTTCGGATATTTTTGGTGATATTGCCAAGCATTTATTCAACGTAGGTGTTTCTTACGTTTCAGCTTTTGTATTTTCGACAGAAAACTGGAAGCGGACGGAAGAAGAAGTGAGCTTTTTGATGAGGCTAGTTATTAAGTACACTGAGGATCGCCTAAATGAGTTTAGCGATGCCGGAATCCGCATTGTCATTCTGGGTTCGCGTGACCGGTTGAGCGATAAGGTAAAAAATGCCATCGACAGAGTCGAGGCTGAAACGCAAAATAATACCAAAGGGACACTCGCCCTTTGTTTTAACTATGGCGGCCATGAAGAGATAGCCAGCGCCGTTCGTCAGCTCATCAAGCAAAACGTGGCAGCGGCTGATGTTACTCCTGAGCGAATCGAACAGGCACTATATTACCCGGAGGTTCCGCCGGTAGATTTGGTAATTCGAACGTCCGGCGAGCAGCGTCTTAGCGGGTTTATGTTATATCGAGCTGCGTATGCTGAGCTACTTTTTATAGAAAAGCACTGGCCGGCAATCACCACAGACGATATAGACAAAGCGCTTGCAGCGTATGCGAACCGTCAAAGAAGGTATGGAGCGTAGATGGCAATAGCACTACTTATTATCGGATTACTACTGTTTATCGGGCTTGTCGTCGTCCATGAGTACGGCCACTTTATTATGGCTCGACGCGGCGGCGTTGACGTTGAGGAATTTGGCATCGGTTTTCCGCCGCGGGCGTGGAAACGTCGCATAAAAAGCAAAAAAGGTGAATACGACTTTTCAATCAACTGGCTACCGCTCGGAGGATTTGTTCGGCTTAAAGGCGAAAATGATGATGCGGATGAGCCAGGGAGTTTTGGTGCCGCGCCACTGGGCGTCAAGGTAAAGGTGATGATTGCCGGTGTGATAATGAACCTTATTACGGCGTTTGTGTTATTCATGATCGTTGCTTGGGTCGGTATGCCGCGGCTGCCCGAATTCGCTGTGCCGAACCAATTTACTGTCGCCGCGGATGAGCACGTCGTATCAGAGCCACGCAACCAAGATGTCGTGCTAATCGGCAGAGTAGTTGAAGATTCACCTGCAGAGGCGGCTGGCATCCAGGAGGGGGATGAGCTCGTCGCGATTAACGATGTTGTTATTGATGACCCGGCGACCGTACTCGAGATGACTGAACAGAATGCCGGAAAAGAGATAGCAATGACAGTATTGACGGATGGTGAAGAGCGGCAACTGAGCGTTACGCTAAATCCGGAAGACGTCGCAGCCGACCAAGGCTATCTTGGCGTTGCTCCAATGTCTGGACAGGAAGGTTTCAAGATAGTGCGTTATAGCTGGTCTGCCCCGATTGTTGCGGCGGGGTCCATTGCTCAGTTTACGCAACTGACGTTTGTTGGATTATGGGATGCTCTAAGCGGCTTCGGGCAGTATTTGGTGTCGTTTGTCACTGGGAATCAGGAGGCGCGCCAGGAAGGGCAGGCCCAGGCGACAGAGCAGGTGACCGGGCCGGTCGGTATCTTCATGACGTTAGCTGCCGTCAGCCAAGAGGGAGTCTCGCTGCTGCTGTTTGTTATCGCGTTGATTTCGCTGGCACTGGCTATTATGAACTTTTTGCCCATTCCGGCACTTGATGGCGGGAGGCTTTTCGTGACATTACTATTCCGTGCGCTTAAGCGTCCGCTTACGAAATCGCTCGAAGAAAAGATACATGCTACCGGCTTTATGGCGTTGATGCTTCTTTTTGTCCTGATTACTATCGTAGATGTACGCAGGTTTTTCTGAGGCTGACGGTATACTGGTATAGATGCCATTATTACAATCAAAAACTAAGCCCGAGGACGAAGCAGCAGCCACTGACCCCGCTCAGCAAAATCGGGATACTTCAAAAGATACGGCCAAAAAACCAATAGATCAGCAAAAAACATCATCACCGAGGCGGTCTTCGCCAGGCGGTGACCCAAGTCCGCTGCAGCTGATTTTACTAACGATTGGAATTTTTCTTTTTGCACAACTGGTTATCGGTGTAGTTATTGCACTTTATGCGGTGGTGAGCGGACAGGGAGAAGCGGCGTTCGATACGATCACTGAGTCGAATCTAAACAACTTCCTCATTATTGCTACGCTTGCAATTGTCCAGTTTGCGGGGGTGTATTTTGTGTTGCGGCGGTACGGCAAACCGCTCAAGTCAATCGGCTTGGTGCGACCTAAGCTCGCAGATCTACCGCGTTCAATCGTAGCGTGGGGCATTTACATGGTGTTTACTGTCGTGGCGGTCGGCATATTCCAGCTGCTAGATATCGGTATCGACTTTGAGCAGGAGCAGGTGATTGATCTTGCTCCGGTCGTCGATACAGCCGGCAGAGTGTTCGTGTTTGCCTCGCTCGTATTGATACCGGCATTCATTGAAGAAGTGCTTATGCGGGGCTTTTTGTTTATGTGGCTCCGGAAAAAACTGTCGTTCGTTCACAGTACGGCAATCGTTTCCGTTATATTCGGTGCTGCACATCTACAGTTTGGTACCGGCGAGCCGCTGCTTTGGGCAGCATTTATTGATACGCTGGTTCTTTCGATTGTATTGTGTGGCCTAACAGAGAGATACAAGAGTATTTGGCCTGCGATTTTTGTCCATGGCATCAAGAACGGCATCGCGTTTGTGTACTTATTTGTGCTCTAGCAGCCGATAGTAGTACAATGGTCGCGAAATGACGTATCAAAAAGCATTGATTACTATTTGCACTTCTCTTATGCCCCGCTAGGGGTACTCAGCCGACGGTTTTTTGATAGAACTTTTTTATGACAGCAATACCCATCACAAGGAGAAGACTATGAGAGTTTCTGAACTTTTCACAAAAACACAAAAGCACATCCCAGCGGACGAGACAGCCAAAAATGCCCAGCTGCTTATTCAAGCCGGCTATATTCATAAAGAAATGGCGGGGGTCTATGCCTACTTGCCGCTTGGCTTATTGGTGCTCGAGAATATCAAATCAATCGTGCGAGAAGAGATGAACGCCATCGGCGGCCAGGAGCTTATCATGACTTCTTTGCAGCGAAAAGAGCTATGGGAAAAGACCGATCGTTGGGACGATGAAAAGGTAGACGTTTGGTTTAAGTCACAGCTAAAAAACGGCACGGACGTCGGGTTTGGCTGGTCACACGAAGAGCAAATCACCAGCATGATGAAAAACTACATCGCCAGCTACCGGGATTTGCCGGTTTTCGTGTATCAATTTCAGACAAAGCTCCGTAATGAGCTTCGTTCAAAGAGCGGTATAATGCGTGGCCGCGAGTTCGTCATGAAAGACATGTATTCGTATACACATGACGAAAAGCTGCACCAGAAATTTTATGATGAAACGATAGCGAGCTATATGCGGGTTTTTGATCGGGTTGGCCTGGGTGATGATACGTACATTACTGTGGCCTCGGGCGGTCCGTTTACAGATAACTTTAGCCACGAGTTCCAGACAATATCAGAAGCGGGCGAGGATGTTATTTACTTACACAAAGAAAAGCGCCTGGCAATAAACGAAGAAGACTACACCGAGGCGAACCTTGAGAAGCTCGGCCTAAAGAAAGACGAGCTGACCAAGCATAAAGCTGCTGAGGTTGGGAACATTTTCAGCTTTGGCGGCAGCAAGTCAGAAGAGCTCGGCCTGTTCTTTACAGATGAAGACGGTAGCGAGAAACCGGTGATTCTTGGCTCATACGGCATTGGTATCACCAGGCTGATGGGAGTTATCGTAGAGCACTTCAGTGATGATAAAGGTATCGTGTGGCCAGAGGCAGTTGCACCGATGAAGGTCTATCTTGCACGCCTTTCCGATGACGAGGCGGTTGTCGAGGCAGCAGATGAGCTATACCAACAATTGACCCAAAAAAATATTACGGTATTATATGATGACCGTGATGAGAGGGCCGGCAAAAAATTTGCAGATGCGGACCTGATTGGTTTACCGCATCGTGTTGTGGTAAGCAGCAAAACATGTCAGGCTGGCGAACACGAATATAAGCGCCGCAGCGATGACGAAATCACGTATATGCCAACAGCAAAAATTATCGAAGCACTGGCACGCTAAAGCAGGTTTTGCTAACATAGGTGCCACTCAGGGAGCAAGAACGCTAGACCAAACAGTATTTAAACGAATACGTTTGATAATAAACAAGGCAAAGGGAACAACGTATGAAAAAACAATTTCACTTAACAGCAGAAGGTGTTGAAGAGCTCAAAGCAGAACTTGATGAGGCGGTTGCTGCGCGTACGGAAATTGCAGAACGAATAAAGTTAGCTCGCGAGTTTGGTGACTTGAGCGAAAACGCAGAGTATCAGGCAGCTAGGCAGGAGCAGGAAAAAAATGAAACACGTATCGGCGAACTCGAGCATATTCTTGCCAACGTAGAGCTTATAAAAAAGCCCCGTGGGGACAAAAAAATACAACTTGGCTCAAAAGTACTCCTGAAGTCAGGCAGCAAAGCAAAGAATCTGCAGGTCGTCGGTACTGTTGAAGCAGATCCGCTTGAAGGGAAAATAAGCGACGAGTCACCAATCGGCAAAGCACTTCTTGGCAAACAGGTCGGTGATGAGGTTGAAATAAAGAACACTGTCGATACTGCTAAGTATACTGTTGAGGAGATTAGCTAACTTGACAAATTTGTAACTTAGTATATACTATGATATTATGAGCCGTATTGAACGCCAAAATCTCTTTAGCAGAAAGCCAAAGCTCTGGTCGTAAGAATCGACAGGGCTTGAGCGTAAATACAGGCAACAGCACTCCCGGATTCTTGCGACGAAAGAAGCAAAAGATACGGGAGTGTATGTATATAAAGCCGAAATAACACAATAAGGATATAAAATGAATCAGCAACAAATAACAGGTGAGCAGCTACTCGACGCATTTACTATGCCGCTGCCGGAAGCCAAAGAGCTGCAGGCTACTTTGGAGCAAGCCGGTTACGAGCAAGTCGTGGCTCTTAGTTTTCCAGACGCGGTTCGGGAGTCGGATTTTACGGATATGGCTCGTGAGATCACACGCGAGAAGTGCCATGCAACGACAGCTTTATCGCTCGGCAATCTCGTCGTTGCACCGATAGTCGTTACGGACCAAGCAGCGAGCCGAGTGCGGCGGTTTGTCGGTGTTTGGCAGTCGGCGAGCAGTACAGA
The DNA here is from genome assembly GCA_050486305.1 of Candidatus Saccharimonadota bacterium. Classification (GTDB taxonomy): domain Bacteria; phylum Patescibacteriota; class Saccharimonadia; order Saccharimonadales; family SLHW01; genus SLHW01. The sequence goes on from JBJHDA010000001.1 coordinate 102,047, forward strand.
AGCCGCTGGCGGACAAGTGGCGCCGCCACACCAAACAGTACAAACTGAGGCAGTAGCCTAAGATAGCCCGCCAGATGCTACAATAGAAAAAACCAGCAACAAGACGGAGAGACTACATGGCAACCTTAAAAGAACTGCGAGATGAGCGACTACGCAAACGCGAAGAGCTAATTGCTCAAGGAGTAGCGCTGTATCCCGGGGACGTGACTCGAACCCACCAGGCAAAAGAAGTAATCGACTCATATGAAGCGCTCGAGGGTGAGCCTGTCAGTGTAACTGGCCGGCTTGTCAGTACCCGGAAATTCGGTAAGATTGCATTTTTTGTACTGCGCGACAGCAGTGCTTCACTACAGTTATTTTTAACGAACGATGCTCTCGGTGACGCTGATCCATCAAGAAGCGAGATTACGTACCAGCAGCTTAACTTGCTTGATCCTGGTGACTTTATTGAAGCGAGCGGACCGGTTATTAAAACGCAAACGGGCGAGATTTCGATAGAGGTAAGCAAGCTGCGGCTCTTGACGAAAACACTTCGGCCGCTGCCGACCGACCACGATGGCTTTACGAACAAAGAAGTCCGTATGCGCCGTCGCTATATCGACACGAATGTGAACAAAGAGGTTTACGAGCGGTATCTCCGACGCAGTACGTTTTGGCAGGAAACACGGTCATTCCTGCTTAAAGAAGGTTTTACTGAAATAAGCACACCAGTGCTAGAAAATGTTCCCGGTGGCGCAGACGCAAAACCGTTTATCACACACATGGACGCGCTTGATCATGATTTCTACCTACGTATTTCGCACGAGCTTCCCTTGAAGCGCTTACTCGGCGGAGGCTACGAAAAGGTGTTCGATATTGGCCCACGCTTCCGTAACGAAAACTACTCCGATGAGCATCTGCCGGAGCACAATGCGATGGAATGGTATTGGGCATATGCTAACTGGGAGAACGGAATGCAATTGACGCAGCGCCTGGTCCGCGCGGTAGCAGACAACACCTGGGGTAAACGACAATTTACGTTGGCAAATGGGTTGAGCGTTGATTTGGGTGCTGACGGGACTGATTGGAAGCGCATAAGTTTCGTTGAAGTCATTAAAGAGCATTATGGGCTTGATGTGCACGAATGCAGCCTGGAAGAAGTAAAAGATCAACTTAAGCAACACAACTTAGAGGTGGAGAAGCAGGACAATCGGGCTCGGGGCATAGATAAGCTTTGGAAGAAAATCAGAGTTACGTTACCTGGGCCAGCTTTCTTGGTAGATGTGCCGACGTTCCTGCAGCCGCTCGCAAAGACGCAGCCAGGCGATGAGCGTTTGACTGAGCAATTTAATTTGATTCTTGGCGGTACTGAGGCGTGTAAGGCATATTCTGAGCTAAATGACCCGATAGATCAGCTGGAGCGCTTTAAAGAGCAGCAGGCAATGCGTGATGCGGGCGATGATGAGGCGCAGATGCTGGATATCGACTTTGTTGAAATGCTCGAATACGGCATGCCGCCAGCCTGTGGTTTTGGGTATAGCGAACGATTGTTTTGGTTATTGGAAGGGGTGACAGCACGAGAAGGTGTTCCGTTTCCGCAGCTCCGTCACGAAGTCTCTGAGACCACTAAAGAGCTCTATCCAGATATAAGCTTGTAAAGAAGTATGCAGTATCTCGCAGATAATTCCGATATGCTAAAGCAGCTGGCGAAGGAGCACGGAACGCCGCTGTTTGTATACGACAGGGCAGTGCTCACAGCACAAGCCGACCGCCTGAAGGCTGTACCGGCACCATTTGGTTATCAGCCGCGTTACGCCATGAAGGCAAACCCACACCCGGACATCGTACGGTTTTTTACAGAGAGAAGTATCAGTATCGACGCCAGCAGTAGTTACGAGGCGGAAGCTGCGGTTTCCTGTGGTATTGCACCAGGTCAGATTATGTTAACGAGCCAGCAGAGTGCACATAACCTGAAAGAGCTGGTTAAAAAAGGTGTGCAATATAACGCGACAAGCTTGCAACAGTTGCGTTTATTTGGTGAGCAGTTCCCGGGCTCAACCGTTGGGGTAAGGCTAAATCCGGGGATTGGTTCAGGGCAATCAAGGAAAACAAACGTCGGCGGCGTAACAAGCAGTTTTGGTATCTGGCATGAGCAGCTGGATACTATTTTTGAGATCGCAGAGCAATATAGTTTGACGATAAACCGCCTGCACACGCATATTGGCTCCGGTACTGACCCACTTGTATGGAAGGATGCCATTGAGATCAGCCTTGCGCTTGCTAAACAATTTCCTGACATCACGACCGTAAACCTCGGCGGTGGTTTTAAGGTAGCTCGAACAGTGGCTGAGCAAGAGACGCCTATTGAAGAAGTCGGCGATATACTACGCTCGCAGCTAGAAACGTTTTATCGAGAAACGGGTAAAAAATTACAGCTGGAGCTCGAGCTTGGCAATTTTCTCGTTGCAAATGCTGGTGTCCTACTCGCGTCTGTAGACGATATTGTTAGCACCGGATCGCAAGGATACCGATTTATAAAATTGAATACTGGCATGAACGACATACTGCGCCCAACGTTGTATGCAGCTCAGCATCCAATTTCGGTCTTGAACGATAAAACAGAACAAGAAGAATGCGTCGTCGTTGGTCATAACTGTGAAAGTGGCGACTTGCTCACGCCAGCTCCCACTGACCCGGAAGAGCTAATGCCGCGACTTCTTAACAAAGCTTCGATTGGTGATATTGTTGCAATCGGCGGAGCAGGTGCTTACTGTTCGAGTATGAGTGCCCACGGCTATAATCAGTTTCCGTCAGCCAAAGAAGTTGTAGTATAATTTTTGCCATGAAGACGTACGGGGATTTACTTGAGCTTGGCTGTCAGGTGCTGCAGCAAGACGATGTACGTTTAAGTAAAAATGAACTGATAGCAAGGTGGAGTCAAGAGGTGCCGCCTCATGAGCTACACATAACGGCAGGACTTCTTGAGGCTGGAAACGTGTTGATAAGCTCTGTTCGCGAAATATTGCTGTCCCACGTTGAGCTTACGGATGAAGTGTCAGTTTTGATTAAGCCGCGGAAGACCGAGCTGAGTCAAGCAGATCCATTCGTCGACTATGTGTATGGCCGCTTTGAGGCATTAGCCGCTGCACGGCAAGGACAAACCACCTGAGAACAGGTTATATACGACAGATAACAACTGTGGTACACTTTTGGCATGGCAAAGAGAGCAAACACCAAGAAGCAGGTGGGCACGGCTTCGAAAGCACGCGCTAAGAAAACGAGTGCGGCTTCTACGACTAAGAAAAGAACCACAAAAACAAGTGCGGCGAAAACAAAGCGAAGCACGACAAAAAAACCAACCCGAGCAAAAGCAACAAAGAAAACAACAAAACAAGCGGACATCAATCAAGTTATTGCAACGCTAAAAGTTAAGCTTCGCGGTTTGCGCGGGCTACACGCCTTGTCTGCAGCGGTCTTCGCAGCACTTCTAGCGGTTGTTTATACGTTTATGGAGGCAGTAGAACGAAGTGTAGTCGTCGGGTATACGGCAACCGATGCATTGCGAGATGATGTATTGGCACCGGCAGTACATAACGTGCTGACCGTTGATGTTCGTCACCTTATCGCAGCAATCTTAGCGGTCGGGCTCGTCTATAGCGTCTATATCGCAACCCGAGGCTGGGAGACATATAATTCTCGGGCGAACAAAGGAGTGCTCGTGAGCCGATGGGTGCTTGCGGCTGTTCTCGGTGTGTTGGCGCTTAAGCTTACCGCGCTATTGCTCGGAGTATATGACTTGAGCTTTATTAAGCTCCTGGGACTTATCTTGCTTGGCGCAAGCTTCTTAGCGTACCAGGCAAATAGAGAGACAGGGGTAAAGCGTAAGGCAACGCTATTTTTGACAGCAGTTGTCGGCAGTGCTGTCGTATTTCTGACGCTCGCAGCGTTCGTCGCATTCAGTATGTTGTACGGAACAACCTTGCCGCTTCACATGTATGTAGCTGCAGATATTTTTGCACTCGCTCTGTTGGCGTATGCGGTAAACCAGCTATTTAGCTTGAAGAAGCGCAAAGGCTTTACGCAGCCGGAAATCGTTGAGCGCAATTACGTGGTTATCACGACCACTGCAACCCTGCTGTTCGTGGTAACACTCGTGCTTGGATCATTAGCATAAGTTAGGGCCTATCCCAGCTTGGGCTGATGGCGGCTTAGATTCTGCTAGTATAGAGCTAGTGGATTTTTCTGAGACAATACAGCTAGAAAAGCTCGTTCATGGCGGACAGGCGCTCGGCCGTCTCCGCGATGGGCGGGCTGTGTTCGTATGGGGAGGGCTGCCGGGCGAGCAAGTTCGCATACGGCCGATCAAGCAAAAGAAAGATTATGTCCTGGCGGTCACAACAGAAGTGCTGGCCACCTCTCCTGACCGCGTGGAACCGAAAGATCCAGCTTATTTGAGTACAAGTCCGTGGCAGATTTTGACATTTTCTGCTGAAAATACGACGAAGCAAACGATACTGACGGAAACGATGCAGCGGGCAGGGGTGCTGCTGCCCGACTCCGTTGAATGGAAGCATGATGATACCCAGTGGCAGTACCGGAATAAAATGGAGTACAGTTTTTGGGGAGACGAGGATGGGCTGCACTTGGCGTTTTACCAGCGAGGGAGCAACAAAAAACAAATCGTGCACGGCAGCTCATTAGCGATGCCGGTACTAGATGAAGCAGCGCAGGCAATTTTAGGTACGCTTGGGCGCCAGCGGGTACGAGCCGGACAACTTAAAACACTGCTGCTGCGCGCAAGCCAAACCGGTAAAGTCGCAGCCTCTCTTTATGTGAAAGATGAGTCGTTTCCTGATATCCAAGAACTGTCTGCATTAGGGGCAGGAATAAACGTACACTTCTCAACGCCGAAAAGTCCAGCAAGTGTTATCACACGTACGCTTAAGCGATATGGCTCAACCGAGTTGAGCGACAAAGTGCAGGGAAGACGCTTTCAATACGATGTGGATGGATTCTTTCAGGTGAATGTCCCGATGTTTGAGCGAGCACTCCGAGATATCAAGGCGTTCGTAAGCGGTGCACCGTCAATTATCGATATGTATGCTGGTGTTGGGGCAATCGGGCTGTCAGTCGGAGCGGAACGTCTGGTTGAGTTGGATGCTGGAAACGTTCGTTTAGCACAGCAGAATGCCGGCAATGATACATCAGCAGAAATCACTCATGCCAGCACCGAAAAGGCCCTCAGCGCGATTGAGCCGAATACGACGGTAATATTTGATCCGCCTCGCTCTGGTCTGCACCCAAAGCTCACTCGGCATATAGTGGAGGTGAGGCCGGCTAAGCTAGTGTATCTCAGCTGTAATCCGGCGACGCAAGCGCGGGATATTGCTCAGCTGCAGCCAGCTTATAGACTAACGAATCTTGTTGGGTACAATTTTTTTCCGAAAACGCCGCACATTGAAAGTCTTGCGGTTTTGGAGCTGTCATAATTATGAGCATGCGGCGGTTTTATTTAGCAACTGGTGAAGTAGGAAAAACTACTGTTTCGGTGTCCGATAATCAGTTACTGCATCAGTGGCAACGAGTATTACGGTATGTTCCAGGAGATGAAGTTGTGCTGTTTGACGGGAAACATGCAGATGTGCGATATAAAATTGTTCAGATACAAAAGAAGCAAGTGAAACTTACTAAAATCCAAGACGAACCACGCCGTTTGCCGAACCGGGAAGTAAGCCTGGCCTGGTCTTTATTAAAACGAGAAAACAACGAGCTTATCATTCAGAAGGCAACGGAGCTTGGCGTGTCACGGCTCACCCCACTGATAGCTGATCGATGTATTCGATCTGATGTATCAAAAACCCGCAGTGACAGGTGGCAGAAAATCGCGATAGAGGCTGCAGAGCAATGCGGACGCAGCGATATACCAAAGCTACAAGAGCCAGTAACAGTCGACGAATTTGTCCAAGCAGAATCCGGGGCTAATCTGCTGATTTGCCGAATTGAAGATGCGCCTGACCAGGCGGTGCTCTCCAGTACCGAACCGGTTAGTATAGCAATCGGACCGGAAGGCGGCTGGTCGGAGCGGGAAGAGCAAATGTTTCAGGAGAATGCGCTCCAAACACTACCGCTCGGACAGTTTACGCTCCGCGCCGAAACCGCTGCTATCGTTGCCGTTTCTTTTCTCGCCAGATAACCCTTAGTAATGATGGCGTGGTAATATAGTTCATAGAAACCATTAGCGTAAAAAGATAAAAATGAACCATGCAAAAACGCCCCACACAACGAAACGGCATAAAGGATAGCGTTAGCGTTGCATGGGAGCGATTTCTTGCGCTTGCGTTGCCGAAAAAGATAGTACTGGTGACCGCAAGCTTAGCCGGGGTGATACTTCTTGGCTTGATGGTTAGTTTTGTAGTGCCGCGTAGCGTTGTTTTGTCATATAGCGAACCGACATGCGTGAGCAACATCATTCTGCTGCCGTCGTTATACACAAGTGATGATTCAGCAGCAGTTTCGGTCACAACCGACCGGGCAGTAAGTTTCAGAGGGTATCCTTTGGCCGCCCGCTCTCTATGTGTCGAGCCAAACGTTCTGCCCATACCGAATGAAGCGATGGATGGAACGGTCTCGCTGCGGGGAGTTCCGTTTTGGCAAAAACGTATTCGGCTTGATGTTCCCTCATATCCCGCTCCAGAGCAGCATTCTCTGACCGAGTTTTTGGAGGTGTCAGTGAAAGATGATATCGAGATAGCTTTTTCGCAGCCGGATGAGCTTTTCCAGTACTATGCTCACGCTAACGACAATGATAAGGAATGCTACAAAAACGATATCGTGTTAACGTGCAGCCTGGAGGAGCTCGAACTTGAACAGGCAGAAGAGTATCAGCTGGAAATAGCGCGGGTATTCAACGGCGTGAAGGTTGAGGAAATACAGCGTGCAAATCTGCGTACGCTCGATCCGTTGCTGGTCGAGGAGAGCTCCATAGAGAATAATGAAGAGGTCTTCGAAAAACCCTCGGAACTCACGATATCGCTTAATAAGCCGGTTCAGCAGCCTGATAGTTCAGCCATAATGCTTCAAGACGAGGCGAATGAGAACGTTGATTTTGATGTCACCTATGAAGGAGCTGAGCTGCAGGTGCTGTTTCTTGAAGAGCTGGAACGAGAGACTGAATTTACTCTAACGATTAACGAATTACAGGCAAGAGACAACTCTGTATTGCCTGAACCATGGGAGCTGACCTTTACCACTTCAGGCGGTCCGGAAGTCACCGGCAGCAATATGCCGAGCTATGGCATGCCGCTTGGTTACGTGCTCCGGCTGACGTTCGATCAATCACTGGAAGAAGAACCAGACGAGCTGCCGAGCATTCAACTTACAGCAGGCGGGTCAGCAGTTGAAAATTCGGTACGCGTGGATGGCGACCAGCTTGTTATCACTCCTTCGTCCAATCTGCCGCGATGTAGCAGTATAACCGTTGGTATTTCTGGAGAGGTGATGAGCGAACACGGGGTATCTAACGAGCTAGATTGGAGTACCAGTACTAGCACAACGTGTAAACAGACGACAACTATCGGCCACTCGGTTGAGGGAAGGCCGATTCAGGCGTACTCATTCGGCAACGGGTCACGCAAGATTGTCTACGTTGGCGGAATGCATGGGAACGAATATAGCAGTGTGGTTTTGATGGATGCTTGGATAGAAGAGCTGGAGGCTAACCCGGGCCGTCTCCCGAACGACAAGACACTTATAATCATACCGCGCAGCAGTCCTGACAGTGTGGTTGCGCGCAGTCGCTTGAACGCCCGTGGCGTTGATCTAAACCGAAACTTTCCGACCAATGATTGGCAAACCGAGGTGTACATACCCGGTCCGACATTCTTGTCAGAAGGAGGAGGCAGCGAACCGTTATCAGAGCCGGAGGCAAGTGCATTAGCTGCCTTCATTAGAAGGCAACGCCCTGAGCTTGTGCTGACCTACCATGCTGTTGCATCAGTGGTTATCAGTAATGACGCCGGTAATTCAGTAGCGGTCGGCCAACGATATGCTCAGCTGAGTAACTATGGCTTTTCAACGACGAACGATCTAGAGGACGTATTTAATTACCCGGCCACTGGCGCGTTTGAGGACTGGATTCATGACGAACTAAACTCGCCAGCATTGCTTATTGAGCTGGCTACTATGACAGGCAATGAGATGACTCGAAACCGCAATGCGTTATGGTACACAGCAGAGCTGCCGTAATGCTCATGCACCTGCTACAATAGTAGGTAATGAGTTATCGTTATCAGCGTAGTCAGCCGTATCGGCCCGGTCAAAAGACGCCCTATAAAGTATCAAGAAGTAAAATAGAGCTTTTCATGCAGTGTCCACGCTGTTTTTGGCTCGACAATCGCCTAAAGATTAAGCGACCGAGCAGTCCGCCGTTTCGTATAAATTCTGCCATTGACGAGCTCTTAAAAAAAGAATTTGATGCTTACCGAAAAAAGGCGCAGCCACATCCAATAATGACAGAAAATAATGTCGCAGCTGTACCGTTCGTGCATGACGATCTGGATACGTGGCGGGCAAATTTCACCGGTGTCTCGACAACTCATGAACCGACAAACCTGCATGTATTTGGCGCAGTGGACGATATTTGGGTAGATGGCGACGGCAAGCTCATCGTTGTTGACTACAAAGCTACCGCAAAAGACAGGGAAGTATCGATTGATGCAGATTGGCAGATTGCTTACAAAAGACAAATGGAAGTTTACCAATGGTTGCTTCGGCAAAATGGTTTTGACGTGTCGGACACTGGATACTTTGTCTATGCGAACGGGAGGCTTGACCTAGATAGCTTTGACAATAAGGTTGAGTTTACGACCAAGCTTATTCCGTACACCGGTAGCGCAGGTTGGGTTGAGGGAGCGCTTCACTCTATCAAAGAAGTTCTGGAGAACGATATGCCAGATGTCGGCACCGCTGCAATGGGAGGTCCATGCGACTTTTGTAACTATGCCCGGTCACGTACTGAGTTGACGATTGAAGCGCTCAAGCAAAAATCATACGGCAGCTAAGCCAGAAATAATTTATACTAGGGGTAAATATGCTAGACATCCAATTTATCAGGAATAATCCGGACACCGTAAAAGAAAAGTCAGGCCAGAAGGGCTATGCAGTGGAGGTAGAGCAGCTTCTGCGTCTAGACGATGAGCGGAGCGTGTTAATCCAACAGGTTGAAGAACTCCGCCGACAACGCAACGAAAACGCGTCGGCAATCAAGCAAGCACAAGGTAAACCGGATGAAACGCTGATTGATAAAGGGAAGCAAATAAAAGTCGAGTTGTCTCATCGCGAAACGCTGCTAAAGAAGACAGATGCTGAATGGCTTGAGCTGCTCAAGCAAGTGCCTAATATGCCGCTCGATGACGTGCCGGTAGGAGAGACAGAAGACCAGAACGTCGTTGTACGAGAGGTGGGTGAAAAGCCACAGTTTGGGTTTGAACCAAAAAATCATGCCCAAATAGCGGAAGCAAAAGGCTGGATCGACAAAGAACGGGCAGCCAAAGTTTCCGGCGCTCGATTCGCCTATTTAAAGGGTGATCTGGTGCGTTTGCAGTGGGCGATGATGCAGTTCGGCCTCGATTGCCTTATGGATGAGTCGATTATAGAAAAATTAATATCCGAACATGATTTAAAAATTCCGGTTAAGCCCTTCACGCCGGTTTTACCGCCGCATCTACTCAAAACCGAGGCGTACGATGCTATGGATCGGCTCGAGCCACGTGAAGATCGCTACAAGATTGAAGGCGAGGAGCTGTGGCTTCAAGGCAGTGCTGAGCACGTACTAGGCAGTATGCACTCGGACGAAATAATCGCAGAAACTGAGCTGCCACTTCGGTATGTCGGGTACGCGACCTCTTTTCGGCGCGAAGCAGGTACTTACGGAAAGGATATGGAAGGCATTATCCGGATGCACCAGTTCGATAAACTTGAGATGCAGAGTTTGACGAGTCCGGAAACATCGTTTGATGAACATCTGCTTATGATTGCGCTGCAAGAGCATCTTATGCAGTCGCTCGGGTTGCCGTACCGGGTTTTAAACAAGTGCACGGTTGATATCGGCAAACCAAATGCGCGCGGCTGGGACGTGGACGTATGGCTGCCTGGGCAGGGCAAGTACCGCGAGACACATACGGCGGACTACATGACCGACTACCAGGCTCGTCGGCTCAATACCAGGGTTCGCCGCAGTGACGGAAGCGTTGAGCTTGTGCATACGAATGATGCGACGGCGTTTTCGCAGCGGCCGCTAATCGCGATTATTGAAAACTACCAAACGGAGGAGGGAAATGTGATTGTACCGGAAGTACTCAGGCCATATATGGGAGGAAAGGAGCAGCTATGATAAAAAAATTCGAGATTACAGGTAAAAAAATAGACCTGTCAGATGATCTTAAGCGATACGTTACCCGAAAGATTACGAAACTGGACAAATACCTGCCGCGCCAAGCCCGCGAATCTGCCCACGCCGAGGTTATCATGAAAGAGGCGACCAAAGGAAAAGGCAAAAAAACCTATACTTGCGAGGTGATACTGCGCGTGCCTCAGGAGACAATTACGGTTTCGCAATCAACAATAAACCCGTTTGCTGCGGTTGATATTGCTGAAGACACCTTAAAGAACCGTATTAGAAAGTACAAAAATACTCATGGCAGCAATAGGCTGCACAAGCGCGTTTTAGCTCGGATGCGCCGCCAAACCGGCGGACAATAAGCGGCGATATCCTGCTGCCGTTGAGCTGCTGGGAACAGGTTGCACTATTTGCAAGAAACGTTTCGCGTATCTGGAGGGAGTACGGTACAATGAGAGCTAGTATTTTTTACGCAGGGGTGGCATATGATTTCCGCCGACATGCGTAATTTCAATCAGGAACAATTATTTCGAGGAGTAGATACGAACGTATTATGAAGCGAGTTTTAAAACATATGCTGGGCGACCCGCAGATTCGCACGATCCGGCGACTGCGAAAGCGTGTTAAAGATGTTAATCTGCACACTGACACGTTCAAGAAAATGTCAGATGCAAAATTAAAAAAGCAGACTGATGTCCTAAAAAAGCGTTTGAAGAAAGACTCACTCGATACAATTTTACCCGAGGCCTTCGCTCTGGTTCGTGAGGCTGCTGATCGAACGGTGGGCATGCGGCACTTTGATGTACAGATTATCGGCGGCATTGCCCTGCATGAAGGGAGCGTTACTGAGATGAAAACCGGTGAGGGAAAAACCCTTGTCGCCACCGCACCGGTTTACCTCAACGCATTAACGGGTAAAGGTGTCCACGTTGTGACCGTAAATGATTACTTAGCTCAGCGTGATGCCGGCTGGATGGCAGAAATATACGACTTTCTTGGGCTTTCTGTCGGTGTTATTATCGCGAACAGCTCATTTATTTTCGACAAATCATTCAAAAACGATGATCACGATGATCCGCGCTTCCGTCATCTTAAGCCATGTACGCGTCAAGAGGCTTATGCGGCGGACATAACCTACGGAACGAACAATGAGTTCGGCTTCGATTATCTTCGCGATAACATGGTTCGTGAAGTCGATCAGCTTCGGCAGCGTGAGCCACACTATGCGATCGTTGACGAGGTTGACTCGATCCTTATCGACGAAGCTCGTACGCCACTTATTATTTCTGCGCCTTCCGTCACGAGCGGCAGCGCCTATGCACAGTTCGCAAAAGTAACCAGACAGTTAGAGCGGGATACTCACTATGAAGTCGACGAGAAGCGCCGAACGGTTGTATTGAACGATGCTGGGGTTGAAAAAGTACAGAAAATACTCGGCGTTGATAATATTTACGGGTCCGAACACATCAGGACGATTTACCACCTGGAACAAGCACTGAAAGCTCAGGCAATTTTTAAACGCGATAAAGACTATGTCGTGACGAATGACGGTGAAGTAGTGATTGTTGACGAGTTTACCGGACGATTGATGCACGGTCGTCGTTATAACGAGGGGCTCCACCAGGCGATCGAAGCAAAAGAAGGTGTTGAGGTGCAGCAAGAATCTATGACGCTCGCCACTATTTCGTTCCAAAATTACTTTCGGCTGTACGACAAGTTAGCTGGTATGACCGGTACCGCAATGACCGAAAGCGAAGAGTTTCACCAGATTTATAAGCTAGATAGCGTCGAAATACCGCCGAACCGGCCGCTTGTCCGAAAAGATATGCCGGATAAGATTTACAAGTCAGAAATGGGGAAGTTCCGGGCGATTATCCGTCAGGTGAAGGCGCTCCACCAAAAGGGACAGCCAGTCCTTATTGGTACGAACTCTATCGAAAAGAATGAGCTACTCGGCAACCTATTGCACGAAGAAAAGATTCCGCATCAAGTCTTGAACGCAAAAAACAACGAAAAAGAAGCAGCCATCGTCGCGAAGGCCGGTCAAAAAGGTGCGGTGACATTGGCGACGAACATTGCCGGTCGTGGTACTGATATCGTGCTTGGTGAGGGGGTAAAAGACCTTGGCGGACTGTTCGTACTCGGTACCGAACGGAACGATTCTAGGCGTGTCGACAACCAGCTGCGTGGCCGTGCCGGGCGACAAGGTGACCCGGGCGCCAGTCAGTTCTATGTCAGCACCGAGGATCATCTGATGCGCGTGTTCGGTGGTGAAAAAATCGGCAACTTTATGAGTCGACTGGGAGCAGATGACGAAACACCGATCGAAAGCCGCTTTATCTCCAAGAGCCTCGAGGCAGCTCAGAAGCGGGTCGAGGGTTATAATTTTGACGCTAGAAAAAACGTGGTGAAGTACGACGACGTGATGAACCGCCACCGCCGTGCAACCTACGTAATGCGGCGTGAAATACTACACGAGGCCGACATAAAAAAACGTATTAAGATTTTTGTCGAGGAAGAAGCTGCGCAATTAGCGAGCTCGCCGCTCCTTACCACAGATAAATTTGAGTCTATCGTTACTCATGTATTTCCGCTTGATGATGCGGCGCTGGACCGGCTGTTTGATACTGATGCGGAAAAATTCCAGGAGATGCTTGTTAAGGAGGCGCTGGAACTTTACGACGAAAAAGAGTTCGCTTTTACGGCTGAGATTATGCGAAAAGTTGAGCGGGACGTATATCTGCAGGTTTTGGATAATCTTTGGATGCAACACCTGGAAAACATGGATCACTTACGCGAGGGTATCCACTGGATCAGTGTTGGGCAGCGCGATCCGTTGGTTGAGTATCGCCGACAGGGCCAGGTACTGTTCGAGACGATGCAGTCCAGCTTGCGGCATGATGTACTTCGGGCGCTGTTCCACGCTCAGCCTGTCACTAAGGAAGAGCTAGCTCGTCCGGTAGAGACCGAGCTGACCAAAGCAGCCCGGCACTCTATCAATAACGCCAAGCAAATCCAGCAAGCAGAGCAGCATGACGAATCAGAATATACCTCAAAGCGCAAAGAAGTTCGGCAAAAGCAAAAGCAGCAAATACAAAAGAAAAAGTCACGGAAGGCCGAGCGGCAGCGCAAGAAAAAGGCCAACCGCAGGAAGTAGGAATGTAGGCGTGCAGCATAGTGTCAGCGAACTAGTTTTACCGAATGGCGTCAGAGGGCTATTAGTACATATCCCGACGGCAACAGTCATGTATAGCGAATTCAACTTTCGGGCCGGTGAGTATTTGGTAGATAAGAAAAAATGGGAAACACCTCATCTTATGGAGCACATGGTGCTCGGCGCGAACGAACTTATACCAAAGGCCCGGACGTTTCAGGCGGAATTTGAGAAGAATGGGGCTTACAGTAATGCCAGCACCGGCAGCTATGACATCAGCTATGAAGCCGAGTGTGCGGACTTTGAGTGGGACAGAATACTTGATTTGCTGCGCATCGCGATAACCAAGCCGTTGTTTCTGCCAGAAGAGTACGAGGCAGAGTTCGGTAACGTCCGCGAAGAATTAACCTCACGCTCGAACAATCACTTTCGCAATCTGAGTTTGGCGATGCGAAAAGGCTTTGGTTTTTACGCGATGACGGACAAAGAGCGGCTCAAGCTGATGGACAATGTATCAGTGCAGGATATCAGGGACCATTTCAATAACACGCACACCACGAGCAACCTGCGTTTCATTATTGCAGGTAAGCTGCCGATGAAGCGCCGTAAAGTGATCAAAGAGCTGCTGGGCGGGCTCGAACTGCCAAAAGGTGAGGGTCGGGTCGACTTACCTGACGAAGAACCCCAGACATTCACCGAGCCATTATATATCCATAATAATACGGTGAAGAATCTTTATTTTTATATCGATACATTTTTAAATCGCCGGATGCGCGACCCCGAACAGGACGCACTGAACCTCGTAAACAGCATGCTAACAGCGACATTATACTCACGCATCCTAGGTACTGCCCGCGAAAAGGGCCTCGTATACGGCATGAACTCTGGCGTAAACCAAACCAAGCTAGCGAGTAACTGGTGGTTTGGCTCACAGGTCATGCCGCAAAATGCCGAGGCACTGTTTGATATTATTCGCCGGGAACTGCAAGCTGTCTTCGAAGGAAAGATCAGCGAGGAAGATACGCACGAAGCGAAGCAGTACGCACTTGGGCGGTTTCAGCGGAGCGGGCAAACGGTGGCTGGTGTCGCGATTGGCTATGCGAATCGCTATTTCTTTGATGACGAAATCGAAGACTATTACAAGATGCCGGAGCGAATTCGGGCGGTTTCAAGGAATCGCATCGTTAGTATCACGCAAAGCATGTTCCACGATAACGTTTGGGGTATTGGCGTCCTCGGCAGCAGCGGTAAGGACTTTACCCATAAGCTGGAGCAAAAGCTACAGCCACTGTGGCGCAAGCCGTAAATTATTGCACTTACGCTTATTCTGTGCTAGTATAACCCCTTGTAAATAGCAAAAACAAACATGTCCGCAGAACAAACGAACGCAGAAGCAGTAAGCGCAGCGCCAGCTCAGCCGTCAGGCTACGACCCCGTCCGGCTTGCCCGAGAGCGAATGGACGCGTTCGTGCTAGCCCTAACAATTACATTTGTTCTTAGCTTCTTTTTTCTTACCGGCGTGATTTTTGATGCTGGGTTTGTCGTATCGTTCGTTATTATTCTTGCAGTTATCTTGCTGTATATCCGGCTGTACCAGATTAAATTCTTGGGTAACGCACTGCGAGTCCAGACCGGACGCCATGCCTATCTGCTAGAAATCGTAGATGAGGTATCTGGTCGGCTCAATATGCCGAAAGTAGATGTGTTTATCGCCCAAGACCCATACCTTAACGCTTTCGCGGTCGGCTACCATCATCCGTATACGATCGTATTGCACTCGGCAACGGTGGATGAGCTGACGCCAGAGGAGCTAAAGGCGATTCTTGTGCATGAAATGGGACATATTAAATACAAACACACCATTATCATGGCCTATATTCAGCCAATGTCTGTGCTTGTGCCGGTACTTGGGCCGATTGTGGCCTGGTCTTTTGGGTTCTGGTCTCGGCGGGCTGAGCTTGCTTGCGACCGCTTAGCTACGGCATATATGAACGATCCGCACGTTGTAGCGAGTGCCCTCATGAAGGTGCATGTCGGTTCAAAATTTGCTGCTTATATGACAGAAGAGGGTGTGTATAAGCAGGACGTGCAGAGTAAGGGTGTTATGCGGCTTTTGTCGCAGTCGCTCGCGACGCATCCGTTCCTGGTGACCCGTGTCAGCGAGATTATGAACTTTTCTAAACGGGCAAAAATTACGTTATAATACGAAACAATTACGAAAAACAAAAAGTAAAAACGAAAGGCATAGAAAATGCAGCCGCAAGAGCCAAACCAAAACACAAATAATGTCCCGTCCGGCCAAGGACCTCCTTCGCAGCCAGCGCCCGGTCCTGCGCCAGTGATGCAGGGTCAGCCAGGCAGCCAAATTCAGCCAGATACTCCAGCTGGAGGGGCAGCTGCTGCCCAACAGCAGCCGGCAGCATCGCCGTTGCAGCCGGTTCAGCAGCAAGCGACTGTTATCGGCCCTTCGCCGACAGAGCAGGGACAGCAAGCAGCACCAGCAGCAGGTCAGCCGCCTATGCCTCAGCCGACTCCCGCCGCATCGCCGCCGCAGCAGCCATCTGAGCCGACTCCGGCCACTCCACCACAGCCACCGCAACAGCCTGCAGCCGTAAACAGCGCTCCCGGCAACCCTGGGTCGCCGATGCAGCCAGTGACGGGTACAGGATCGATGCCGCAGCAGCCACAACCGATGGCTCCGCCTCAACAGCCAACACAGCCAAACTTTAGCTATCCGACTGAAGCTACCAAAAAGTCACCGCTTAAAAAGGTGCTGATTGCGGCTGGAGCGGTTGTACTCGGGTTCGCTGTTTTAGGTGGCAGTCTCGCGCTTTTCGGCGGACTGCTCGGTGGTAATGTCTCGTACGGTGATATGACGCGGACAGCCACAACAGCAGATGATCGGGCAAATATATCAGTAGAACATCCTGTTGAGATGGAAGAAGTCTTCACTGGTCCGAGCAGGCTGGAGGTCAGGCACAAAGGGGAAGATGGACAAGGAATGTACTCTGCCGTTAATGTGGATTCGGTTTTTGTCGGCAGCGAGTCGATGGCAGAGTTTAAACAGGAGTTCATCGGCGATTTAACCGACACATCTAGTGATACTTACAAACTGTTTATTGATGAGATGAACCGCTCAGCTGCTGATAATGATCTTGACGATTTGCAGATTGGCGCATTCCAGACGTATGAAAATGATGACGGCTCTATCGCCGACGGGCTGTTTGCCGAATATACGGGCAGCATACCTCGGGTTGATAATGAATCGAGCCTTGTTCCGGTCCGCGGTGTATTCATTCTCGTCTTTAACGACGAAGGCTATCTGCATACGATTGATGTGGCCGCTCTTGAAGAGGTCTGGGATGCAAACAAAACAACCTTCGAAACGGTAGTCGCGAGTGTTCGGCTTGAATAAAAAACACTTACGTCCGACAGTTGCTATACTATGACTCGTGAACCAGTTAAAAAAAGATACTGAGCAGTTACGGCGTGAAGTGCAGCAGGCGTGCGATAAGCTTGCTATTGCGAAGCTTGCGAAAGAACATCAGCAGCTGACAGAAGAAATGGCCCAACCGACGTTTTGGGATAACAGCAGTGAAGCTCAAGAGAAGTCAAAACGTCACGCCCGGCTGAGTGAGCAAATCACGCCGTGGCTAACACTCCAGGCAAACACAGACGAAATACTGGAGCTAATTGAGCTGGGCGACCCTTCACTGACATCTGATCTAAATGCTCAGCTCGGGCAGCTGCAAAAAACATTCTTGTCACTAAAGGACCAGCTCAAGTTTACCGGCCAGTATGACCGGCACGATGCAATCATGACGATCCACGCCGGTGCAGGCGGTACTGATGCGCAAGACTGGGCAGAGATGCTGCTTCGGATGTATGTCCGGTGGGCAGAGAGCGAAGACATCAACGCTTCTATCTTAAACGAATCTGCCGGCGATGAGGCTGGCATAAAGAGTGCGACGCTTGAGCTGTCCGGTAATTTCGTCTTCGGGAGATTAAAAGGCGAGCACGGTGTACACCGTTTGGTTCGGCAGAGCCCGTTTAATAGCGATAATTTACGCCAGACGAGCTTTGCTATGGTAGAAGTTATTCCAAAGATAGATCAGCCAGAGGAAGTAAAGATCGACGAGAAAGACATCAACGTCGATGTTTACCGCAGCGGAGGAAAGGGCGGTCAATCGGTTAATACGACGGATTCAGCTGTTCGGGTAACACACCTGCCGACGGGCATCAGCGTAGCGATACAGAACGAACGCTCGCAGATTCAAAACAAGGAGACAGCTATGACGATTTTGCGCTCTAAATTAGCACAAATGCAGTTAGAGCAGCATGCGGAGAAAATAGAGAACCTCAGAGGTCCGAATACTTCAGCAGAGTGGGGAAACCAAATTAGAAGTTACGTACTCCATCCGTACAAACAGGTAAAAGATATACGGACCCGCTACGAAACCAGTGACCCGGACAGAGTCCTGAATGGCGACCTGAACGAACTCATTGAATCATACATGGAGTATTCACTCGGTAAGAAGTAAAATTATAATAATATTATAATGTTATTATAATAAAATTATTGAAGATAAATCGCCTCAAGCAATTCGCATCAAACAGCATAATCGGCCAAAGCCAAGGACGATAAATGCGGGCTAAATATATGTATAGTCTTTCTGCTTATTTATGTATAATAGGAATCGCTAATGATTTTGCTAGACAGAGTATCTAAGGTATACGGCAAGGACGTAACCGCACTTGAGAATATTTCGCTGCACGTTGAGCAGGACGAATTCGTTATTATAATCGGTAGCTCCGGAGCCGGTAAGTCCACGCTGCTTAAGTTACTAACAAGAGAAGAAAAGCAGTCTACCGGAAAAATTGTCATCGGTAACATCGACTACGATAAACTCCGGGATAAGGAGATTCCTTACCTACGCCGAAAAATCGGGGTAGTGTTTCAGGACTTTAAGCTATTGCCGAACAAAAACGTATTTGAGAATGTCGCGTTCGCGCTGGAGATAGTCGGTCATTCAAACAGAGAGATTAAGCATATCGTACCGAAAGTATTGAATGTCGTTGGCTTGCGCGGAAAAGAAAAGCGGATGCCGCCGGAGCTGTCCGGCGGAGAGCGGCAACGGGTCTCGATTGCTCGGGCAATCGTCCGCCAGCCGAAGATTTTGATCGCTGACGAGCCGACCGGTAACCTCGACCCAGGTCACGCTTGGGAGATAATTCGAATCTTAGAAAAAATTAATCGTTTTGGTACGACAGTAATCTTAACGACGCATAACCAGGAAATTGTCAATAAGCTAAAGCGGCGGGTTGTGACGATTCGTGACGGCAGAATTACCAGCGATAAGGCCCACGGAGAATATAGTAAATAAGATGAAGAAAGATAAGAATTTAAAGCGAATCTTGATAACAGGGTACCGCCTGGGCTTGACGGGCGTTTATAACCTGTTTCGCAACGCGTGGCTGAGCGTTGCGGCTATGGCCGTGATGTTTGTGGCGTTAAGTATTTTGCTGTTTTCGGTGGTACTGAACATTACGACCAGCAATGCGATTACGGAGCTTTCGCGCAGCCTGCGTGTCTCTATCTATCTAGAAGATGACGTTACCGAGGACGATCAGTTCACCCTGGAGAACGCTCTGGCGTCAAGTGAGCATGTCGATACGATTGAATATATCTCAAAAGATGATGCCCGCCGTCGGTTTACTGAAAGCTTCCGGGATGACGATGCACTACTTGAGGGGTTGTTGCTTGTCGGGAGCGATTCGCTGCCGGCTTCTTACGAGGTAAGCGCGACGACGCTGGAGAATTTCGACAAAATAGAAGAAATCGCCCTGCAAGAGGAGTTTGAAGATGCCGTTGAGAGCATTACGCTCGGCCGGACCGACGCCCGACGGACGATAGAGCGCGCTGCTTCTGCTCAGCGATTTATCACCTCGGCGAGCGCGTTAGCGGCCTTGATATTTACGGTTATTTCGGTGCTCATTATCTTTAATACGATCCGGATTGCTATATTTACCCGAAGCGAAGAAATACGGAACATGAAGTTGATCGGCGCCACACCATGGTATATTCGTGGTCCTTTCATTGTAGAGGCGGCTATTTACGGTATCATAGCCGGCTTACTGGCAACCGCAGCAGTCTACGCCATCATATACTCGATTGGCCCGAACATCGCCAGTCAAGATGAGTTCGCTGAGACGTATCAATTATTGACAGAGGCAGGAACGATGGCAATCGCTACGATTGCGACCGTTGCTGGCGGTATCATCGTCGGTGCGTTTTCAAGTATGCTGGCGATGAGCAAATACCTTCGCCTGAAACGCTGGTAGCCTGCACGGGATAGCTACCCCTGATAAAACTGCTTGTGTTTAGTAGGTATGTTCGGTATAATTTTAGTCGCAGCAACAGAAAATAAAAATCTATGCAAAAAACTCAAACTTATCTTAGTCTGCAACGCTGGTTACTTATTGGATTAACCGTGCTTGTTTCGTTTGGTCTTTTTATCGGGAGTATATCTGGCATATTTGCCCAGGGCGCTCAGCAGCTGCGTAATGAATCAGAGGATATACAGCAGGAGCTACAAGAAACGATCGCTGAAGCTGAGCGGTTACAGGACCAGGCGGTAAGCCTTGAAGAGGCAATTGAAGAGCTGGATGAGGAAATCGAGGATGCTACCAAAGAGATAAAGCGATTGAGCAAAAAAGTTGAGGGCTTGCAGGCCGAGCTTGACGTTGCCCAAGCCGAACTTGACAGGCAAAAAGCCTTGCTCAGGGCGAATATGCGCACGCTTTATAAGCGGGGCGGAGCGAGCACGGTTGAATTGCTTGCCTCGAGCGAAAGCTTTTCTGAGTTTATCGATGAACAAGAGTACCTGGAGCGGCTAAAGACGGCGATCCAAGAGTCAACGAAGGTCGTGCTAGGCATCCAGCTGGAAATACAAGCCCAGCGCAACGAGCAGCAAGAGCTTTTACATCAGCAAGAGTCAATTAAGCAGCTGCTAGCTGATACACGGGCTGAGCGGGAGCAGTTGCTAGATGAAACGCTCTCTGAGGAACAGCGTCTGCGTGAACACAGCCAAAGCCTAGCCGAGCGCCAACGTGAAATAAATCGCGAGTTTATGCGGATGAGCCAAATCGTAACGACAGAAGGAACGGGCGGGTATCCGTGGGCGAATGCACTGTGCGTTTATACGGATTTACCTGTCGGACCGTGTCGCCACCCAACTGACAGCTGGGGTGATTTTGAATGGTATATCGGCAACAAGAATAATCGGCGGGATAAGTGGGAGAACTTCTATCGGAACTGCACATCGTACGTGGCGTGGAAGAGTGCGAACATGGGCTTTGAGATAACGCCGCTCGGGCCGGGCAGAAGCGGGCTTGGTGATGCTGGCTCTTGGCATATCAATGCAAGCCGGTTTCCGGAGCTAACGGTGGGCAATGAGCCGAAGGTGGGCTCGTTTGCTGTCTTTGCTTCCGGGCCATTTGGCCACGTGGCGTATGTTGAAAAAATTACAGGCGACAGGGTTTTGATTAGTGAGTATAATCTAGTGGCTGACGGGGTGTATTCCGAGCGCTGGATACCGCGCTATCAACCGACTGCCTATATCTACACACCGTTTTCGAACTAGACACTTTTCAGGGGGGAATGCGATGAGTGGTGGTAAAAATTCTGGCTTTGCGCGCATGCGTGAGCTTTTACAAAAGATACGTATTGCAATGGGCAAGCGTAAGCGATATAATAATGCTACTGTTTCTAAAACAAAAAACAGACAAAAAATGGCGAAGCAAAAAACACAGGTTAATCAGTATTTTCGACGTCTCTCGATGTTTGTCATCGCGGGGTTTGTCGTCGGCAGCTCACTGTCTGTTATTACGTTAGTTTCTTTCGGTGGCGCCCAAAGTATTGAGGATCTGCGCCAAGAATCAGAGCAGCTGCAGGAAGAGATTGAGCGGAGCGATCAGCGGGCAGACGAGCTGGCTGAGCGGGCGTTTACACTTCAGGATGCAATTAGCGGCTATGATACGCAAATCGCAGAGGCGAACCGGCAAATTGAACAAATAAGCAACGAAATTTCCCGGCTGAAAAAGGAAATCAAGGAAGCCGAGGCCGAACTTGAGCGGCAAAAAGAGTTATTACGAATCAATATGCGTGCCCTCTATCGGCGGGGTGGCGCCTCAACCATCGAGCTATTAGCTGCCAGCGATAGCTTTTCCGAATTTATCGATGAACAAGAGTACCTAGAGCGACTGAAGAGCTCTATCCAAGATTCAGCAAATCAGGTCATCGTACTGCAGGAGCAGCTGGAAGAACAGCAGGCCGAACAGGAAGATTTGTTAAGCGAGCAAGAGTCTGTCCGTAGGACATTAGCGGATGCCCGGGCAAGCCGGCAGCAGCTGCTGGATCAGACACGTGGCGAAGAGGCTCGTTTCCGTCAGCAGGTAGAAGCTTTGCAGGAAAAGCGCAAAGAAGTAGAAGAAGAATTGCGACGAATGATTCTGGCCGGCTCAATTGCGAGCCAAGGCAGGGTTGAGGCCGGGCAAATGATCGGCCGGGTCGGTATGACCGGCTTTACCTTCGGTCCTCACTTGCACTTTGAGGTACGTAACCTTAGCACGTGGGCTCCAATGAACCCGAATTATGGCGGCGGTGAAAGTATCGGTTATGGCAAAGTTTGGCCGGTGAACGGCTCGAACTGGCTGTCGCAGAATTATGGCTGCCAGTCGCGTATCGCCTACGCAACCTCATGCGGGCCGAACTCTTGGCTTCATACTGGGCTGGATATTGCAGCGCCGATTGGAACGCCAGTAGTGGCCGCTAAGGCTGGTGAGCTGCGCATTCCCGGTGATCTTGGTGACGGCTACGGTATCCGGGCAATCGTGGAGCACGATGACGGAACCGCGACATTGTATGCACACTTGAGTCCGTGACCCGTAGTAGATAAAGGACTTACCAATTTAAATCGCTTCTGTATAATGTGAGTGATTGGAGATGGATATGGGGAATGAATTTCAGTCAGACAGGCAGCCAGGTGCAAAGAAATCCCAAGGGGTTTCGTGGCGTCAGGTCGTCGCTGCAGCAGCGATATTTTTTATCGGTACTGCGTTCGGACTCGGCTTACAGGACAGTACATATTTTACGTCCACGGATGTAGCGAACGAAGAGCTGCCAGAACGCCTGGATTACTCCTCTGTTGATGAAGTATATGAATCGCTTCGTCAGAAGTACGACGGCGAACTCTCTCTAGAAGATCTTATGAACGGCCTGAAGCAGGGCTTGGCGCAAGCGACCGGTGACCCGTACACGGAGTACTTGAGCGTAGAAGCCTCTCAGGAGTTTGACGATGACTTAAGCGGTACCTTTAGCGGTATCGGCGCGGAGCTTGGCAGAGAAGACGATGCGATCATCGTTGTTGCGCCGCTTTCTGGTTTTCCGGCAGAAGAGGCCGGGCTTCGTTCGCGCGATGTTATTTTGCAGGTAGACGGCGAATCAACGGCAGGCTTATCGATTACAGAGGTTGTCCAGAAGATTCGCGGGCCGGTCGGGACGGATGTTACGTTGACGGTGGCCAGGGATTTTGAGCGGCTTGAGTTTACGATAACGAGAGAGACGATTACTATCCCAAGTGTCGAGCACGAGATTGTGAATGATACCATCGGCCACATTACGGTAAGTCGGTTTGGCGAGGATACGGTACCGCTCGTGCGCCAGGCGATCGAAGAGTTCAAGCAGGCAAACGTAAGCGGGATTATTCTAGATATGCGCACCAATCCGGGCGGTTTACTTAACGCCTCTGTAGAGCTGGCAGACTTGTGGTTACCGCGCGGTGCAGCAATCGTTGAGGAGCGGAGCGGCGATGAGGTACTCCAGACGTTTGAGGCTCGGAACAGCTCTATTGTTGATGATATTCCGACAGTCATACTTATTAACGAAGGGAGCGCCAGTGCCAGCGAGATAGTAGCCGGTGCGCTGCGCGACAACGACAAAGCAACGATTATCGGCATGACCTCTTTCGGCAAGGGGAGTGTTCAGCAGCTGGATCGATTGCGATCCGGCGGCACGCTGAAGGTTACTATCGCAAGGTGGTACACGCCGGACGGCCTGAATATTGACCGAGAGGGAATCGAACCTGATATAGAGGTCGAGCGGACCGAAGAAGACTTCCGTGAAGAGCGCGACCCGCAGCTACAGCGAGCAATTGAGGAATTGACGCAGTAAAAAGTAATCTTTTTCTTGCACCGATGGGGAATTGTCGGTAGCATACATAGGTAGACAAAAAGAGGTAAAGAAGCGGTGGTTAAACAGCCGACTAAATATGTGTTTGTAACTGGAGGTGTCTTGTCCGGACTCGGCAAGGGTATAACAGCCGCCTCTATTGGAAACCTCTTAAAAGCCCGTGGCTTAAACGTAAATATACAAAAATGTGACCCGTATCTAAATGTTGACGCCGGAACACTTAACCCAGCAGAACATGGGGAGTGCTTTGTCACGGCCGACGGCGCTGAAACAGATCTTGACCTAGGGCACTACGAGCGTTTCTTGGATCAAGAGCTCACACAAGCCAGCAGCCTGATGAGCGGCCGCGTGTTAAAAAATGTTATCAATGGTGAGCGTGGCGGGAAATACTTGGGTAAGACCGTGCAATTTATCCCGCACGTTACCGATGCAATCCAGAGCGAGATACAAAAAGCAGCCACCGGTTATGATGTGCATATCGTTGAAATCGGCGGTACGGTCGGGGACTACGAGGGCCTCAGCTTCTTAGAGGCAATCCGTGAGCTTTCGTTCCAGGTCGGGCATGAAAATGTAGTGTTTGTGCACGTGGTGTACGTACCTTATCTGGGAGCTAGCAAAGAGTTCAAGACAAAGCCTGCGCAAAATGCTGTTCGTGAGCTCAGAGGGCTTGGCATAAGTCCGGATGTGTTGGTGGTACGGAGCGAAGAACCAGCCGGAAAGGAAGTTGTGCGTAAACTCAGCTTGTTTTCTGGTGTTTATCCTGACTCCATCGCACTTTTACCGAATGCTCAGACGATTTACGAAGTCCCGTTAACACTTGAGGATACGAACATCGGCAAAGTGATTGTTGATCGTCTTGGCCTGAAGGCGAAACGGCCGTCATTGAAGGCATGGCGCTCTGTCGTAGAAAAAGCAAAAACAGAGTACGACAGAACGGTTACGGTCGGACTCGTCGCCAAGTATTTGGATAATCAAGATACGTACATGTCAGTCGTTGAGGCACTTGAGGCTGCTGCTCACTGGAGCGGCACAAATATAAAGATAAAATGGATCAATGCCGAAGAGATAGACAGCCAGAAGAAGACGGCCTCTAAAGCGATTGCGGGCTGTGATGGTGTCGTGGTACCTGGCGGTTTTGGCACCCGTGCATTAGAGGGTAAAATACGTGTCGCTCAGTACGCGCTGAAGCGCGATGTGCCGTATCTCGGCCTTTGTCTCGGCTTGCAGATGGCGGTAATCGCTGCTGCGCGAAACGGCGGGCTAAAAGATGCTACTACCGCTGAAATCGACCCGTTGGCAGCAAATCCGGTTATTCATACGATGAATGACCAAAAAGGCAAAGAAAACACAGGCGGCACGATGCGGCTTGGAAACTATGCATGTGAGCTCGAAAAAGGGTCTCGGGTTGCTAAGCTATACGGGGCAAAGACTATATATGAACGCCACCGCCACCGATATGAGTGTAATAATGCCTACCGTTCGCGCTATGAAAAGTGGGGCATTCGACCAGTTGGCATAAACCCTGACAAAAACCTGGTTGAAATTATTGAGGGCATAAATCATCCGTTTTTCATTGCCAGCCAATTCCATCCCGAGTTTACGTCGCGCCCAAATCGCCCGAACCCACTCTTTCTTGGTTTTATCGAGGCATTAGCACCCCAAGCACAAACGAAGTGAATCCAGGGCGATTATCTAAGTGAGACAAAAGCATTCAGGCCGAGCAAGACATCCATCTTGTTGGTTGCCAGGTAAGTCGTGCAGGTTTTTTACCGCTCGGGCGCGGCCTGAAGCACTAACTTTTGTATTAGGGGTGCTATATATTGCGCAAGTAGAGAAAACGTACTATCATTAGCGTTATGGACGAACAAAAGAAAGCAAAAAAAATACTACTTGTCGAAGATGACGATGCACTTGCAAGCGTTTACGAAACCAGGCTGCAAGCCGAAGGGTTCGACTTAAAGCGGGTACCGAATGGTGAAGATGCGTTGGCAGCGGCTACAGAGTATAAGCCGGATCTCGTATTATTGGATGTCATGATGCCGAAGGTAAGCGGTTTTGACGTGCTTGATATTTTGCGCAACACACCTGAAACCGCGAACGTAAAAGTTATTATGTTGACGGCACTCAGCCAAGATAGTGACCGTGAGCGGGCAGAGAGCCTTGGTGTTGATGACTACCTCGTTAAGTCGCAAGTCGTAATCTCTGACGTCGTCGACAAAATTCGCGAACACTTAAATATATAAGCCTACAAGTTAATCATCGATAACCCCTGGTAGGCTCCTGGGCAATTAATGTATGTGTATTGACAAAAAACGCAAAAAATGCTAATATGTAAGTCGTAATACACTAAAATAAAAATTATGAACAGAAGCCCCGAACACGGACCACGACCACAATACGAAGCCGCACAAGAGCACGAGTTACCGCCGGAGTTGCCAGGTGCTGAGCTATTGCCCGAGCATTTGATTAGTGGGGAAGTGAGCGTCGTCCGGACCTCAGGACATAAAGAAGCTGGCTGGATGGTAGAAGGCGCTCACGAGCTTATAGACGAGAAGACGGGCGAAAGTATCGTTGTAGTCGGTGTATCAGCTGAAGCGCCGGAAGACAGCGGGCACGAGGTGCTGTATAAGCAGGTGAGACTCAGCGACCTAGAGGAGTGGAATAAGCCAACCGAGCAGCAGGCAGACAACCTCAACGAAGAACCAGTGGCCTCACCTGAGGAGCTGCGCGCAATCGCTAAAGAAGCAAACCGGCAGCGTGAAGTAGGATCAGCGGCCCTTGCTGGCAGTGGTGCAGAAGGTTCACGACACCTGCCAGAATTAATTAAAGGGGTGCCAACCGCCGCAGAATTACAGGCAAGGCAAGAAGCTGAATCGATTGAGGCAGAAGATAAACTGCGCGAACAGCTCGACAGCATGGTAGAAGGGTTGAATGAGTCAGACAGGCTAAATGTTTGGCGATATTCCGCTGGCCTGGTAAACAAACGAGAAGCACAATTCAGAGATGATGGCGAAGGGTCGATAATGCATGAACAGAATGCTGGCCAGGCACGTAGAGCTTTGTCGCCTGACGGACTGGAAGTCGTCGATAAATATTATAGTACGTATGTCCGATTGCAGAATTTGCGTGCAGCACGGAATAGGAATAAAGGCAGGTAAAAAATGCGCGAACAGCAACATGAAAACCATCCCCATGTACTACCAAAGGGGGTTCAAGAAGCAGAAAGGGCAGCTTTTTCCGATATTGTGGACGAGGCGCCAGCTCCGGAAAACGGAATAAATTATGGCTACTACGATATTGCCGATCACCCGATCGTTACCGGAGAGAAGCCGCTGCATCAGAAGGCGCTGACACGTGTTAGCCAAGTAGGCCGAGCTATCATCAGGCAAGTCAGCGAAGCTAATAGGTCCGTAGGTACGCAGACCTGGCAGTCAAAGCAAAAGGATAAATAATCTAGCTTGCAGACGGTAAGCGCTACCTGTAAAGCATGACGTTTTTCGGGCGCGACTCAGCGTGAATTGATGCAAAAACTGATATAGCAGCCGTCAGTTATTACTCAACGACGGCTATCATACACTAAATAAAAGAGCAGCAGCTTGCCGCTTCTTATTCAACGACGACTTCGGTGCGGGGAACCGTCTTACCGGTAAACCGCTTAACGCGACGTTCGTTATAGCGGACGATGCCGTCTTTTTGAGCGTGAATCGTGTAATCACGGCTCATGAACGTGCCTTTGCCGGATCGTTTTGTGGCGCCAGCTTGGCGGACGATAACTTGTCCGGTTTTTACGGCTTGACCACCGTAAAGCTTGATGCCGAGGCGTTTTCCGGCACTGTCGCGATTATTCTTGCTTGATCCACCTGCTTTTACTTTACTCATTTTGTTCCTCTTGCCAGTCGGCCTGCTTGATAGCGGAGCTATCAACTCCGCCGACTTCTTGGCGCACCACTGTGTCAGAAGTTCCGTGTCTCACTCACCGTACCACTAGTACGGCTCGTTAGAGCTACTCACTTCTTCCTTGTGTTGCATCCAAGCAAGAGGCCAAAAACTGCGCTATTAAATTACGTATTTACTTCCTTGTTAGGACGATGAGCTCACGGCCAACGATTTGATCTGGTCTGTGGTAGATGAGATCGTTATCAGCTGCGTGAGCAAAACTCGTCCGAGTATAGCCTAATTTCTCGAGAGAATCAAGTGTTGGCAAGCGTAAAAACTTATTATTATCGCGCCAGGCAGGCACGGCTAAACAGATCTTAAATCCTGGCTCGGTTTGCGCAGCGAGGTTTTGCAGGAATTTTTTATGAATCGTGTCGACATCGCGCATGACTTTTTTTAGCTCTGCTTGCTTTGGCCGGGAAGAGAAAGGGCGCCCCAAGTACGTTTCACAAGCGACATAGTCTGGCTTCGGCTCCCACGTATGTTCGGTCGCATCGCCTAGCTCTAGCTGTGCCGTATCAGAGGTGGTTGAGTCAAGCCACATGAGGTTTTGTCGTGAATACTCTATCATTCGCTGGTCGATATCCGTGCCATATGGCTTGTACCCCATGAGGAGTGCCTCCTGAAGCACGACTCCCGTTCCGCAGAAAGGGTCTAGCACGGTCAAAGGGGTTGCGCTCATGTCTTCGCTACTTCGCTTTGGCAGTGGTCCGGTTGCCAGGTTGATGATAATTTGCGCCAGTTTGGGCGGGAGCATACCGACCTTGGCATCCCGCTTTGGCCGCTCTTGGTCACGGGCGGTATAGGAGTCAATATTTTGTACCGCTATGGTTTTGCCGATATAAAGCTGGTTATCGTTGCCCTTGCAAATTACGATTTCGGCACCGTTTTCATCGGTAATATTATTATGGAACACTTGTGCGCTGGAGAGTGCCAGGTGTTTGTTCGGTATAATGCGCACCGATTTTCCGCTGGCTTTCAGTGCTCGTTTGATAGCAAATGTTGTTTTCTGCAGGCTTTTTAGCGGTACATGCATGCCATAAACACTGAGCCCAAAGTGAATCTTCCTATCAGGCATATCCGCCAATTGGACGGGAAGTGTTTTGGTTAAGTACGTTTCGGTGTCTTGCCAGTTCTTTGCAGGAATGACCGTATAGAGCCGCGCAAGTTTTTGTGAGCCGCCCAGACGGTCTTGGTCGGGTTGCGCGTCAACAAGAGCTGCCTCGTTATTCAGCGGCATAACTGCCTCGCCGCCGTACAGGCTTTCCAGTTCAGCTATACCAATGGCGGGTTGCCGCCCTAACAAACAGATAGTTTTCATTCTGTTAGGTATTGTACCGCGAAAAAGTACTTGTGCCGTCTTCGGTGTTTGCTCAACAGTGGTATATACTACTTTGAGGGAAAGCTTACGAGAGGCATAATCTGTATGACAAAACGACAGCGCCAACAGCGGATCAAGATTTTTATTACGGTTTTTACCTTTCTTGTGCTGGCGCTAATTACCTACGGGATTCGTGATCAGATAGCAGAGACGATACTGAATCTTCGTGCGGCAAATCCATGGCCGATACTCCTGATAATACCGCTCGCATTCCTAAACCACCTCTCTCTTGGAAAACTGTATCAAGGGGTGTTTCGTATTCTTGGCGATCGGTTCCGAACAAAATCCATGATCCGTTTGAGCCTAGAGTTAAACTTCGTAAATAACGTGTTTCCGTCGGCTGGCGTTAGCGGCTTTTCGTACATCGGGTTGCGAATGAAGGGTGAGCATGTTCCGGCTGGTAAGTCTGCACTGGTGCAGGTAATGCGTTTTACACTTTTGTTTGTATCATTTCAGATTTTGCTCGGGCTTGGGTTGGTGTTTTTGGCAATTGCCGGCAACGCTAATAATTTTGTAATAATGGTTACCGCTTCGCTCGTAACGCTTCTGTTTGTTGGCACTGGCATCGGTATGTTTGTCGTTAGCAGTAAGCGTCGTATTAACGGCTTTTTTACTGGGTTAACCAGAGTAATTAATCGCGTAATACAGCTGTTGAGGCCAAAGCACCCGGAGACGATTAATATCGGCAGAGTAGAGCGTATTTTTACCGAGCTGCATGATAACTACCGTCGTATTCGGAAGAATATTACGGACCTAAGGAATCCGCTGATTTATGCATTACTATCAAACATTACAGAGGTTGCCTCGATCTATGTGGTGTTTTTGGCGTTCGGCTCTGCGGTTAACATCGGAGCGGTTATCATTGCCTATGCCGTAGCAAATTTTGCAGGCATACTATCGATTCTGCCTGGCGGCGTCGGTGTGTACGAAGGGTTAATGGCAGGTGTACTCGTGGCAACTGGCGTGCCAATCGCTATCAGTTTGCCGGTTATCGTCACGTTTCGTATTGTCAGTATGGCAGCGCAGATTCCTGTCGGGTACTTTTTTTATCAAAAGAACTTGCGTGAACAGCAGATTTTATGAGGCAGGAGCAAGTTTACACCCCAACGGACTTTGTAACGGTGCTCAACCAAACGCTGGAGTACGCGTATCCATCTGTGCTGGTACAAGGGGAGTTGGCTGATTTTCGGGTAAGTAAGGGCCGCTGGCTGTACTTTAAGCTTCGGGATGAGCACGCGTCTGTACATTTTTTTGGTACCGTCAGCCAGGTCCAGCATGAATTGCGTGAAGGGATGATGATACAGGTCCGCGGGTTTCCGCGGCTGCATCCGCTATACAACTTCAGTATCCAGGTGCAGTTCATGCAGCCGGTTGGCGAAGGCTCAATTAAAAAGGCAGCCGACTTGCTGATGGAGAAACTGAAAAAAGAAGGGCTTTTCGATCCGGCGCGGAAGCGCCCGATCAAACTGCCGCCCAGACGGCTTGGTCTTATAACATCAGGCGAGTCCGCCGCTTATCATGACTTCGTAAAGGTGCTCGGGCAGCGTTGGGGTGGACTATCGATTGACCTGTATGATGTACAGGTTCAGGGTGAGCCAGCGGCGGAGCAAATCGTTCGAGCGATGAAGTATTTTAACGCCCAGAAAGAGGTGCCGGATGTGCTCGTTTTGACTCGAGGCGGCGGCAGCCCGGAGGATTTAGCAGCGTTTAGCACAGAGTCAGTTACCCGGGCAGTAGCGGGGAGCACTATTCCTACTGTCGTTGCGGTGGGCCATGAAACAGACGTTAGCTTGGCAGAGTTAGCCGCCGACCTTCGGGCCAGTACGCCCAGCAACGCCGCCGAATTATTGGTGCCGGATAGACGCGATGCAAAGCAGCAGCTTGCGGTTGATGCCGAGCGCGCGGGCAAATATCTTCATTCAGCACTGGTGGCGCAGCAGAATTACGTACAGGATGCCAAGCGGCAAATCTCTGATGCAGTAAGCAGGTTTATTACAGATCAACGCAGCAGGCTAGAATACGCTCGGCAGCTGCTTGGGGTACTGCATCCACACAATGCGCTGGATAGGGGCTATGCGATCGTTCAGACACGAGATGGGCAGGTAGTACGGTCTGGTCAGCAGCTCAAAAGCGGCCAGCACGTTTCCTTGCAGCTGCGTGACGCAACTGCAGAAAGCCTGATACAATCGGTGAAAGTGAGGAAACGCAATGAGCAGTAAAAAACAGGTCGATTACGCAAAGCTTCGCGCTGAACTAGAGATTTTACTCAGTGAGCTGCAGGCGGGTGATCTCGATATAGACAAGGCCATGAAGAAGCACGACAGGGCGCTCGAGATTGTCAGCCAGCTAGAGACGTATCTGGAGTCGGCAGAAAATAAGATAAACGCAGTTAAAAAAGACTCTGGCACAGGTAAATAGGCGCTTATGGCAATGGCTATCGTGCTGGTTGCAGCGCTGATTATACTGTTTGGGTTCGTGGCATGGGTAGGCCCGCCGTACGTACCGACACTGAAACAGCAAATTAAATCTGCATTGGATTTGCTAAATCTTCAGCCGGGCCAAACGATATTTGAGCTTGGGAGCGGTGACGGGCGATTCGCCCGGGCAGCTGCAAAGCAGGGCATACGGGTGGTCGGTTATGAACTGAATCCGATGCTGGTCATCTATAGCAAAATCGTTACTTGGCGATACCGTGACCTCGTAAAGATACGCTGGGGAAACATATGGAGCAAGCGGTGGCCAGAGGATGCAGATGCCATTTACGCGTTTTTACTTGATAAATTTATGCCAAAATTGGATAAAAAAATTACCCAGACATATCCTAGAAAAAACATCAAACTTGTGAGCTTTGCGTTCGAAATACCTGGTAAAAAGCCAAAAAAGACGAAAGACGGGCTGTTTTTGTACGAGTACAGGCAAACAACCCGCAGCTAACAAGAGTAATATAGGCTAGCCCGGCAGAATCTGCCTATGCTATTATAAGCGCAAGTATTATGCAGCCAGACAACCAAACAAACCCTCAAGTGCAACAGCCGTATCAGCAGCCAGCAGCGCCAGCTCCTACCGGGGCTGCGCCTGAGTATCAGGCAGCGTCACAGTCAAAGCACAATCATTCGAAGCTGTTTCTGATTCTCTTTATCGTGTCAACACTGCTGTTCCTTGGTGCCGCAGGCTTTGGGACATGGGCGTTTTTGGAGCGGAACGAGTATAAAAACGAGACCGATGCGATTGTCGCTCAAGAAGTAGAGGAGGCAGTAGCTGAAAATACCGCAGAGCTTGAGGCAGAGTTTATTGAGCGCGAGAAAGAGCCGCTTACGTCATACACGAGCCCGGCAGCTTATGGCGGGGTACAGATAGATTACCCGAAAACGTGGTCGGCATACGTAAAAGAGAGCGACAGAGGCAACCGGCCGGTTGAAGGGTATTTTCACCCGAACTTTGTGCCTGATGAGAATGGGGATACGCTCATTGCCTTAAAGGTGGAGGTGACTAACACAGACTATCAACGATCGCTCCGCAGCTTTGAAAGCGCAGCTCGGAATGAGCGCGTGACAATAAGGCCTATAGAGGCGCAAAACGTTGACGGTGTCGTTGGCTCACGTGTCGATGGCGAGATAAGCCGCGGCGTCCAGGGGACTGTCGTTTTGTTTGAGCTTCGCGACAAGACGCTGATACTTACGACCGAGTCCACCGAGTTCCGAAACGATTTCGACAACATTATATTGGCCAACCTCTCCTTCAATCCATAAAGCCGGTACTATCGGCTACCGAGAGAGCCTGCCCGTTTGCCGCAAAACATGCGGTAGCATCTGTTTGATTGCTGCGGTATACTAGCGTGTATAACGGGGGTAATAAATACCAAAAATCACATGGGTATTGAACAAAAATCTGTAACAGCTGAGAGGGACTCCCGCCAGGAGCGGTCATTGGCGCTGCAAGTGCAACAGGCATTGTTACAGATATCCCAGTATGCCCAGATTGGCACGGATAGCGGCGAAGAAATCGACATCGTTGCCCGGCGAACGCTAGACATGGTTAATTGTTATCTGCTCGGCAGCCAATCAGAGCATCAAATGCAGCTGCAGCTTGAGTCGATATCACTTGGTTCAATTGCACAAGACGTCTTGCACCATTTAACCCCTACGGCGCGGCAATATGGCTGTAAGCTCCAGTTAAAATCTGCTGGGTCGGGACACCTGATTTTCGCAGACAAGCAGATGACAAAGGCAGCATTGGTATCGCTTGGTCACAGCCTGATTGAGCAAGCGGCTACCAGTAGCGATAACGGCGAAATCGTTCTTGCGTTACGGGGCAAGACCGAAACACAGACCGCCGGTATATTTTCGCCGAACGTCAGCGTGAAGGCACGGTCGCTCAATCAGCTCCGCTTGCTTACCGGCATGGCATCAAAGCAGTGCGCGCCATTTGCAGGCACCGGTACAGGGATAGCCTTGGCGGATGCGCTGCTGCAGAAGATGGACAAACAGTTGTTCGTCTCTCGGTTTCAGCGTGCTTCAGGCTTTGCGGTATCGTTTGATCAGAGCAAGCAGCTACAAATCGTTTAGTTACCAAAATGGCACATATTCTTATCATCGAACCGGACAAAATCCTTGCCAAGCAGTATTCTCAAGCTTTGCTTGATGATAATCACAAGGTTTCTCTCGCTACTGGAGCAGAGTCCGCACTACCGATTCTAGATGAGAAGGTAGATGTTATCGTGTTGGAGCTCCAGCTCGGTCAGCATAATGGCCTGGAGTTTCTGTACGAGATACGCAGCTACGATGACCTAGCAGATGTGCCGGTAATCATCTTAAGTAACGTAAACCCAGTGCATGTAACATCTGCCGAGACGTACAAGCTGCTCACTATTGCAGCATATCTATATAAGCCAGAGACGAAGCTTTCTAAATTACGCGATACCGTTTCGGATACATTGCAGGCCCGCGCAGGGAAGTCATGAAGCGAATCGTCACCACCGGAATAGTGTTGCGGCGGGTGGATTACGGCGAGGCAGACAGAATCGTTTCGGTCCTTACGCATGACCAAGGCAAAGTAACGCTGTTTGCCAAGGGCGTACGTAAGCCAAAGTCCAAGCTGGCTGGGGGAATCGAGCTGTTTTCGGTAAACGATCTGACGTTCATCCCCGGTAAAGGATCTATGGTAACGTTGGTATCCAGCCGGCTGCTTGAGCATTTTGGCCATATTATCCACGACTATGACCGCATGATGTATGCCTACGCACTGCTAAAGGCAATTGATAACGTAACCGAAGATACAGCCGGGGAACCGTATTTTATATTTATGCGCGAGGCGCTCGCAGGCTTGGATGATGATGCGCTCTCGCTCGATAAAGTCCAGCTTTGGGCGAGCACCAGGCTGTTGGCTATCCTTGGGAATGTGCCGAACCTGCTGACCGACACAGCAGGAAACCAGCTGCAGCAGGAGGCAATGTATCAGTTCTCGCTAGAGGACATGGGTTTTATGGCACATGAGAGTGGCCTGTACGATGCGAACACTATCAAGCTCATCCGGTTCGTAGCCGGCGCGGAGAGCCCGCTCCAGCTCAAGCGGCTCCAGGCAGATGCAGCGCTTTTCCAGCCAGCGCGTCTACTCATGCAGCAAGTCGCTAGCGAAACACTGCAGCTAGAGCTTTAGGCGGTGGTATTTTCTCCTCCTTACAGATATACTAATCAGTAATTATGAGTAAAAATACATCACTAGAAGACATTGTTTCGCTGTGTAAGCGGCGCGGTTTTATTTATCAGGGTTCAGAAGTGTACGGTGGTCTCGCCGGTACGTGGGATTACGGCCCGCTCGGGCTAACGCTCAAACGCAACATCATGAACCTCTGGTGGAAGACGTTCGTCGAAGACCGCGAGGATATGTACGGGGTGGATGCTGCGATTTTAATGAACCAAAAAGTCTGGCAGGCCAGCGGCCATGTAGATACGTTTAACGACCCTTTAATCGAAGATGTCGAGACGAAGAAGCGCTACCGCCTTGACCACTTGCTTGAAGACAACGGCGTAAAAGCCGAGGGAATGTCGCTTGAACAAATGACCCGAGCGCTCAAAGACAACGACATAAAAAGCCCAGACGGCAATGAGCTCGGCAACCCAGCCTTATTCAATATGATGTTCGAAACTGCAGTCGGTCCGGTAAAAAACGAACATAGCAGGAGTTATCTACGGCCGGAGACAGCACAAGGAATTTTTACCAATTACAAAAACGTCGTAGACAGCTTTTACCCAGACATGCCGTTTGGTATTGCACAAATGGGCAAGGCGTTCCGCAACGAGATTTCTCCGCGCGATTTCGTGTTCCGTAGCCGCGAGTTCGAGCAAATGGAAGTAGAATACTTCGTCCATCCAAATAATTGGGAAGAAAACTTCGATAAATGGGTTACAGACATCAAGAGTTTTTTGAGCCAGCTTGGCCTACCAGAAGACAGCGTACACGAGCACGAAGTGCCAGAAGAAGACCGGGCCCACTACAGCAAGCGCACCATCGACTTTATGTTCGATTACCCGCATAAAACGGACGAGCTACTCGGCCTGGCCTACCGCACAGACTTTGACCTAAAGAACATCCAAGACCACAGCGGCAAGAGCATGGAGTACATCGTAAAAGGCGGCGGCGAACGGTTTATCCCGCACGTTATTGAGCCAAGCTTTGGTGTAGAGCGGGCACTTATGGCCGTACTCGTCAGTACCTATACAGAAGACGAGGTAAACGGCGAAAAGCGCGTATTCCTTAAGCTCCCAGAGCACCTCGCTCCAGTTAAGGTAGCTGTCAGTCCATTGCTAAAGAACAAGCCAGAGCTGGTAGAAAAGGCCAGGGAAGTCTACGCTACACTTAAAAAAGAATTCGGTAATGTTATGTGGGACGACAACGGTAACATCGGTAAACGCTACCGCCGACAAGACGAGATTGGCACGCCATACTGCGTCGTCATAGACTTTGACACGCTAGAAGATGATACGGTGACGGTTCGGTATCGGAATACAACCGAGCAGAAGAGGGTAAAGATTGATGAGCTGTCGGTCGAGCTTTCAGTGGAGCGATAAGTGTAGCTTACTTCTTATTAGGCGAAGTGGGACTGGGAACGAGTTCTATGATTTGAACAACTGTATTTTTTTAAAGCAAATAAAAGTGTTGGTTGTTGATACCAAAGAAAAGCATAACGATGAGTAAAGTAAATTATTTATTTAATTCTAGTGGTCAGTGGATTGCTTTCAAGCTGGGTAGGTTCGTTTTTAATAAGAGTGGTAACTGGATAGGCTGGGAGCCATGGGGTGACGGATACATTGTTACCAAAGATGGAAAATATTTAGGAAGCATAACCGGAAACAGGTTATATCGTTTTCACAGCCAACCCTACAGAGGCTACCCCGGCTACCCCGGCTATCCCGGCTACCCCGGCTATCCCGGCTATCCTGGTTACGCAGGGTATTCACCTTTGCCACCTGGTGCAGAAGATATCGCGGGGTTAGTGTAATGCCAGAACTAGTTACGTCCATGCCTTCAATCCATGACGACTGCACCTGTCAAGTAGCCGGCAAGGTATATGAGACCGGGAAACAGACTTGCGAGAAATTATATGAATTATCGTGTTCGCAGTCAGAGAGCAAAGATGATTTACTCAGGGCAACGCTAGTTTTTGCTTGTTCAACAATAGACTCTGTAGGTAAGCAACTCGCAAATGACTGCCTTAAGGAGTTAATTGATATTGATACAGGCGCACAAGAGTCCTTTGAAAACTATATCGCAAGAACAATTGAAAATGAATCGAAGAAGATTCTATCCCGAGCACTAGCAAGTCCTGACTATAGAGGAGAGCTTATAAAAACACTAATAGAGAGCCTTGAAGCGAAGAGCCTACAGTCTCATGAGCAACTGAGTAGATTAACGGCGTATTTTGGAGTTATGACAGATAAAGTGGTTTCTGTTTCCGATGCTAAAAAAATATTTGAAATAAGACAAATTATTATTCATGAGATGGATATTGAGCCAGCTAATTCTACTGGTACGCCTGCACAGAGAAGGCAAAGAGCAGAAAACGAGCTGAAAGAGCATACAGAAAAAATATTAGTTGCCTCAAAAAATCTGATCCAGGAAGTTCATAATAAGATTCATGAGCCCAGAGCCGAAGGGTAACGACACCTAATATCAAAATCTGATCCAGCCGATGGCTAACAATGGCTCTTTTCGCTAGCTTTTGCTTGATAATTGCCATACTTTTCTCTGTATTGACAGGAGTACGTAAAACAACGCAGGCGGCAGGGGTTTCGTGGCGTATCTGTTGATGCAAAACAGGCTTGCTGTGGAACTTGGAAATAACTTGTCACTGGCAAATTGTCACCTTCGAACAGTCCTCGCAGCCAAGCGCGCCTCTTTTGCACAACATCTGCCCAGGAAATCCCTGAGCCTGGAGGAGTGATGGAGTGTTATTATTTAACTAATGAAATTATTTGATAAACCGGAATACCTAGAAGAAGTAGATGAGATTGATGAAATCGGCGGGGGTCACGGTAAAGATAAGAATAGATTAGTCGAACATGTTGATTACTGGCTTGAATTAGGCACAAACAGGATAGTTGCGTATGTTGGGGCGTTTGGCTCGGGCAAAACAGTCGTCCTCAATCGAGCAAAAGATGAATTTATTAAAAAGAAAAATGCTAAATGGGTGGACTTTGACATATGGCGATATTCAAACCGACAGCAAATATGGGACGGGTTCGTAATTGAAACCATTTACCAACTATCCAGCAAAAAACGTAAAACAAAAAAAGATATCGCAAATGATCTTGACGCACCTCTGCTTCAAAGGTCCTCACTAGTTTATTCATTTATCAAGCGATTTTTTATTAAAAATAAAGGCCTAGACGGTGAGATTGCCACCTATCTTATATTATGGGCTATTTTAAGCCTAGCTCTCTGGGCACTTACACTAAATTATGAGGTCGCCTTCTTGAGAGCGTTTCTTATATATTCAGTTCCGGTATTTTTTATTGCATTGGCGCTAATGGGAATAAGGAGCCTAGAGGCGCGACGAGGCCTGCCAATTAAGAGGGTATTTTTATTAGAAAATGAACTGCGGAAAAAGCTGAAACGAGCCAAAAAACCAATCGTTGTCGTTGTCGAGGATGTTGATAGGTCAGGTGAAGACGGGATGATTTTTATGGAGACATTGAGAAACTTTTTGAAGAAAGAAAGCTTTAATAAGCCCGTTGTAGTGATTGCCCCACAAGATAGAACATACTTTAATATTCTTCAAGAAAATTTTTCGGTCAGTCTAGATAGGGCGATTAAAATTTATGATGATGTGATATATTCAAAAACCTCTAGAATTACAGGGAGCAGTATCGAGAATATACTTGACGGAGCAAAAATCAATCCAGAATATCGGGAAAAATTCGAGGAAATAATCAGAGCTACGTTAAAAGGGTTCAATGCTCAAATGAATATACGAAAGCTGAAATTTATTTTGCGTGAATTAAACAATTTTGTAGAGGCGTATGATGGAGTTAATCCTGCGCTATGTCTTGTTCTTTTGTTTTCCAGGTATGTGTATGCGGAAGAAGGCAGGAATAATAACAAGAACAAGGTTCGCGTTTCACAAAGCCTCAATGGGAAGAAAAAAGTCCGGCGCAAAAAGTCCAGCTTCGCAAGCAATAATTATGTTATACCATTTGGTAAGCTGATTTATAACATGTCAGGAGCAACAGATGATTATGATGAATATGCTTTAAAGTACCGAGAAGGGCAATCAGAAGAAATTGAGACCGAGCAACAGAAGAGCGAAGTCGGCAATGTGATAGGACTAACTATCTACTTGAAAGATAAATATAAGATGTTGTTATGAGGGTTCAATACAGGGATAATAATTTAGAAGGGTGGAGGCCGAGTCGGGCGGAGGTTTTTGAATTTTTGAATGGGCAGCCGCTGGGTGTGTTGGCGAGCGTGGACAAGTCGGGCCAACCGCAGGTGGCAACGGTCGCGTTCTCGCAAACACCAGAATTATCACTTATCATCGGTACGGACGAGCAGTCACGAAAAGCGGTAAACATTGTAAACGATCCACGCGTTGCGTTCGTAGTAACAGATGCTGAAGAGCGCTATACCGTACAGCTAGAAGGCGCCGCCAAAATCCTCTCGAAAGAAGAGTTTGCAGCTTATGAGCAAGCACATTACGACAAGTTGCCGGCATCTGCACCGTTTAAAGACATAAAAGGGCAGTGCTTTATCATAATCGAGCCGCACTACTTACGCTTTAGCGACTGCAACCCGCACCCGTGGGTCCTCACCGAGTTCACATTCGAAAAATAGCCCTCGCAACAGCCAAGCGCTAAACACGCAAGTCGACTTGCGTGTTTAGTCGCGCTCGTGCTTTTAATCTCTCACCAGTGCTGTATATTTTTACATATGAGTAAAGAGCAGCGTGTTACCTACTTAAATTCAAGGCTCTATGGCAAGCACGAACCCGGCAGAATAATGGAGGACAGACTTGAAATGGAGCTGCCGTATACATTTATGGCGCGGCTAACTGGCGGTGAGCACGAGGCGCTGCAAACGAGCATAAAAGTAGTCGGCAAAGAAGTGGTTGATAAGCTTGTGGTCGTTAATTTTGTATACCTGAATAATGACCTGGAAGATATGGACCGAGCTACAGGAGCATTTTGGAACGGCTACATTATTCCGAGAGGAAACCACACCTTTGTGTCCGATGAGCGAAACAGTTCTGACACGTTAGAAATCGGGTATCTGCGAGATTACTTTGACGTACAGTTTGGCGATATGTTGCGATACTATGCCGAGGATGCGCGCCCACCCCAGGCAGGCGAATAATAAAAATTAAAAATATATTACTCAAAATCATTTAGCACACAAGTTGACTTGCGTGTTGAGTAACCCTTTTGCGGCAAGCCCAGCGCCTGTGGTGCGTATGCTATTATATTGGGACATTTTAGAGAAGAGTTAATTATGGAACGTTACGAACGCGCCGGAAGAATTTATACGGGAGAGCCAGACCCTGAGGTAGAGGCTAGGATATGGCCGCCGTCAGAACGGCGGCTTAAAGTAGACCCGAACAGTCTGTTTGGCATTTTTGCCGAGGCAATTGGCATAAAAACCTTTGGCGATCTGCGGTATATTGAGCGCAACGCCAAGCTACAAAAAACCAAAGCGGATAGAATAAACGCGACCGTACTTGATGTCATGACAGAGATGAGTAGAAGCAGCGGCAGCGGTGTCGTTGCGGAAAGTGAGTATGGTCAAATGGAGCGCTTGCTGTATCGGAAACAAACGCCTGGAAACAACGATGATTCCGTGCAATTTTACGTTGTGCGAGTGGATGAGGCGGGCGAGACAACCAAGTGGTATGGCGCACCGACCCATCATGTGCAGCCAGAGAATGAAGTCGTACCTTTGCCAGGAGCAGGTGAGCCAACGGTTGCGTTTGACTATGTTCAGTTTGATACGCCGCGCCAGCTCGTTGTGTTCTTGAATAATCAAGCAAAGGTATTGCGTAATGCATTAAGCGAATGCAGCCTTGGCAAAATGGCAACAGCATAAAGCAGAAGAGTAAATGATATACGGATTACCAGAAAAACAGCCAGATAGAGAAATAAGCGTCTTAAACCGGGTTATTGTCGGGAGCGCTGCGGCGTTTGCGATTTCTACTTCGGTACTGGTAGTGTCTGATAGTGCGCAGTTCAGGCCTGACTGCGAAGAGTTTGTTAGCGAGGCGAACGAGGATAACTTTGTGTTATGTGCTACCGGCAGATTCGGATTTGGGTTCGAGACGAGTACTGATGCCGTAATCGCACTAACCAGCTTTGTCGGCTCGGGATTTTTGGGTGTTTCGGCGATTGGGTGGCGCCGCGAATTAAACAAACGCGGTGATAGCAGTAAGGAGTAACTCGCCCAGCTTTCGCTAACCGCATAAACTTCTGGTACAGTTAACCGTATGAAAGAAGAAAACACGCCGGCAAATGATTTGCCACCTCAAAGATTTAGCAAAATAGTAAAATACGCCCGCTACGTATCAATCGTTATCGTATTTAGTGGTGCAGCGTTCTTCGCTTACGCGGGCTATGCGCTAAGGGATGACATCGCCGTGACCAGCCAGGTGTCGTATGTGTTCGCTGCGGTGATGGCGGCAATATTTTTGTTTATGCTGTATCCGTGGGAGCGGGCAGTGCAGACAAGGCCAGCGCTCTTTAAGGTATTTCTGGCGCTTTCGATACTCAGTATTTTTAGTGCTTTGCAACTCCTGTTACTCGCGGCTTATTACGCCTTGCTCTAGCTCATCTTAATCTGGCGTCAGCTGCAACGACAGGCTTATGCTTGTCCGTAGCAATCATAGTAAAATATATGGCATGGCATTTTTAGAGCCTCTCGCATTTTGTAGCATCGAAGAATACCGTCGGCACGAGCCAGACCGTCTTGGTTTTGATGATATCGAAACCGGGGAGCTCTACACGCTCATGGCGAAACTAGACAGCACTGAGCGGCAGGCAGCCCGTAATACGGTTCGCCTGCTGGGGGTCACGGCTACTGACAGATTGGTAACCGTCATGTTCTATGACGATAAGATGAATGACGCGCTGGAAAGAGAAGTATATTTCACTGAGGATAATTATTTAGCACCGATTGACAAGCTAGAGATTTACGATTCGAGACACAAGCAAGCCGTCCTGATGGCAGGCCTGTATTTGCGAGATCATTTTCAGGAAATGTACGATCAAATGCTACGCGAGACAGAATCTCTACAACTAGCAACTGCATAAAGCGGCCACTTATGGTTTGGTTTTTATACAGTGTAGGGTATATTTTAGAGACCAAAAGAATGAAGGGAGCATAACGGAGTGGAACGCAGAAAGTATCAGGATCAGGACAATCCGGAAGTTGCTCCATCCCGCCTGATAGGTGAAAAAAAGAGCATGAACGCTAGTTTGTTGGGCATGCTATATCGGGTGAACGGTGTTCAGTCATCACATGACGCTCTCAGACTGGAGGGCATGGCCGCTAATCCAGAGACACCGCAAGATGAGCGAAACGCCAGACTACTTGATGTCATTAATGAGTTAGGTAGTGAGTACGAGTTACTATTTCTTGAAAAAGGTGTTCGTTACTCACGTTATTGCTATCGGCGTGGAGGCCAGGACGGACGGATAGCAGTAAAGCAATTTTATCTAACACTTGTGCAAAGCGCTGGGGAGGCAGAGTGGTACGGTGCACCAGCACATGAGGCCAACTTAGAGCTTGAGTATCCGCCGCTGCCAGAAGAGGTGCATGCAGTGGATGTTCCATTCGAGTATGTGCCACTCCACACCCCAGAAGCACTAATAGACTTTATCTACGAGCAATCCGGCGCAGTCGACAAGCTAATAACAGATGCCTAACTGCGATATACTTTTACATATATGAGTGATTTTGCTACAGCACGGGTAGAGAGCGTATTTTTAGCCGAGCGAGCCGATGATTTTTACTCTGAGCCACGGGAATCACTAACGTTTGATCTGGATGGCATAGCGGGCGACCAGCGTCATCGCGGCCGGACAATGGTGGCTGACGTGCGGATAAAGCCGTACCAAAAAGGCCAGGATGAGGTGCTTAATCGTCAGACGGTATCAGTTATCGATAGTGGCAGCTTGGATGTTATTGCAGATTCACTCGAGCTGGATAGCGGGGGAATCGAGGAGCGATACGGCGTAAGCCGGCGAACATTTCTTGCTCAGTGCATTGGTGCGAATATTTTGTTTGATAATTTTCGTGGCAGCGAACAAATTCCTGAGTTCTATGATACGCCAAACGCAACTGATGTTGGCCCATATTGCCCGGACACGAACAAATTTTCTGCCGCCGCTCTAATGGTTACTCGTTACAATTCGCCCTGTATTCATCCTGGCAAAAAAATCGAAGCTCACTATCCAAAGCGCGTGGATGGCCTCGCCCAGCGATTTGTCCAGGCGGCAGAAGGGAGGCGAGGCTTTGTTGCTATGGTGGTCAAGCCAGGGGTGATAGCCGTTAATGACGAAGTCATGTTCCGCCCGTTGCCCTCAGCAAGTTAGTTTCCTAAGGCTACTCGTCTATACCGTCAAAAATGCCGGCAAGTTCCTCGCCGTACTGCTCGTTAAGCGAGGCGATGCTGATTTTTCTCGCTGCTATTGCTCCTGGGTTAAGCGCTTGTTCAGCGAGCGCTTCGGCATAGCCAACGCCGGCTTGCATAGCTTGGGGGTCAAACCTATCTCCTGGGTGAACGAACACGGCGTATGAAGCGCAGGTAGACATTTCCGGGTCATGCTTGAGCATAGCATTGCCTAACCGCATTGCTGCTGCTGCGATCGTTTCTTCGCCTTCACCTTTGCGATAATCATGAAGGGCATCGTAATGCCCGTAAAACATC
Organism: Candidatus Saccharimonadota bacterium; assembly: GCA_050486305.1. Taxonomy (GTDB): domain Bacteria; phylum Patescibacteriota; class Saccharimonadia; order Saccharimonadales; family SLHW01; genus SLHW01. Next base: position 145,552 of record JBJHDA010000001.1, read on the forward strand.
TCTTCATCTATAGCGACTTCTGATGACTTTAAGGCCACGAAGGCAAGCCCAAGACAAGCGCCGCGCTTAAATGAGCGCTCTTGTGCGGGGGACTCCATGCGTAGTGCCATGCGATGAAAATGAGAGGGCAGTAGCACTGTGCTTGACTGTAAAATTTCTCTGCCAATGTTGACTATGAAAGACTTATCACTGTAAACGAGTAGATCTACGGCCTGCTTTACGTGCTGGGTCTCGAGTTTCGCGTATTCCGGCTCTGGAAATGGTGCTATATTTTCAGCCATGTCTTTTCCTTCATCTGTTAAACTTACGGTATCAGATTATAATTACTAATATCATAATATTGACAAAGAGTAATCCTGTGTACATAGTACAATACAAACAATATGATTGAAAGATGTGAACATGACTCTTGTGAGTTCGAAAATCGGTTGATTTACTGCAATGCTGAGGCCAGGGACAGTCAATCAGCCGAGATAGTAGCAGCTGTTATAGATGAGGTGCTGTTTGCGACGGATGATATAACCAGCGAGCTGTATCGGTATCATACCGATGAAGAGAGCGGGGTGTCACAACGGGCCTTTATGTTTACATCAGTTGAGGGTGCCTCTAGGCAAGAACTCCAGGTTTGGCTTGCTCATAAGAGCAAGTCTACACCTTACAGCGCTGAGCTATATGATATCGAGATAGCCCGCCGATACTCGACATTAGCCGAAGACGGGCAGTATTGGCAGGCGAACCGTTACCAGCTTGATATTTACCCTACCGGCGTGGCATTCGCCACAATTCGGCGGTTTTATCCAGAGATAACAGCAAACGGTTTGTTCCGGCCGTCTGAACGCACTGAAAACATGACACCGTACGATTATCTTCAGCTATTCGAAGAGCTGACAGCGGTTTGCAGCCTGCATGACCTAGAGCAGCAGGATAAAGAGAACAGCTTCCGCGCTGCGAACCTATAAGATTCGAAGTGTTTTTATAATATCGAGCGCTTGTTCAAAGGCGTTGGTCGATCGAAAGTATTCTGCAGAAACCGGGTGCATCTGCAGGTCATCCTCGAGTTCTGGTGACGTATAGCCACCAGCAATAATATAGGCGTCAGCTTCACGGCCATAGTCCGGACCAAGCGTATCGCCAGGCGAGAGCTGGAAGTTACCAGCAATCAGAAAGAAAGCGATGTGATCACTGGTATCGAGCCCAAAGTATTGCAGATTCGTGTCTTCACGTTGACCAAGCGCTGGATCGCTGTAGGTAATTGTTTGCGATGCTAACGCTGCAACGCCTCTTCCTATATAGCTACTGTCGACTTCACGGGCGCCTTGCCGGAAGTATAGTTTAAACGAGCCGTCGTCTACCTCCTGGCCGGTACGGGTTGTGTAGCTAAATGCTGGCGATTCAAGTACTACAGCGTCGTCTTGTTCAAATAGTGACCAGGTGTCAGGGTAGGTAATTTCCAGACGAGGTCTTGTGGTTCGTTCGGTCTCAAGCTCGAACGTTGAGGTTATATCTGCTCCGGCTGCTACCAGATCATTTTCCGGGATATCTTCTTCGTTATTTGTTTGTTCTTGAGCTGTTTCATCTGGGGTATCGCTACTAGTAAAGAATAACCAGCCACCGTAGCCAATTCCTCCAAGCGCAAATAGCGCAAGGATAATAAGAACCGGTTTGGTAAAATTACGCTTGTTATGCGGAGAAGGGGGGCGATACTTGTCGTCATCGGGTAAGTCGAGCGGTTTTCCGTATATTTCATCTTCTGTTGGTTTATTCTGCATGCTACGTACCCTGTTTTATAGTTCTATAATACCACTGCAGCAGTAGAAAAGAATACGATTTAACGTTAATTAACGTAAGCAACACTATGATTACAAAGAACAGAAGGGTAAAAGATTAACTGTTGAGCCACGCTTAATATAAATGAAACAGAAGAGGAAAATATAATAATTATTATAATAAAATTATAATATTATTATAATAATGTTATAATGGAAGTTATGGAATCAAAGTCATTACAAAAAGTCATTCATGTCGGCTCTAGTATCGGCGTAACCATTCCGGCTCGTGAGGCCCGCTTTCATGGGATACAGGCTGGCGATAAGGTCCAGCTGTCTATTGTCCGAGATTCGGGTGGCAACGTGGTACTGCAAGTTATCCGTCTTTCCTGGCTGCGGCGTATATTCAGTAAATAGCGTTACGTACTATTTCGCAGGCATTACGTTAACGTCACGCGAGGGAATAGCCCTATTGTGCGTTAACGAGCATTTCGGTTGCCATGTGACCGAGGGCTATCGCATTGCGGTACCCAATATGAACTGCTTCGTTGTGGTGTCGTGGGTCATCTATCTGTGCTGTCAGCCGGTCGGCCAGATCGTTTAAAATGTGCTGTTCAATTGGGTCATATCGCACTTCTTCGTCTGGCATTTCATCGTAAGCCAAATTCGTAGCGAAAGATAAAACGAAGTCACTACGGGCTTCTTCCCACATGTGGTCTGGTGTTGACAATGCTGTTTTTGTTAGTCCAATTTTACTGCCGAGCCCGTAGATGTCCTCTAGATTTTGTGCGCGGGAAGGGGACGAGGCTTTTTGGGCTGCGTATTCTTCAGCAAATCTTTCTAGTACGATAGAGCATGCTGGAAAGTATGTGACGCCGACTCTTCCGATGATATGAACGAGTCGCTCTTCTGCCTTTTTGTAGAGTTCGCCATCGAAACAAGCAAGCTCTGCATCTACTAGTCGTGGATCGCTATCCTCGCCTATAGGAGCTAGAAGCTGGTCAACAACCTCAACTAAGGGCATTTCGCCATTTTTTACAGGTAAACTCATGACACTATCCTAAATTACGTTGTACTATGCTATAAAAATATAGAAAAATCAAGCATTGCAATAAAATTCACTCTGGTGAGTAGAATTGCTGCCAAAAATCCAACAGCGTGGTTGTGGTGGTGCGGCTATACTTCTTGACCATGCAAGACGGCAGCATGAAACACTATTCGCTTCGTGATGGCAGTGAAATACCGGCCATAGGGTTTGGAACATGGAAGCTAGCTGACGGTCCGCAAGCGTATGAGGCTACACTGCACGCTCTGAAGGCCGGCTATCGGCTTATTGATACGGCAGCACAGTACGGAAACGAACAGAGCGTTGGGCAGGCAGTAAACGTGTCTGATGTTGACAGAGAGGACGTGTTCGTGACGACGAAACTCTGGACCAGGGATCTCGGATATGATAGTGCGATAATCGCTTGCCAGGCGTCACTGGAGCGATTGGAGCTGGAGTATATCGACTTATATCTTATTCACTGGCCGACGCGCCCGGAACGCGTTGAAGCTTGGCGGGCTTTAAACACACTGAAGCAGGACGGACTTGTAAGGCACATAGGCGTATCGAATTTTACCCCAGAGCATATAGAAGAGCTCCGTGGGGTAGCTGAGGAGATGCCCGAGGTAAACCAAATAGAGCTGCACCCGCTGGTTTATGAGGAGCAAAAAGATATCCTGGAATACTGCACGGAAAACGATATTTTAGTAGAAGCATATAGCCCGCTCGCTCAAGGCATGGCGCTTGATAACAGTAAAGTTATGGCAATCGCCGAGCACCACAAAAAAACACCGGCGCAGATATTGGTGCGGTGGGCAATACAGCACGAGACCGTGGCGCTTCCTAAGGCGTCAACCATCGAAAAAATGATAGAAGACATTGATGTATTTGATTTTGAGCTGTCTGGAGATGAGATGCACGAATTGAACACACTGAGCAGCGGAGACCGGGTAACCTCGGATCCGCATGAAATAAAGTAAGAGCAAGATTTTATAAAAAGCGTGATGAAACAATCCGGCCAAGCCTATACAATGGGGTGAATGGATCAGGCGTTAGCGATTGAAATTTTATTAGACGGTCAGCATGTACTGCTGACCGGTCCGGCTGGCTCTGGTAAAACACATGCCCTGCGTACATTCATCAGTGAAGCGAAGCGAGAAGGGAAGGTGGTTTCCGTAACGGCGACAACCGGTTTGGCGGCTTCGCATTTAGGCGGAACGACTATTCACTCGTGGAGCGGTATCGGCATTGCCGATGAGCTAACGGACGCTATCTTGGGCAATATGTCGAAAACTCGGCGCGATATGATAAATAAAACCGATGTTCTTATCATTGATGAGATATCTATGCTGCATGACTATCGACTGGATATGGTTGATCAGGTGGCAAGAATCGTTCGCGAAAACCCCGATGAGCCGTTCGGAGGGCTGCAAGTTGTTTTGTGCGGTGACTTTTTTCAGCTGCCGCCAATCAGCCGTAGCGGTGAGCTGCCAAGCTCTTTTGTCGTGACGGCTCAGTGCTGGAGTGAGCTCGACCCGGTGGTGTGCTACCTGAATGAACAGTATCGTCAGGATGATGAAGCCTATCTAGAAATACTTGAAGCGATGCGGAACAATGATGTCCGCCGACACCACGCAGAACAGTTATTGGCACGACAAGAGTTTGATGAAACTGAAGAGAACATTACTGAATTGCACGTGACGAATGTTGATGTTGACGCGATAAACGTTAAGAAGCTTGCCGAGATTGATGAGCCTGTACATACATTTGCTATGGAGACGACGGGCGGGCGGCAATATGTTGAATCGCTAAAGCGCTCCTGTCTGGCTCCGGAGACACTGGAGTTAAAGAAAGGGGCGCTCGTCATGTGCCTAAAGAATAATCAGGAAAAACGGTATGTTAACGGGTCGTTGGGCGTGGTGACTGGGTTTGATACAGAGAGCGGCTATCCAGTCGTTGAGTTAAAGAGCGGACGCAGTGTAGTCGTAGAGCCAGAAACGTGGGAGATGCGTGACGGAACTAGAAAGCGGGCTGGCTTAACACAAGTGCCGCTCCGCTTAGCGTGGGCGATTACGGTACACAAAAGCCAAGGTATGACACTGGACGCAGCGCGGGTAGATCTGCGGCGGGCGTTCGTGGAAGGGATGGGCTATGTAGCATTATCTCGGGTGCGTAATTTACGTACGTTGAGCCTTGCGGGAATAAATAATATGGCGTTGAAGGTAAGTCCGGAGGCGCTTTTGATTGACGAGCAGCTGCGCAATAAATCTACTCAAGACGCAAAGCACCTAGCGCACTTGCGAGAGAAGGGGGAAGCCAGAAAAGCGGCAGCGAGGACAAAAAAACGAGACACTGGACCATGGCAAGAAAAGGTGGCGAAAATGCGCCGAGAATACCCCAATGCCTTCCGGCCGTGGAAGCCTGAGGATGACGAAAAGCTCGTGAAGTTGTTTTCGGGCAAAAAGACGCTGAGCGTTGACAAACTGACGAAAGAATTTGGGCGGCACCCCGGCTCAATACGGGCACGACTAAAAAAGCATTTTGGCGAAGACGCTGTAGTAAGTTGATTATCTTCGTAAGCGCTGAAGGCCACTCGCGACACGAGCAGCTTTGTGTTCCATCTCTTCTGACCAGACTGACATCTCGTGATCGAGCTGAGCTGCGTCCTCTGGCGTGAGCTGCATTCTAACGAGGGGCTCAATTTTTTGCAGGGAAGTATCCCAGGCGTTTAAATCCTGATGCGCATAGCTGTCTAGCTGCCCGAGGGCATCCCGACGAGTTAGCTCTGACTTGATTGCGCGGCGTACGATCCTGTCGTTTTCAAGGTCGATAAATTTGCCAAGGCAAGCAGGCAAGCCGAGTTCGCGCATGGCTTTTATCGCAAGCGATTGCAGCCCTCCTTGGCGTGATTCCGGGTCACCGTATTCAATGGCTTCAATCGCATACCTGTCTTCAAGCAGCCCCATAAGCTGGCGATCGTCTGCGATATTTCCGTTCATTTCCGTCTCGCATCCACCTGTATATGGCTTATCTGCCACTAAATCATGCTGTCGCTGGCTGGCTGAAGGATCGGCGCATTCGGTTAAGAATACATCTCTTGGTAGTGTTTCAGCTTGTAGATCTATTGGCGCCATAATAAAAAAACCCGCTCAGCTGAGCAGGGCCTCCTTTATGTTTGTTGTTTGGGGGCAAACCATTTTATTTTGGTCTGTATTTATGATTTGTTTCATTACGTAGTTTTAACTACTTACCCCTAGTAATACGCCTATGTTTAACAATTGTCAATGCCAAAATTATCACAAGTAAAAAACAGTAGCTACGCGGAGCAGCAAACAAGGGAATCGCCGTATTTTCTGCTCCCGCTTTTGTGGCTGACTCACCAGGCGTGAGAAGAGATGGTATGATAGCCGTATGCCAAAAGTAACTATTACACCGAAATGGAAGAAGCAGAAGAAGCAAAAAAAACTACCGACTTACGCTTTTATAGATAGCCAAAACTTGAACCTTGGTATACAGCGGCTTGGCTGGAAGCTTGACTGGAAGAAGTTCAGGGTATTCCTAAAAGACACGTATGGGGTTACCAATGCATTCATGTTTATTGGGTATATGCCGGAATACGAGGATTTGTATATGCAGCTGCATGAGGCGGGCTTTCAGATTGTATTGAAGCCGACGTACGATATGACGAAGCCGCAACCGGATATGGATCCAAGCGCAGCAGAAAAAAACGGCGAAAAAAAGGATAAGGCGGGCGAGGAGAGCGAAAAACACATTAAGGGTAATATCGATGCCGATTTGGTGCTATGGGCAATGAAGGAAATGCCAAATTACGGCAAGGCGATTATTGTTTCCGGTGATGGTGATTTTTATACGTTGGTTGAGCATCTGGAGCAAAACGGCAAGTTGCTCCACATTCTCACCCCGAACCAGCATTATTCCGGGCTGTTTAATGCATTTGATTCTTATGTGGTGACGTTAGATAAGATGAGGGATAAGCTCGCTTACCGCGATAAACGCTCTCGACGCAAGGGGAGTGGCAGGACACAAAAGGGCAAACCGAAAAAATAGACGTTAACTGCTATACTGGCAAGCAATGAAAGAAGACAGAAACCTAGATATATTTCCTGAGCAGTTTTTTTGGGGAGCGAGCACAGCGAGCTATCAGGTGGAAGGCGGCAATACAAACCAATGGTCAGAGTGGGAGTTAGCGAATGCGAGTGAATTTGCGCAGCTCGCACACACAAGACTCGCCGATTTGCCTGACTGGCGATCTATACGAAACGACGCCCAGACTCCGGAAAATTACGTTTCCGGCAGAGGCGTAGAACACTACAGCCGCTATAAACAAGATTTTGATATCTTAAAAGAGCTAAACCTGAACTCGTTCCGCTTCGGCGTGGAATGGTCGCGGCTTGAGCCGGAAGAGGGAAAGTGGAACGCGGCAGCGTTTGAACACTACAGAACCTACATAAAAGAGTTGCGGAAGCGTAATATCGAGCCGTTTTTAAACTTATGGCATTGGACGGTGCCTACTTGGTTTGCTGAAAAGGGCGGGTTTGAGAAGCACAAAAATTTGGCGTATTTTGATCGGTTTGTACGGAAGGTATCCGAGGAGCTTCTCGATGACGTAACATATATCATTACGCTGAACGAGCCGAACGTCTACGCTAGTTTTAGCTATTTGACAGGGGAGTGGCCGCCACAAAAAAAGAGCATCATTTCTTTTCTTCGGGTCTATTGGAATCTGACACGAGCGCACCGGCGAGCCTATAAAATATTGAAAAACGTAAAACCTGCACTGCAGATCGGGCTGGCTGCTCAGCTCGCAAATATCCAAGCGAAGCATCCGCACAACATGCTTGATCAGTTTTCGACGAAATGGATGCGCTACTTTTGGAATTGGTGGTTTTTGAACAGGGTCAGGAATTATCAGGATTATGTTGGATTTAACTACTATTTTACCGATTATTACACTGGCATGATAAAGCGGAACAATCCAAGTGTGCCGGTTAGCGATCTTGGCTGGTATATGGAGCCGGAAGGGCTTTATCCAATCTTGCTACGAGTCTGGTCCCACTACAAGAAGCCGATTATTGTGACAGAGAATGGAGTGGCCGATAGTGAGGACCAATATCGCCGCTGGTGGCTGGAAGAGACGATCGTTGCAATGGAGCGGGCCCTGAGCCAAGGCGTTGATTTACACGGCTACCTTCATTGGAGCCTATTGGATAACTTTGAATGGAAGTATGGCTGGTGGCCGAAGTTTGGGCTGGTTGAGGTTGACCGTAAAAATGGCATGAAGCGTAAGATCCGCCCGAGTGCCAAATGGTACGCCGAGCGAATAAAAAATATATCCTAGCAAGTATAAATAACGGCCGAAGATACGATTAAAAATATAATGCTTGCCAAGCGGTGCGTAGTGGTTGTTATAGTGCTGGTTACGTATGGCGAACAAAAAATCTAGTAAACGTGTTGTAGTGATTGGCGGTGGCACTGGTAGTTTTGAGCTTCTTTCTGGCCTAAAAAAGTATTTTTCTGACATTACCGCGCTTGTAAATATGGTGGATGATGGCGGGTCGACCGGCGTACTTCGTGATGAGCTCGGCGTACTTCCGCCTGGCGATGTGCGGCAATGCTTAGTGGCGCTAAGCGATGCGCCAGATGTCATGCGACGACTGTTTAATTTCCGTTTTGCACAGGGGACGTTCGCAGGGCATTCATTTGGGAATATATTTTTGAGCGCAGTGGAGCGAATGACTGATAGTTTTGATGAAGCGGTATCTATGGCAGGAGACGTGCTTAATATATCTGGTAAGGTTCTTCCGCTTACGACGGATAATTGCCAGCTTATAATGAAGGCAGACGATACCGTTGTTAGGGGTGAATCTGCAATTTCAAACACGACGATACCGCCAAAATGTCGGCCGGAATTCTGGATTGAGCCGCCTGCACGGATAACGCCAGCGGCAAAAAAGGCGCTTATAGAGGCAGAGCTCGTGGTTATCGCACCAGGCAATTTGTACTGCTCGCTTATTCCATCTCTTATTATTGATGGCGTGGCTGAGACTCTGAAGCAAAGTACGGCACCGCTGGTGTACGTAGCCAACCTCGTTAACAAGCCAAACCACACGAATGATTTCACTGTTGTGGAATATGTGCAAGAATTGGAACGGTTCTTAGCAGGCAAGCGGATCGATACCGTGCTCTATAATACTGATCAGCCGACCGATTACTTGATGAAGCGGTATGCGCTTGACGATGAGTATCCTGTTATTATTGATGCAAATCGTCTCGAGAAAGCCCGTTTTACAGCAGTCGGCGGACACTTCTTGCAAAAAGGCACAATAGAGCGGAGCAAAAACGACACGCGAATCAAGCGGTCGTACATACGTCACGATGCAGAGGCGATTGCCCAACAGCTTTCAAAGCTCATATCGTAGAAGGCCATAATATTGACATAAAAGTAATCTTATGCTAATATATATGCCAATGAATGAATCACATAAACCGCAATATAATCCGGAAACAAAGCACCCGACTGGCAGGTTAAGACGTGTCGCTGCGACAGCAATGACTGGTCTTGCATTGTTCGGAGTCTACAAAGCAGGTGGAGAGTTCGTAAGTCATGTTCGACAGCTTGAGTCGCATCCAATCGAGTTTGGCAATGAGGATAATACACACCACACTGTTAAGGCCGGTGAAAACCCATGGACGATTGCTCGCGGTATCTTAGGAGAAGATGCTGATGTCCGGCATCTCGTTAACGGGATAAAAGAACAGGCCGGAGAGAACGGTGTATTTATGCCTGGCCAGGTTATTGAGCTTCCACCACAGAAAGTATTAGAAGAAATGAAATCCTCGGCCGAATAGCGCACGGATACATAGTTGACTTGATTCAAGCCATCTAATGAATGCAGCCAATCGCATCTTTCTATTAGCACTATTGCAAGACTATTGACACAATTACAAATTGAGAGTATGGTTTATCTTATAGTAAGCTATATTAGCAAGATAATTGAGAGGTTATTTATGTCGTTTGAATCGCGGAGTCCTGAAATTGAAGATAATGGCCAGGCTACGGAAAATAGTTTTTTTGAGAGATTGCGCCACAACACGAAGGCGAGGAATCTATTAATTGGTACCGTTGCACTCGGAGCGGTTGGATTTGGGGTGAAGAGCTATTTTGACGCGAGCCATAACAGTAAAGTTGATGTCGCACAACTGTCAGACCGAATAGAGGCAGGTGTACTGGAGAGCTTCGGTGAACCAGATGGGGTCGAAGTGTTTGATCGAAACGTAATACTTACCGAAGGCGCAACATTTTACGATGCGCCGCACGAGGTGATTGATCGTCGGCTTGGCGGGCTTGTCCGAAATAGCAATGTTGTCGAAACGCTTGATGCGGACCAGGTTCGTAGTGCAGAGACTGTTCTTACGATTAACGGCGAAGGGGGAAAGACGTGGTTAGGCGTACGGCCTGAGAATAATAGTCCAGAAGCGGCAGACGAGGCCGAAGAAGTGGACGCCGGGGAAGAAGAGCAGGCAACAAACGACGCTGATATAGCAAAGTTCGCCCTAGGAGAGCTCGTATGGACTCCGGTAGATGTCTCGGAAGAATCTGGGCTGCCTACCGCATATTTTGCGAATACCGATGAATCAGTAAGCCAAATCTCTGTTGATTCTATCTCAGTAAGTGCAGATATGGTAACGGCTACGGGTTCTGAAGCATCAAATCTGGCCGCCTCGACTGATTTATCTCTGCCGTTTGCCGACGTGCTGGCATTCAACAATGCCTTTTATGGCGAAGGCATAACAGGGGGCTTTTTACCGATGGATATGGCAGAGCTTCCGAACACCGCTCACGCGCCTACGGCAGATTAAGTAAGCGACTTGATGACAAGTTGTGAGGTGGGCATCTCTTGACAGGTTAATGTAGAGACAATAGCGTCTGGGCTTTTACTTATCCACCACATCTAGTGGTGGTTTTTTCTATCGCAAAAATTCTGTGGAAAACTAAGCAACTTTAAGAGAAAAAATAAGAAAAAGGCTTGCATGTGGGTGGAGGTGGGTAGTATGCTGGGGTTAGTGGGTAATCGTGGGTAAGGCAAAACAGCTTACCACCGACAAAAAATAAAAACCACTGTAATTTTAAAAACCTATCAACTATGGCCACGATAGACTACTTTGAACGTAAACTAGATGACAAGCGGCGGTTAACCATACCGGTTGAGCTTCGAGACGAGTTTACATCTGGGGTAGTTGTCACTCGTGGATTTCGGAAATACTTGCACCTGTATCCAAAATCGGTATGGGACGAGCAGGTCGAAGCAAAGCTCCAAGGAGACATTCTTGATGAGCGGATTGCTGATCTGAACGTGCAGTTTCGAACCGGCAAGACGGAAGCCTCTCTGGACCAGAAGCAGGGTCGTGTCGCGATTGAGAAGCATTTGCTCGATTATGCAGGTATAGATAAGTCACTGGTTGCTATCAGGGTCGGCCGTTATTGGCGACTGGTTGCAGCATAACGCTGACCTAATCCGGAAATAGCTTTTGATAGCTGTTCTTTAACAATAACAAACAGATAGATAACAAAACGACTCGAAGTTAGCTATCTGGCAGTCAACATGTGGACGAAGGTAACCACACGAAAAACCTTTGATCTTTACACTAAAACACCTCCCAAAACTCCACCTCACACATAAGTCTCTCAAAACTTGGGTTCGGAAGAGTAAGGAAGTAGGGTATTACAGGATTTTTAAAATCTTACATTAGTAACTACCTGCACATACGGCCTTCTCGGATGAGCCTACACAAAAACAAAAACGTATAAAAAACAAAAAGTTGACTGCTGGATAGGTGACTTTGTAAAAAACAAAAACAAAATGCACCAAAACAAAAACAAAACAACAAACAGGCATCAGCCAGTACTTTTAGGCGAAGTTCTGCAGTACCTTGAACCAAAAGCGGGAGATTCATATCTTGACTTAACGGCAGGTTACGGCGGACATGCTAGTGAAGTACTTCATCGTTCTAAAGCGTATGATTCGGCAGTACTAGTCGATCGCGACGAAGAGGCGATAGAATATTTACAGGAGAAATTTGCAGGCAAGCCAGTGAGCTTACTGCATAACGATTTTCTGGCGGCAGCAGAGCAACTGCAGAAAGCCGGTAAAACATTCGACTGTATATTGGCTGACCTTGGTGTATCGTCACCGCACCTTGACAAGGCGAGTCGTGGTTTTAGCGTTCAAGTGGATGAGCCGCTTGATATGCGTATGGATCAACGCCAAAAACTGACAGCAGAAGTAGTTCTGAACACCTACGGCGAAGCAGAATTAACGAGACTGCTCAGGGAATATGGCGAAGAACCAAAGGCAAGACAAATTGCCAAGCGTATTATTGCGGACCGACCCGTTACCACTACCAAGCAGCTCGCAGACATTGCGCAGTCTGTCTGGAAGAGGAGTAAACGGCATCCAGCAACCCGAACGTTCCAGGCAATCCGCATAGAAGTGAACGATGAGCTGAGCCTTCTAAAAAAGGCGCTACCAATTTGGCTGGAATTACTTTCACCAGGCGGTAGAATTGCAGTCATCAGTTTTCATAGCCTAGAAGATAGGCTTGTGAAGAAGGCGTTTGCAGCCAGAGGCGGCAATCGGTATGATGCGGAGCTTACAGTACTGACCAAAAAACCAAAGACCGCTCGCCATGAAGAATTAGTTTTTAATCCGCGTTCCAGGAGTGCAAAACTCCGGGCCGCAGCGAAAATAAACACCAAAAACCAACCAGAAGACCAGTAAAAGGTGGTCTTCAAAAGAAAGGGGGCGAGGATGCCTATTCAGGTCAAAAACCTCTCCCGAGCTTACAAAGTACGCGTACGCGTAATGTAGTAGGCACACAGGGTGTCTTGGCGCTTTTTACTGTTTCCTTTTTAGCGCCAAGCTCCCTTAAAAAAACAAAAAGAAAAACAGGCGAAGAAAATATATGACATATTCAAGCACACTTGCTGTTGGACGCTCCCGCGCGATGGGCAGAAACAAAAATGTTACGTCACATCTACGGCAGGCGCGAACGATTGGGCCCGTCAGTAATACAATTATTCTAGTAGTTTTGGCATGTTTGCTCGGACTTTTGTATTTATCGCAGATCACGAAGACGAATGCGTACGGGTTTCATATTGACGATTTGCAGTCTCGCCATTCATCGCTCCAGGCAGAACATGCCGAACTAGAGTTAAACGCAGCACGATTGCAATCGGTTGACCGCATCAAGGACAGCGGAGTTGCCCAAGGCCTGGTTTCTACTCAGCCTCAGGCAGTTGTTGAATAAACCTAGCATTGGCGGTTTGTACCCACTACCATATAGAAAGCCTCACGATGAATAGATAGAGCCGTATGCAGCATCAAAAATATACCCCCAATATTCTCACACGTACACGACTTTGGTACGTGCTGATTTTGTTGTTATCAAGTGTGGTGCTCGTACGGGTGTTTTATCTTCAGGTTATACAGCACGATTATTATAAAACTGCTGCGCTGGTCGGCCAATTTCGGGAATATGAGATTCCTGCATCTCGGGGAGTTATAGAGGCACACAATGGCGATGCGGTCGTTCCAATTGTATTAAACGAGCCGAAGTTTACGCTCTTTGTTGATCCGCTAAATATAGAATCGGCTGAACAAACAGCAGATGCCGTTTTGGAGGTTATACCGACGCTTGAGCGCGACGATGTCATGGAGAGCATGGAGGCAGATAGCAGGTATCAGGTGCTAAGAAAGAAGCTGACTAAACCAATCGCTGAGCGAATCGAGGCGCTAGAGTTGCCTGGGGTAGGAATTCGTGAGGAGCCGTATCGGACGTACCCACAAGGGGAGTTAGCGGCACATATTCTCGGTTTTGTTAATGATGACGGCGAAGGTAAGTACGGTATTGAGCAGGCGCTTGATGACGTACTGCAAGGAACGCCAGGTCAGCTTCGAGCGATTACTGATGCTCGAGGAATACCGCTAGCAGCAAACCGCGACAATACACTGATAGAGCCGCAGGCAGGGAAGCGGGTACGCTTGACGATAGATGTGAGTCTACAGAAGCAGCTCGAAGATATTCTAGAGGCAGGGCTGGAGCACGCGCGGTCTGACTCTGGGGGCGCTTTGATTATGAATGCCGATACAGGGCAGATTAAAGCAATGGCGAATTACCCGACATTCGAACCGGGAAAATTTTTTGACGTATCGGCAGATGAGGTCGAGGTGTTTCAGAATAACCTGATCGCCTCTCCGCTTGAGATTGGGTCAATAATGAAGCCGTTGACAATGGCCGCAGCGCTTGATCAAGGTGTCGTCAGCAAGAGTACGACGTATCATGATCCGGATCAATTTACGATTGACGGCGCTACGGTTTACAACGTGGAAGAGTCAAGCGGCGTCGGCACAAGGTCAATGGAAGACATTCTGCAATTATCACTAAATACTGGTGCAACTTGGCTCTTGAAGCAGATGGGAGATGGCGAAGTAAATGAAAGAGCTCGTGTTGTTTGGCACCAATATATGACCGAGCACTTCTTTTTTGAAGATCCGACTGGGGTCGAGCAGGGGTATGAGGCAGCAGGATCAATACCGTCGCCGACAGAAGGCTTTGGTCTTAATATTCAGTACGCTAACACTGCATTCGGCCAGGGCATGACAGCAACGCCGCTGCAAGCAGTTTCTGCATTAGCGGCGGTAATAAATGGCGGGACTTATTATCAACCGAGGTTGGTTGACGCATTGAGCAATAGTGACGGGGAGATGGAGCCATCTGAGCCGATAGTTAGGAAAGAGGGTGTTGTATCATCGAGGGTGAGCTCTGACCTTCGTGATCTCATGGAGCGGGCATTTGCAAAAAACTATCGTACGTATGGCATGGAGCGGCTAAGAGACGGCTTCTCAATTGGCGGGAAAACCGGTACCGCCCAGGTCCCGAATCCAGAAACGGGTGGCTACTACGACGATCGGTACAACGGAACGTTTATGGGTTATGTTAGCGGCGACAGTGAAACGTATGTAATTATTGTACGTGTTGATGAGCCATCAATAGGCGGTTATGCGGGCTCAACGGCAGCTGGACCTGTTTTTGTTGATTTAGTTGAAGCGTTGATTGATTCTTACGGTGTGCAGCCGAAGGTGAATTAAGGTACACTAAGGAATAGATTGTATGACCGAAACAATAGAAATTATCGCCGAAACAAATGTAGTTCTCCAGACATTATTGTTGGGGTTCTTAGCATTTGTAATCAGCATGATACTAACCCCGATTTACACGAATATCGCTTTTCGCTATAGATGGTGGAAGCAGCAGCGAACTGAAGCATGGTCAGGCGGCGAAGCGAGTGTTTATAAGCAATTACATGCCAGTAAACACAAGCGCAATATCCCGACGATGGCCGGAATTATTTTTGTTACGAGCGTACTCATCGTTACGCTTTTTCTTAACCTTGACAGGGGTCAGACCTGGCTGCCGCTTGCTGCTATGGTCGGCTCAGGGCTTATCGGTTTTGTTGATGACTGGATAAATATTCGCGGAAAGAAAAAGCTGATAGCCGGTATGCAGGCGAAGATAAAGTTCTTTCTCCATAGCGCCGTTGCGTTAGTTGGTGGCTGGTGGTTCTTTGCGCGGCTCGATGTTACGAGCATAAGCTTACCGTTCGTAGGCGAGTGGGTGATAGGGGCGGGGATTATATTGCTGTTTTGGTTTGTCGTTATCGCGACAGCTAATGCAGTGAATATAACCGATGGCTTAGATGGATTGGCTGGCGGGCTGCTTGTAGCGTCTTTTTCGGCATATACGGTAATTTGTGTCATCCAGGGTCAATATGCGCTTGCTGGATTCTGTCTGAGTGTTGTTGGGGCATTACTGAGCTACACATGGTTTAATATTTATCCCGCACGGTTCTTCATGGGCGATATCGGCTCTTTTTCGCTTGGAACTGCGCTGGGTGTTATCGCGATGCAAACCGATACGGTGTTTGTGTTGCCGATTATTGGCTTGGTGTATGTTGCAGAAACGGGGTCGGTTATAGTAAACCGCACTTCAAAGAAGCTGCGCAAAGGAAAGAAGGTCTTCCGCTCTTCTCCGATACATCATCATTTTGAGGCGCTTGGGTGGCCAGAAACAAAAGTGACGATGCGCTTTTGGATACTCGGCCAGGTGTCTGCTGTGCTTGGATTGATTGCATATCTATTGGGCAGGGTGTTCTAGGGGTTAGCATGCCTTCATATAGACCTGCTCGTAGACGGTCGCCGTTAGT
The DNA here is from genome assembly GCA_050486305.1 of Candidatus Saccharimonadota bacterium. Classification (GTDB taxonomy): domain Bacteria; phylum Patescibacteriota; class Saccharimonadia; order Saccharimonadales; family SLHW01; genus SLHW01. The sequence goes on from JBJHDA010000001.1 coordinate 161,648, forward strand.
CAGCCAGGGTAACGGGAATCGGCGGCATAAGCCTGACTATACGCTGAGTATTATTTGCTTGGTCTTACTGATAATCGGATTGATTGTCGTTTATGCTATCAGCCCTGGGCTTGCGGCCCAAGCTGATCAGCTTACAGAATCGCATTTCGTGCAACGTCAGATGCTTGCAATCGGCTTGGCAGGAATCACGTTTGTAGTAGTTTCGAAGATTCCGTTGAGTTTTTGGTCATCGATGGTCAAGCCGCTACTCGCGCTAACAGTTATCGCATTACTGGCAACGCAGTTTATCGGAACTGGGGAGGCAAATGCAGCCCGATGGGTGCAGATTGGCGGATTGTCTTTTCAGTCGGTAGAGCTTCTTAAGTTTACGTTAGTTATATGGCTAGCGGGATTTTTAGCGAAACGCTACCACGAGGGTACGGTTGATAATTTCCATCAAACGATTAAGCCGATCGCGCTGGTGCTTGCTGCTGCTGGCTTTATTGTGGCGGTAATGCAGAGTGATCTGGGCTCCATGGGTGTAGTAGCTGGGATTGTTGCCGTGATGCTGTTTGCTGCAGGTATCTCATGGCGTTGGCTGGGCCTCGGTGTAGCATTTCTGTTGCTCGCAGGAGCATTTTTGATAGTCGGCAGCCCATACCGGCAAGATCGTGTGACCACATTTTTAAACCCTGGAACTGACTGTCTCGGGGAGGGGTACCAGGCCTGCCAGGCATTAATTGCGGTTGGCTCCGGCGGACTGTTCGGTAAAGGGATAGATAGAAGCGCACAAGCCTACGGCTATTTACCAGAAGCCGCGAACGACTCTATTTTTGCTGTCCTCGCTGAGATGTTTGGTTTTGTTGGAGTGACGATTGTAGTCGGTTTATTGATTGCGCTTTTTACCCGCCTACACAAAATTATTGAACGGGCTCCAAATATGTACACCAGGCTGATAACGGTCGGCGTATTAACCTGGCTCAGCACACAAGCATTTATAAATATAATGGCCATGATAGGACTGTTCCCGCTAAAAGGGATTACACTGCCGTTTATTAGTTATGGCGGGACGAGTATAATCTTTGTTACGGCTGCAGTTGCTCTGGTATTTAATATCTCTCGATACACAACCTTTTCGGTAATCGAGCAGTCATCAGGCCTGAAGCAGCGGATACACGATAATTTGTCCAGGAAGGAATATACCCGTGACGATACTTCTCAGCGGCGGCGGCACCGGCGGTCACATCACTCCAATACTTTCCGTCGCCCATGATATAAAGCAAAAAGATCCTGGCGCGAAGGTGGTTTATGTAGGGGAGCGTGGCGGTTCGTTCGGATCGCTATTTAAGCAAGCTAATGACATTGACCAGTCTTTTCAAATTTTTGCTGGAAAGTTTCGTCGCTATCATGGGGAATCTTGGCTTCGACGACTGCTTGATATAAAAACGATACTGTTAAATACGCGTGACGTATTGTATGTTTCCTTGGGTTTTTTCCAGGCATTATCTGTATTGAGGAGAGTTCGCCCCGATGTCATATTTTTAAAAGGAGGATTTGTAGGGGTTCCTGTGGGGTTAGCTGCGAAATTATACCGGACACCTATCGTGACGCATGATTCTGATGCGGTCGCAGGTTTAGCGAACAAGCTAGTCAGCCGCTGGGTAACCCTTCATGCGACAGCGTTTCCAGCCGAACAATATCCATATCCGCCCGACCGAACAAGGCAAGTTGGTGTGATTGTCAGCAAACATTACAAAAAAGTTGACCCTGAAGCCAAGAAGAAGTTCCGTAAAGATATAAGCGTACCAGCAGAAGCACAATTATTGCTGGTAACAGGGGGGAGTAGCGGTTCAATCGTTATCAACAAAGCGGTTGAGGAGCTCTACGATAAACTCCTAAATAAATATAGTAATTTATACATCATCCATCAAACCGGAAAGGGGAAAGCAGGGGAGATAACGTTACAGCACCCCGAACGTATAATTCGAAAGGAGCTTCTTGACGATTTTTATAAGTATAGCGGCGCAGCGGACGTAATCGTTATGCGGGCAGGGGCAAATACATTAGCAGAATTTGGGGTTCAGGCTAAGGCATGCATCGTTATCCCGAGCCCGTTTCTTCCGGCAGGACATCAGCTCGAGAATGCACAGTACCTCTTAAGGAACGAGGCGGTTCGGCTTGTTGAACAAGCCTCTCTCGAAGCTTCTGGTGATGTCTTGTATGAGAATATTAGAGACTTGCTAGAGCATGACGATAAAAGAAGTAAGCTAGAAAAAAACATTCACGCGCTGGCGACTGATTCAGCGAGCAAAACAATAGCTGACCAGCTGCTTCAACTTGGCGACAATAAAAAGAAAACACTTTCATCAACGGTTGGTGATGCCTGATGAGGCTAGGAAAGAAAAAAGTGGCGGACAACAGGCGACGGACCGTAACGGGAAACTCCTCCTTTTCTAAAAGTGTCAATACATGGGCGCAGCCAAGAGTCAGTGAGCGGCGTGATGCTTTGCATAATCAGCGCGGTAAAAGGGCTAAGCAAGCTCCGGCTAAGCGCTTTGATGCAGCGGTCATCGTACCGAATCGTTCGGTGTGGAGGCTGTTACCTTCTGCGCTCGCTATGATTGTGATAGCCGGCAGCATTCTATACGCGTTAAGTCTTGATGTTGACTCAGCGAAAGTCCGTGTCGTCCAGTGGGACGGCGCTACATTTATTGAGCAAGAAGAGACGACCGTCTTTAATGAAGCGAGCTACGCTGCGTCGTTTCAGCAGCAGTTAGGAGACAGTATTTTGAATAAAAACAAGCTTACAATAAAGTCGGGTTCCATCTCAGAACATATCGAAAGTAATTTCCCAGAAATTTTAGCTGCTGAAGTTCGGTTCGGCTTAATTGACAGGACGCCAATTTTAAATATTGTACCGAGAGAGCCTCACCTAATCGTGGAAGTAGAGGACGGCACAAAACACTTGCTTGATAGAGATGGATTCAGTATGTCCGAAGTTGCTGCAACGAGCGGACTCTTGGATGAGTTGCTTATCATCAATGATCAGGTGGGACTGCAAATTGCACATGGCGCCCAAGCCCTGCCTCAGGATACGATTAAGTTTATTGACGCAGTAGTTTATCAATTGCATTCGGCTGATTTGACGATAGATTCAATGGCACTGCCTGCAATCGCAAATGAGCTGCACGTGAAGCTAGCAGGGGAAGCGTTTGTTGGCAAATTTGACGTGACTGCAGACCCTAGAACACAGTCAGGTGCTTTTATTGCAAGTTATCGTCAGTTAAGCGAAGAAGATGTCATACCGGATGAGTATCTTGATGTCAGGGTCGACGGCAGAGTGTATTATCGTTAGACTCTCCTGCTCTCACCTCTATGTTCGCAAAATGTTCACATAGTTGAACACGTTGATTTGGCAGAAAAACTATACGCCAATACAAAAGTAGGGGATTGTCAAATAATATATATACAGAACAGGAAAGTAGGGAAATTGCAAATTTTGAAATCAAATATAGAAAAAAGCAAATGTTTTCACGACAAATACAATCGAGCTGTGGATAAGTCAAATCATATTGTATATTCCATAACGAACTGATGGTCGGTAATGCTTCGTATGAAAGCTCGGTTAAAGCCAGAAGGATGTGCACCTTTTATGATCGGGCGAGTGACAGGCTGAATATACGCCAAAAACGAAAATCCCCCTTCGGGGTACAGGTGCTATTTATCACACAAGGTTAACAGATATATAGTCGTAAAAGATATATTGTGCGACATTGCAGTTAGCACTCGGGGGGAGTGCTCTGCTGGCTTCTGCTGTTCTGTATTTTTTATTTTTGATGTTTTCTTGGCCCCTCATTACTCGTGCTTGTATTTTTTGTGCCCTACTGCGCTTTCGTCCCGACCTTTCTATTGTACGTACTTTCCATACAGATGTTCTTCCAGCTTGTGTTATTTTGACGAAATGATCGTTTACTCCCAGGCGTATTAAGTTCGTATTTTGTTCATGTATAATTAGGAGCTTTTGCACAACTACGGTTATAGCTGCACGAGCTGTATGAAGAATATAGTGCACGCGTCGCAAGAACGATAGCAGACTAAGCTTTAAGATATTGTTCGTGCTGTCTCTCGTATTTTACTGCCCTGCCTGCGATGCTCGGGGCGCTACACAAAACGCACTCTTCCTTTTATAGCGCGTAGAAGGGCTCTTTTATGCAGTGTATATGGTTACTTTGTGCGGAAAAAACAGGTAATGGTGCAGTTATTGCTGTTCAGCAAGATCGTAGGTTGCTTTTGCTACACGTTTGAACTGGGGCTTGCCCTGGAGATTGAGGAGAATTGTAGTTTCTTTGACGTAACGACTCTTTAGGACCTCACGGACAATATCGTCACGGTGAAGTGGGCCGCCAGCTTTTTGAAGTACTTCTGTTATGATATCTGCGACGGTTCCTTTTTTATAGCCCCACTCTTTGAGCGCATAAATTCCTCGACCGACGAGAACGAATCGCTTGTCTTTTATGAGCTCGTTGTGAATCGCTTGTACGGTTACGTCTTTGCGTTTAAAACTACTCTTCTTAATAGCCTCAGCGATTTCATTAAAGTGCATGTGTTTACCATTTTCATATAGGATAACGTAAATCTTATCCCGGATGTTTTTGGGATTTACCATAGGCCACTTAGTAAGCCCCCAGCGGTTATTTAGCGTTGCTATCTGCTTAGATGCGGAGGCAAGCCCTTCAACATGCTGGACGTCACTCATACCTGCTTCTTTTGCAACTGCCTCGATAGTTGTAGGTTTTCCTATGTTTTTTACGGCTTTTACAACGCTGTCAATTTGCGTTTTGAGCTTTTTCTCATCGTGGAGTTCGCGCAGACCGATGACGTTACTATAATGGTCGTTTTCATCAAGGGTAAGCAGCTTAGGACATAGTTGTGCAATAAAGGCTATCCTTGCCTGCTCTACTTTATCTGCATCGCCGATAAAGTTATTGGCTACTTTTTGAACCGGAGCAACTTTTGTAGTTTCTTTCAGGAATGAAACTAACTTACCTTCAAGTTCTTTGATGTGCGGGACATTCCCCTGCTCTGCTTGCAGCTTTAGCCTGATAACAACGGCTTTTTCTAGTTGCCTTACCCGTTCCCGGGTGATGCCTAGCAATTCACCTATTTGCTCTAGTGTTTCCTTCCGGTCAAATAAACCGAATCGGCGTGAGACAATCTCCTGCTCTCGCTCTCTTTCGATGGTTCCAAGGATATCTGTAATGGTTTGCTTGGTATCTAGCGCCGATTCTTTGTCTGACATGCCTTTTCGTTCCTTATCCGCACCCGCTTACGTTTTACTAATTCTATAACATATAATATAAAAAGTCAACTCCGACTTTCTTTAAGTATATTTTAGCATAAAATAGACGGTCATGCTTAATTTATGACCTGTTAATATCACAGTAGTATAATTTGCCATCTGTTCAAGTTGTGGAAAAACTAGCTTTCTTTGTACTGTGTATTATTTTCTTTTGCGGTACCGTTTTTTGGCTGGCTTAGCCTTTTCGAGGAGATTTGTTGCCTCCTCTTCAGTAATAGCTTTTGGATCAATCGACTTTGGAATACGGGCATTCTTTTTTCCGTTTGTTACGTATGGTCCGTATGGGCCATTCAGTACTGATATACCAGAGAATTCTTTTATGTGCTTGTTTTTCTCTATCTCGAGCTTCTCCTCATAGAATTTCTGGGCTTCTTCAAGCGATATGGTCATTGGGTCGTTCGGCTTAATTGAAACGTATAACGAATCAACCTTTATGTAGGGCCCAAAGCGCCCGATATTAGCGTAGATGTCCTTGCCGTCCTTTGTTTGGCCAACCAGTCTTGGTAATTTGAACATTTCAAGCGCATCTTCGAGTGTTACGGTATCGATCGTTTTACCTTCGGGCATAGGAGCGAACTCAGGCTTGTCTTCGCTATCGGTGCCGCCTCGCTGTAGCATAAGGCCATATTTACCAAAGCGTGCAAAGATCGGTTTGCTGCTTTTCGGATCGAGCCCGATTTGTTTTGTTTGGGTGCTTTCTTCTCGGGTAATGTGCTCGGATTTTTCGATGAGAGGAGTAAATTTATTATAAAAATCATCTAGCATTTTCACCCACTTGGTCTGGCCTGCTGCAATTTCGTCCAGAGTCTTTTCCGTATTGGCGGTAAAGCTATAGTCAACGATGCTTGGGAAGTGCTTTACGAGAAAGTCTGTAGTAACAAGGGCAACCGATGTTGGAATCAGCTTACTCTTGTCTGCACCGTAAGTTTTTATTTTGGTCGTTTGCTCAATCGTGTTATTCCGTAGTGTAATAATTGCGTGCTCACGCTCCTCACCTTCAAGGTCGGCTTTCTCTATGTACCCGCGATCTTGGATTGTGGTGATGGTTGGCGCGTAGGTGCTCGGCCGGCCGATACCGAGCTCTTCAAGCTTTTTTACGAGGCTTGCTTCGGAGTAACGAGGGGGCGAATTACTAAATGTCTCTGTCGCGGTGACTGCTTGTTGCTTAATCGTATCTCCAATATGCAGCTCAGGCAGAATAACATCGTCTTTCGTGCCGCCGTAGACTTTCATAAAACCGTCGAATCGAAGTTGCTCACCCTTTGCGATAAACGGTTCATCAATATTGTCGGGGATTATTGTTACCGTTGTACGGTCCGTTTCAGCCGGCGCCATTTGGGACGCGATAGTACGTTGCCAAATCAGCTGGTAAAGCCGCTTTTGGCTCTCGTTGTCTCCTGCGGTGCTCTTTGATAGATTGGTCGGTCGGATGGCTTCATGTGCCTCTTGGGCGCGTTGCTGCTTTGTCTTGAACTGGCGCTCTTTAAGGTATTTATCACCGTATTCAGATACAATGTATTGCTTTGCTCCGGTTATTGCGGTTGCTGAAAGTATCGTACTGTCTGTACGCATGTAGGTGATGTGACCGTTTTCGTATAGTCGTTGTGCGACCGTCATCGTCTGTTTAACGCTAAAGCCAAGTCGGCGTGCAGCCTCCTGCTGCAGGCTGCTGGTAGTGAATGGAGGAGATGGGTTTTTGACGCTCGGGCGGCGTTTTATGTCTTTGACGGTAAGGTTAGCCGATTTCAGCTTTTCGAACAGAGCCTTTACGTCATTTTCAGTAGAAGGGTTCTTCTTTAGTTCAGCGGGAAGCTGGCTGCCATCGTTCGTTTGAAGATCAGCGGTCACCTTGAAAGTAGATTCTGGCGTATAGGCAGTAATTTCGCGCTCTCGCTCGACGATTAGACGTACAGCAACGGATTGGACGCGTCCTGCAGATAGGCCCGGCCGAATCTTCTTCCATAATACTGGCGATAATTTATAGCCAACAATACGATCGAGGATTCGGCGCGCTTGCTGAGCATCGACTAGCTCTTTATTAATTGTGCGAGGCGTTTTAATTGCGTCAGTAATAGCGTCTTTTGTTATCTCATGAAAAACGATCCGCTTAGTGCTCTCCGGGCTTACACCTAGCGCATAACATAAGTGCCAGGCAATTGCCTCTCCTTCACGGTCTTCATCGCTTGCTAGCCATATCTCTTTATCTTTTGCAGCTTTTTTTAGGTCTGCCACCACCTTTTTTTTGTCAGTGCTGATTTCGTACTTTGGCTCGAAGTTATTCTCAATATCAATGCTTAGGTCTTTTTTTGGTAAATCACGTATGTGGCCAAAGCTGCTTTCTACCTGGAAATCTTTTCCGAGGTATTTTTTGATGGTTTTCGCTTTAGCAGGACTCTCAACGATGACTAGATTTTTTGACATATGCTCTTCAGTTTACAGACTTCTCTAGGTATTCTGCAAATGTTATTTTAACGCAGAGACCAATTGTCGGCTCCAAGCGCACGAATTTTTCCAGATATTTCGAGCATAGTCATTGTCTGGCTAAAAGTTTCTGCCGAAAGCTCACTCTGTTCAAGCAGCGCTCTCCCTTCAAGTATTCCCGCCACTTCGAGCAAGCTCAGTATCGTTGCTTCTTCTGCCGTTTCCGCGAACGGAGCTTTTGATTTGTCATTTTGACTTATTGAAAATTCTTCCAGAATATCTTCAGCAGAGGTGACAGGTTTCGCGCCTGTTGCAATCAGCCTGTTGGTCCCCTTGGAAAACTGACTGGTGATATTGCCAGGTGCTGCGAGAACTGCTCTTCCCTGCTCTAGGGCAAAGTTTGCGGTATGCAGAGTACCACTTTTCTCAGCAGCCTCCGTAATCAAAACAGCCGTTGCGAGCCCTGAGACTATACGATTTCTAGCGATAAAATGTTGCCGAAGTGGTGGTGTTCCTGGGGGATATTCGCTTATAAGTGCGCCATTATTTTTTACTATCATCTGTGCGAGGCCGTGATTGGTCTGCGGATATATTTTGTCGGGCCCACATGGCAATACCGCGATAGTGCTGCCGCCAGCTTCCAGTGCGGTACGGTGGGCTATGCCATCGACTCCGAGCGCCAGGCCACTGATAATCGGTATCTGCTTACTGGCTACTTCTGTAACTAATTGCTGAGTTACACTCTTCCCATACGCTGTTGGTTTTCTTGTACCGATAACCGCCAGAGATTCTTTGCTTTGCAGGGCGTTAATTGAACCAACAACGAAGATATTTTTAGGCGGATTTTGTATCTGTCGTAACAGATGTGGATAAGAGGGGTCAGAAACCGTAAGCTTGTTGACTTTATGCATTAAATGTTCTTTTAGTATTGACAATTACGTACTTATTTGCTAAAGTATCAATTCGTAAACAGGTTTTATCTTGTTTACGTACCTTATATCCCCATTCTAGCAGAAATGCTGGAAGCAAAATTATTAGAATGTTTTAGAGCGCGCTCGTACATATTTACGTATTACCCTCCACGTAACAATGCACACACAAAGGGCTTCTTGCTCTAAAACATGCTAATCCCTTTAACTTATACCTTTCCTACTATAAACCGTAGGTAAAGAGCCAAAAGTGCATCTGCAGTTGGCTCGGTCAAAATGGTGAGTACGTATTGTATTCCGAACTCTGCTTAGAAGGCAGGGGGATGGAGGCGCGGACACGTAAATTAATGTGTATCCGACGCTTCACCGGGTGGGTTGAAGGGTGTAACGAGCCTCTAGTGGTGCCCACCCCCTCTAGAGGCTCGTTTTATTTTTAGGTGATAACGTTGCGGGTTTCAATGGGTATAGTGCCATCCGCAAAGATTATTTCAGTAAGTAATGCCGTCACTTCTTTCGTTACGTCATTTAAAATGTCTTTTTGCGAACGAGTAAATGTGCCGAGAACAAAGTCTGAGCTATCAATGTCCTCCGGCTCTTTCGGTCCTATGCCGACCCGAATCCGGCCGAATTCTTCGCCGATATCAGAAATGATTGATTTTATGCCGTTGTGACCACCACTACCCCCGCCTAACCGGCTTCTTATTTGGCCGAGGGGGATATCGATATCATCGTGTACGACGATACAGTTTTTCGTCTCAATAGTATGGTACCGAAGCAGCTGTTTTACCGCCCGACCGCTATTGTTCATTAGCGTGGCAGGCTTTTGAATGATGATCTGGCTGTCACTCAGGTGGGTCTTCGTGATGTCCGCCTGTAGCTTTTTGCTGCTTTCCCACTTTGGAAATTGATGCTCGCGGGCAAAAGCATCTACACATAAGAAGCCAGCGTTATGTCTTGTGTTCTCATATTTCTTTCCGATATTGCCGAGACCGATAATCGCAAAAGTATTTTCTGACGCGAGGCTATAAAGCGGAATCGAGCTAAGGATCTGCGGTTTTTTCTGGAGTAGTCCCATCTAAGGTTTGCCTCGTTTGCGTTTCTTTGGTGCTCTCGGTACGCTACTGTCGAAAAACCAGAATCGGATAGCGGTGCCATCAAAGCCGAACGAAGTGCGTAATTCACGCTCCATGAATCGTTTGTAGCTCCAGTGCAGAAATTTTGTATGGGTACCATATACCTTAAAGTTCGTTGGATTGTCAGACTCTTGGAGCATGTACTTAAGGGTTGGCTGATAGTTTTTTAAGCCAGCTGGAATGTGCTTTTGGGTTATACGCTTAAGCCAGTTGTTTAGTACACTTGTCTGTATTTGTGTCTGTCGATTTTTATGGATATCTAAGACAAGTTCGAATATTTTTGATACGTTCTGGCCGGTAACGCTGCTCGTAAAGACGAGTGGAGCCCAGGGCACGAAGGTAAAGTCATGCTTAATCCTATTAGCGATGCCGTCTCTTGTATAGGCATCTTTTTCGAGCTTGTCCCATTTGCTCATGACAATGAGGAGGCCCTTGTTTGCTTCCTTCGCCATCCCGGCAATTTTTTGGTCTAACTGAACGCTTGGCTCTGTGCTGTCTACAACCAAAATGCAAATATCGGACTCTTCAATTGCTGCCAGGCTTCTAAGTACGCTGAAATGTTCAATGCCCTTTTCAATCTTCCCGCTTCGTCGTATTCCAGCAGTGTCAGAGAGCTCAATCGGTTGGTTATGGAAGCGTATGGTTCGACGATTGACGTCACGGGTTGTTCCTGCAACGCTAGAAACGACTGCTTCTTGTTTTTTCAACAGTGAATTGAATAGACTTGACTTGCCAACATTCGGTCTACCTAGTAGTGCTACGGATATTTTATCGTCCTCTTCTCTTTTTGATACTTTTGGCAGCACTTCTGCAATCGTATCGAGAAGCTCAGGGATTCCCCGCTTTTGAGTAGTGCTAGTAGTGACCCTATCTTTTATCCCTAGGCGAGAAAAAGCGTCGAGGTCTGCCCCCTTAGCTTTATCAATTTTGTTGATCACGAGCAGAACCGGCTTCTTGCTTCGCAGAGCAATCTTTGCAACGTTGCGGTCTTCTTGTGAGACGCCTATGTCTGCCTCGGCTACCACAAGAATAATATCTGCACTTTCGGCTGCCTGGTGTATCTGCTCCTGAATTGTTAGCTCGAATTCGTCTTCAGCAGACTTCATGCCAGCAGTATCAACCAGCCAGAAGGAGTGGTTGTGGTGGCCTGCGAGCTGCCAAATTGCGTCTCGGGTCGTACCTGCTTCTCTGGCGACAATGGTTTCTCGCTTACCGATTATCGCGTTGAATAAACTTGACTTGCCAACGTTTGCCCGACCGACAATCGCTACAATCGGTATTTTCTTTTTCATATAAATACTATTATCGCAGATAAAGGACTATTACTAAACCGTTCAAGGTTTTTCTATATTGTTGCGAACTCTCCTTGCTCAAGACCTTCGAGGGAATACGGGCCGAATGCGGTCCGGTGCAAGGATATGACCTTATATCTTTTTGCCTGGAAGGTTCGCCTGATTTGCCGGTTACGTCCTTCGCTCATCGTTATTTCCCACTGTTTTCGGGCCGGTGCCAGCTGTCGTAGCTGAAGAGCGCTCTTTCCATCGTCCAGCTCGACACCAGTAGTAATAGCAGACTCGTCTTGTTCTGTGAGCGCTCGATCAAGTACTACTATGTATGTCTTCCGCTTGTTAAACTTTGGATGAGTGAGTTCATGAGCAAGCGTGCCATCAGAAGTCATTATAAGTAAGCCTGAGGAATTTTTATCAAGCCTGCCGACTGGATTGAGGTCATGGTAGTCGCGTGGAAGCAGGCGATATACAGTCGGACTCCCCTGTCCGTTGCGTGAACATACATATCCCACAGGTTTATATAGCATAATTGTCCTATCATGCGATTCTGCCCTGATTGTTTTACCGTTGACTTTAACAACATCGTTTGTTGATACGATTTGTCCGTGTACTGCAGGGACGCCGTTCACCTCTACTTGCCCTTGCTCAATGATCTTATCAGCTTTCCTTCGGCTAACCTGGAGCCCACGAGCAACATACCGATTAATTCTCATACGCTGTAGTGTACGCTATTCAGGAGTTTGAAGTATCTTCAATTTCTATAGAGCAATATTGGTTGGATCGTCATCAGAAGTTGTATTCTGTTTTTCCTGTTGTGTTCCGCCAGGCTGAATGACGTTACCAGGCTGAGTATTGCTTGGGGCTGAATCTGGGGTCGGTGGCGTAACTGTTTCGCCAGTTGGCGATACGACGGAAGAGGCCGGAAGCTCACTATTGGTTGGACCGTTTTCGGCTTCTTCTTCGGCGAGCTTATTCAGGTCGGGTGCTTTTGCATTAGTGTCGCTGATTGGCTGGATGACTCGTTGACCACCTGTTGCTGTGCTTGGTGCATTCTTATCCTCTTTTGAGGGAACAGCCGGGCTTGGGTCTTTCTTTTCTTCTTGCTGCGCTTCTGGCGGTGTAGTAACCTCGTTGGCGCTAGCTTCTTCGTTGGCTTGAGAATCTGTTTGTGCAGCCTCAGGTGTTACGGGTGAAGGCTGAACTGGCTGTTCGGCGACTGGTGATTCACTAGCACCAGTCGCAGGTGGCGACGTAACGGTCTCAGGGGTAGTGGTGTCGGAATTTGTTTGATTGGCATCACTCTGTTCTTGTGGAGCTTCTTTTACTGCAATGTTTTGTGCCGGTGCGCTGCTTGGCAGAGTAAAGCCATTACCTTGATCCAGCTGGTTGTTATTCTCTTGCTCTTGGGGCGCAGGTTCTGTGGGCTTAACAGCTGGCGTGTCAGCAGGTGCTGGTTCGTTGCTGTGGAGTTGATTTTTTACAAAATCATCAATTTTCGTATCAATTGCCGCCTCTTCCTCTGCCGTTGTCTGTGCTGGTGGCGTATTGGTTGGGACTTGTGGCTGACTCACGTCAGACGAAGCCGTGGAAGCCGTTGCATCTGCTTCTGCTGCTGAAGAGGTGTTGCTTTGATCGGTTGCTGCCGGATCTTCTGAGGGTGCTGCAGAGGGCTCGTCGTTGGTGGCTGTCTGTTGTTGACTGCTTGCTGTTGAGACATCTGGCATTGTCGGTGCTGGTGGAGGAGGCGGAGTGGCTTCAGCGGATTGAAGATTCGCGGACGCCTCTTCCTCTGCCGTTGTCTGTGCTGGTGGCGTATTGGTTGGGACTTGTGGCTGACTCACGTCAGACGAAGCCGTGGAAGCCGTTGCATCTGCTTCTGCTGCTGAAGAGGTGTTGCTTTGATCGGTTGCTGCCGGATCTTCTGAGGGTGCTGCAGAGGGCTCGTCGTTGGTGGCTGGATTCGTGCTGCCCGGTGGCTGCTGACTCGTAGCCGGTTCTGGTGCTGGCTGTGGGGCGCTTGGCTGACTTGTTGTGGCAGCGGCTGCACTAGGGGTTGCATTACTCTCATCTGCTGGCTGTTGCTGATCAGTGGTCTGGTTCGAGGTGTCTTGCTGTGCCTCAGGCGTTGATGGTGGCTCAGAAACAGCGGGTGCTGTATCTGTCGTGACTGGTTCTGGTGGAACGCTTGTCGCAGGTTCGTCTGCAGGTTTTTCCGAAGACTCACCAGACCCGTTTAAGAGTTCGTCGGCAACTCTGGCAACATCCTCCAATGTAACTTGCGACTTTACTAAGTATTTGTCCGCGCCAAGCTTATCTGCACGCTCTTTGTCTTCTGCTTGCGATAGCGCTGTCATCATGACTACTTTTGTATCTTCAATTCCTGGTGTGGTGCGGAGTATATCGAGCATATCAAAGCCGCTAATTTTCGGCATCATTACATCAGAAATAATAAGGTCGGGTTTTTGTTTTGTCGCGAGCGCAAGCGCTTCCTCGCCGTCTTTTGCAGACACAACTTCATACCCTTCTGCGAGAAGGCGTGCTTCATATATTTCTCGTAGATTATTGTCATCTTCGACGAGCATTATTTTTGCCATGTGTCTGAGTGCTCCTTCATATGTGATATGTTATATCGCTTATGTTGTTGGTATTGTACCATGTATTATCTCCCTTATTTGGTGAATATTTTCATGAGGCTCATTTATTGATTAACTTCCTTCGGCTTGTTGTTTTTGGGCCTCAGCCGCCTGCTGGGAGGTAAGCCGGGGCAGGTTTATATAAAATGTACTGCCCTTTCCAAGCTTGCTCTCTACCCAGATTCTCCCTTTGTAGAGTTCAATAATCTTTCTACTGATAAACAGGCCAAGGCCAGTTCCGCCGATGGTTCGGGTTGCGGAGTTATCGACTCGATAGAACTTCTGGAACATGTGAGGGATATCATCTTCGGGTATACCGACACCAGTATCTTTGATGAAAAGTTGCGCAACTTCGTTATTGCCAGTAAGTCCGATGGTTATTTTGCCAGACTCGGTGTACTTCACTGCGTTGTCAAAAAGATTCGTAATAACCTCTCGTAACCTGTCTGGATCTGCCATTACATGATAGAGCGGCTTAATAGTTTTGCCGCCTGCCGCGTTATTAGTATTCGTGTTGTCGGCAGAGCCAATAAGTCGCTCCACGAGCAAACCCTTCTTCTCTGCTGCGAACCGCAGATCTTCGGCTAATTGTTCTGTAAATTCGCCTAATTCGATGACAGTCGGATGGCTGACCAGCCGGCCATCTTCTGCTTTTGCGCTCGTGAGGAGATCTTGGAAGAGTTTACCCAGATGCTGACTGCTAGAGTGCGCTTTCATTAAGTAGCTACGTGCATTACTGTCGATTTTGCTTACTTTTTCATTTAGGGCAAGCGCTAGGTAGCCTTCGATTGCTGCGACAGGCGTACGCATTTCGTGACTCGCAGTACTTATGAAATCTGCGCGTCTTTTTTCTTCAGCATGGGCTTGGCTAACGTCACGGATAACTGCGACAGCGCCAGCTAGTTCTTTTGATTCGGGAATGGTGACAGGAGATACGGCTATAGACACGATTAATTTTTTTCCGTTTCTGCCATTCAACAGCAGAGTGCGTTCAATTGATTGACGGTTCTTTAACACCTCGGAAAAGACATCTATTGTTTTGTTTATGTCTTTTTCATCTTCTTCTTGCAGCGAAACGACATTACGTACGTCTATGCCGATTGATTCTTCAACAGACCATTCTGTCATGTTCGCGGCTGCAGGGTTCATTACGGTAATTTTTCCAGCGGTTTCAGTAACGATGATGCCGTCAGCTATCGACTGTATAAGCATGTCAGATATTTGCTTCCGACTTTTCAGTTGGCCGCTTAGCCGATCAAGCTCTACGTTTTCGCTATCGATGTAATAACGCCTCCAGTACAGCCAGCTTGCAAAACATAACAGATAAGTGGAAAAAACAATAATGAGGCCATGGATATCTATGAGCGAGTGTTCACCACGAGCGCCATTAATGGCGGAAACTTGAAACAGTACGTAATAAAACGTTACCAGAAAAGCAGGAACGGTGCTAAGGGCGAGCCCTAATATGCCAACTGTCAAACAAGACAAGAGCAAGACGGCCACCCATGGCGAGTGAAGTCCACCGTCTGCATGAACGATGCCTATGGTGTTAATCATCAGCATTGCTGCCAATATGGCAGGTGCTGCAGCCTCGTTTTTAATTGCCACAAATTTATAGATTAAAAATCCGAATATAATATGGCCGAGCGCGATAATCGCTACCAAGGGTGTTATTGGACGCAAGAAGGCCAAATATTCTCCTACGGCGCTATCAAGCGGTGTAACGGCAAAGGCAATAAACCCTATACAAAACAGGGACTGAATAGCCATGCTTGTGTATCTGTAGAATTGAAGCCAGCGTCCGCTTGCGAGATGCATGTTTTAAATAGCCCACCAGTCGTTATTTTTTGTAAGCTTAGCATCCATTATACGATACTGGTAGTGCTTTTCATACCTGGACAATCGACACATCAAAGACTCAACTAAACCGGACATCGTATGTTAGTATATATGCGTTGATTCCGGCCTCATCGTCTAACGGCTAGGACGCCAGGTTCTCATCCTGGTAATCGGGGTTCGATTCCCCGTGAGGTCACCAATATAAAAAGTTCATCGTAAGATGAACTTTTTATATTGGTAGTTCGCCGCAGGCGAACATTGAACCTAGGTTCGAAGACAAGGCACACGCGCAGAAGCTTGCTTCGAGCATGGGCTGCAGTCGCATCGACCAACGGAAGATATTCCCCGTGAGGTGCCCATCGCAGGACGGGCTTTTATATTGGTAGTTCGCCTGTGGCGAACGAATCAAACCTCGGACGGCAGTTCGGGCGCCAACGAAGCCACTCGCAGTCCGCCTGAGGCGGACGAGCATGACCGAGCGGATATAGTCAGGCGCGAAAGCCCTGATGCTCTCCTCCGTGAACTTTCTCTAAAAAATAAACACGCTAGTCGACTTGCGTTCAGGAATATATTACCGAACTAAAGAATTGCAAATGTGGTCGATCTCTATAATTACAATGCATATAGAGCACTTGATGCTTTTAAACTGAGTTTAAAAATTCTACGAGTTGCTTCGGTGTTATCTCTGCCTTAATGATATAGCCATCTGCTTGTTGCTCTAGCTGCTTTTTTGTCTCTTCACTTTGCTCAAGGTTGGTTGTAATGACAATTTTGGCTTTAATCGGAGGCTGTCTTTGCCGTAATTGTGCAAGTATTTCGTTGCCGGTTAAGGTGGGAACCATAATGTCAAGCAGGATAATATCAAAAGAATCTGTCAGTGCTTTCTGTAACCCGTCCTCGCCATCTACCGCGAGAATGACGTCGTAGCCTACTTTCTTTAACGCACGGACGTATAGCTCACTGATAAAAAACTCGTCTTCTATGATGAGAATTTTTTTTGCTTGGGAGGTGCTATCTTCTTGTGGTGAATTGTTTTCCATTACGCTACCTTCGATACATAGAGTGATTTTTTACCCAGCCATGAGATTGTCGAATGATATCTTTGCTCCCGCTCTGTTTTTGCTCATCACTTAGTTGAGAGTATGGTACCACACTAAAGCCGAAGGTGCTCCCCTTGCCTTCTTTTGACTGCACCCAGACTTGACCGCCATGTGCAGAGATTATTGCTTTCGTTAAGTACAGTCCAAGTCCTGTTCCGCCAATCTTTCCTCTTGTGCGATGATTGCGATAAAATTTCTCGAACAAATTGGTAGTCACGCTAGACGGCATGCCGATGCCAAAGTCCTGAACCGTTGTTTCCACAAGGCCGTTTTTTCCAACACCGCTTTTTACGATAATTTTTTTCGAGCCTTTGCTGTATTTGATGGCGTTGTCTATGAGGTTCGCGACAACTTCGTACATACTTATGTTATCGATACCTACCGTCGGTATCGAATCATCAATTTCTCTTTCAATGACGATACCGCTGATTTGAGCTCGTATATCCATATCATCGAGAATGGCATTGAGTGTTTTTGGCCAATCCGCCTCATGAAGACTCATCATCAATTGGTTCTGTTCAATTCGTGCGACATTTAAGATGTTATTAACGAAAATAGTGAGCTGGCCTGCTGCGACGCTCATTTTATGCATAAAGTCTTTGAGTTCCTCATCGAGCTGATCGGACAGCTCGTCTTCGAAAACCTCTATATACCCACGGAGCATCGTGAGCGGGGTTCGAAGCTCATGGACAGCCAGCGCGACAAAGCCGAGCGAATCATCGTCTTGACTGTAGCGTTCTGTGCGGTCGAAAAGTGTAATTATAAACTCTGCTCCGCTTGGGTTGTCCCTGTTGTAGTGTGCGCTAATATCGCATTGCTTCACTGACTCGTCAGGTAAAGTGATCCGAACCCTTTCCCAATAGTAAGTACTCGTTACTTTGTTTTTCTGACACTCCTCTATCCATACGCCGAGGGTTTTTTCACTCGGGAATTCCATTCGTATCGTGTCTTCAAGGGATTTGCCAAATAGCTGACCTGACTCTAGGCCACAGTAAGCGATGCCTGATTCGCTCGCATTCGTGACGTTACGCTGACTATTCAATACGTACAACGGCAACGGTAAATGATTAACGACGTTGATTGCCTGGATGAGAGAATCGCGTCGATCCTGATCTTCGCTGCTATTTGCGCCTTCTTGGCTCGCAAGCTGGTAGATCTGCAGCGCCATACTGTTAACAAGTTCGTGTCCGGTCCGCACTACCTCAAGGTTTGGCGGTGTTGATTGGTTCTGCTCATGGTTCGGTGCAACGTGTAGAATAGCTTGCGTCAATGCGTTTATCGGTTCAAGGACGGTTCGTGTCAATAGTTCACTGACGACCAGACAAAAACTGATAATACCGGCAAAAACAAGTATGATGCCGATGAATGAATCGATAATATTTTGCTCAAACAATAAATACCACAGAAAAACGGATACGATTCCGACGGAAAGAAGCCCGATAGTAATTTGGCTGTATACCTGAGCTTTCAGTTTTTTGGAGTGGTCCATGCAACCATTATACTTATGGTTTTACAGAAATCTGATTTTCGTTTGTAGCTAGTGTTATCCAGGTTTGCCCAGGGTTTAATCCGAGAGGAGAACCGTTTTCATCCCCAAAACGTATGTTTTCTTTTTTATTTCGCTTTTCCCAGGTGCCTTTTGTGAGTGTGCCGTCCTGGAATATATACGCGGTTCCGCTGCCAATCGACCGGTATACGGAATATATACCGTCTCGGCTGTGATTTGCGACCATAACAACGACAACGTCCGAGGAAATTTGCTTATTTGTTCGTTCATCTACATGAGGCGTACCACCCATAAATCGTTTGTATGTATTCGTTTTGCCATCATAGACAAATCGCACATTGTAAAGCGGTGATGATATGCGCACCTCCACTTCTTTGGCATCTGGCGAGTCGGATGGCTCGGCATCTTTCCGTGCAAAGCCAGTGTAAGAACTACTGTTATAGCCTCGTTTATCATGCACCTTTAGTAGTGAGTTGCGATCGGAGTACATATTGTGTGGAGCGAATCGGGTATTGACGCGTCTATATGCTTCAGGATTTGCAAACTGGTCTAAATCTTTAACGTTTTCGTTGCGGATTCGGCTAAGGGCATACGGGCTTCCACCCACATGTGCGATCGCTGCATCAAAACCAAGTACCCAGTCTACATGATTTCTTCTAACAGATCGGATTGGTCCGATATGTTCTGGCTTTTGCTCTTGGTATAGTGCCAGAAAACGAGTAATACTACCTTCAACCATTGCCTCAAAGACGACGCCTGCGTCTTGCAGCCCAGATTGCGGCCGAGCATCAGGACTATTTTCGATAACAACAGCAGTAACAGGGAGTTCTGCGAGCTCAGGCTCTACTTGCATGCCAGTAAGGTTTGATGCGACGGTTGTTGGCTCTGGCTCTGGCTCAGGTTCTGGCTCAACAATAGCTGGCGCTGGCGGTGGTGGTGCTGGCTTGAGCAAGAAATACAAGCCGCTCGCTGTCCCGACGAGCAGCCCTGCCGCGATTGCAACGATAATAATCTTTTTGTTTTTGCTCGCAGAGCTCCAGAATTCCCGTATCCACTTAATCGGGTTTCTGGTTCGGGCTTTTTTTGGTTTTGGCGGCACAGAGACAATCGGCTGCACGATATGATTCTCGGGCTTGTCTGGTTTGGGTGCTGGAGTCAGTTGTGAATGGTTCATGGTTCTATTGCTTCGTTGAGGAGGTTTTATGTCGTCCATCATTATTGCTAGCGCCTATTGTAGCAGAGCCTACGCGCTATAAAAGTGCATTTATTTGCGCTTGAATACGCTTGAGGGTCGTTTCTTTTCCTAGTAAAGCCAGTGTTTCAGATAAGCCCGGCGAGGCAGACGCTTGGGTCGTGGCGATTCGTATAAGACTAAAAAGTACAACAGGCTTTTCTTCTGTGCTTTCCAGTAACTGATTAAGCGCAGCAGTTATCGTGTCAGTATTGAACGGCTCTGTGTCCGCGAGTGATTGACTGGCTTTGGTGAGCAAGTCGATAAGTTTCTCTGACGGGTAGTTTTTTAGCTTTTTATGACTGGAAATCAGGGCTAGGTCGACAGGCCTATCTTTGTAGAAAAAATCGGTTAACTCGGGTATTTCTGAAAGGAATTTCAGGCGTTCTTGGATAACTTTGAGAACAGCCTTATTATATGATTCATCACGATTCTGAGCAGCCTCAGGCAAATGATTTTTACCGATGTCATACAGTTCGTCCAAGGTGAGGTTGCGAATGAAGTTACCATTTATCCAGCGAAGTCGCTGCTGGTCAAAAACCGCACCGCCTTTCCCTACTCCGTTCAGCGAGAAAGATCGTATTAACTCATCTTTTGTGAAGATTTCTTTTGTTGTGCCATCATTCCAGCCAAGCGTTGCAATGAAGCTCACGAGTGCCTCCGGCAGGAAGCCCTCCCGCAAATAATCAAGAATATCGGTAGCACCGTCCCGCTTGCTCAGCTTCTTTTTACCATCAGGGCCAAGAATCGGGGGCATGGTTGCCATAATTGGTGGGGTTATGTCGAGTGCCTCGTATAAATTAAGATAGTTTGGTACGCTTGCGATAAATTCCTGTCCTCGGATGACGTGACTGATCTTCATTTCATGATCGTCGATAATGTGCGCGAAATTATAGGTAGGATAACCATCCGACTTAATAAGAATAAAGTCGTCAATTACTTCCGGTCCGGTTGACAGTTCGCCCATTACTTCATCATGCCAGTTATAGGATTTCGGATTGGAGGTAAATCGTAACGGTGTATTCCCGTCCCACTCAGGAGGATTGTTCGGGCGGTGGTTACGGTATAGGAATGGTTTTTTTGCCTTTTTAGCATCTTCCCGTAATTGCTGGATCTCTTCTGGTGTATATGGGTCTGCGTATGCCCTGCCTTGTTGGATAAGCTTCTCGGCCCAATGCATGTAGCGATCTAAACGCTCGCTTTGACGGTACGGACCAGCCGGACCGCCAATATCTGGACCTTCATCATGCTCAATGCCGAGAGCCTGTAAGCTGGTAATTATATGCTGCTCTGCATCTTCCACTTCACGTTTTTTGTCAGTATCTTCAATACGAAGCACAAAAGTGCCGTCATGTTTTCTGGCAACAAGCCAGGCAAATAGAGCTGTTCTTGCAGCGCCTACGTGCAATAAGCCTGTTGGGCTTGGGGCAAATCGTGTTCTTACCGTATTAGTCTTTGACATTACAATTATCTATATTACTAGGTTAGTGACTGAATGCACACATGTGAGTGCTAGCAGCCAAGTTGCTAGAGGCTGTCAACAATCCGCAGAAGCTGATCGCTGCTTAATGAAGAGGCGCCCTCGATGTTGTACCAAATTCCGCCATCCACCCAGGTCGCATTGCTTCCATTATATATGTAGATAGTCTTGCCTTTGCTTGTTACCGTTTGGTAGAGGCCTTTGTCTTCAACGAAGTTATTTTTTAGTGCGTCGCTTGTCCAGTCGGTCGATCGCTTTTTTATTTGGAAGTTTCGGTGATCTGTGAGCGATTCATATTGCAGCGCAACGTGTCCAGGGCTGTACTCTACCGACCTATTTAGTTGGAATCCAGACGGCTTGTAGGCCGGTATTGAGGCTGCAACCCCCGAGCGATTTGCAGCGAGCTGGACGGATACGACTGGAGCAAACGCATAGCCAAGAAACGCCAGGCCGCCGAAAACTACCAGTGCGGCAAGAGTATACTTTGTTTTTGCAGAGGCTCCTTGCAGTCGTTCAACACCGCGCATAATGAAGCCTTTTTTCGGCTCAAAAGCTTCTTCGTGGCCAGTCGCATATTCGAGGGCTCGCTCAGTAATTGAGGTAGGGTTTTCTGTCTTGTGTGTGTGTTGCTTTTGGCTTGTCGGTTGCGACTGGGTTGGCGCCTTTGTCTTATTTAGAGCAGAGTTATGTGTCGGGTGTAGCTGTTTTTTCGGGCCTGTGGTTGCATGTGTTGTTTGAAATTTTTTTACGGCAGTGCTTTTAGCGGCCTTAGCTGCTCGTTCAATCCGAGCAAAATTTGTGCTCGGTCGTGGCTGGAGTAAATCCTTTTTTTTAGGTGTTTCTTGGGAAAGGTTCGGCTTTGATACGGCGGACCGCATCAGTGTTTTTGATTTTTCCAGTGGTTTTTTTGGTCTAGTTTGCGCTTGGCGGTTTGTGATCGATGATTTTTTATAATGAAAGTCCATACTCGAATATGCTTTATTCTGACTCTCTTGGCTAGGCTTTCTAGGTGACGATTGGCTCGTTTCACTGGGCTGCTTCATTGAGATAAGCTTGCCAGTTCTGACATCATAGGTATTGCCATTAAGCTCAATTATATTTTTTGTCATTTTATTTCTTCACAATCTCCTGGCCATGCTTGGGATAGCTTAATCACTATCTTATCGTTTATTTGCAAATGTAACAAGATATTTGAAATAAGATTATTCAACAGCGTATACTTACCATGCACCTATGGATTATTTAGACCCGGATAAAAAACGTAAACACACCTATCGTTTGTTCATTGGCTATGCGCTGATGGCTGTTGTTATTGGTCTGGGTACAATTATTCTCGCGCTGATGGCGTATGGATACACATTTGATCGGTCACAGCGCACCGTTATACAAAACGGTTTGCTGTTCGTAGATATGGGGCCGGTGAATGCAGACGTATATATTAATGGCGATTTGCGGGGTCGCGGAAACCAGCGGCTCGTTCTGCCAGCGGATAATTACACGATCGAAATTAGGGAGGAAGGTTACCGCACATGGCAAAAAGACATTCGTTTAGCCGGTGGTACGGTCGAGAGGTTTACGTACCCGGTACTGTTTCCGAATGAGCTTAGCCGGTCCACCTACCGTACGTTCAAGAGTGAGCCTCAGCTGATTACGACAAGTCCGGATAGGCGATGGATGCTTATACAGGAGTCTCGGGAAATTGATGCATTTGTCTTATATGATTTACGGCAACAGATAAATCTGCCTACATTCTTTTCGCTGCCATCCGGGGTTATGAGCAGTGATGCTGAGGATAGCACACTCGAGCTTGTTGAATGGTCGAACGACAACGAGCATCTGATACTCCGGCACTCTTTTAGGGGTGGACAGGAGTATATCTTGCTAAATCATAACGAGCCAAATACCAGCCAAAATCTTTCAACACGATTCTCTGATATTCCGTTTACGAATATCTCACTCATAGACAAAGAGCCTGACGCCTACCACTTATTTAACAGCAATACAGGGGACCTGATACAGGCCGAACTTGCCGAGGAAGAAACAGAACTCATTCTTGAGGACGTGCTCACGTATCGCTCGCACGGATCGGATAGGATTTTGTATGTATCAAGTGTTCCATTGCCGACGGAGGAAAACAATGATGCTCGTTACGGCATTTACCTGTATGAAGATGAAGATTCCTACCAGATTACTTCCCTGCCCGCCGGCGAAAGCTCCGATTACTTACTTGACCTTGCCCGCTTTAGCGGTTCTTGGTATGTCGTAGTCGGCAATGCAACTGAGGGTCGTTCGATTATTTATAAGGATCCGCTTGAGGCGCTAAATCGTAACGGCCAGAGAGCACTTCTACCACTTTTTACATTACGTACAGCCTCGAACCCGGAACGTGTGGCATTTTCTGCCAACGCTCGAAATATAAAAATGCAAGCTGGACATGAAATTGCGGTGTTTGATCTGGAGCGGGAGCGTTCTTATCGGTATTCACTAGAGAACGAAGACGTATCTCCAGCCAGCTGGATGGACGGACATCGGATAACTGCTGTGCTCGGTAATGTACTTTCGGTTACTGATTTTGATGGAGAAAATCGCCATGAACTTATCCCGTGCAGAGATGAGCACCCGCCGTTGTTTGATCCTAACTACGAGTACTTGTACTGTGTGGCGCCTTCAAGCGATGGGGACGGTTACGGAGCCCTTATTCGCGCAGCTTTGACAGCAGCGGATCAGGATGATTAAGGTCATCAGCTAGAGATCGGATTTGTCCTTAAGATATTCTCTTAGGATTAGTGCTAGACTATCGTCGGCCAGTAAGTCGCTGCCAGAGCGTAGGTGCATCACTCGGAAGCTCATTCGGCTGGTTGGCCTCATCGGCATCTATCGCTGAACTTTCGCTGTTTTCAGCTGGATCTGGGCTTATCTGTTCCCCGTAAACAGCCAAACGATTAATTGATGTGCCTGGAGGGTCGCAGGTTATCAATGTAGCAATAGATTCTTTTTCGGGGTGTGAGTCAAGTACGCTGAAGTCATTCGGCGGGACAACCTCCTTATCAAACACCCGATAAACGTATCTTGTGCCGTCTTTTTCTAGCATAAATGTATCCCCAGGCTCAAGCTGGTTCAATAGCACAAAAGCAAACTTATAATTGCCTCTGTTTAGTATATTGTTGCTCGAGTGTCCAAAGAAGACGCTGTTCCCGACCTCACCTGGTTCGGGCGTTATCGGATAGTGTAATACGCCGTCTTCAAGCGCGTCCTGTACGTCGTCTTCGGCGATCGAATCTGTTCCATAAACAACTGGTATTTCGAGGTTGATTTTGGGAATAATTATCTTTGGCTCTTCGCTGACTGGTCCGTTTTCGTCGAGAATAAGAGGTGTTGAGCTCAAAACGGTGCTAGGAGTAATAAATGGCGCAATAAACCGTTCGTTAAAAAAGCCGAACGCAGCAATTATTATCACGAGACTTCCCATGCCGAGCCCAAAAAGAAGTGACTTCAGGTGTCCATGCTGCTTTTTAGTATTGCTGGATATTTTATTTAGCAACGATTGCTTGATGTCTGTGATTGATCTGTCGTCGCTGTCGGGTATTTGTTCGTTCTGGTGCAGCTGTCTGGCTTGCGCTGGCTGCTTGTCGCCCTCTTTAAATGCGCTGCTTTCAAGCGTATCAGGAGTTGATTTGTCTGGATGATAGGCTTTTGATCGATTGTGTTGCTCATAGAACTCCTGCCACACCTCGTGTTTTTCATTATCCGGTAAACTTTGATAGTAATCGTGCCAGGCAACTTGGATTTCTGCTAATGATTTTCCTGATACGCTTAACTCGTGCATATAGGCCTGGTGTTTAGATCGCTGTTTTTTTGGCGTACTGTCCGCTAGATGTTTTTCCTCTGATGCAGCTGGCTCGCTTTCGTAAAGTCCTGATATTTTCTGCCGAATCAAATCTGCAGCAGAAGTACTCCCTTCTTTGTCTCCAAGGGGTTCAATCCGGTGTGTTTTTTTAACCGGTAGATCGTATTGGTTCTCGTCATCTGGATATGGCATATTCTAATGTAAGTATAGTACAATGTCCGATGCGTTAGTACTGTACATCTGTATACGATATAATATAATTATTGTATCGTCAATAGTTGCATTCGCTTTGGCCGGAGTGGCGGAACTGGTAGACGCGCACGACTCAAAATCGTGTGGGGCAACCCGTGAGAGTTCGAGTCTCTCCTCCGGCACCATCCTCTGTCGCCTCCAATTTGGTTGGCTATGGAGGATTTTTTATTGTCCAAGAGAGAAATAGCAGAGCTTGGTATACATCCAATCCTTATCTGTTAAACAACAAGAAACCAGCATTTTCAAAGTAACTTAGTGTTTGACGTGTGCAGTTGTTGTTGCGGGTATTGAGAGACTGCCCAGAAAATTAAATGTACGATAGCTTGGGGTTCGCTACCTTTATCAAGGTAAACACTGAATTTGTGGCTGGGCAGTTAAAAATGCTACTCACATATTGGCAAAAATTAACCGCCCGCTGCTTTTACTTAATGGACTGCTTCATATACAGCGGTGGTTAATGATTCCAGTTTTTTCTGCGGTTGCTGAGCCAACCAAACAGCTGCCTTACTCGCGATTTGAAGCTGCCACAGCTCCTCTCGCCACTCTGCATTCGTAACACTGACTTGACCATCAAATGCAACAAAGAACGCATCATGGTGCCGGGTAATGATAGCCAGGTTTCCGCCAATACTGATATCTTTCAATGCGTGAGCCAGTTGTGGCAACGACATCTCGTACGTGATAAGAGGCTGTCGGGAAGAGTTGCGGATGAATTTCTGGAGCTGTGACAAGCTGGCCACCAATGTCAATTGAGAAATATTTTCAATCATGCTGGGCGTAGAAACAACGTAGTCTACCGCATCTTTAGTTAGCAGAGTCTCCTTATCCTTTTTGGCAAGAAATGCCTCGATTAAAATAGCCGTTTCACTGTTTCTGCCAAAGTCACCAGCGAGTAAGGTGGCGTCTGCCCACTGGCTTGCATCAAGCAGGTCAGCCAGCGCTCGTTTACTTAGGCTTCCGCTTGGAGTGCTTGGTGCATAGGTGCCGTGTTCAATAATTTTTCCGGCGATTGACTTTAGAGCATCCGGCAAGAGCACATTTGCAGTACCAATGCCGACTTTTTCTGCATATGTAAAAGCTTGAACAGGAGCACTGATGCCGTTGGCGTTTCCTCCGACAATCAGGAGCTTTCCAGCTGAACGTTTTCCTTCAGGCTTGCTCCATAAAAGCTCCGGAAAAGCTGGCTTAGTGGGAGTTTGACTGGTGTAATCTGTAGCTGCCATTCTGCTGCCTCATTTCATAAATCATGTTTTTTCGCTCTATTACGATGTTCCAGCCATTTTTTTCTGCTACTTTGAAGAGGTTGCTCTCCGGGTTGAAAGCGATAGGTCGATCTACCATTTGCAGCATTTCGATATCACCGCTGGAGTCGCCTACTCCAACGCTTTCCTTAATTGAAAGCTTTTTATCGTCAATAATCTTCCGAAGGAACTTGTCTTTCCCCTTGTACGTTTTTCTCACATGACCTGTGAAATATTCAGTGCCGCGCTCGTAGTGTTGGCCAACCCAATGGTCAAACCCATAATGTTCGGCAAACGGCTCCAATAACTCCGTCTGTGATCCGGATATAGCTATAAGATAGTAACCTTGCTTCTTAAGCTCATTTACTAAGTTTCTGGTATAGACGTAGACGTTGTCTTTGTGTTCGGCGATAACTTTTTCGGCAGCTCGCTCAAAGTCGGAAATTTTTAGATTCGGCAACTCTTCGTCAAATATTTCTGCCATCGACTGCTCAAACTCGGCGAAGGCTCGTCCGTGTGCACGACGTTGCCAAGCAGTCTCCTTCTCAGCAAGCTGTTCATGAAGCCGCTTTGGCAATGCGTTCATACGGATGAGCTCGAAAAATACCTCGCGGTACAGCCCGCTCCGAAATAATGTACCGTCAATATCGAACACTGCAAAACGCTCACCCAACGTGGCCGCGCGTTGTCTAGGGGGAGGGTTGTCGTTTGAATGATTCATGCTTCTCGCACCTTTTCTGGACAGAAATGTATATGTATTGTATCACTTATCAATGCCGTGACGATCGATATAGTTTTTCGTGCCTAGTGTAATAAGTATGCCAAATGCAATGCCAGTAACCGCTTGTGAATGAGAGAGGAGTGAAGCGTACTCATGAATAGAAAGCATCGCGAACAGGGAGCCAAGAACGACTACAAACAACAGGACAACACCGATTAGTGAGCGGACAAGATCATTAACGAGCCATGCCGTCATAACATTCAAGTACACGAAAAAAGCCATACCTATTTGCCGATGCAGCGTATTTAAAAAATCGTTTAATTGATATGGGTATGTGCTCAGGAGTACGATAATGTAACCAGCACTAAGACCATAGAATAAAAATTTCAAAACACTTGCATAAATATCAGTCTGCTTGATGTGTCGACCAACATTCCAGGTTGTTGCTGCAGCAGCGGTGAAACCAAGTGTGTAGAGAAGAGTCGTTTCGCTATATACTCCGTAATTGCTAAATCCGCCTGGCCCCCGATGCACGTCCGGAAGTATGAGTACACACAACAGCAGTAAAAATACGAAGCTGACTTGGCCGATTGCTACCGATAGGATGGCGTTAGGTTTCACCGATCGCTACCTACCCTCAGTCAATAGATAGCTGTTCTTCTTCGGTCTAAGTTCGTAAACGACATTCTTGCGCTCAACAACGACCCGCCAATTATGTTCTTTTGCATGAGACAGCAAGCCTTTCGTTGGGTTGAACGCGATTGGGTCATCGACTAGTTCTAGCATTGAAATATCACTTTCGCTATCTCCGACCGCGATACTTTTTTTGTAGCTGCAGCCATGCTTCTCGACGAGCGAGCGCAGTATCTGGTCTTTATTTTCAACAATATTTTGCCGTTTACCGGTGAAGTATCCTCGTTGCCTTTCATAGCTATTTCCCACTGCATCGTCAAACCCGTAGTAGTCGGCAAGCTTTTCGACGATTTCGTGCTGAGAGCCTGATATCGCAAACAGTAGGTATCCTTGCTTTTTGAGACTGCTTATGAGGTCTCGTGAGAATGTGTAGACCTGATCTTTGTGCTCCTCAAAAACCGTATCGACGACTCTTAGGTACGTCGGGATATCAAGCTGCGTAATCGCGGAGTGATAAGCAGTAACGATTGCCCGCTCGTACTCTTTATACGAATGTTCGTGCTTACGATATTTCCACTGCATTCGGCTTTCGCGGATTTTATCGTATGCGTCATCGTTTAAGTGCCCTGTTTTTGCTAATTCATTGACGATACTGTGGTACAGCTGCCACCGGATAATCGTTCCGTCTATATCGAATGCTGCAAATTGCTTCATTTAAATATCCAATTCGATACTGACCGGGCAATGATCAGACCCCATTACATCGGGGTGGATTTTTGCGTGCCTTATTTTGCCTTTCAGGCGTTCTGACACCAGGAAATAATCGATCCGCCACCCAACGTTTCGAGCTCGGGCGTTTGCCCAATGTGTCCACCACGTATAATGCCCATTTCCTTGGGTAAATAATCGGAACGTATCGACGAACCCTTCATCAATAAACTTTTGGAATCCTTCTCGCTCTTCGTTAGTGAAACCGTGCTTGCCGACGTTTTCTTTTGGTCGGGCGAGATCATCTTCTGTATGGGCTACATTTAGGTCACCGCAAAAAACAACGGGCTTGTTTTTCTCAAGGCGCTTTACATAAGCTAAAAATGCCGGATCCCAGTGCTTCTCGCGCAATTTTAATCGGCTTAAGTCGCCTTTACTGTTAGGGGTGTAAACGGCAACGAGGTAAAACTGTTCGAACTCCGCACTTATAACCCTCCCCTCTTTTGCCGGATCGCCGTACCCATCGTCGGCTAGCTCATATTTTTCAGCAATATCTGGATCAAACCCATTTCGAACGCTGAGCGGCTTGATCTTGGTAAAGATCGCGGTGCCACTGTATCCCGATTTCTCTGCTGAATTCCAGTATTCTTCGTACTGTGGTAGATCTATCTCTGCTTGACCTTGAGCGGCCTTTGTCTCTTGAAGACATAAAATATCGGGGTTATGGTTTTTGACAAAGTCTTGTATAGCACCTTTTTTTACGACTGCTCTGATGCCGTTTACGTTCCACGAATAGATTTTCATAGATTCAGTATAGCGCCTGGATAAAAACGTTGCTACAATGCCTGTCTAGAATGTACAAACGAGTACTTATTAAATTCTCTGGTGAACAGTTAGCTGGCGAGCACGATTTTGGAGTTGACCCAAAGATTGCAACGTTCCTTGCCGATGAATTAAAGAAAGCGACGCAGACAGGCTGTGAAGTCGTTTTAGTCGTTGGTGGTGGCAACATGGTGCGTGGTGCCGAAATTGCCGGCAACGGTATCAAGCGCGTCACCGCAGACCAAATGGGTATGCTGAGTGGACTGATGAACGCAATGGCTCTAACAGACATATTCGAGTACGAAGGCTTACCAACCCGCTGTACGAGTAATATTTATGCTGAGCAAGTTGCTGAGAGCTACTCGTATCGCTTGGCAGAGAAGCACCTGGAGCGTGGCCGGGTGCTAATAATTGCTGGTGGCCTAGGTCGGCCATACTTCACTCATGACACAGCTGCTGTGTCCTTGGCATTAGAGCTCGATTGTGAGGCGGTGTTAAAGGCTACGAAGGTTGACGGCGTCTATGACAAAGACCCGAATGAGCACGACAACGCTAAGAAGTTCAAGACACTTGATTATCAGCATGCAGTAGAAAACGGCGCCATAAAAGTTATGGATAAGGCTGCGCTAGGTCTCGCGATGGAGCAATCAATGCCGGTCGTCGTGTTCGATGTTATGCAGTCAGGTAATATTGAAAAAGTCATCCGACAAACTGCCGATGTCGGCACGCTTGTCAGCTAGCCAACCTTTCTGCGCTTCTTGCATAATCATATCGATACTTGTTCTGTATTCTCCTGAGGAAAGGTCAAGAAAAGACCGGGCGATAACGGGCATATCGTCACGGCAAAACTCACCGAAAAACACTTCATTGGTTGTACCTAAAGTTTGGGTATTTATCACAGGCGATCTATAGGTTAATAGGAGTGACTGTACGCCAAGCAAATCCTCACGCGTATAAAACACGGTCCCCGTTAATCTAGCTCCCGGGTGCGGCGGCACTGGGCCATGCAGGTATTGCCATCCATATTCGGCCCTATCTTGTTGTGGTAATCTCATTCCGGAGAGCACAAACCGCAATGAATCGACTGCTACATTCTTATATTTAAATTCTAACTCCTCCTCGGGCTCAGGAATGTCAGGAAGTTCATGTTTGGCTACGGGGGAATCACCCGATTCCTTAATACGCTTATAAAATCCCACAATACATGCCATAAAATCGACTTCACTGCCGTGGCGCATAACTAGGGTTCTCTCTTGTGGTACCGAAGGTCTTGCAGTATCTTTAATGCTTATTGCTATGTCACCATGTGCCACATGCCCTACTTCGAAAGAACGACAGGAGCCAAGCTCGGTCTCTGGTAGCTTGGCGCTGAGCATCTGTTTACTCATAGCTATGAAATATCGACTTCGTCCAAGGTGACGTTATCGCCAGGATTAATTTCTTTTGCGAGGATTTTATTCGCAACGGTATCTTCTACTGTGCGTTGAACGACGCGGCGCATCGGGCGGGCTCCGAGGCGCGGATCATATCCAAGTTGAACAATTTTTGTAATAGCTGCAGGCGTAAGCTGTACAGTGATATTCTGGTGGGTAAGTGTTTTATTAACTTCTTGCAGCATCAGGCCAACCACTTGCACCAACTCTTCTTGCTTCAGCGGCCTGAATAGTACGATTTCATCAAACCGGTTGAGTAGTTCTGGCTTGAACTGCCCGCTGTTAATAAGCTGATTTGTCAGGCTTTCTTCAAAGTTTTCAAGCTCTTCACCGGCCTCAATATGGCTACGGATTTCTTGAGCGCCAGCATTTGAGGTGGCGATGATTATTGCATCTTTGAAGGATGCCGTCTTCCCTGCGGTGTCTGTTAGTTGCCCTTCGTCAAGCATTTGCAGTAACAGGTTTAGGATATTGGGGTGCGCTTTTTCCACCTCGTCCAGCAACACGACAGAGTACGGCTGTTGCCGTACCTTCATAAGCAGGCTGCTGGATACATTTGTGCCGTCGGAGAGCAGCCGGTTTACGTCGTTTTCATTTTGGAATTCACTCATGTCCATACGAATCATGGCGTCTTGGCTGCCAAAGCAGGTTGCACTAAGCGCTTTAGCTAATTCTGTCTTTCCGACACCTGTCGGACCAAGAAAAAGGAAGCTTCCCATCGGGCGGTTTGGATTTGTTACCCCCGCTCTTGAGCGCCGGAGTGCGCTCGCCACAACGCTTACCGCCCGCGATTGGTTTATCATGCGTTTGTGTAGCTCATCTTCTAAGTTTAATAATTTATCAGATTCAACTTCGCTGGCGGCAGATAGTCGAACGCCTTGGGTTTCTTCAATCGATTTTTCTATTGATTGTTCGGTGATGACACCGTGATCCGGATATGAAAGTGATTGTTCCAGCAGGCGAATTGCCCGCCCCGGCTGAGCAATGTCTTGAACGTAGCGATCACTAAGCGGAACAGCTGCCTTGACTGCCTGGTACGTAATAAATGTCTTCTGTCTGTGCTCCAGGCTAAGTGCAGTATCTTGAAGAATTTGCATCGCGGTTGATTGTTCAGGCTCTTTTAGTACAACTGGGGTTATGGTGCCGGCAAAGCTTGGGTTCTTGGCTTTTAGTTCTTGGTGGTCACGTGGCGTAATAGCAAGGATAACCTGGACAGAGCCAGATTGCGCGATTGGCTGCAGAAGTTTCGTAGCATCAAACGAGCCGTGTCCGTCCTCGAAAAACAAATGTGCATTATCCAAGAACAGGATAATGTTTCCGGCATGGGAGGCTTCGTGCAAAAGTAGTGTAACGATATGCTCAATATCACCTGGCCGTTGAGCGTTTGAGATGATTGTAGTTGCGTCTAGTCCGATAAGCTGACGGTGCCGGAGTTTCGGATCGTGAGACTCCGCCAGCAGGTTTTGTGCAAGCGCGTAGACGTGGCTGGTCTTGCCTGCACCGGTATTCCCGATGAGCGCAACCATGCTGGCGCCCTGGGATAACGCACCCTTTAATGCTTGTACGCCATGTGATCGCATTAAGGTGCCGAAGTGCGCACCTCCGCGCTGGATAGCTTGACTGATATTTGCACCGAATACGTTTAGTTTTGGCGTAAAACCGCTCGCCCAGTCACGGCCAATGCCGCCATAATACGGCTTCTCTTCATTCATTGTGCGAAAAGCTCGCTCAATCCACTGCTGCACGCTCAAGATATCTGATTCTTGCAGCTTTAAGCGTTTGCACAATTCTATAACGGCGGCGTTAGTTAACAATAGTGCCGCAACGATATGCCTAATGTCGATAGGTGCGGCTTCGTCACCGGCGAGACCTGCAGCATACTGTACAACCGCTTCGGTGTCTGCCTCCTGCTGGCTTAA
This sequence comes from Candidatus Saccharimonadota bacterium, assembly GCA_050486305.1. Taxonomy (GTDB): domain Bacteria; phylum Patescibacteriota; class Saccharimonadia; order Saccharimonadales; family SLHW01; genus SLHW01. Next base: position 194,124 of record JBJHDA010000001.1, read on the forward strand.
TAGGCCACTAATTGTATCCGTGTGAAGCAGCAGTCGGTTGGTAAAAAAACGAGATTGCCAGTGCGATTCGTATCCGTCCCAGAGCGATTTAGGTGTCTGTTGAGTATGTTTGTTGATTAACCCGAGTGCATCCGTGCTCAGCCTAGCGCTAAAAGTTTTGCCTTGCGGCGGTAAGGTGGATAAATCACGTTCGTACCAAACAGCCAGCATCCAAAGCAGCAGTGACAGACTTGCGATATAAAACGCCAGGCTTTGCATGTCGGCAAGAAAATAAAAGGTAATCGCAGCAATGATCCCGACATAGGAGCTATACCGACTAATCTCGTAGCCGGTCTTGCCTATACGTTTGGCTAACCGTGCCTTACCTGCTCTTGCGCTGCCAGTGTTTATTACTTGGTTCACCCCAGCACCCCCATAAAAACAAAGACGACAGCTGCCAGCGGTATGAATGGCCAGATAAGTAGCTCAACCAAGCTTATAACAGCTGCAAAAAATAGTACGATACCAGCAGTTATCAAGACGATAAATCGCACAAAAAACCCAATTACCCGGCTAATCGTATTATCAATTCCTGCCCGGAAATATGCGCCAAAGCCAGCCCTCGGTGCTGTTATAATCCGCCGCCATGGCGCAAACAATGTACGCAATAAAATCGGTATAGAAAACAGACGATATGCGTCTTGAAGTCGCTTCTCGCCGTGTTTTATAGCAGATAACCAGCCAGCGCCATACCACCACTGAAACAAGGACAGGATAATCATAGACTTTATTGTAGCACCAAACGAACCTTCTTGATGTACTTGCTCTATTGGGCGTGTGGTAGGATACATTATATGGATGCTTCAGAAGAGCTGAGACAAGGGCCGCCAGTTCATGAGTCTCGAAAAGGATTTGCCGCAGCAAGAACCGAGCAGATACTTTCGTCAGCCAGTTTTTTACTTGAGCTAGCCCAGGAGGCGCCTCATGCGCGTTGGTCTACGGCTGATGTTGTGCATCAGATAGCTAATGAAACAGGCTTGGCAAGAGCATTAATCATCAACAGCTTAAAAGAAGCTTCTGAAAGCCAGTTACCGCTTGATGCCGAAGGCTCTATGTTCTATATGGGGGTTCATGAAGGCAGCCAGTATGTGCAAATTGTTCGGCCGCTCGAGCCGGTGAGCCGATTGCCTGAGGAATTGTAGGCTACGGAGTTAAACTAAACCTTCTCCCAGCTAAAAACAGTGATTTTATCCGGTTGCTTTTCAGTGTATCCAGCACGATTAAATTGCTCTGGATTCAGGTACACGTTGAATACATAATTTTTTAACAGATTTTGTAGGCCGGGATAACTTTGTGAAGGGTTTGCTATTTGAGCGCTGCCTTCGAATTCGAATTGTTCACGAGAGATATCAATGTTGATTTCTTCGTAGAGTGCGCGCTGTAAAGCAGTGTCGGGCGATTCGTTTATTTTCATCTTTTCAGCTAACGAGCTACCAAATAGAGAGCGTTTACGCACTCTGCCATCGCTGAACTCTTGCAGTTCTTCGGTAAGTCGATAGGTTAGTCCGCTCTCAGGATCCAGGTAAAATACATTCGCAGATATCACGGTTACTTTGCGAACGAGCTGCTCGCTCGTATCCGACTCAATCTCGCAAAGCTCCGATTCTCCATGTAAGATTTCTGCTGCAAGACTATCTATGCCCTTGCTCTGTCCTGTCCCCCAATTTTCTGTGTTAATTCCGTGCCTTGAAAAAAGCTCTTCAAGGAGGACTATTCTATAACGAACCTCATCCTCAAAACTATGTGTTTTAACCAGCTCACTCATAAGGTTATTTTACACAATTAATACTTAGCCATAAAATTGCTTGAAGCGTCAAGATTTTTTCTTTAGCAAACATATACTGGCTAAACCTTCAAAAAGTGTCAGATTAGCTTCCTGGCGGAGAGGGGGTATGACATCGTTGCCACTCTGCTAATGCTCGATGCAAGCATTTACCTGTCAGCTTGTGTCATCAAACGCTTCGGTTCGTATTTTGCTGGAGCAAGATACTCTTGGGTTCAAGCCCGGGCAAGATAAAAAGACCGGCGGCTGCCGGTCTTTTTATCTTGGCGGAGAGAGAGGGATTCGAACCCTCGGTACGGTTGCCCGTACACACGCTTTCCAAGCGTGCTCCTTCAGCCACTCGGACACCTCTCCGTACGTCACTATTTTACGCATTTTTCGCGCCCGTACGCAGTATAGCGAAAAAATTACCACAATAACACCTTGAACATAAGCGAACTAAAGAAGTACACTAACAATAGTGAAACACATAATCGAGCTTCGAGACGTCAGTAAACTGTACGGCTTCGGCGATGCGACTACCGTTGCTGTCGAAGAAGTCAGTTTGCAAGTCAAAAAGGGTGAGTTTATCGCGATTATGGGGCCGAGTGGATCCGGCAAGTCAACTCTCTTGAATCTTGTTGGCTTATTAGATCGGCCAACCCAAGGGACGTACCTGCTTCAAGGTCGAAATGTGGCTCGGTTTAGCCAGTGGCGTCGCGCACGGTATCGCCGGGATCGTATTGGCTTTGTGTTCCAGTCTTTTAATATTCTCCCCTCTTTAACAGCGCTTGAGAACGTTGCCTTGCCTCTTGCATATCGCGGCATGACGCAAACACGTCGACTCAATCAAGCAGGCCGGGCTCTCGAGCGTGTTGGATTATCAGATCGAGAATATTTTTACCCGAAACAGCTAAGCGGAGGTCAGCTGCAGCGGGTTGCAATAGCTCGTGCTGTGGTGAACAACCCAGACATTATTATCGCGGATGAGCCAACTGGTAACCTCGATAGTGCTTCAAGTCGAGTTGTTATGGAGCTGCTTAGTGATTTACATAAAGCTGGGCATACCATCCTGATGGTAACGCACAATCCGGAACTGACACGTTACGCCAAGCGTGTTCTCTTCATGCACGATGGGCTCGTCATCGCTGATGAAGACTCCGACATAGGTGATGTTCCGTCAATGGCCAAGAAACTTTACTTCAAGCCGAAGAAAACAGAAGAGGATGATCTTGCCGGAGTCTCGGCGTTAATGGGCGCAATCCCGCAGAAAGATACACGAAAAAAGACTAAGAAAAAATCCTCAGTTAAGAAGCGTACAAAATCAAAGACAAAAAAACGCCCATCAAGGAGTAAGGCGAAATGATGTTCAAGAACAATTTTCGTATGGCATTAAGCTCGCTTCGCGCCTCCCGCTGGCGGAGCTTTCTCACTATGCTCGGCGTAATTATTGGGGTAGTAGCAGTGGTCACTGTCATTTCAATCGGTGAGGGTATAAAGCGGTCGATCACTGCAGAGACAGAAGCGCTTGGTCCGAATGTTATTACTGTTATGCCAGGCAACCAAATTGATCGCAGGGACGAAGCAGGCATTATTTTTAACCCGCTTGCCTCAGTCGGATTCTCGTTAACCGAGACTGATGTAACGGAAATCCGAGAAATCGAAGGCGCCTATGACGTTGTTCCGTTCGTGCGTGTTCCCGGCACACCTGAAGCCGATGATGTTTCCATGTCCGGCGCAACCATACTGGCAGTAACTGGTGATGTGCCGCGGATTTTGAGCCAAGAGGTTCGGTTCGGAACCTGGCACGCCGAAGAGCCAGCAGCCAATCGGGAATTTGCAGTTATTGGGAGCGAGGTAGCCGAAGAATTATTCGGCGAATTAGCTCCAATTGGCCGCTCCATGAGCATTGGTGACCGAACGTTCACCGTTCGGGGAATCTTCGCAGAATTCCCACGTAGCCCCTTGCCGTTCATGTCGACCGATTACAATCGGTCCATTTTCATCGAGTATGAAAACAACGCCCTCTCCTCAAGTACTGGCCGGAATATATTTCAAATACTTGTGAATCCCTCCGATGCAACACGAGCAGATGACCTGGCAGAAGATATCGACCAAACCCTGCTTGCTTCTCGTGATAATGCCAGAGATTTCACAGTATTAAAACGCGCAGAAATGGTAAACGTATACGGCGAAGTACTGGATGTCATCACAATAGCAATCTCAGCGATTGCAGCGATATCATTATTTGTCGGTGGTGTCGGCATCATGAATATAATGTTTGTGTCTGTGAGCGAGCGCACTGGCGAGATTGGCATCAGGAAGGCTATCGGTGCAACAAACGGTCAAATAATGTCACAGTTTATTACCGAAGCGATAGTTTTGAGCTTGCTCGGAGGAATCTTCGGCATACTAGGCTCGCTGTTGGTGAACTACTTTATCCGTTTATTTACGATATTAGAACCGGTAATTATCCCTGAGGTTGTCGTGTTTGCCTCCTTGCTAGCATTCGTTATCGGTGTAGTGTTTGGGGCTATTCCTGCTATCCGTGCAGCCCGAAAAGACCCAATTGATGCGCTCAGGTATCGCATCTAAATCACTGCTTCTTGGGATGTTTTTTACGACGAGCGAGTATACTGTTTCGTAATGTTGCGTATAGCTATCATCTCAGTTGGCAAAAAACATGATTCAATTTTTGAAGCTGCAGTTGCTTATTACGAACAAAAATTGCGCTCAGAATGCAGACTCTTATGGAGTATTGTCTCATCTAGTAACGTGGCCGATGAGGGCAAGCAGATACTTAATAAATCGAAGAATAGTTTTGTGGTGTTGCTGGATGAAACAGGAGAGCCCTATACCTCAACTCAGCTAGCCGCTGTACTGGAGGAGCGCCGCGTTCAATCCCAGAACGACCTAACGCTTATTATCGGCGGCGCCTACGGTGTCTCCGATGCAGTTCGGCAACGTGCTGATCTGGTAGTATCACTCGGAAAACTTACGTTACCGCATCAACTGGTACGAGTTGTACTGCTGGAGCAGCTTTACCGGGGATTTTCGATATTGCGCGGTACGAACTATCATCACAAATGAAGTACTGGTGAATTGAACTTGCTTACTGTTCCAGCAAGACTGAAGGTTATTTTCAGGCTAGAGTAATCCCTCAAAGTTTACCTGGTAGTTGTAGCGGGTCCAGTAAATAAATCCCACAGCAATAATCAGCAAAATAACTAGGAATATAGAACGCGTGACTTCATTCATGTTTTTCCTCCGCGATGATTACCAAGCGGTTTTCGGCCGTTAAGAGCGGTGTACATGTATAAATTGTTAGCTGTTTGTTATCTGTAGGCGCTTCAATACTCGTCTCATAGGCTGAAACCGTCTTGATGTTCTGTACGGTGTAGACCGTTGTTGTTCCTTCCCACCGAAGGCCGATTGTGTCGCCGACAGCTACTTTATCAAGGTGGTAAAGCGGTCCGTTCGGGTGAGCGTAGGTAAAGCGATGTCCGGCGAGTATAATATTTCCGTCTTCATTTGGGTCAGCGCTCCCGGGACGAAGCCAAACGCCACCTTCGTCAATTACACTAATTGAATCTCCGGTCACGATTTCCTCATCAACTAAGATGTCTGGAATCAGCAATCGATTCCCTTCTCGGCTCTCACTTGGTTGGGCAGAAACTTGCTGTGAAATACTTGTCCGGGTGTCTGGGTTACGGCTTCCCCACCAGAACGATATAATCGGCAAAAACGGAATTATCAGCGCATAGATAGATACTGCGATTACCAGAGCTGCAAGCAGATTATTTATCGTTTTATGCGCCGGAAACCTTACCTTCATACGTTATCTAGTATACGGGCTTACGAAAATAAAAATACTTGCACTATAATACAAAACATGTTATAATTATGATACAATGAGAGATGTTGTCTTTTGGACGTTTCAAATCGCTGTACTTTGCGGAGCTGCCTTTACGCTTTGGCTGCTTACGTCTTCACTGCAAGAGCAAGTTATCGGTGGGTCTGTTGCAAATGGGGTGGTCTTGGCAGATAGCGATGTTGAGTTTTATCAATCTGTTGATGCTGCTGTTAACCCTGAGGAGCTATATCGTCTAACGAATGCTGAACGCCAACAAAATGGCTCACCTGATCTCCTTAAAAGTGCTGCGTTGGCAGCACAGGCACAAGAGAGAGCGCAAGACATGCAGGCCGGCGCTTACTATGCTCATAAAAACCCAACAAGCGGCGAGACATTTGCTGACGGGCTTCGTGCAGATGGTGTTGGATACCGTTACGCCTGCGAGAATCTGAATATGACGTTTAGCGCAAATGCATCACTTACGATGTCGGATTGGCTAGATAGTCGTGACGGGCATCGTGAATGCATGATGAATCAAGCAGTTACCCATGTCGGCTATGCGGTGGTAGATGTGCCGCTCTCAGAAGGTGAAGTTTCCTATATCGTCGTTGCTATTTATGCGAGCTTGTAGACGTAGACTTACACAAAAAGTGTACTTAGGATATACGCTGCAACTACCACTATCAAAATAGCCCAGGCGGCTGAGATGAGCTTTTGATTTTTCTTTTTACTGGCCAAGAAGCCATACGTTCCGATCCATAGCCAGATTGCCAGAATTAATAATGTAAAAAACGTTTCCATAAGCATTAGTGTAACACTCCTTGTCTTCTTACTTGCAGATATTTTCCGGCTGAGAGGAGGGCTAATAGTTAAAATCTTCAAAATAGAGCTGGTTCTCTAATCCGAGCTCTTCTGCTTGGGCTTCGTACGCTCGCATCATGGGCGGCGGCCCACACAAGTAGATCGCGTAATCTTTCAATGACCCGAGCTGATCCTGTATGTCTTTTAGGCCGATAATCCCGAACTCATCCTGGCACAAGTACTTATAGTCGAACGCCCGGTGACCTTTTTGAATAATATCAAGTTCTTCTTTGTCTATGACTTCTTTTTTTGTCCTCGCGCAGTGGAACATTGTTACCTCGGGCGTTAATTTACTGAAGCGGAGGCTGTGTGCCTTACTTAAGAAAGGTGTCACTCCGATACCGCCGGCAATCCAGAGCTGCTTCGGGTGCTTCTTGTCGTTAAAAGTAAAGCCACCGTATGGCCCTTTGACGCGGGCGTTCACACCTGGCTTGAGGTTTCTCATAGCAGCTGTGTGGTCGCCGAGCTCTTTAACGAGGAAGCGCAATTTGGAGCTGTCTTTACTCGAGGCAATTGAAAACGGATGATATACGTCCTTGTCAATCGCATCAAATGATATATAGAAAAACTGCCCTGGCTTGAAATTCGCAATTCTGTAGACAGGCTCTAGTTCGATATCAGTAACGTCGCCTGGCAAAAGCTTTACTGAGGAAACCTTATACTTGTAAAACGGATGCAAAAAATCTCCTAAGAGCGAAAAGTGGACAAATGTCAGTGTAGCGAGCAAGGATAAGATGAACATGTACCACCACATGAACGGATTACTTGCCAGTACGGAGTCCGGTCCAGACATAAATGCGTGTACTGCGCCGATAATGAACAACACGCCTAGCCAGCGGTGTACAGCAATGAAAGTTTCATGTTTGACTTTGATGAAGATAGACCAGAGCACCAAAAGGATAAGGCCATAAAGAGAGATTCTGCCCAGCATTGTAGCGATGCCGGTAAATCCGATGTAATGATGTAAAAGGTCCCCTGCCCCTTTTGTATATAAGTAAGTAATTGTATTGCCGAGCGGATGCATGAGTAGAAGTGCCATACAGGCCGTACCGAAGAACTTGTGTGCGATATACACCTTATCTAATCCATGAAACCATGAGTCCAGAATTTTATAGCGGCCGCTTAGGATGAGTGACCACGCAAACATTGCCATTCCGGCAAATGCCGCGGTTTTCTCCATTGATACTCCTGTTATTTCTGTTGCTGTCATTCCGCTAAAATCAAAGCCGATTACCCAGCCTATTGTTGGGATAATCGTCACAGCCAAGCTAATTGCCAGTCCAGGGGTGAACCGTATTTTTTTATCTATATCCATAAGCGTTTATAGCTGGTAGTATAACGCATTTTGCCCGTCTGTGTAGACAATTACGAGGGTTGCTGTTTAATTTGTTATAATCCTGCTTATGATTACATTATTTCTGACGTTACATATTGCTGGGTCGTTCGTTTTTATCGCGTATGCTGCAGTCGCTGTGTATAAGCTTATTGTAGCGCGCGGCAACGAAAAATTAATGAAACGAGCTGCTGTTATTATCGGACTTCATCAGGTAATAACGGGCTTTGGCTTGGCATTCTTAAGTCCAAATATGTCTATTCTCACGGTGTGTATGAGAGGGATAATTCTGGTTGGAATACTCTACGGTTTAAGCACTGCAGTAACTCGCCGTCTCGCGTTTGCCAAGCAAATTACGTAAGAATCTTTTCTATCGTTTTCCAGGCGCGAGCTTTTCTTTTAGGTCGGTTTCAAGCCTGAAGTGAATGCCGATTTTAAGCATTTTGACAAACCCGAAGATCCGTAGCGCACGAAGTAATGTAGCGACTGATAGCGGAAGCGGAATGGCTGCCAGTAGGTACCACCAGTTATACCGTAAAAAATGTGCTCTATGATGCGATAAAAGCAGCCTTCCGCCAAATTCTACGAGTAAAGCGAGGGCGATGAAGCTGTCAGCGTATTGCATGGCAATTAGCTGCGAAGCTGTAGGCTGCTGCCAAAAAAAGCTGTAAGCAAAAGTAAGGAGGCTTACGAGCACTAAGAAAAACATCATTAATTCGAGCAGAAACAGTTCCGAACGATGCAAGAGCCCATAATGATAATGGTACCGCTCATGCTGTAAGTGCCGCACAGATTGCTGCTTCATGACCGCATTATTATACGCCGGATCGAAACTACTGGTAAACTGTTGTGTATGAGTAACCATGCCGAACCATCTCTAAAAGCAGTTTTTATTAACGCCACATTGAAGCCTTCACCAAGCAAAAGTCATACTGACGGCTTGATCGCAATAAGTAAGGCAATAATGGATAAAAACAATGTGGAAACGACAGTGATACGGTTGGTAGACTTTGACGTTGCGCCAGGTGTTCAGGCTGACATGACGGAGCATGGCTTCGACAAAGATGAGTGGCCCACCATTCATGCAGATATCATGGATGCAGATATTTTGGTGCTTTGTGGTCCGATTTGGCTGGGTGACAACAGCTCGGAGATGAAAAAAGCTATCGAACGACTGTATGCGACATCGGGCGAACTGAATAACAAGGGGCAGTACAGTTATTATGGTAAAGTTGGTGGCTGCTTGATTACGGGTAACGAAGATGGCGCCAAGCATTGTGCCATGAATATTCTCTACAGCTTACAGCACATAGGCTACACGATTCCACCTCAAGCTGACGCTGCTTGGCTAGGCGGTATTGGCCCAGGACCAAGCTATCTAGATGAAGGCTCAGGCGGTCCGGAGAATGATTTTACAAATCGTAATACTACCTTTATGACCTGGAATCTTATGCACACTGCGCGTCTACTAAAGGGTAATAATGGGATTCCGCCCCAAGGGAATCAGCCAAACGCCTGGAAGGATGGTCAGCGTTTCGATTTTGAAAACCCTGAGTATCGGTAAGTGCCCGCAGTTGTCCTGGGGTTACATCTCGTGACTAAACTATAAGTCAAGCAGACGCGATAACGTGTCTTTATCAAAGCCGATTACATATTCGTCGTCTATTTTTGTTACGGGAACACCCATTTGTCCGGTCGCTTCTACGACGTGCTTCAGGGATTCCTGATCTTGGGTAAGGTCAACTTCTTTGAACTTGACCCCTTTGTCCGCTAAAAACGCTTTTGTCATGTGGCAAAAGCTGCAGGTTGGTGTGGTGTAGATGGTCACATCTTTCATGACTTATTCCTCCTCCAATGATTGGATTGTTTTAATTAATACGTTTGTGCGTTCTATTTCACGGTTCGGCTCATAGCAGATTCTTTGGCCCGTCCTGACCGGCTGCAGCAGCCCATGTAGCTCCAAAAGCTTAAGGTGCTGTGACGCGGCTGGAGTAGACACGTTTAACTTTTCCGCGATTTCTCCCACGCAGACTCCCTTCTCTTTTAAGAGCAGTTGCATAATTTTGAGGCGGGTCGGATCGCCGAGCACACGGAACAGTCGTGAAATACCCTGAGCCTTCCTTGAATCCATTGTCGTGTTCATCTGCAACAATCCTTATATTAAACGTTTAAGTAATTACTTAAACATCATATATTAAGCCTTCATGTCATGTCAAGCCTCTTGTTACTAGTTCTGTATGAGGGCTATACACCATGTATCGCCGTGCTACACTTGTAGGTACAGTAATGATTGTGATGGAGCGGCATGATAAAGAGTTCCGAACAAGAAGCATTTTTTACTCCTGAAAAAGAGGCGTTTTTCGACAGGCTGGAGGCAGAAGGCACTGCCCTGACGTTCGATGATGTGCGTTTACGGACTGCGCCAAGCGAGGTTAGTCCGAAAGAAGTTGATACACGCTCCCGATTTTCACGAAATGTTGAGCTTAAGGCGCCACTCGTTAGCGCAGCGATGGACACCGTGACCGAATCAAAGATGGCCATTGCTATCGCGAAGCTAGGCGGCCTTGGAGTGATTCACGCCGGGCTTGAGCCTGAGGTGCAACGCGATCACGTGAGAAGAGTAAAACTCCATCTAAATGCATTAATTGAGCGACCGGTGACCGTCCAAGAGACTGACACGCTTGGGGATGTGCTTCGTAGGTGTGATGAAATGGCCTTCGATTTTCGTACGTTTCCTGTAGTAGATAATGAAGGTAGATTAAGCGGTCTTTTGACGCAAAATGATTTTGATTTTGCTGAGCATACAGCAACTCAGGTGAGCGATGCAATGACACCGAGGGCGGAAATAATGTCAGCTGAGGCGGGTACATCAATTGAAGAGGCCTACCGCACCATGATTGATCACAAGAAAAAAACGCTACCTTTGCTTAATGAAGATGGGCACGTTGTAGGGCTCTATATTTTCTCTGATGTAAGACGCATTGCTAGAGACAACTCTCGTGAATACAATGTTGACGGCAAAGGAAGGCTTCGGGTCGCAGCAGCGGTACCCACTGATGATGAGGCTATTGAGCGGGTCGGTATGATGCGGCAGTACCTGGATGTAGCAGTTATTGACTCAGCTCAAGGAGATTCAAGGTATGCTTTCTTAACCCTTGAGGCATTGAAGGAGGACTTCCCTGACCTCGATGTTGTAGTGGGTAATATTTCCTCCCCAAAGTCGGCAAGGTTGCTAGCGGATGCCGGGGCGGATGGTATAAAAGTTGGTCAAGGCCCAGGCTCCATATGCACCACACGTGTTGAAACTGGCATCGGTACTCCTCAGGTCAGCGCTGTATATAACTGCAAGCAAGCAATTTTAGCGTCCAAAAAACCGGATGTCCCGGTTTGTGCTGACGGCGGTATACGTGAAGCAGGCGATGTCTCTATTGCGATTGCATCTGGCGCGGATTCGGTGATGATGGGCGGTATGTTAGCAGGCACCAATGAAGCGCCAAGCGATGTCATTGAACTGGAAGATGGCTCAAGGGTTATGGTTTACCGTGGCATGGGTTCACCGAGCGCAATAAGAGACAGTGCTGCAGCGCGTAAGCGGTATGGCGGTGGCGACCCTTCAGCGATGGTGTTGGCAGAAGGAGTGGAATCATTTGTGCCAATAAAAGGACCAGTTGATGATGTAGTTAGACGAATTGTGCTAGCGTTACGGAAGTCTATGTCATATGTTGGCGCATCTGACATAAAAACTCACCAGGCTGAAACGCAGCTTTATCGGATAACGAATGCCGGGATGGCCGAATCAAGGCCACATGACGTGACGGTCGTAAAGGCACCTTACCACTAGTGTTTAGTGCTGCATGTAGGTCTGCCACAAAAATCACCTGCCCTTTTGGTATAACCAAACTACCCGCGTCAGGTAAACCTGACTGAGGTTGTGATAGAATATCCCTTATGAACCAGCCTAAAACAAAAAGCACCGGTAAAACCGCTTCCTCGCCACGGGAAAAATTACTTGAACATATAGAAAACAACGCCTCTAAAAGCGACTTTGTCAGCTGGTTAAACAACCAGCATGGCGGAGCATACAGTGACAGCTCTGACTGGTCTGCGATTAAAAAATCAATCTTAGGCTCAAAAATGTCCAGTGGAGAACTTCATTCTTATGCTGCAAGCCTCAGCTCGGAAGCAGACATCAAGAAGCTTTTAAAAGACGTTGAGACTCAGACAAGCGAAGCACAGGTTGTCGCAGATAAATTGTCGCTACTCTCAACCTTAAAGAAGTTTGCAGTGGCTACTGGCGGCGCTTGCTTGTTATCCGGCGTATTATTGCTTTCTGCAGCGGCTGCATTTTGGCTTGGCATACTTACCTTTAATGAGATAGAGAGCGTTTATCTAATCGGTGTCAGCTTATTGATCGGTCTGCTTCAGCTTTTGGCGGGGATACTGCTGGTTACTGAGTAAGATCTGCAGCCACGACAAAATATGAAACAGCTAAAATAGTCGCAAGTAATGCATAAAGAAAAATAATGCCGCCACGAAACAGAAGTTTCCACCGCGCTTTTTCTACGCCGCCGAGCAAGTAGCCAAACCAGCCGATTATCACCCAGACAATAACCAACATGAGTGATTGTCGTTGAACAAAAAACAGAAGCACGGATGCGAGCGCAATAATCGCAAACGGTATTAGTGGGAAAAGCGGAGTCCGGAATGGTCGCGGGAGATACGGTCGCTTTTTTCTTAACAGCATTATTGATACAGCAATATTAATCAGGCCAAGCAGGTATACGGTGTTGCTCATATAGGCAACAAAGTTGATGGCTTGTGAGACGACGAGAAGTGCTGCAAATACACTGCACGCTACGACCGCTCGTGCTGGCACCTTGGATCGATTTGTTTTCGTCAGGAATTTACCGAAAAAGCCTTCGTGAGCAATGGCGAACAATCTGCGAGAAGTTATCATAACGGCAGCAATCAACGACCCGCCCGTTGCTAGTAAAGCGGCTGGAATAACAATGTATATGCCGGCACCACCCAATGTTTCAGCGACGGCAAGCAACGGAGCGTCGGATCCGGCAATTGTCTCCTGTGATGCACCAAGCAGAGTGATGTATGCGACGGCAGAGAACACAAATGCGCTTACCAGGATAGTTACTATGAGCGCAATCGGTATGGTTTTGCCAGGATTTTTTGCTTCACCGGCAAGCGTTGCGACATATTCATAACCAACAAATGAAGTGAAAATAAGTGCTGTGGCCGCCAGTACTCCGGTAATCCTAAACTCGTCGAATGTGATTGATCCGAGGTTGTAAGGGCTTTGTGTAACATAAACGGCATACGCGCAAAAAAGTAATAGTAAAATCGTAACGCTGACTGCCTCTGCCTTCCCTGCCTTTCTGATGCCTTTAATATTTATTCCTGCTGCTGCGACGAGAGCAGCCAACGAAATAATAAGAGGACTAACCCCCAGAACGAGCCCTAGATAAAAACCGAACCCCAGTGCATTTATAGCAAGGTAACCGATATCACCAAGCAATACCGTCCATGAGAAAAGAAAAGGAAATACTCGCTTTTTAAATGCGGTAAAAACATAGGCGAGGTCAGCTCCAGGTCGCGGAATCGTCGTACCAACCTCGGCATAGAGCAAGCCGCCTAAGAGTGCGAGGGCTCCGCCAAGCAAGAAAGCCAGTGGTGTATAGGCGCCGGCCAGTTCTACTCCACCTGCCAGTAGAACAAAAATACTTCCGCCTATAGTTCCAGAGATTCCTATGATGCACAGCAGTGCTACACCGATGTCACGCTTCAAGCCTTGTCGCGGCGAATTTATAAACATTAGCAATAAGTATACCCTACAGAAACCAAGCTGCCAGACAGTAGAGAGCATAGGTTATAGCGCTTGTGCTATAATTTCGGATAAATAAGCTTAAAATTACATAACGAGGTTTCATGGATATAAAACCACCGGGGACAAACGACGAAAAAAACAATAAGGATACAACGCAAAACGAGCCTTCGGGTTCTCAACCAGCAGCAGATGGTCAAACGGATAACCTTTCGAGTCCGAAGCCATTCACAATGGACGATCCCGCACAGGTTGTACAGCAGACTTCAACGCCGTCGTCTGACACTGCTGAGGATGTCACGCCGAAGCCGTTTACTATGGATGACAGTGACGTAGCCACAGATGCTCCTGCTAGCTCGGCAACTCCGGCATCGGCACGTACGGCTCCGACGAGTGAGACAGATTCTACACAGATGGAGACAGAACTGACAACGAACACACAGGCAGCGAATCAGCCCAGCGAACCTGTTGAAAATCAGGAAGCAGTCCCCTCTTCATTAATGGGCAAGCATCCACAAGAAGATTCTGCAGATCCAGCTGAAGCGCCAGAAAAAGTCGAGCAAAATCCTCCGATTGCAAACATTGCTGCTGATGGCACACCTGCTTCTCCAGCGTCGCCATTACCAGGTGATACGAATGCCACGGATACAGCTTCTGGCTCATCGGAGAAAAAGCGAAGCAAATTGCCCCTTATCATAGGCGGTGTGTTATTGCTCGTTGCTGCATTGGCTGGCTTTGTTTTTGGTTACTATTTGCCAAATCAGCCAGAGAATGTCTACAGCGCAGGGATTGAGCGGACAGGAGATGCCGTTGAAGAACTCGTCGTGCAAGCTACTCACATAGAGCAGCTTGAAGAACTATCACTTATGGAGCTAACCGGCGATATAAAAGTCACAGGTGATGGAATGGCGTTTGAGGGCGACTTTACCTCTCGGTTCGATGACGGAAAATCAGATAGTTCTTTTATTATTTCCATGAGTGGTGATAGCGCTGACCAGCGGCTTGAGATGGGGGCAAACATTATCACTGATATCGCTGAAGGAAGCCAATTTCCTGATATATTCTTTCAGGTGCGAGGACTTGAAGCGCTTGGCGCTGACATGTTCCTCCCGGGCATATCAAACTACGAGAACCGCTGGATACATGTTAACGCTGACTACATAAAAGAAGCGCTTGAAGATATGGAGATTGATGGTGATGATGCTTTTGATGATATTAGACCGGAAGATTTCGCCGATGCTGCACGGACTGCCGCAGCAATAACAAACAAATACGTTTTTAGCAGCGGAGAAAATGCTGTCGTTGAACTGGAAGAATTCACCGGGGAAGAAGATTTTGACGATATACGGACGTTTCGTTATGACGTCTCAATTAACGTAGATAATGCACGAGCGTATTGTGTGGAGTTAAGTGAAGCAATGATCGAAACCGAGCTATATAGGAAAATTGATGGTGCGGACGAAGAGCGCCGAACGACTTTGAAGGAAGATGCCAGAACATCTTGTGATGAACTTTCAGACGATGATTTTACTGACACAGATATTACGATGTGGGTAGATCGGCGCACGAAACTTATTCATAAGGTTCGTTTTAGTGAAGCGTCTAACCGGGATAGCTATATTGAGTTCGGCCAGCGCTACGCTGGAGGTGATGACATTGAAGTTTTTGTTGCCGCTGAGCTACCGGAGGAAAACCAATCATTCGTCTTTACGGTGTATTTCAATATTGATACGAACGTAACGACAGGACGATTGACAGTAGATGATACGAGCAGTGCAAACCCATATAATGTTGAAGCAAATATGGAAGTGAAGCCATTTGATGCATCTGTTGAGATACAACGCCCCGGAGATGCTGTTCCGATTGAGACAATAATAGATGAGATCATGACTGGATTCTTTGAGCCGCAACCTGTTGATGGCATGACATTTGACGAGGATTTTGATTTCGAGCCGCAGCAACCGCGCGGCGAACCATCATTCCTCGAGACAATGGATAGGCTATTCCTGTAGGCAAACGATACAAGATATTGGTATACAAAAAATATGCAAGAAGCGCACGCGTCACAACACAGTAATCATCCTGCTCTTGATGTACAGGGCGTATTCATCGACATTAAAAAAACAGCAATACTACACGATGTTTCTTTTCGTATAGCGCCAGGAACTGTTATTGGTTTGCTTGGTCCATCCGGTTCTGGAAAAACAACCCTGATGCGTTCTATTGTCGGGCTGCAGTATGTTAGAGACGGCAAAATAAGCGTACAAGGCTTGCTTGCTGGCGATCGCTCGTTGTCGCGCCGCATCGGTTATGTTACTCAATCCCCTTCTGTGTACTCGGACCTGACGGTGCGAGAAAATGTGCGCTATTTTGCTCGTATAACAGGGGCCAGTAAGCAGAGCGTTGAGGATACGCTGGATAGGGTCGGACTTTCTGATTTTGCTGGTCGTGTTGTCTCAAGCTTATCAGGCGGCCAACGGGCGCGGGTTTCACTGTCTATTGCTCTTGTTCATGACCCCGATATCTTGATCCTAGATGAGCCAACCGTAGGGCTGGACCCTGTGTTAAGAAAACAACTATGGGAGCATTTTCACTCATTGGCAAATGAAGGAAAAACACTTTTGGTTTCAAGTCATGTAATGGATGAAGCAGAGCGCTGCGATCGAATTGTCCTATTAAGGGGCGGAAGAGTAATTGCTGATGATACGATTGATAATTTACGCGCGAAGAGCCATAAAGAACGAATGGATGACATATTTATATCGCTCATAAACGAGGAGGCGCAGGAGTGAGTCCGAAAAGGGTTGCAGCCACCGCTGGGAGGATATTTCGGCAGCTAAAGCGTGATCCGCGCACTATTGCTCTTATGTTGGTTGTACCAGTCATGGTACTCGTTATACTTCGGTTTGTTTTTGCTGATGCTCTGGAGTTGTATGACGCTTTTGCGCCGATGATGATAGGTATCATGACGTTTATCGTCATGTTTGTTATTTCAAGTATCGCTACGCTTAGAGAGCGACAGAGCGGTACACTGGAGCGATTGTTGATTTCGCCAATGACGAGGCTAGACGTTATTTTAGGTTATGCCTTGGCGTTTGGCTCAACGTCTTTACTGCAGTCAGGTATAGTGACCGCAGTGGTTATTGGAGCTTTCGAAGTTGCGATCGCTGCAAATTTTACTTCTGTCTTGTTGGTTGCTGTATTATCTGGTTTGGTTGGCATGTCGTTTGGACTGTTTCTAAGCGGTTTTGCATCCAGTGAATTTCAGGCGGTGCAGTTTATGCCTGCCTTTGTTTTGCCGCAGATTTTCTTAGTAGGAATTTTTATACCTCGTGACCAAATGGCACGAGGCCTAGAAATAGCATCTAACATCCTCCCGCTTACCTATGTCGTTGAGGCTATGCAGGAGCTAACTATGCATGCAAATTGGACGAGTGAATTATCTGTTTCAATTATGGTGCTTGTCGGCTTTGGTTTGGGATCGCTGCTGCTGGCAAGTATGACGATGCGTCGAGTTCAAAAATAGCACAAACTGGTATACTTACTACCATGAAACAGGTGAAGTATTGGCTCGTTGGTTTTGTGGTACTGGTGAGTGGGTTGCTCACGGTACTATTACACGACAGTGTAAAGGCCGAGGCAGGAGCATCGCTCATATACACTACTGAAGTTCGTGAGGACATAAAAGCCGGCACCGTGCTGGATATCCAGCGGTCAATAAATCGTGCTGAGCAAGCCGATGCGGATTACTTGATTATTAAGCTGGATACACCAGGCGGATTATTACAGTCTACCCGAACAATTGTGGAGGCTATGCAGACCAGCAATGTGCCGATAGTCGTGTATGTTGATCAGCCAGGCGGCTGGGCATTTTCTGCTGGCACAATCATTTTACTGGCTGCAGATGAAGCTATTGTTCACCCAAATGCCTCTATCGGTGCAGCACAGCCATTTACCCAAGGTGAGACCAATGAGACGCAAGATGAGAAGGCCTTGGAGGCTACCGTATCATGGATACGATCTATTGCGGATGAGCAAGGTAGAGATAAGGATATTGCAGAGTTGTTCGTTCGAGAAAACTTAACGCTCGGAGGCACGGATGCGCTTGAACAGAACGTTATCAATCAGGTAGCAAGCAATTTCGAAGAAGTGCTTCAGTACCTAGGGGCAGAAGACGCCGAAGTAATTGAGATCCGACCGTCACTTACCGCACGCGTACTAAACATTCTTTCCTCGCCTTTCTTAGTGTCGCTATTTATCACGCTTGGCTCTTTGGCGTTGCTGCTGGCAATCCGATCCGGTGAGTTTGAGTTTACTGCAGTTGTCGGGATTATTCTTTTGCTCATTGGCCTATGGGGCATCGGAGTTATCGAGTTCACGGTGCTCGGCATCGGGCTTCTGCTGCTTGGTGCAGTGTTGGTTATGATCGAAGCGTTTGATCAGCCTGGCTTTGGGCTGTTTGGAGCTGGTGGCATTTTGGCAATTTTAGCCGGCGTATTTACCTTGAGCGAGGAACCGTTTTATGCGCCTGAGGTTTTTAGTATCGCTACGCTCATAACGCTTGTTACGCTTTTGATTGCAGTCGTTGCGCTTGTGTTTATCAGTCGCGCACTTGCTCGGTCGATAAAATCAAAACCGGTGTCTGGCAAAGAAGGACTTATCGGCAAAGAGGCGGTTGTTACACAGGCACTGTCACCGAAAGGACGAGTATTAGTAGAAGGCCAATCCTGGCAAGCAGAGCTTGCTGATAATCGGCAGAAGGCGCCAAAAAGTACAAAAACGTGTATCATGGAGTTAAGGGGAAATACGTTAATAGTAAAGAAGAAGGGAGATAAGTAATGGATTTTATCGTACTGTTGTTCTGGCTAGTTGTTTTGGCTATGTTTATTGCGCCTGCTACCGTTCGTATAACGAATGAATATGAGCGGGGTGTTATTTTTCGGCTTGGCCGGTTCTCTGCGGTTAAAGGTCCGGGTCTTTTCCTTATCATTCCATTTATTGACAAGATGGTAAAAGTGGATCTTCGTGTCGTGACCATGGATGTACCGCCACAGGAAGTTATTAGTGAGGACAATGTCCCAATAAAAGTTGATGCGGTGGTTTATTTCCGTGTGTCAGATCCGCAAAAGGCGACAATTGATATCGAGAACTTTCGTATGGCAACCTCCCAAGTTTCACAAACGACCCTGCGTACCGTTACTGGCTCATCAAGTCTTGACGAAATTCTGACGAATCGAGAAAAGGTCAACGAGCGGCTGCATAGTATTATTGATGAAGCGACTGACCCTTGGGGAATCAAGGTAACTTCGGTTGAGGTCAAGCATGTAGAAATTCCGACAAACATGCAGCGCGCAATTGCGAAACAGGCTGAAGCGGAACGAATGCGACGTGCAAAGATTATCCTGGCCGAGGGAGAATATCAGGCTTCAGAGAAACTGAAGCAAGCTGGCGATGTGCTTGGTGCCTCTCCGATTGCCTTGCGATACCTCGAAACGCTAACTGACGCGGCGAAAGAACCGAATACGACTGTTCTCTTCCCTATGGAAATGATTAGTTTTGTGAACGACATCATCAATAAGCCGAAAAAATAATCAAGTAAAGAACTTCTAGGACTTAGCTAGTCAATTGTAATTCGTGTTTATGTGGGGAAATCAGGGTTACGAACTTATGAATGTTCGGGCTGTTCCACCCTGTCCGGCACGACCAGTTCGGCCGATCCGGTGGACGTAGGTGTCATGTGTTTGAGGCTGGTCGAAGTTTACGACTAGGTGGACGTTTGGTATGTCCAGTCCACGAGCAGCGACATCGGTCGCGACTAAGACAGAAGAATCAGAGTTCTTGAATGCTTTTAGTGCTCGCTGTCTTTGTGACTGTGACTTATTGCCATGGATAGCCTGCGCTTGATGACCTTGCTTTGCGAGTGTATCAGCTAAGCGCTGTACCCCGTGCTTTGTTTCGCCAAATACAAGAACTTTTCCATACTCAGGGCGTTGAAGAAGCTCTACTAAATGTTCAATTTTTTCTTCTTTTGTATTGGCCACAATAACATTCTGGTCGATGTGTTCGCTGGTTATGGTCGGTGTCGTTGATATTAGCGTTGCATCATTTTGGATTCCCTGCAGCAAACGTGAAACGGCTGGGGTCATGGTAGCACTAAAGCATGCGACCTGCTTTTTGGCGGGAAGCGTCTGCATAATGAACTGCATGTCCGGCAAAAAGCCCATATCAAGCATTTGATCAGCTTCGTCTAGTACGAGCGTTTTGGTCTGCCCAAGCTTCAGCTCACCTTGCTTCAGTAGATCCTTTAGTCGACCCGGCGTACCAATAACGACATTTACTCCACGGCGCAATTCACTTTTTTGCCGCTGTATGTTTGCTCCGCCTACGCAAACGACAGAGAATAACCCTAGTCCTCGCGCGAATGACCTGAACTCTTCGCTGACCTGCTGCGCAAGCTCGCGGGTTGGCGTTATAACAAGTGCTGCGTTTCGGCTTTTTTGCTGTAGTAACTGGTGGATAATCGGGAGCAAGAAGGCCGCTGTTTTACCAGTTCCGGTACTTGCAAGGCCGATTACATCACCGCCATCCATTAATGGCCGAATTGTTTTGTCCTGGATTGGTGTTGGCGTCTCGTACCCTTTACTCGATACGTTTTTCTGAAGATTAGCGTGAAAACCAAAGTCAGAAAACGTGTGCGTCGCCTGCTCTGTCTCTGCGGTCTGTAGCGGTACAGCCTTATTAATGTATCGTTTTGGGTCGATATACGATTGCTTATTTCGGAATCCGCCTTTTCTGGAGCGGTTCCCGCCGTGAAACGATTTCGATTTAAATGATTGTCGCCGCGTCGGCGAACTGGAATAGCGTCTATTCATTAGTTTTCCTTTGTATATATAATAATATTCTCGCAAGATGGAACAGCGAGAAAATACAAACGATTCACTAATTACTCGACATTCAAAGATTTACGATTGGGCTAACTGTACCATAAGCACTGTTCATGGTCAACTGCATTTAATTGCAACGCACAGTATTTGCGCTGACGTCACCCAATCTAGCATATTTCATAAACATCGCTACAACGCTTCTTATCAGCTATCTGCCACAGCCGCATAAGTCAAGCTATCATGTTTTGTCATCCGTCGTCTCTAGATATTTTCTTTCTGACGTCTTTCGCCTTTTGTTTTGCCCGGCCCTTCATCTCATGCATCTTATTCTCTGCTTTATTCGAGCTATCTTTACGCTTTACCATGTTGACCACCCCCTGCTTATTCGGTTAAATTATTATTCTCGTCGTTGTTATTTTCTTCATCGTCCCCATTAAATAGCCCATTATCGTTGGTTGCTGGCTCCTCCTCGTCCTCTTCTTCAATAGGAGCTACATCATTGGTATCAAGTGCTTCCTCAATCCCTTCTTGGATTTGTGTTTCAAGATTCTCTCCAGCTCGGTTGTAGGCTGTCCATGCGAAGATTATTCCTGCTATAGCGAGCACGAGTGCTACCCATGCAACTACACTTGCTGCGCCGGATTGTTTGTATTCTGCCATACTTCTACCCCTTTCATTAGTGTAACGATGTGCGAATAGTAGAAAAGAATTCAGCTCTACGCTGTAAATAAAGTAACAGGATAGACTACTATTTTCTCTAATAGAGTTTTGAGCCTGGTGGCTAACCTAAATGTAGTTTTCGTAAAAATTGAGCATTTATAGCGACAATAATCGTGGACAGCGACATAAGGACCGCGCCGACCGCAGGCGCCAGGATAATCCCGAACCCAGCGAGCACTCCGGCAGCCAATGGTATAGCTAGCACGTTATATCCGGTTGCCCATGCTAGATTTTGCTGCATCTTTCGGAAGCTTACCTTTGACAGCCTGAAGATCTTGCTTACACTGCGAGGATCGTTTGATGCTAATACAATGCCAGCTGACTCTATGGCAACATCAGTTCCTGCCCCAATTGCGATGCCGATATCTGCCTGGACAAGTGCAGGCGCATCATTTACGCCATCGCCGACCATCGCGACGCGCTTGTCTTCTTTCTGGAGCCTCTTAACTGTGTCCGTCTTATGTTCGGGTAACACTTCGGCAAAATATTGATCAATTCCGAGCTCTTTAGCAACCCAGGCAGCTACGGGCGCAGAGTCACCTGTTAACATGGCAACACTTACGCCGGTTTTTTTGAGTTGCGCCACAGCATCGTACGACTCTTCGCGTATTTCATCCGTAAACGTCAATGCTCCGATAACGTCACGGTCTTTTAGAACATAAATGACAGTTTTACCCTCTTCTCCTGCTTGTTTTATTTTACCGAGGAGACTATTTGGAATGTCGACTCTTTGTTCGGCGAGTAATTGCGGGCCGCCAACGTGTATAACATCTTTATCAATCAAGGCCTTTACACCTTTTCCTGGCAGAGATTGAAACTCAGTCGCTTTCCGTACCTTTATCTTTTCTTCCATTGCCTTTCGGACAACCGCTTGCGCTATCGGATGCTGAGAGTCGGCTTCAACAGCGGCAGCTAACCCGAGCAGTTTTCCCTCGTTCGTATGAGCCGCTGGAAAGATGTCAGCGACCCCTTGCTCACCTCGAGTGAGCGTCCCTGTCTTATCAAATAACACTACGTCTATATTTCGGGCGTTCTCCAGTGCTGCCCGGTCCCTGACTAATAGGCCGTTTCGCGCTGCGAGCGTCGTTGAGATTGAGGTAACCAAAGGGATTGCTAGCCCAAGTGCGTGCGGACAGGCAATAATTAAGACGGTGACGGTTCGCTCAAGTGCGAAGTCGCTGCCCTGCCCGCTGAAGGCAAGCCAACCAAAAAATGTGACTGCTGCTACGCTAAGAGCTATATATGTTAGATAGAATGCGGCCCTGTCTGCCAATACTTGCGAACGTGACTTTGAGTTCTGTGCTTCTGCGACAAGCCGCATAATTCCGGCCAACATGGTTGATTCACCCGTTTTCGTAACTTTGACGCGCAATGAACCCTCTCCATTAATGGTGCCTCCTATAACCTCGTCATCTAGGCTCTTTTTTATGGGCTTTGATTCGCCGGTTACCATCGATTCATTAACTTTGGATTCTCCGTCGACTACTAACCCGTCAATCGGTATGCTTGCACCAGGTCGGACGAGGACAATGTCACCTTGCTTAAGGTCGCTTACAGCAACTGTGCGAGTCGAACCTCCTTCTATTAGTTCAGCTTCGTCTGGCAAAAGCTTAGCTAGCTCCTGGAGTGCTCCCTGGGCACTTTGAATAGAGCGCATTTCCATCCAGTGTCCAAACAGCATAATTGTAATTAGGGTGGCAAGCTCCCAGAAGAACTCCATGCCTTCAATGAGAAACAAGGTCGCTACACTATAGGTATAAGCAACAATAATAGCCAGAGAGATAAGCGTCATCATGCCAGGGAGCCGCTGCTTCAGTTCTGACGTCGCTCCTTTTATAAAAACACCGCCCCCATAGAAAAAAACGATTGTCCCTAGTAGGGCTGGCACCCATTCACTCGCCGGAAATGCTGGCGCAGTGAATCCAATCCATTCTTGTATCATAGGTGAATAAAGCACGACGGGGATAGAAATCAGCAAACTTAACCAAAACTTCTGCCGGAACATATCTGGGCTATGGCCAGCATGCTTATCATGATTTTCTGATGATTCATCGTGCGGCGCATTGTTATGATGATGCATCGCCTTTTCATTATTGCTTTGTTCGTGACAGTGCATAGCTAAGCCTGCTGTCCCACCGGATATTTATCAGGATTTTTCATAAATGACTGCTTGCAACCAGCACCACAAAAATAGAATGTCTCACCTTTTTTTTCTACCTTTTCGGGGGCTTCTGAAGCTGCCATCCTCATGCCACAGACGATGTCGTGAACAAGCGGATACAGGCTCTTAGGGCTAGCGCTGAGTAAGCTCGAATCAGGGGCCCCATCATGCTCAACCAAAAATTGGCGGACAAGGCTACAGGCCTTTGCGATCTTTTTATTGCTTAACGCGTAATAAACCGTTGTTCCCTCTTTGCGACTATTTAGTACCCCAGCTTGACGTAGGAGGCCGAGATGTTGCGAGACGTTTGACTGTGGGATTCCAAGCATAGAAACCATCTGGTTTACTGATAGTTCGCCGTGTGTGAGTAATTGGATAATTTCAAGGCGTTTTTGGCTTGCGATAACCTTAAAGATGTCTTCTTGTCTTTTAAATAGTTTTTCATACATGCGACAAAGTATAACACATATATTCAAATATTAGAATGTTTGCATATACAAAAAAATAATGCTATTTTTGAGACATAGAAACGTAATACAAGGATTGCAAAAAACATGGGAAAACTGCGCACAAACATGAATATAAAGGGGTGGTCGCTCCTTCTCTCCCCTGTAGTAATCATTATGCTAGCCGTAAGCTTCTTTGCAATAAACACAAATGAGCGTCTATCTATGCCATGGCATGAAAATAGCTCCGGTGCTACCCATGAGCTCATTGTATATAAGTCTGCCACGTGTGGTTGCTGTGATATACATGCGGATTACCTTATAGCACAAGGGTACCGAGTTGAGAAAGTTGATACTGAGAACATGGAGGAAATAAAAGACCGATATAGCGTGCCTAGGGAGCTTTGGAGCTGTCATACAACAATAGTTAATGGCGGTGAGTATTTCATTGAGGGGCACATACCCGTAGAAGCAATTGAGGAGTTGCTTGAGTCAGAGCCTGAGATAGCAGGAATAGGTATGCCCGGTATGCCATCTGGTTCTCCTGGTATGCCCGGTCCGAAGTATGAACCATTCGAAATAATGCAGGTAGACGAAGACGGGAACGTTAGCCGTTTTATGAGCATATGATCATGAATAAAAAGCACCTTACCCTATCTCTAGCCTCAGCAGTTATCATTCTCGCTCCACAAAGAGTACTAGCACATTGTCCGCTATGCACGGCAGGCGCTGGTGCAATAGCAGCAGCCGCACTCGCGCTGGGAGTAAGAATAGAAGCGGTGGGTATCTTGGTTGGCGCATTTGCAGCAGCTCTCGGATTTTATCTTGCGAATCGGATAAAACGACGCTACGTCAAAGGCCAGAAATGGCTTGTTGTTATCGGTACATTTCTCCTAACTATAGTGCCGCTGGTTCCGTTTATGTATGTCGAGCCTTACCCGCTTGTCATTTATTGGTTCGGTGAAATGGGCTCGGCTTTCAATCGTGTTTATTTGGTAGATCGATTTGTATTCAGCTCGATTATTGGCGGAATGCTTATGACCATTTCACCTCTAATAAGCGCTGGTTTGACAAAGTTAAGGGAGGGCAAACGGCTGCCGTATCAAAGTCTTTTGGTGACGTTCATACTGTTATTCGTCGTATCATTTATCGTGCAGTTTGCAATCTAGGCTATGGAAATTCTTGCAGTTTTTTTTGCGATAACAATCCTATTCATTGTGTTGTTAGCGATGAAAAAAGTAACAACTTATCGCTTCTGTGTTTTATGTGTTAGCGTTAGTCTTAGTTGGGTCGGACTCCTTCTGTTGCTCCAGCTTGGTTTTTTTGAGAATGTCGCTCTAGTTGCCTTGCTGATGGGCCAGAGTGTTGTGGGTTTATACTATTTTGCAGAAAAGCGGCTGCCGCAGCAGTATATGGTCTTTCGCCTCGCTGGCCTTCTAACGCTTACGTACGCTGCTTATGCGATTCTTATCGGTTTTAATCTGCTACCCTTGTTTTTGCTTGTTCCAGTCTGGTCTATAAGCGGCTTACTTTATGCCTACAGAAATACACCGCGAGTAAAATCAACGGTAGAGCACATTTTGGCTTGTTGCCGCGACTGGTAGAGGGTGCATCTATTCGTAAATGAGCTCGGCGACCATGCCACCGGCTACGTGCATAAGCTCATGGCAGTGGAACATCCAGCGTCCAGGGTTGTTGGCCGTAAATTCGACGTCATATATTTCGCCCGGAGTAAGCGGTTGATTGTTCCGTAGCTGTCGAGGCCCTGGCGGCACTTCGTTGCCGTCGATCGCTGCGATTTCGTACTGATGACCATGCAGGTGCATTGGGTGTATGGCGCTAGAGCTGGAATTGATCATACGCACGCGAACTCGATCGCCTTCAGATACGCTGAAAACCTCTGGGTTTGGAAAAATCCTGCCGTTAATCGGATAAATACCTGCTTCAGGACGTTCGGTCAATACCATAGTGAATTCTTTGTCAGGCGGCTGGTAGCCGATTGGCTCTATGACAAACGGGCCTGACAGTCCCATGTCAACGTGTTTATATTCGTCACCATGGTGCGAACCGTGCGAGTGGTAGTATCGTGTACCTGCTGGATCTGCTGTGAACTCGTAGGTGAAGGAATCACCCGGCTTGACGGCATCCTGGGTTACGCCTGGCACACCATCTGCTTCTATCGGGACATCGATGCCATGCCAGTGTACGGTTGTCGCTTCTGGCAGCTTATTTTCAAATATAATACGAACTTGGTCGCCTTCAGTTACTCGAATCTCAGGGCCCGGCAACTGCCCGGCGAACCCCCAAGACTCCAGCTGTACACCATCTGCATACTCCCACACAATGTGCTCTGCAGTTAAACGAAACTCTTTTACGCCGTCTACGACTTCATACTCGAGCCGTTCTATTGCATCCTTATATGAACGTATCGGTAAATCCCCTTCATAGGGTTCAATTCCTCGGTCTATCGACATTTCATGACTAACCCTCGAGCTGCCTCCAGTGCCATCATCAGTCACAGTCAAAACGGCGTCATGTCCGTTATGGAACTTACAGTTTACGAGCGTTTCCTCTACCGCACGATCAACGCGGAGGGTCGTTGTCTCTCCTGGGTTTATAACTTCGTCGAAATTTAACTCATCTATAGTCACAGAGTGCCGTAGACTTCCCTCGTTATAAAACTCAATTACATCACCGACGTTCGCCTCTAAATAGCCAGCCGGCAAGCCTGCATCAACTTGCTCAAAATACATCTCACCAACGTTAACGGTTATTGTGGCAGACTCTGAATCACTGACAGTGGCTTCGTCAGTAAAAACAAAATATGCCTGCGCAGCGAGAGAAATTGTTAAGAGTGCGAGAGCAACCCCGACTATTTTTACGTAACGGCTTTTTTTCAGCAGTTGAACTAAGTCACTATTGAGTAATGTATTCAGCATAATTATTAGGTATGGTTAATATACCGTTCCCTCCCCAGGCTCCGTCGTGCAGTCGAATGTGTCCGAGCGTTTCAAGCTCGTCTACATCTATGACGCTTATGACTCGAGCGTATTTATTTGATACGTATCCGTAGTAGCCGCCACCTTCCTTTTCGCCAAAAACAATACCGTGCGCGCCTGCGGCTGCTGGCAGCGTAGTAATTACTTCAAGGGTATCTAGTGAAATTACGCTAACGTCGCCAGTTCCAGTGTTTGGTACGAAGACATGCTCACCGTTTGGCGCAGGCATGGCCCATATCGGCAGTGAGCCGACTTGCACATCTTTTACATGCTCCATTGTTTCAAGGTCAACAAACATCACCCTTCCTTCTAGCAGCAGGCTTATCATTGCGTATTTTCCATCATTAGTTATTTGGGTAGCAAGCGGGAGGCCGGGTGCATCAAATGTCTCAACCACTTCTTCTGTGTCGAGGTCGATAATATCGAACTTTTCAGATAATGTTGCGGCGACTGTCATCCACTTGCCGCTCGGATCAATCCATATACCATGCGGACCGAATGATGTCTGGATTTCTCCGATTTCTTCAAGGTCACTGTTTAGTATGACGACTTTGCTCTCGTTGTTTATCGTAACGTAGATTCTGTCTTTATCTGGGTCCGGGTGGACGAAAAGATGTGCTGGCGCGTTACCTAGCGTAACGGTGTCTACCACTTCTTTGGTCTCAATGTCTATTTTGGAGACTTTGTCGCTGTGCCATTGTGTCTGGAATATATAGCGATTATCGTATGTGTTCCATAAGTTGTGTGGATTGTTAAAGTTTTCGTCCGATATTATTTCTTTCGTCTGCCAAGTTGCAGCATCAAGTACAGTAATCGTACCCGGGAATTCTTGCCCTTCAATTCGTTCAAACTGCGTGTTGAGCCATATTTCACCAATGCCTGGAATCTCAGGTGCAGACAGCAGCTCGCTTTCATCAAATTCGTCATCCGGCGGCCAGAGTGAATCTACTGGGGCCTCTTCGCCTACTACCACCATACCCTTCATGTATGGATGGGTTGGGCAGATGTATTCGTAAACACCTTCCTCAGTAAATGTATGACGGAACTCCATCCCGTCTTCCAGATGTCCGACGGGTGCCATATCACTGGAGAACGATTCGGGCCCGCTTATGGAATGTATCGGGTGAGTATGAACCGTATGATTCTCAGAGCCATGAGCCCTTACCTTGCTTGGTCTTGGCCAAAAACTTGTAAATGCGTCGTATTCGACCTCATCTTCACCGCAGTGGTGCCATATCACGGTATCGCCTTTATTGATCTCCAGCACATCCTGATGGAACCACGGCGGCGCTTCGCTAACGCAAACGAAATGCTCCCGCGCTTCTCCTTGGGTTCGGTTGCTGATTGTTAAAACAAGCCCAACCGCAAGAACAGCAATGATGGTGACTGCCATTAGCGCCTTGTTGAGCCACGGTAGTTTTGGTTTTTTCGGAAGTTCGGTACTATTTGTAGTTAATAGCGGTGCACCTCGTAAGCTAGAAAATAGTAAGAAATAGAGCCCTAGGTAGCCCGTCAATACTGCACCTAGCACAAGCAACAGATAAAAGTTCATAATAAACAAGTACGAAAAGTCGGTTACTTGCATCATGACGCCAAGAATCAGCACGGTGAACCACGATACGCCAGACAGTCCTCCGGTAGATGCTAGCAGCCACAGTTTATTGCGCACTTCATCTGTCGCAAGGCTCTTATCCTGGTGACGCTGCAGCATAGGCAAGATTTTCTTGTGGAAGATATAGCCGTTTATCGAAAGTATTGTTACGATGGTCATTTTTACCCAAAAGAGCTGGCTGCCGTCGCTCAAGCTGAAGTAGTGCGGGTTCACAATAACCAAAGATATACCGCTAAGAACCAGCAGTGTTAGCCCGGTAACGACGACCTTCGATATTGTCTCTATCAGTCTTAGTTGGCCACTAGTGATTGTCTTATCCCAGATGCTACGCAGGAACGTAGCATCGGTGGTCGCCGCACCACCTACTCCCATGGCGACACCGACAAGATGAATAATTAACAAAATCGGCTGTATAAATTCCATATTTTTGTATGCTCAACCTTACTATATAAGCCGAGTATACACCATAAGCGTTTTCTGTTTAAGTATTTACCGCTTATGTTATGCCCAAGCTGTTAGGATAGCCGATGCCACCAGTATGCCGACAAGGTAGTAGCCTGTATCAATCGCGGTGAGCTTATGCGGTCGGCCAGCGAATATCGCGTTGTTTAGCATGGTAGCCCCGACAAAGCCAAGCCACAGCCAGGCACCCGTGGCTAGGCTTTCGCCAATTGTTCCTACTCCGATGAGTGCTAAGACATGCGCTAACACGTAGCACAAAACAAACAGTAGTATAAAAGTGGCGATAAACGGTCCGGCACTCGGCGAATCTGACTTTTCCTTCAGTTTTTCAGCCATTCCTGACAGTTTCGTCCATTGCTTGGCGAACAGTACCGTGTACCAGAGCCCTCCGATCAAGAAAAAGACGACAGTGGCAACCAGTACTGCCAGTAGGTTTACATCGACATCGAACATCTTGATCCCTCCGCTACTTACTATTACGTAGCATTATACTACGCTAGTGCTTACCGAGTCACGATGTTATCCGCTGCACCGACGTTATTTGGCTACCGTTAGCTGTTTTTTGCTTTTGTCCGGACAAGGTGCGAGGCGATGAAAGCGACGAACAAGCCAAATATGACGGCTCCTGCAAACATGGCAAATATGCCGACTGCCCTTCCCCCGGAGGTCATCGGGTATACTTCGCCGACACCGGTATTCGTCATAACCTCAGAGATAAACCAGAAACTGTCATAAAAATTATTAACAAACGGGTTTATGTGTTGCTCGAAGTAATAAAATGCCAGCGACCCACCAAGCAGAACAGTACCCAGCATCGTAACGATCAGTGCCATTCGCGTTTCCTTAAGGATACGGCCGAGCGACCGAGAAAAGAGACTTATTCTCGCGATCATGCTCGTCATTCTAATTATTCTGAGAACCCTGATCAGCATCAGACCCCTTAGAGCCTGCGTGCCAGTAGCAGTAACTGGAATTGATGCTAGAATTTGCCACCAGTTTTCTTTCATGAATTTCTTTTTCGCCCTGCTCTCAGATAAGCGTACAAGGAATTCTAGACCAAACACCAGCGCAATACCCAGGTCGATTATCCGGACCATCACCAGCGCTTCACCGGTCAAATCGCCTGTTAGCTCAAGCAACAGCAAGCCAACACTGATGAGCGCCAGGCTAACGAGTAAAGAATCATTAAATATCCTGATTTTGTTTGTATTCATTACTCATATAATACATGAGAGGCCACTTTTTATATAACCATAAGCTGACCCCTGAGCTCGTGTATAATTTAAATATGGTACACGAAGACATCCAGGCGTATAACGACTCACTAGCTGAAGGCGATAAAGAAATAGGCAAACTGCTTTGCAAAGAGATCGATCGTAGCTTGCCAAGAGCGGAAAATAAAATATGGCACGCCCACCCTGTCTGGTTTTTAGACGGCAATCCGATCGTCGGTTACAGCAAGCTAAAAGACTGCGTCCGGCTGATGTTTTGGAGCGGCCAGTCGTTTGGTGAGCCGGGCCTATCGCCAGAAGGAAGCTTTAAGGCTGCTGAAGCTCGCTACACTGATGCTAGCCAGGTAGATGTAGAGGATTTGAAGCGTTGGCTCGAAAAGTCAGAAAAGATTCAATGGGATTACAAGAACATTGTTAAACGCCGCGGCGAATTAGTGAGATTGAAGTAGGTATCGCCTCGGTTAATCGTTGGCGCCCCTGTTCAAACCGGTAAGGTAACGAGCCCTTTTCTTTAGGCCGAGTCACTATACTTTGTTGATAAGTACAGTAAGTATAATAAGTCTCATGAGTAAGAGCATTAAAGAAAGGCTAACTGGAGGACACCCCAACTCACTTGGCGAAGTCGTAGCTGTAACAGAAAATGTCCTAAAGGATAGCAGCAGGCAGCTGTTTAATGAGCTTTGTGATACCTACAATTCAGATAACGAAGTTGTTCGCTTGCGTGTCAGTAGTGCGTTAAAAAGGGTTTGTGGGCTTCACCGCGATTCGCTGTCGGCGAGTGTTCAACCGAAACCTGAATGGATACTCAATAGATTTGATTGGCTAATTAAAGATATTGGATGGACCCTGGATCAGCCTTCTGCAAAGTGGGCTATTGCTCAAATTATTCAGGAACTTCAGCATAAAATAAATAAAGAGCAACGCGATAAAGCTATAAAGCTACTTAAAAACAATCTAGAGACTGAAGCAGACTGGATTGTGCAGAACACGACAGCCGACACCTTGGCTGACTTTGCTGCTAGTGACGTCGAATTAAAAAGATGGTTAGCTCCTAGACTAGAAAAAATGAAAAAAGACAGAAGAAGATCAGTATCATCTAAAGCTGCAAAGTTACTCAAAAGCCTAGATGGCTAAACTTTGAAGTTCAGTTCTGGCTTGGGTATACAAAAAGTCAGAACCGTTTTCACCGTTCTGACTTTGCCTGCTCAATCTTGGCTCAACACACTGGTCTAGTACGAAAATAAAAAATCCAGTAGTGTGAATGCTTACTGGATACCCTGTAAAATTTATACTATTGGCTCCGCGTACTGGTCTAGAACCCATAAACAGGGGTAAAGTGAGACAAATGAGACACCTGTGGCTACTATTTGATATTTTTGCCCGTAAAGACGATTAATCGCGATCGTGCTCTTGTCATGCCTACAAGTAGCGCCTCCTCTTTGTCTTCTTTAGAGAAAACGTCGGTACATATTACGACTTTACTATCGAGGCCTTTTAAGTCGTAGGCATTGCCGTTGATTATCGAGTTTGATTTCTCGAATTTTTCCCACTCTACATCCCTGACCAAAGTAAACGTTACACCGTCTTTTAGCTTAGTGTTTTTCCTATTTCTTTCTGACATTACGCTTGTAGAGTGTTTTGAGATGCTGACAACCATGATTTCCCTAGGCGCAACCCCAGACTTAAGTAGTTCATTTATTTTGCCTACTACTTCTTGGGGGTACTTGCTATAGTCCACGTTTATTCCTTTATACGGAATTTTATGTATCTCAGGTTCTATACCAAGAGGATTTCGCCTTACTTTACCTACTCGTAATGGTGTCATTTTTCTAATGTAGGCATTTATGCTGGCGCTGTTTCGATAGTTGTATTTCAGGGGATATAAAACGACATCGTCTCTTTTTATTAACTGTTCTAGCGTGCTCCTCTCACTTCTTCCAAATGTATCTTGGTTCAGGTCAATATAAATTCTGAATCTACCGCTAATAAAGCCACCATTGAGATAACCTTCTAGAGTTTTTATTTCATCATTATTTAAATAATCTTGAGCCTCATCCAATATTAAGTAATCATATTTATCATGGTCTACGCTGAGCATTGTTGTTGTCGTAACATGAACGTATTTTGGTTTATGGTTTAATCTTGCAGTTACATCGAAGGCAACTTTGTTCCTGATAGCTCGATTGAAGCAAACATAAAGTGTCTTTACGCCAGCTTTTTCATTTTCCACTAGCTGCTCGACGGCCAGTATAGTTTTACCCGAGCCAGGTGGACCTTCTACAACCATCCTTTTTACAGCTGCTAGAGCATCAAATGCAATATTTTGTTCCTCGCTTAATAACAATACTTTTTCGTCGACAGCAGAGCTAATATCCCTTATATAGTCCTTATAATTAGGAACTAATATTTCTTTGATCTTTTCCTGAGTGTTATCTGAGAGGGAACGATGTCCTCCGAAGCGATTTTGAGTATAAGCTATAAGTCTACTCACGTATTTTCGTGGATTAAGCATAAAACCTGTATCGAAATATTGCTCTATGTCCCATGCTGTATCGGGTGCTTTGTTTAGCTTGTACTCCGGGAATGCACATGCATAATGACCAAGTGGATTTTGTTCGAGCGCAACTCCTCTACTCTGCAAGAAGCGCCAAAGCCCATAGAAGTTACTTTTAGCTTGACCAAAGGGGTCTATTTTGTGCTGACTACCCCAGTGATCTTTCGTATACCAGATTCCATCTTCTATCGAGATTTCACCACCCTTAACTTCTAGTACGTATATGCCAGCAGACCCCACAAATACAAAATCAATTTCGCGGTCTTGCCCTCTATTTGGTGTAAAGGAGCAGCTTGCGACTACAAAACTAATCTTGCCCTTTAGCTCAGAAGATCTGACCGTTTCGAGCACACTCAATACTTCTTTTTCTACTGAAGGCATGCGTTTCTGAGTGCCGTATACAATCATTGTCCTGGTATCATATCACGCGTGTGTTGTTCATTAACTTCGACAATTAAGCAACTAGCTTGTATTGTTTATGTTCGAGTTGTCCAAGATCTCTTAATGGCTATGTCTTGGAAAGATTACTGATTAATGCATCTATTATGAGCTTAATGCCGTGCCAGTCCTGCTCCTTGATTAAGTTATTATTCTTTTGCGCTGATTTTAGCTTATCTTTGAACGCTTGCTGTATCTTCGATTTCTCAAGGAGCTCCCCTTGATACTTACCAAGTTTATTCATGTACCCAGTCCACTGGACTTGCCTGAATTCGCCTTTAGTGTTTTTGAGGGTATCTTCACCAAGGTAAAGTTCAATTGCTCCAGCCAGTCCGTTAATGTTCATTTTTGCGTTTCCATTGGGGCCTATTGTCGGATAGTTATTGGCCAATTCAATGTCAGGATAATGCATAACTCTGTAGTTTGCAGGCAGTGAGAATGTTTTTAACGCTGAAGTAGCCTCATGTGCAGCTGAATCATTATCAAAAATCGCTATAATCCTGTTTGATATGCCTGCTGCAGCAAAGCTTTTCAATGTTTTGACCAAAGCACTAGCTCCGCCTTCAGTTTTATAGTTAGTGTCAAGAAATTTAATATAGTTTGTGAGGTGTGGGTATAGAAGCTCAATCGACTCTTTCAGGACCCTACGATCAAAGACTCCTTCAGTAAGAACGATTGGCGGGGAGCTATATCGCTGCATATTACCTGCGGCCTCACCAAATTCAACCATGGAATCGTCATACCAGCCTTCATAGGCAAACTCGCTTACATCTAAAGTTACGTTTGACATGTCGTCAATATTTTTTAGGCTGTAATAGAGTGCAAAACAGGAATCATACTCTAGGATATCTAAAAGTTTTGTCTTATTCTCTTCAGAAAGCCTTTTATTGCCGTTATAGGAGCTTAAAAGCTCGCTAATCTGACGATTCTTTTCCGAATAGTATTCTTTTAAGAGTTTATCGTTAACGGAAGGGGCCCTTTCTAGCTCGTAGCCAGCAACCTCCTGAAGAAAAAGCCTAAAGGTTTCTTCGCTGTAGCCGAGCACATTCAAGCGCTCTTTTAGCTCCTTCGCCCTCCTAGCAAAAAACATAATAGAGAAGTTTTCTCCATCATCCTCATAGTCTTTATACGCATTTAATTTTCTATCTTTGATGATGTTTATAGCTTCGTCGCCAGAGGCTTTAATGATGTCGTCTTTGCTAAATAGGCTCATTATCGAATAGTCTAAGTCATTCCGCCATTGGAACACCTCTTTATCGTCTACATATAGATAAGCAAACACACTCATAAGTTAGCCCTATTCGATTTTTTGCTTAAAGGAGTGCGGTTTTTTTTGACGATTTTCTTTTTATTATCGAGGATCAGTTTTTTCAGGTCTTCTTCAGATTCATACGCCTTTATTCGACCATTTAGGTACCCGAGTCGGTATGAAATACCGTCGCTCATAAGGCGCCAATTGGTTTCTTGCAGGATATCGTTGACTAGCTTCTTTAAGGTTTTCCTGCTGTCGTAATCGGCTCGATCTGATTTACTGTCTAAGCAGCTGAAGCCTACACGTACATCTTGTCCAATCTCTGGTTTATCGAGGGTAAACTCAATATACCCCGCTTCTTCAAGTGGTTCAGATAGTAGTGGTATCAGTTCAGCAATCTTTGGTTTTTTTATCTCTTTTACTGCGTCGTATATATGCTTGTTGTCTCGCTTTTCCTTCATCTCCTCGCCTAGTCGTGCCATAGTTTCGAAATCTCGTGTTATTTTGAAGAGTCGCTCTCGGAATTCTTTGTCTTCGAGACAAAAATGATACCGGTCTTTATCGAAATCGGGGTCAGGCTTCTCTTCCCTACTTGAATAGCTCATCTTCTCTTTAAAGCTATGACTGCAGTTAGTGCATGAGTATGTGATTGTGATTGATTTTTTGGTCTTGCTTGTTTTATGTGTCACCTCACTCTGACATTTCGGGCAAAGGGACGGCTTTACTTCCCGTGCTTCTCCGTCTTCCCAAAAAGCGCTGTTTTTCTCGCAGTGTTGACACCGAAGCATAAATAAAACTTCTTCGGGGTCGTCAAAATCGTATTCTTCGCCTCGGTGCATGAGAGATTTATCGATGATTCGCATCCCCTTCTTGTTGCAATGGCGGCAGTACGGTTCTTCCGATAGTCGCGCGTTAGCTATCTGCTCGTCCTTCGCTTCGTCGCGAGCCATCCAATCATTGATTGTGTTTTCACGTTGTTCATAGCGGCGAAGCAACTTATTGCCGACCGTTTCCATGTAGAAGATATTCACCAAGAACGCATTGCCTGGCCTATCGATTTTCTCATTTTTGGGTAGTTTACTTTTAAATTCAGAGCAGAATTTATCGTAATAAGCCTTGCCACGGCGAGCAGCATCGACAGTCAATCTGTCGTAGAGATATTCATAATGATGGCGTTCTTTTAAGTGCATATATACGTGAACAATCAACTACATAAGATAAAGCCAGCTGAGTGAAACTGCTGCTGATGCTCCTCCAATAACGAAAAGCATCAGCGCATCATTAAAATGCTGGTGCTTGTTCGTAGCGATACACGCAGATACATGGACTTGAGAAAGCAGTTCCTCTTCATAGGCTTTACTCGTCAACGTCTTCATTTTCTTTTTATACGAAGTAAATGGCATTTCTTTGATGTGGTTAAAGTACGTTAGTGATAACTGATCTTCAGTAATAGACTGCCCCTTGTTAGACAAACTCGAGCGTAAAGACCGCAAACACTTAAGTAGGCCGTATATCAAAAAAATATAAGCGAGCGTAATTAGTATCACTAGCAGGATTCCGACGTCCAGGTATTTTTCAGAGAGTTGCTGTAAAAAAAGTGGGGTAACGAATGCCATGAAGGCGCCCTGGAGAGCAAAAAATATTCCTAATTTTTGATCGACTGCTCTTATCCACTCGTGAATACGAGCTAGGTTCTTTTCGTATACAGCAACTTTATCAAATGTCATGACAGCATACCGTCCTGTACTTTATCTTTACATATGTCGCACCATAGTCCTGGTGCGTAATAAACCCTATCATCTTTAATATCATCGTTAGTACTAGTGTCAAAGCTTTGCCACAATTCTGAGTCGGGTTGTGGGTTTCCTGCTAGGTCATGACCGCAATGCATAATCGCATACCTATGCTTTGTGTTGAGTGCTCTATAGGTAGCTTCCGAGATTACTAGCATTGAACCTTTGGTTGGGTCAAAATACCTATCAACCTCGTAGATGTCTTTAGATAATGATGCGACTTTTGCTGCGTTATTTATCAAGCGCCCCGCCCAAACTTCATTATTGTTGCGCGGTCCTCTTTTGCCCATTCGTTTAACAAGCAGTTTATCGATACTTATTCCTGCCTTGAAGTTAAATACATGTTGCTCATCTTGGAATTTTGGCCTGATATGTTTTCGGAAAAAACTACTGAAGGTTAACGCAGCAACTAAAGCGCGAAAAGGTGCATCTTCTCCTTCAAAAATTCCAAATGCACCGTCTCCCTTGATGTCTATATATTCAGCTTCAATGCCTTCGAGCGAAAGAACATCTATCAGCGTTTGAGTGAAGTAATCATAAATTTTTGCCATTGTTTTAGAGTGTTTTTTGTAAGACATCTTCGAGGAACGATCAAGATCAATAAATAAGCAAACAAACTTTTCATCACCGCCTACCCATACTGGCGATTCAAGATATGATTCTTCATAGATTCGCTTTATAGAACTTATTTCTTCGATGCGAAAATTATCGTATCGATATTCTGCTTTGTTTTTTAAGTCTTTATTGATATCGTCGATTGGTTTCATACTAGTCCTTTAGCTATATAGTATTCCTTGATGGTCCTGTTAGCACCTGAACCACCCTCCCTACAATCACTGCGTCCGACTGATCTTCTTCGTGAAGAAAAATAGGGCCAAAATCTTCGGAGGATTCTGAAATTAAGGCAACTTGATTGTTCAGTGGGTCTGGGTAGAACTTTTTTATATTCGCCATCCCATCGACAACAGCAACGACGTAGTCACCCTCGACTGGCTGGAATGACTTGCTGTCAACTACGACAAAGTCACCATCATTTATTGGCTCGCCTTGTACTCTTGCCCTATTCATAGACATGCCTTTGGCCCTAAGAGCGAAAAGATCGGTTCGATTGTTTGTTCGTAAAAGCTTAGAGGATACTTTTAGGTGTCCTTGAACTCTTTCATCTGCAAATATGTCAGCAGGACCACAGTTAGCTGAACCTACTATAGGTATAGCCACGAGCTCAAAATTTCTGTTTGTGTTTTCCGCCATACCGTATGAGAGCATAAAACCTTTAGCCTTCAGCTTGTCAAGGTGATATTTAATAATCTGAGGACTCTTAGCTCCGACTTTTTCTGCTAGTTCACTCAAACTGTAACGTTCGATGCTTTCTTCCCTCGCTATATTAAGTAGCTTTTCCTGTATTCTATGCATATATCGATTATAACACAGTAAAGTTTTACGAACGTTGTACATAAAACTATTTTAAAACTACAACTCGTAGCGTATAGTGCAGACATCAGGACGCTATATGTGTGGTCTTGAAATAAAAATTAATGCGAAAGCAAAGGCAAACAAGTATTTACTCTATGCGTTGGCCTTTCAATATAAGGAGGGTACGTTATGTACCAAAAATTACAAAATATAAACAAGAACAATGACAGGAATACTACGCCTTTTTTGACCAGGCTTGTCGTTTGGCAGAAATCGGCTGTAGTGCCTGGGTTAAACCCATCCACCTGGCGAAAAGATCCTTGCGGTGCTTTGATGAGATGGGATCTTTACGGTGATACAACTCCAGGCGGTTTTGGCTGGGAGGTTGACCATAGGATTCCGATTGCTGGTGGCGGCGGAAACAGTATTGCCAATCTTCAGGCACTTCAGTGGCAAAATAATCGAAGCAAAGGTCGCAGTAGTTCACAGGGTTACTGCGTCATTACCTACAGGAGCTGACCATGTCAAAAGTAAAAAAGTCAAAAACGAATGTGGCAGGCCTCAGCGCTGTTTACAGTGGCGTACTGCAAAACCTATCAATGATGCAGTCTGCCGACAATGCCATAGAATCAAAAGCCAGTGGTGTCGTTGCTTTTTCATTAACAGCCATTGCGTTATTGGTAAGCAATATCCAGGAGTGGCATCTTATTGCTGTATCAAGCTTATTCATTTTGATCGCAGCACTTTATTTGGGTGTTTGGTGTCTGCGTATACGAAATTACCGTAGCGCAACCGTTGTCTTTGAGGATAATCCCGATTATTTCAGCAAAGACAGCGAACAGCTCGTGAAGCAATTAATATCAGATGCTGAAGGAGCTAACACCGATGCGTCAGCCATTCTTGATAAAAAATCATTAGCTTTCCGGCGGGCGCTTATATTATTCGTGGTCGGTACTTTAGTCGGTATATTTTCACTTAATTTTTAACTCGTAGCAATATAAGGAGCAGCAATGTCAGAAAAATCACCAAAGCAGAATCCCCTACCGAAGCCGAACAAGACTCGTGTATACAAAGGCACAGGAAGGCCAGCCGTGCGGCAACCACTTCCGCCACCTAATCGGACTAGACCATATCGTAAGGGCTTGAGGTAATCATTCACACCTATGGCGGCACCGAAGGTAAGAAGAATTCTAAAGCGTTTATTGCAAGATCCTGAATTTCAGGAGTTATCTGCCAAGGCTCAGGCTGATCCGAAGAACGTAAAGCAATACGTCATGCAGGCTCGAAAGAGATTCAATCTATCACCCTACTGGGAAATTTTACTCGAACATATCCTAATACTCGGTAGTTTTAACGAAAAAATTTTACACAGCGGCTTAGCGATCGAGCGCAGTCATGACCCTGTCACAGGTCGCGAATACTTTAAGATCGTCGTCTTCCCGGAAACAACACAAAAAGAAGTAGTTGCTACATACGGTCGCATTACAAAGCAGTATCAGCAAAGCGAGCAAACTATTGATGTGCGCTCAGCCAAACGTGATGAAGTCGAGTATCGTGCGCTCCAGCTTCATTTAAAAGGAAAAAACAAGGCACATCAAGCGTGGTAACTGGGGCTCGAAGCAGTTTGCCTTCAAGGGTCTTCTCAAATGCGGCAGCTGTGGTGCTGATGTCATTGGTGAGGAAAAGTTCAAAAGACTAAAAAGCGGTGATGTGAATCGTCATGTGTACTATCGCTGTACTAAGCGAAAAGATCCGAATTGCCCAGAGCGATATATCAACGAAAAAGTATTATGCGAAACGCTGATGCAATTTATAGAGAAAGAAGCCGATAATTTGGATATAAGCAGTTCCCTGCGTGCAAAGGTAGAGCAACACACGGAAGCCACACGGTCATTGCTTGACCATTATAGTGTGAAGGTCAGCCTAGCCAACCCTTTGAGCGAATACGCCCGCTATGTACTCACAAAAGGCATCGAAAAGGATAGGCATGAGCTGGCCAAGGGCATACAGCAACGGCTTCTATTCAAGAACGGGAAGTTAAAGATCAAAGGCTAACTACTATTGAGTTAGTTGAATGACAATCATTGTTCCGGCTACAAGTGCGACAATCGGGAAAATTAGATATAAAACGATAGCTCTAGCTGCACTTCCTATTCTAGAGCTTATTGCTTTCCTGTCTTTATCGGAAATTGCAATTTTTTCTCCTTTTTCCGTGAGCTCCAAGCCCTTGAATTTATAGCTCCAGTCTCCGATTGATATGCCTCCAGAAACACTTCTCGTTATTGCAAGATTCTTGCTTATAAGATAGCTCACGGTATTTTCACCATACGCATCAATTGCTGAATCATACCTGTAGCCAGTGCTGGAGTTGTCTAATATTGTGTCTGCGCACTCAATAGCTTTTCTGTTTTTAGCATAGTGGTATAGCCTCTTTATCATAATGTGTACATTCTAATATTAATTACATTATTATCTATATCTATTATATAAAATCTTTTTTAACGGGGGCTGGTAAAGCAACAAGGTCTGCTTTATGCTCACTGGATAGTCATGAGCTAGAGCAGTCTAAGTCGGAACGGAATTACGGAGGTTAGAGTGCTAGCTGCGTAATGTTTACTGGTTCTAGCACAGCTAGCCACTTATTTTATGATTATGGCAATCGGTCATGAACCCGGTAACAGATGAGGGGTCATTTGACAAAAATGAAAAGACCAGGTCTAGTAACCTGGTCTACCTCTGTTGATGCTGAGTTTGGCTCCCGGGGCCGGACTCGAACCGGCAACCTATGCGTTAACAGCGCACCGCTCTACCATTGAGCTACCCGGGAATATCGTTATTAGACTGCTGAATTATACCGAACTGTTTGGATTACTTCAAACAGTTCTTAGCGTATAGCAAATGCGGGGACACTGGCAAGACAGCTATATGCTGTTCAGCGTAGCTATTATTTACTACCTGAAAGGGTTATGATTGCGTTTACTAGCCAGTATTGCTGATACTGACCAGCCTTGGATTAGTTGAGGAGGTTGCTCTACGAGATGAAGGATATCCCTGTGTGAATCATATACGTAAATCTCGCTATTGTTTAGTTCTACGCGGTCAACACTGTCGCCACGCACGTGCTCAGGAAAGCAATTTGTTTCTTCTACGATTTTAAATAGTCTAGATTCGATATCCTCCGCTATATCGGTGTAGCCATGTTTATACAAGCCGTTAACTATTTGTTTTGTGTCCCACATCCAAATCAGTCCAGTATGATATCCGCCCGGATTGTAGCCTTTTTCTGAGCGGGCTAGCGTACGTACACCATAAGGGGCTAACATGTCATCACTGGTAATTGTCTCAATGACACCGTAACGTTTTGCGATGGTTTCGCCGTCAATATTGTCAAGAATCCGGGTCTGGAGCAGATGCCCCATATTAGATGAACGTACTTGAACTTGACGTAGGCTGCCTTTCTCATCTCTGTCCGTGGCAAGCGCAAAGTACCCGCCGTTCGGGTCGTCGACCCAAAATTTCTCAAGCACTGCCCCGCGTAGCTGCTCAGCTTTTGAGCGTAGTCTGTTGGCTGTTTCTGTGTCATTACAGTGACTTTCGAGCGTTTCCGCAGCATCAATAAGTGCATCATACGCGAGCCCTTGAACCTCGATGGAGGCAATTCCGGCATCGTGGTTAGCCAAACTCCCATCAGCATGCACATACGCTTTCGCAGAATCTTTCCAAGCTTGGCTTGCCATGCCGCCCTTCTGGGCGCCATTTTTAAACTCTAACAGTCCTTCTGGGTTTTGGGACATCCTATTTTCTAACCATTCGACAGATAGCCGCAGGCTATCGATTATTGTTCTCTCTTGCTGGTCCAAGGCTGTGTACTGGCTTTGCAGAAAAGCCGGCTCTTTCCTCGAATGTGTTGCAATAGCAGAAATGAACTGCGGGGTGGCGTCAATCGAGCCGTAAAACGGGAAGCCCCAACCGAGCCTTTCAGAAAACTTTACCCCGATGGGATCGTCTGCCGCCCGGTTTAACAGGATGATTCTGCCTGGCTCCTCTTGTCGAAAGGGAGTGCCGGGCATGTAAGTTTCGTGTTTCAGTCCTTGGGTTTTTGCTAGGTCTATAATCGTAGCTGGCAGTAACGCTGGATAATGCTCGTGCAGATCTAGCGCAATCCTAAGAGCATCTCTACCATGTACGACCTCATATTTCCGCAACGCCTCAATATCGGCATTTTCTTCAGTAGATAGAGATGCTACTGCAGGACCTCGTGTACCTATGTATGAGGCATGATCGACCTGACAAAGGCGTAACAGCTCTCGGACTGCTGAGGCGGGGCGGCTTGGGTGCTGCATACTTACATCTTCTATGTGTACTACGTTTTCGTGGGGCGATAGCCAGTTGTAGCTCCGATATAGCTCAGTTAACGCGATATTAGCCGGTTGCTCAATTAGTCGTTGCGGCAATTCATCGATGGTAAGAATCGGCGGTTTTATTTTTTCTTGCTCAAAGTTGTCCATAATGCTTATCTAATCTATTATCATTATAGATGAGTAAGTCAGTTCACGTAACACAAAAATTGAAAAAATCAGAAATACAAGAGTTGGTTAATGATGCAGAGTCTATTCTTGACCAGCTCATTACGGATAGGGGTATTTATGCTTCAAGTAGCGAGGGCTGGAAAGGGGTCTATCATGCCTGGTTTGGTCGTGATAGTGCAATTACGGCAGATCTTATATCTTCTGCGCTTTCACTGGGTGGAAGCACCAAGCTGGCGAAACGAGCACTGGATGCATTACTGTCCTTTGCTCACTGGCAAGGCACAAAAGACGATGTAAAAACGGGCCAAGAGCTCGGGAAGATACCCCATGAGATAAGAGAAATTCACAAGGAAAACGAAGAAATTCACAGCGTTTTACATGCTGCAAATACCAACAAGCTGCCATGGTATGTAGATAAAGGTTCCGGACTAATGCTTAATTGGGACAGCTGTGACAGTACTCCGCTCTGGATAATTGCAGTCGTTCGATTGCATAAACGGCTTGGAGTGGCGATTAACAAACAAACGAGCGAGCGTATAAGAGCAGGGCTTTTATGGTGCTTGCGCAACCTGGAGCAATGTAACGGCCTCGCATGCTTTGTTAGTGCAAGGGAGCAAAAAGGACGGATATACAGCGGCCTAGACAACCAAGGATGGAAGGACAGCTTGCATATTTACCAATACCCCGATGGTTCTCTTGCAAGACACCCAATAAAAGATATTTTGATAAACGCGGAAGTTTGGACTGCTTTACATCTGGGTGCAGAAGTATTTCAGCCTCACGACCGTCAATTTGCGGAAGAGTTAAAGAAACAAGCAGAGCTGTTAAAGCGCCGCATTAATACATACGACAAGGGTTTTTTGTACGACACAAGTGAATACGAGCAGCCATTTTTTGCTGAAATAATAGATGGTGATAACAAAAAACTTGCACGTACGACCATCGATATCCCGGCATGTCTGTGGGCAAATTATCAAAACGAAGCGGCTCTTGCTAGCGATGCGATCCCCTACATAGTAAGGCGCACAATGAGTGAGGATATGTTTAATCCCCTGGCTGGCATACGAAATTACGGCCTTGGCACAGAGTTTAAGCAAGGCACAGGCTACCATGGCGGCTCAAACGTTTACTGGCCGTTTATGTCTGCGTTGGTGTCGGTTGGCTTTAATGAGTTTGGGTATAAGGGTGAAGCGAAGAAGGTCGCATCTGCACTATTGACCGCTATTAAGGCCAATGGCTCTAATATCGAAATGTTCCTAGAAGAGCCTGACGGTTCATTTGCTAATTGGCATCATCCAACAAAAACAAAGCACCAAAGCGCAGTAGATCAAGCCTGGACTGCTGCAGGAGTGTATTACTGCGGGCATATGCTACTCGCAGATTAGACCAAGGAACAACATTAAAGTTGTAATTTATGCTATACTTCGGGTTAGTCTTGGGACTATTTTATGAAAATTGCAGTTATAGCGCCGCCTTGGCTAAAGACTTATCCAGGCTGCTTCTACGGAATAGAAATATTTATCCATAACCTCTGTAGCGCCCTTCACGAGCAGGGCCACGAGGTGGTTCTTTTTACAGTAAAGGGTACGACGACTCCAGCAACGAAGCGGTATTGGTACCATGACACGGAGCAATACAAGCATATACACAGACGTTGGTATGAGGCTGTTCCGGTGGTTGCTGCTCACATGCTCTATAGCCTGAATGTTATACGACAGAGTGGTGATTTCGATATCATTCACGACAATAATAGTTTTATGGGGCCATCAATGCTTGCGTTCGCCTCTAATGACTTACCGCCGATTTTGCATACCTTGCATGAGCCGCTACAGAATAAAAAACTAGCAAAAAGTAAAATCCCGGATACTCGTGCTATGTTTGAGGAGTTGAGCCACACCCGGCGGATGTACTTTAACGGTGTATCAGAATCGCAGCTAAAGAATGCGCCAGATAAGCTTAAGTCCCGTATCGCCGGAGTTGTCCATAACGCGGTTGATATCTCCGGATATGTTTTCTCAAGCAAAAAACAAAGATATTTTCTGAGTGTTGGGA
Source organism: Candidatus Saccharimonadota bacterium (assembly GCA_050486305.1). Classification (GTDB taxonomy): domain Bacteria; phylum Patescibacteriota; class Saccharimonadia; order Saccharimonadales; family SLHW01; genus SLHW01. The sequence goes on from JBJHDA010000001.1 coordinate 238,355, forward strand.
GAGTTGCGAAAGATAAAGGTCAAGCAATAGCTGCAAAGCTCTGTAGCGAACTAGGTGTTCCGTTAAAGATGGCTGGAACAGTAGGTGCAACTATCCGGACAAAGCGGCAGCTCCAGCAAGAGCTAGCCGATCCAACGCCATCATCACGTAAAGACCCAGACTTTTTGTATTATAAAAATAAAGTATTACCCTATATTAAGCCAGGTAAGATTGATTACATCGGTACTGTATTTAGCGAGAAAAAAGCTGCACTATTTTCTCAGGCAAGAGCCTTCTTGATGCCGATTACGTGGGAGGAGCCATTTGGCTTAGCGGTAATTGATGCGCTTGCGAGTGGTACGCCAGTCGTTGCAATGAAGAGAGGTGCTATGCCAGAGATTATCCAGCATGGGGTGAATGGTTTCTTGGCTCGGAATGAAGCAGAGTTTAAAAAATACATGCAGCGCGTTGACGAAATCGACCCTGCTGTCTGCCGACAATCCGTAATAGATAATTTCTCTTCAAATGTTATGGCTGAAAATTATATAAAGCTATATAAAAAAGTAATCGCTTCAGTTGCGCCTTAAGGAAATAGCTCGCTTTATATTCCTGTCTTCATCGCGGCGCTTAATGGTTTCACGCTTATCGTACTTCTTTTTTCCTCGTGCAGCAGCAATGCGCACCTTTATGTAGCGACCATTTGTAAGTATGTCTAGCGGGATGATAGTTCTCCCCTGCTGCTTGGCTGTAATGAGGGCGTTTATTTCCTTGCGTTTTGCTAACAGCTTTCTGGCCCGGGTCTGCTCTGCTTCTGGAATATGGATACTCTTATCGCCGGTAATCGTAGCGTTTATAAGCCATAGTTCGTTGTCTTTTACGGTGACATAAGCGCCGCGCAATTGGCCATGGCCGCGCCTGAGCGATTTGGTTTCCGCACCCGTTAGAGCAACACCAACTAACAAGCTATCCTCTACAGCATAGTCGAAACGGGCCCTTCGGTTGGTGATAGCCTTCTTTTCAGGCTTCTTCTTTGCCATAAGCAATAGTATGCCTTACTTCTCAAAACTTGACAAGTAGTATATTTATATGGTATAGTGTACAATAAGAAAAGTATACTTAAGCTTAGCGCTGTTCTCTAATCTTCTCGTTCAGCTGCCTGGTGTACTGCAGTTCCTCCCGGGCGATCTCCCAGAAGCTGTCATCATCATTGTTGACCTTGCGGTAGTACCACCACTCTACGCCCCACATGTCGAGCTCCCGTATACCCGTATCACGGCCGTACTGGAACCGGTCACGTAGCATTTCCGGACTCATAGACTTATAAAGCTCCTCGGTCGATGCATCGAGCATGCTCTTGCCGACTGGTAGCCACGGCTCTGCCTGCAGTTCATGGATCACCGTATCACGCCCAGTCGTCAACTTTGCACCCCCAGCTAAGAATGCATAGAACCAGGCCGGCAGAGGATACTCAAAGTAGCGTTTTGTTATTGTGTTGTCCCAAACACGCTTGTAAATTGAGGCGCCAATGATATCCGCCCGGGGCTCCCGTACTGGCCAGCTCGGGGTGGCGTTATTACTGCGGCTGACGATAACTGGCTTGGTGGGGTCAAGTTCTTTTACAAATTCAAATGAGTCGACAAGCCGTTCGCGGCTGTGATCAGGGCAAACACCAAATACATCAAGAAGAAACTCATTCTCCAGCTGATAACTTACGAGTGCCGGGCTGTCTTTATAGCGCTCAATGGTTGCCTGCATGTAATCCTTCAGGAGTGGGTACCATGTGTCCATCGGTTCGCCTTGTAGCCAGCTCGGCTTATGGCACTCTGGCCAACGGGGCTGCCGTAAGCCGATAGCGAGCGAGATAGAGACACCCCGCTCTTCTGCGAACTCAAATTGCCAATCTAGCTCACTAAAGTCGTATACGCCCGGCTCAACTTCGTGCTCGTTCCAATAGCTGACGAGCCTGAGGTGCTCAAAGCCGAGATCATCCGTCATTGCCAGGTAAACTTCTTGCGGATCGAGACCATAGAAGGCGGCATATCGCGGGATAAACGTTGCGCCGATTTGATACGGCCTACCTTGATTGGAGACGATATACCACTGAGCGACGACATACATCAGCATAACGCCAACGAATACAATGGCTAACAGTGCTGCGGTGATGCGACGTGTCCAGGTTTTATTGATCCAGTCGAAAAGTGCATGGTAGACAGAAGACAAAACGGTTCGTAGTTTTTTTACGAATGGAGCTACAGCGGTACTTTGCTTTTTTTTGGAGGATTTTTTCTTCTTGTTCTGAGTTTTGTTCTTCGGCATTTGCTACACTAGTTTACAGTAATGAGAGATAAAACACTAACGCTTAGCGTTATTATACCAACCTATAACGAAGAAGACTACATCGCTGCTTGCCTGGATGCAATTGCAGCGCAGACCGAGATGCCAGACGAGGTCATTGTCGTGGATAATAACTCCTCTGACAGCACTGTTAAGATTGCGAAACAATATAGCTTTGTAACGGTGCTAAAAGAATCGGAGCAAGGCGTCCGGTTTGCAAGGAACACTGGTTTTAATAGGGTCAAGAATGATCTTATCGGACGGATCGATGCCGATACACGTCTCTCGGCTGACTGGTGCAAGCGTGCCAGAGAGTTGTTTGCCAAAAACCAGACGATTGCTGCTGCGACCGGCCCATGCTCGTATTATGATATGCCGCTCCAGCGAGTTGGCTTGTCACTGGATAACGCTGTTCGGCGGACGGTGTTCATGCTCGGTGATATGCCGGTATTATACGGGAGCAACATGGTGCTTAGGACAACTGCTTGGCATGCAATTAGAGGGGATGTGTGCATGGGCGGAGAGATTTATGAAGATTATGATATCTCAATCCATCTGGCTGACAACGACTTAACAACACTGTATGATCAGCGACTGATTTGTGGAGTTTCGGCTCGCCGTCTTGATGACGATCCGCGCAGTTTTGCGCGCAATATGCGGCTACATACGCACACCTACGCAGTGCACGGGCTCACAAGTAAGCTTGGTCGTGCCGGACAGATAGTATATTTAGCGGTATACCCACCTATGAAGGTGCTCAGGAAGCTGTATAGCCCGGAGGAACGAAGGCTGTCGCTCAAGAAAGCACTGAAGGAAAAGACAACCGCGCGCCCCGATAGCCGGAACTACTAGAGCAAAAGTAAAAACACCGCTACTTAAATAACGGTGTTTTATGAGAGTGCGCTTTTTGCTGCTTATTTCTTCTTCTTGATGGATATTTTCTTTGGCTTTGGCAACTCTTTGAATGGGACGGTGACGCTCAAAACACCGTTTTCTAGGTGGGCATCTATCTTTTCTTCATCAGCATGTTCAGGTAGCTGGATACGCCTGTAGAAGCTGCTGCTTGATTCGCGTACGACATACTTTTTCTTCTTGTCTTCTTCTTTTTCGTGCTTTTCTGCACGGATAACGAGGGCACCTTTGTCTACACTGATATCGACATCTTGTTCGTCGAAATGCGGCAAATGTGCCTCTACTACCATTTCGCTGTCATCTTTTGTGTAAACGTCCGTTGCGGGTAGCATGTTTTTCGCCGTACTGAACATGCTGTCATCCCAGCCGTCACCAAAGAATTGCCGTTGCAGCTCACGCAACTCCTGGAATGGGTCAAACCGTTGTAGTTTATTAGCCATAGTTCTTACCCCCTTTAATTCATTATTTTTCGTGGATCTCCCTCCTCATCAGCCTGAGCTGATGAGGGCTCCACCCACTGTAATTATAAAAAAGTTGGCACTCTCATGTCAAGAGTGCTAGCGGCAGTGCGCAGTAGCGTGCTGCCAGGCGAGGTTAGCTCTCGCGGAAATTTCGAAACCCCGAGTGAGGTGTAGCCGTAGCTACATCGAGATGGATTGACGGAATTTACGTGGAGATAAGCAGTTATGGAGTGCGCTAATGTGTACTGCATGCTAGCGCTCTTGGCATGGTCAAGAGTGCCAAAAATCTATGCATCATATCAGCAAGTTTGTCGGCAAAGCCAACAACTTTGCTGATATTTTTGACGCATGGCAGTGTTGAAATTTCTAGTGCTCACTTACCGTACCGATTGGTACGGCTCGCTGTGCGCTTCAATTTCGCCTCGCCCTGGATTCAAATGCAAAGATTTTACCGGCTTGGAGCAGTAAGCGCGATTTTCTGAAGTCCGAGCGAAGCTCAGCTCCTCATCGTGGGCATGGTCAAGAGTGCGAATAGACTACTAAAACGCTTAGCTAAAAATCGATGCCTTTATTGGCGAGATACTTATCGTCGAAGTGGTGTTTGATTTTTTTCATCTCTGTGGCGATGTCTACGTGCTCTAGAAGCTCTTTGGGAAAGTTGCGACCGGTTAAGCAGAGGCTTGTGCGGTTCGCTTTTTGCGTAATGAGTTTTTTAAGCTGAGACCTTGTTAGCAGTCCGTCGTGAACAGCGTTATTGATTTCGTCGCAGATGACGAGGTCATAATCGCCGCTTGTCGCACAGTCCATCGCTGTGCTTAAGGTCTCTTTTGCGGCGGCTTTGTGCTGTGCTTCGGTTACGTGTTGCTCGCTTAACTCACCAGCGTTGTAAAACCCCTTCCCTCCTTTGTAGAGGTATAAATCTTCTTTGTATATCGATTGGATATCTCGGATAAATACGTGCTCGCCGACTCCCCAGTATTTTATAAACTGTATATAAGCCACCTTCCAACGGTTACCAAGCGCACGCGCCATAAGTCCGAGACTGGCGCTGGTCTTGCCTTTGCTGTCTCCGGTGTACACCAGTACTACCGATTGCTTTGTCTTGAAGTCCTCGAATGCCATAGCATTCAGTGTACATTATGCGACTTGCGGCCTGTAATGATCGGTACTTGGCTTGCTCTCGTGCAGTTCTAATGTAACGTAGTTTTTGAATAAAACGTGCTGGGCGGCCACGACGCTGGAGCGGATGCGGATTAGCCTAGCTTTTTCAGGGGTGAGCTTAGTCGGATCTGTCGGTCTGAGCCGTTCTAAAATCTCATCTGAATCGATGGCGCTCTCAATGGCATCGTCGTCAACATAAATCTCTCGATTTTCGGAAAATTGCGTGTATGCATCAAGCAGCTCCGGATTTTCCGTCGGGGGGAACGGATAATTCTCGAAGTGCCCATAAGCAAATGCGTGCTCCTGGTAGTCATTGACCACCTCAAGTTGCTCCGGCGATATAAGTCTCGGAAAATCCTCTGGGTCTAAAAATACCTTACGGTCGAATTCACCGCTCTCGTTCATTCAAGAATCCCCCATATGTCTTTAGGTTCGCGCAATTATAAATGAAAACATAAAAATAGCTTGTAATTTATTTCACACCTATCTTTCGCGTTGTCCTATTTGTCTGCGGTTGGCGGAGAAGGTTCACGATCTTTCGATACAGCGTAAAAATTACACTTGCGTGAGCCAGAGGTGCGTTGGTATACTGCGCTTCGTATGCTTCGAGGTGTCGAAAGTAGGATACGAAACGGCTTGCTTAGACCAGTATTGGTCCAAGCCGCAGACGCGTAGGCTAGATTGACATCTTGAGCAGAAAATATCAATTGAGCGAGGTAGTAAACCATCCCGTGCGTAATATCTTTGCGTCGACAGAAGGAATCCACATAAGTTTAAGCGCTGAACCGTTGCTTCATATTGGGCCGTTCACGTTTACGAACGCCATGCTGTATGGAATGATTACTGCTGCCGTCATGTATGTGGTGTTAAAAGCGGTAGCAAATAATATAACTATCGAGCCAACGAAACGGGCGCTGATCAGCATATTTGAAGCTATCGTTGAATACGTCATTGGTATGCTTCAAGGTGCATTTGGATCCCGGGAAAAAGGCGTCAAGTTTGCGCCGGTATTCGCGTTCTTCTTTATATTTATTATTTTCAGTAATTTTGGGGGTCTCATACCGCTTGTTAGCCCTGCATTCAGTGTCGGGGACTCTAACCTATTCCGGCCGCTGACGGCAGACTTAAACGGCACGATCGCTATGAGTATTATCGCGATAATCGCGGTACAAGTCCTTAGCATTAAAGAGCAAGGTATAAAGGGGCACCTGAAGCACTATTTTAGTGATAAGCCGCTCAATCCTATAAACTTTTTTATTGGGGTACTAGAGGTCTTTGGTGAGCTTACCCGCATCCTTAGCCTCAGTCTTCGACTTTTCTTAAATACGGCAGTCGGTGAGATACTTATCAGCGTGTTTACCAGTATGATTCTAACTTATGGCCGAACACCGATCGCTGTAATCCCGATACTGATGTTTGAGGTGCTGGTTGCATACATCCAGGCGTATGTGTTTACGATTTTGACGGCGAATTACCTAGGTATTGCGATATCGCACGCCGATCATCATGATGAAGAAGCTCACGAAGAGGGCGAAGAGGCTGTGCCGGCATCTCGACCTCGCGCAATGGGGACACCCGAGACCGCCCCGACCGCCGGCCCACATTCTATTGACCATCACTCCCCTGCTACACTTAAGAACCGGTTGGTAGGTCAAGATGGTTAAGGGTTAAATTAAAGGAAAAAAGAGAGGAATAACATATGGTTCACTTACTAGCAGACGTAGAGAGCACAATTGCTCTTTCAAAAGGTATTATGCTCGGTGTAGCATTTGCCGCAGCAGCACTCGGGCTTGCATTGCTTGGTGCACAATACATGAAGGCCCTCGGCCGTAATCCAGAAGCTGGCAAGACAGCTAACGCGATTATTATTATCGCGGCCATGATTGAGGTGACAGCATTGCTCGCCTTCTTGCTTGGCGCATTCTTGTTCTAGCAATTTACAAAGATAACACGTAGGAAAGGTAACGAAATACAATATGAGCAATTACTTCGCAGCAGCAGAATTAGAAGGAATTGGCGCATTAGGCATTGATCCGCTGGCCATTTTGGCGCAGGGCGTTACCTTTCTTGTTCTCTTTTATGTAGTTAAGAAGTTTGCGCTAGAGAAAATAGTGTCGACGCTTCAGGAACGACACAAGAAGATAGATAGCGGTGTTCGGCTTGGTTTCAAGATGGAAAAGGAGTTCGAAAAGCTCCAGCACACTGTAGACCAAAAGCTGCATCAGGCCCGCCTAGATGCAGACAGAATTCTTGATGATGCAAATCAAGAGTCTGGCCAGATTATCAAAGCTGCTGAAGAAAAGGCCAGTCACAAGGTCAACCAGATGCTGGCTGACGCTGAGGCAAAGATCGAGTCCGAAATGGAGCGAGCACAGCGACAGCTACGTAAAGAGCTGGTTGAGCTGGTGGCCGACGCGACAGAAGTTGTCCTAGAGGAAAAGCTTGATAAAGATAAGGACATGAAGCTGATCGAGCGGTCTATCGCGGAGGTTTCCAGGTGAGCGCCAGGAGCAAAACACCACGTAAGCAATTAGTAGCTGCATTGCTGCAGTTAGCCGAACAGCAGCGCGATCCGAAGGTGCTGGCACAGAAAATCGCCGCGTATTTAATTAGCGAGGGTCGAGTGAATGAGATTGACCTGCTAGCCCGCGACATTGAGCGGCTGCAGTACCAGGCGACCGGAACGTTAGAGATTCACGCTGTTAGCGCCCGCACATTGAGCAGCAACGTAAAGCAAGCAATCATAGGATTGTTTGCGGCAAAGAACATTATTTTACACGAAGATATTGAGCAAGACCTTATTGGTGGTGTTCGCGTGCGCGCACAGGACCAGGTGTTAGACCTGAGTGTGCGTACACGTTTACGTCACCTGAGGCAAGACACCAAAATCTAGGAGGAGAGGATTTATTATGAGTGCGAAAGAAGCAAACCAATTATCAGTCAAAGAACTAAGCCAGGATATTCGTGACGCGATAGCTGACCTGAAGCGCCGTCCGGAGATTGAAGAAGTAGGTATTGTTACCCGGGTTGGTGACGGCATCGCTTGGATATACGGTCTAAGGAAATGTGGCTACAGCGAAATGATTGATATTGAAACCGAAGACGGTGGCACCGTGACCGCCTTTGCCCTCAACCTTGGCGATGACGAAATTGGCACAGTACTCCTCGGCGAGGAGATTGGTGTTCGGGCTGGTGCGACTGCTCGACTCACCGGCAAAATCCTTGAAGTCCCAGTTGGTCCTGAGCTGGTCGGACGGGTCGTTAACCCGCTTGGGCAGCCACTTGACGACAAGGGCGCGATTAAGACCAAGCAATCTAGTCCTGTTGAGCGACCTGCCCCGAGTGTGCTCGACCGAAAGAGTGTACACGAGCCACTGATGACCGGCCTGTTATCGATTGACGCTATGGTGCCGATCGGTCGTGGACAACGTGAGCTGATTATCGGTGACCGCCAAACTGGTAAGACCGCGGTTGCAGTCGATACGATGATTAACCAGCACGCGCAAGAAACCGGAGTCATTAATATTTATGTAGCAGTCGGCCAGAAACTCAGTAAGGTTGCCCGTTTGGTAGAGCGGCTTAAGCGCGAGGGGGTCATGGAGCAATCTATCATCGTGGCAACTTCGGCAGCTGACCCGGCGAGCTTACAGTACCTCGCCCCGTACGCTGGTTGTGCTATGGGCGAATACTTCCGGGATAACGGGCAACACGCGCTGATTATCTACGACGACTTATCTAAGCACGCGGCTGCGTACAGGCAGATGTCACTCCTCCTGCGTCGGCCTCCCGGACGCGAAGCGTATCCAGGGGATGTATTTTATCTGCACTCTCGTCTACTCGAACGTGCCGCAAAGCTGAACGATGACCTTGGTGCGGGGAGTCTCACTGCCCTGCCTATTATCGAGACGCAGGCTGGCGACATCAGTGCCTACATTCCAACCAACGTTATTTCTATTACGGATGGTCAGATTTTTATGGAGACCAGTTTGTTCAATCAAGGTATTCGCCCGGCGGTTTCGGTCGGCTTGTCGGTATCACGTGTTGGAGGTGCTGCGCAGACCAAGGCGGTCAAGAGCGTTGCTGGTAACTTGCGCCTCAGCCTTGCACAGTTCCGCGAGCTGGCAGCCTTTGCTCAGTTCTCGAGCGACCTGGATGCTGATACAAAACAGCGAATCGAGCGTGGCCAGCGCCTCACCGAACTGCTCAAACAGCCACAATACAACCCGTTGAGCGTGTGGGAGCAGACCGCCCTTTTGCTTGCGGCGAACGAAGGTGCATTTGACACGGTAGCGATAGAAGATATACCGAACATAAAGGAAAGCCTGCTAAGCGAGCTCGCAAAACATCACGGGAAGCTGATAGCTACACTTGACGATGGCGACAAGCCAGACGACAAAATGAAGAAGACCATCCTTGACGTCGCACAGAAGATCGCTAAGTCATACGAGGCAGATGAGCAGGCAGACGAAGCGGAGGCAAAAAAATAGCACCTCATGGCAAGTACACAGCAGCTAAAGCAGCGCATCACCAGTGTTAAGAATACGAAGCAGATTACCAAAGCAATGGAAATGGTAGCTGCCAGTAAGATGCGTCGTGCCCAGGAGCATGCTTTAAAAAGCCGGGATTTCCGACGCTTAGCCCGCCAAATACTCACTCGCCTGAGTGAAGTTACTGACGTGACGGTCCACCCGCTGTATGTTCAGCGTGATGTCAAGCATCGCTTACACGTATTTATCACAAGTGATCGCGGGCTGGCCGGAGCGTTTAACAGCAATCTCTTCCGGGCTTTTATGAATGAGCTGCATCAGGACATCGATAATGGTGTAAAGAGCAGTGTCATCGTGATTGGCCGTAAAGGTGCACGGCTTGTTAACAAGCTTGAGGGTGTCGAGGTAGTTGCTGCGTACGAAAACTTTCCTGAGTTACCGTCAGCAAAAGAGATCCACCCGATACTCCGTACGGTAATTCAGCAGTTTACTGACGAATCAATAGACGCTGCTGATGTGACGTACACACACTTTCAGTCAAGTATCAGCCAGGTCGTAACGACAGAGCGGTTACTGCCTGCTGTGTTCCGTGAAGTAGAAATTTCACCTGATCTCGGCCGGGCAATCGTCGAGCCAGACCCAAAGATAGTACTAGAGCAGGTCACCGAACGTTTGGTAGAAGTGCAGCTGAACCAAGCCTTTAACGAAAGTCAAGCGAGCGAACATTCTGCCCGGATGATGGCTATGAAGAATGCAACAGATAATGCCGGCGATTTGATAGATGATTTAACCCTGTCGTACAATACGGCCAGACAGGCTGCTATCACGCAAGAGCTTGCTGAGATAACGGGTGGCGCAGAGGCAATTAATTAAGGAGTGAGTATGTCAGGTACAGAACACAGCCCAATAGTAGAAAAACGAGATCTAGATGTCATTACAGCTGGTCAAGCAGCCCATGCGCTTGAGCTGATTGAAGCGCGGTCATCCACCCAAGATCAAGCGCCAGTCGTCGACCCATATGCACAGTACCGAACACATTTGACACGTCTTGCGTCCGAGCACGTTGAGGATGCAATGGGAGATTATTTATCCCAAACGAGTCAGGAGGAGCTTGGTCTTACTCCAAGGCAAGCAGAACAAATAACCCATATTGCGAAAATTGTTGTCCGGGAGTTTGCTTTTGATGTAGTGAAAGGACGCGTTTCCCTTGAGCCGCCAAAAAACGGAAGGGTGCATGTGCGACGGACTCATGAATATACACTCGCACCCGGCCAGACGGTAGAACAGCAGGCACCAGAACCATATACACCAGATAACATTGAAGAAGGAAGAGGGTACAACTAACAATGGCAACAGCAACGAAGAAAAAACAACAGACAACCGGCGCAATAAGCCAAATTATGGGTGTGGTGATTGACGTTACCTTCCCGGAAGGTAAGCTGCCGGCAATTTATAATGCACTTATCGTTAAGGCAGATGACCGTGAAGTAACGCTTGAAGTCGCGCAGCACTTGAGCGAAACCAGCGTCCGGGCAATCGCGCTCAGCGGAACGGATGGCGTTCAGCGTGGGTTCGAGGTTGAGGATACCGGTGCTCCAATTAGTGTGCCGATTGGCGAGGCAACCCAGGGGCGTATGTTTAACGTCACGGGTGACCCGATAGACGACAAATCGGCTGACTTTAAAGAAACCGCTGCAATCCACCGTGCACCCCCTGCCCTGTCAGAGCAGTCTGGCGAGACAGAAATTTTAGAGACCGGCATCAAGGTTATCGACCTTATTGCGCCGATCACAAAGGGGGGTAAGGTCGGCTTGTTCGGTGGTGCTGGCGTTGGTAAAACCGTGCTTATTCAGGAGCTTATCAACAACATTGCCAAGTTCCACAGCGGTAACTCCGTGTTTGCTGGTGTTGGTGAACGTACCCGTGAAGGAAATGATCTTTACTACGAGATGAAAGAAGCCAACGTGCTCGATAAAACTTCCCTTGTGTTCGGGCAGATGAACGAGCCACCGGGAGCACGTTTGCGAGTGGCGTTGAGTGGCTTGACGATGGCAGAGGGCTTCCGCGACCAAGGAAAAGACGTACTGCTCTTTATCGATAATATTTACCGCTTTACTCAGGCGGGTTCTGAGGTGTCTGCCCTGCTTGGCCGATTGCCGAGCGCAGTGGGCTACCAGCCAAACCTCGCTGAGGAAATGGGCCGTCTGCAGGAACGTATCACCAGCACCAAAAAGGGTTCCGTCACCTCTATTCAGGCCGTTTACGTGCCAGCAGACGACCTGACCGACCCTGCTCCAGCTACGACGTTCTCACACCTTGACTCGACCATCGTACTAAACCGTGCACTTACCGAGATAGGTATTTACCCGGCAGTTGACCCGCTCGACAGTAACTCAACTATCCTTGACCCGGAAATCGTTGGCCAAGATCACTATGAGGTAGCTCGTGACGTGCAGCGCATACTTCAACGGTACAAAGACCTTCAGGATATTATTGCAATCTTGGGTATGGAGGAGCTGTCAGATGAGGACAAGCAAACCGTTGCCCGCGCCCGACGCATCCAGCGGTTCTTGAGCCAACCATTCTACGTTGCAGAGAAGTTTACCGGCAACCCAGGCTCCTACGTGTCGCTAAAAGACACGATTGCTGGATTCCGCGAAATCCTAGACGGAAAGCACGATGATAAGAGCGAGCAGTCTTTCTACATGAAGGGCGCGATAAAAGAGGTCAAATAAGCATGACATCCCCAGAAGACATTACAAGCCAGGATGTTTATGAGCCAGAGCAGTCACGATTAGCTGCCGAAGCGGATGTTTATTCTGGTTACGGCGATAAACGACCAGATGCGCCTCTCGCTGGTGATGCTGCTGGTATGCGACGGATCGGTACCGTTGCGATTGGTGGCCATGCTCCAGCCGACGATTTACCCGCTGGGCGTGTAGTCGATGGCTGGGGAGACGGTCAACGATCGGATGCGGTAGAGACACAGTGGGGTCTGACGCGTCTCAATCAAGTAAGCTCAGTTACAAGAGCAATTATCGAGCGAGAAGAACAAGAGGGGTTTAACGAGTCATGATACAGCTTGAGCTCGTCACGCTAGCAGGCACCAAGTTTAATAAGGAAGTCCATGAGGTACTCTTGCCTACTCCGGATGGCCAGATTGCTATTTTTAAAAATCATGCGCCGCTCGTGAGCCTCGTTTCAGGAGGTATGATCGGTGTACGGCATAAGCCGGAGCATTTTGACGACATGATCGAGTATTTTGCTACTCAGGGCGGCGTTGCCGAAATGAGCGAAAACGGTGTCCGGGTTTTGGTTGATGAGGCTGCCGGCAGTGATGAGCTTGATGAGGCAGAAGTGAAAGAAGCGCTTGAGCGGGCTCATAAACTGCGCGATGAAGCCAAAGACCAGATGTCACTCGAGCACGCTCAAGCGATGATCGATCGCTCACGCACTGAGCTAAAAGTAGCTGAGCTCAAGAAGCGCAAACGAACCAGAAGCAGAGCCCCGGACAATATCCAATAGGTATCGATTGGCGTCAGTGCCAATAATTAATAGTCGATGGCTTTCCAATAAGCCCAAACTTTTTAAACTCTTATCCTTTCCAGTAATGTTCAGGAGGCTTAACCCAAGGTACGTTCGCGCTACGTAGAGTTTTTGTAACACTAGCTGTTATAACGCTTTCATCAATAATCCATGTATTGAGCGAACTCTCTGTTGGGTTTCGCTTGCGGACTGGTGCATACAGCTGGAAATCGGTAGATATATATAGATCTTCAGTAGTTCTTACATCTTTGCCGCTGGAAGAGTATTCGCCCTCTTGGGTTTCAACACTCCAGCCTTCTACTGTTTGGCGTGTCAGAATGTGTCGCAATGCGTCATATGGCCCACTTCCGGCCATAACAGTGCTGCGGACGTACCGATTCGGGTCTATGCCACTCTTTGCCATAGAATGTACTAGGCCTGCGATCGCCAGCCTACCTATGACAGGAATAAGCGTAGCTCGGTTTAGGGCTAGCCCTTCCTTCGAATATACTTTATCCCAGAACGACTGAGCTGGATTAGGCTTATTACCTTCTTGTTGATGACCAGTTGCATGCTGTTGCTCGCGGCTAGAGTCTGGTCGCGTTGCTCGTTCCATCTCATTAGAAAACTCATCACCGATATTCATAAACATATAATAATATAAACAACAACAATCGTCAATTATCAAATTTTGGCTATACGTGCACACAATTGCGTCAACGATATCGAGTTTACTGGCAAAAATAAGCTAAAACGTTCACCCGGTGTTTTTTATGGTTGATTTATTGCTTTACTGGGAGTAAGATTGCTAATTGTGATTAATTCTAAGTAAAAGGTGTGATAAATGTCACTAGAACAGCAAGGTCCATCTCCTGAAAGGATACATATGAAGGAATTGAAAACTGTCTGTCTTGCCCCGCAGGGGCTTGGCTTTGGCGAAGGCGTTATTTCTTATAACAGTCGTGCCATCCACGATATACCAGAGGACGAACTGGAGCAGGTAGAAGCAATTATCAAAAGCCCAGAACAGATACTGACAGAAGTCGACAAGCAGGACGGCGAATATCTGGATGATGATGGCTGCGGTGACGGTCGGGGTGTAACAAATGAATCTGGCGAAGTTGTCTACATAAAGCAAGGAAACAATGAGTTGAAACGCTCGTTAAACCGCGCGAAATTATTCGGTGGCAGTGTAGCGATGACCGTAGCTGCCAAAATAGCGCAGTCAGGGGCAGAAAACCCCCGGCTTTACTCGCTTGCTGTAGAAAGCATGGATTTGCTAGACAGCCAGGGAGTTGACTACGGCGCACACACTGACGAGCATGCAGGCGCACGAAAAAGCGGTTGCGGTGCGATAGACAATGCGCCGACCATTCTTGCCAATATAGTAAATTATGAGCAGGAGATTGCGGACACGATACACGCGCTTGATCCGGCTGTTGACGCCGAACTGCTAAACGAAGTACTTGAGAATTTCCGCGAATACTCTAGTGCTGACCAGGAAGGCTATAGCGGTGCAGATGTTATGGATGAAATCGACCGTCGGGAAAAAGTAATAAAGCGTCTCGTTAGCGGGCACAATGAAATGTATATCGTCCTTAACGATGTCGAAAATTACACCGTCAACCAATTCACTGTTCGCGATGCCAGCCACGAGAGCATCCAAGTATTCGCAGTAGACTTATGGCGAGCGCAGAATATAAACAACCGTTTATTCGAAGACTCAGTCGAGCAGCAAAAAGCTATGCTTGGCCAGCTTATTTACACGCTTGGAACGGCCGCGACCCTAACGGACGGAACACTGCCGGTTTACCGTATTCAAAACATGAGACAACCGCAAAATATCTATAGCTAGAATATTATAATATTATTATAATAACGTTATAATATTGTTATAATAATTAAGAAGTAAACAATTCATTGTTGTAATAGATCTTCTTGGAATTTTACTATGCCGTCATACGATTGTTCGTAGCTGCTGGTGTCTGGAAAATCAAGCTTCATAATGCGCTGCCATACCACATCTATCAATCGTTCTGTTTCTGCAATGTCTTCTTTAGTTGGAGTGTAGCTTCGAATCAGGTCTTTCTCGCTATCTGCTTGCAAGTACATCATCGCGCCCTCAATGTTTATATACGTTCCGAACCGTGGGCTGTTTTTTAGAAGCACTGCGTAGAACTTAAGCTGTGTTTTTTGCTTCCAGGCTTTGATCTGCAGGTTTTTGTCTTTCGTTTCAAAGCTGCGGAGCGGATTTCCAGTTTTGTAGTCGATAACGCGCAGGCTTTCCTTTGATAAAACGTCTATTCGGTCAAGCTTACCGCTGAGTCGTGCCTGCTTTAGTGCGATATCTTTAAATGATTGCTCTGGCTTGCTGCCCTTTGGCATGGTCAGCCCAATATTTGTAAATAGGTTATCAAGCATTTGTTCGCCGTGTGGGATGTAACGTTCTGTTTCTTCTGCTGGCAAATACTCGCTTTTTAGTGCGGTTACGTAGGCTCGTTTTACTTTATCCAGGTTAAACGTGCCGGTATTCGTAAGCAGCTGCGCTTCTTGGAGTGCGGCGTGCATGGCAGTTCCGAATGCTAGACTGGTGGTCTTTGCCTCTGGTAAACGCAGCAAATTGCGTTCAACGAAATATGCCGGCCCGCCACTGGTGATGTCTAGAAAGTTTAAAAGATGGGTAACGCTCAAGTTGTATGTCTCTAGCCTGCCGCGTAAGTATGCTTCCTGCCGGACGGATCCGACGCTAGGCCAGCGCAAATGGTCTTCTAGGATGGCGGTCTGCTCGGCAACCGATCCGGCTGGCATTTTTTCATAACTATCTATAGCGTTGCGGATGAGCGGTGTTGGCAGGACGTCCTCCCCGGCGTGATCATAATAGTAGCTTGTCGCGATGATGGAATGCTTTGCCCTAGTTACTGCCACGTACATAAGACGAGCGTAATCATCTGCGTCGTCGCCGTGCGGCTGGAGCGGTAGGTTTGCCGGTGCTTTTTTGCCGCCAGTGCGTGGCTGCCAGTTGTCTTCTATCGCATCGATGATATATGCCGTATCGAACTCCAGGCCTTTGGCTTTGTGGACTGTTAGTAACTGAACGGCTTGCTCATTGATGACGAATGGCGACTCGTCCGTAATGACCTGTCCATTTTCGCGGTTTAGCTCTATAAAGCGCAGCAAATCTTCTAAGTCTGGCTTTTCGCTGCCTCGCGAAAAATCGGTTACACTCGTACGCAGCAACTGGATGGCCGATAGTCCGTGCAGATAGTCCTCTGTTTTGTCGGTTTTGTCAGATATAAAATACTGTTTGAGTGGGCTGGTATAGCCTTCCCCTTCTCTGAGGCCGAGGAAATGCTCTATCAGAATAGGCAATGGCTGGCTGGAACTTTCCTGCGAAAGCCAAAGGAGCCAGTTGGCTATTGCCTGGATGGACTCGTTTTCGTGATTGCGTAGCGAATCCAGCCAGGCTGGCTCTTTAAAGTTCGCGGCAGCTAGCTGCCATAATTCGTCCGGCTTGATCTTCCAGGCCGGGTGGCGGATAAGTTGGCTGAGCGTGTAGTCAACCCGGGCAGTATCTCCGCTTCGTATCGCCAGCACCACATCTGCTAGGAGCGCTACCTGGTTTATTAGCTCGTGGTCTAAGATATTGCGTTGCTTTTCGTAACGGACTGGGACGCCTCGTTCAATTAGCAGGTGCGCGATTGACTGCAAGCTCCCGTGACCTCGGGCGATAACCGCAATGCTTTCATTTGCTTTATTGCCGTGGCGGGTTTTTATGTCTTGTGCCACTGCGCTTAACTGTTCTTCGCGTGAGGCATAGCTTTTATGGAGTATCTCGCCTTTTTGCTTGGGTGGGTTTTTAGCAACGAGGTCTTTCGTGATAGTATCGTCGCGCTTTACCAAGCGGTCTTCGGCGTGTTCGATTACCTTAGCTGCGGTATCCAGTACTTGCTGGCTGGAGCGGTAGTTTTCTGTTAAGACAATCTGCTTGGTTGCCGGATAGGTTCGTCGGAAACTGAGCATGTTGTTTAGCTCGGCACCATTAAACTTATAAATAGATTGGTCATCATCGCCCACTACCATAAGATTCGGCTTGCCCTCTGCCGTGTGATGATCGGATACGAGGTGTGCCAAGCGGAGTTGTGCGGCGTTCGTATCCTGGAACTCGTCAATCAGTACATACAGAAAGCGCTCTTGCACTTCTGCCCGTAAGTCAGCGCGTTGCTCAAGCTGGCTTATTACTTCTACCAGCATGTCTGAATAGTCATAGTAGCCGCGGGCGTGCAGTTCGTCCCGGTATGATTGGTATACGTCTGCTAGGGATTTCCACCAGGCGTTTCGTTTTCGCTCTGTGTGCATACCTTTCTCGCCAGCGACGGATTGTATCCAGCGGCGCTTCCAGGCACTGGTGTTGGTTGATTTATTTGTGCCTTCGTCTTTAGCGATCGCTTCATCCAGGCTTTCTTTTATTGCATCGTCTAATGGTAAGAGCGGCATGCTGTCGCGGCTAAGGCCTTGTTCTGGCAGGTCTTGGATTGCTACTTGCAAGTCTGGTAATTTTTTTGCACTGAGCGTCGTAGATAATATTTCGATAAGCTGGGGCTCGATAAGGTCTATGTAAACTTCGTTTAGCTGGATGATGGCGTGCAACTTCTCTGGTGTTAGGCCGGCTTCTTTCGTTAACTTTAGCCCGGAGCGCACGTCTTTTACGCCTGTAAACTGTCCGGCAAATTTCATAGCAAGCGGGTTATCAAGTGGCAGCTTGGTCAATATATCCTGGATTATTTCCAGCTGTACGGCATCCGGCGCGGTTGAAAGCCGAGCGCCATTCCAGAAATACTCCGGGTACATGTTCATGATTTCTGCAGCAAAGCTATGGAAGGTTTTAACTACTGCGGATCGCCCCGCTGATCCGACGAGACCTGTGAGCCTATCGCGCATGTTAGTAGCGGCTTTGTTGGTGAACGTCAGACATAATATGTTGCTGGCGTTTGTGTCTGTTTTTGCAAGGATGTTGGCAACGCGTGCGCTGAGGAGCTGGGTCTTCCCTGTGCCCGGGCCGGCAATCACGAGCAGCGGCCCGTCGATCGTGTCGACGGCTTTGCGCTGCTGCTGGTTTAGCTTTTTGTACTCCGTGTCAAAATCTGTCATATTGCTAGCCTTATTGTAGCAGTCAATTGCCTACTTATAACTTATGCTTGCAGGCTGTAGCGGCGTTCGGTTACTATAACCCATTATGAGAGAGCCAGTACCAGAACAGTTAACAACTCCAGAAACAAAAGAACAACTTACAGAAGCTGACCTACGGGTCGGTATACTTATGGCCGTGGGTGCCCAAGGCGCTGCTGATTCGGCGGAAGAAGTCTTTGACGTATTGCCGGACGAGCTCGAGCCAGTCGTGGATCGGGTTATCCGCCGGGCAAACATCTATACGGATTACTACGACGATGACTCAAGGCTTTTTGAAGATTACTTGGTGGAGGACGAGACCGTCCATGAATGGGTTATGCGCGACGCGGAAGACAGGTATGTACTTACGGGTGCCGGATCGTTGAAGCTAACGAGCATAATTACCCATCCCGACACAGTGAACCGTGACATGTTTGACGCGGTCTGCCTGAAGATTTGCCAGCGCTTTCCTGAAGAAGCGGTTTAGCAGTACGGGATAATAAGAAAGACCGCCGGTGGGGTGGCGGTCTTACGTAGTGGTGGTAGGATTTTTGCTTGGAGCTGTTACCAGGCAGTCTTCTGCCGAAGCTTTCTCCAGCGCCGTGCCTGCATCCGCTTGGCCTTTAGCCTCCAGTTAGAGTCTATCGGCTCCTCTAGGATGTCCATTAGGTCTGCGCTTTTTATTTCTGAGGTTTGTATTGGTTTGGTCCAACGTTTTTTTTCGTATTTCATGTGGCCTCCCCTTAACTCTTATTTTTGTTACCTTATATTATCGTGCCGGTGGCTGAGCTGTCCGTGAGATTAGGCACAATTTTATTTGATAAATGTCACACAAAACAAAATGTACTTGCGTTTATGCGAAATTAGTCGCATAATTCGCAACAGAAATATTTGGGTGGCGGTACATTAAGCTAATAACTTCGTTTCATGGAAGTCACTTGAAACATTCCCGGTAATTTGGTCGCTTAGGGGATGCGTAGACAGTAGCGAAACCGTTCCGTGATTGAGTCTGTTTGTAAGGAGATTCAACATGGGTACGGTTCAACTCAGTCAATTTAAGAATATCTTAGGGCGCTCACGCAACATCTTGCTAGCGTTCGTTTTTATCTTCACCCAGCTTTTCGTCCCGCTGAGTTTTGCGATTAACGTCGCTGAGGCTGGTTCGGACGCAATATCTACCTCGACTCATCAGGGACAGCTAAAGGATGAGGATACCGGTAACTTGCTTGGATATACTTCCGGCAATGTTACAACCTATAAGGAGCTTGACTCTATTAACTTTAGATTTACCCTAGACAGCGACGATGAGGCCTCTGGAAGAATGAGGGTCAGTTTCGCTGGCGACATAACAACTGGTCAGCAGTGTGTATTTTTTCAGCAAGCTTTTTCACTAGGTACTCATGACAATTCAGCACCAGCTGTTGAAAGTATTTCCGGCGTAGAACCCAGCGTAACGACAGTCGGTACACCGATTAAGGATGGGAATAGGTGGGCACAGGTATTGGATGTTGACTTCAGCGGCGGCTCGGGTATAGCAGTAGTAAACTATCACTTAACTCTCACAGATGAAGCTGGCAATTGTGGTGGTTCTTCAACCCACACAAGCTTAGACAATGCAAAACCTGAAGATTTTGATGACCCTGATGACTATACAGACGACTTTAAAACTATTGGTACTCAGTCAGTATCAATACCAGCAAAAGACATACTGATACTCCCGTCAATTACCATTATTAAATCGGTTGAAAGCGGTGACGCAGAGCCGCATGAATTTAGTTTTGCTGTGTCCCCAGAGATTAATGGGCAATCTAGCTTTTCAATTTCGGAGGGTCAAAGTTCAGTGCTCATAGACAATGTTGACCCTGGGTTCCCAGATAATCCAATTGAATATACGTTCACAGAATCAGGACCAGAGGGTTATGTTTTCGATGGAGGATCTGGAGTTAACTGCTCTGTCGTTGATGCTTCAATTGGTACTCCTGATGGACAAATGCTAGTTTCCGGACTTGAGGCTAGCTCAAATGAAAACCATGTAAAAAACGCAGAATGTACTTTTAGTAATGTAGAACAAACCGGCTCAATAAAGATTGAAAAAGCTGCCGATGGCGACCAGGAACAAGACTTTAAATTTACAGCTACTGGCGGCGGTGTCGATGACTTTACTCTAACTGGCACTGACAACAAGACATTTTCTGGACTTTCAGCTGGCGAATACACATTTACTGAAGAGGATGTTACTGAATTTGGCTGGGATTTGACAGCGATTAGTTGTGAGGACGCAGACGGCACAACGTGGGATGTCGACACGCGAACTGCGACAGTTGATCTTGCGGCGGGTCAGGATGTGACCTGTAAGTTTACTAACGTGGAGCGTGGTGAAATCGTAGTCACGAAAGAAACTAACCCGTCCGATAGTGAAACGGAATTTGAGATAACTGCATCAACTAATGACGGGACAATTTTTGATGATGCTACGCAAACTATAAAGGACGATGGAAGCACTGTAACCTACGGAGTAACGCCAGGTACTTACGATGTGACTGAGAATCTGCCGGAGGGCTGGCGATTGGCAGAAAACGGTTGCTTAGGCGTCGAGGTGGCTGCTGGTCAGTCAGTTGACTGTACGATTAAGAATGAGCGGCTGGCACAGCTTACAATCATCAAGGAAGCTATCCCAGCAAGCAATCAAGTATTTGAATTTTTCACTGACAACCTTTCTCCAGCTGAATTTACATTAGTTGATGATAAGGAAGATGATGACAGTAATATAAAAGTATTTGATAACTTAAACCCAGGCGAGATGTATAAGGTTACAGAACAGTCAACTCCAGGATGGCAGCTGACTGACCTGGACTGTAGCTCGACGGCTACGGTTGATAAAGATGCGCGCCAAGTTACGTATGCCCCTGCACCTGGTGATGATGTGACATGTACGTTTACAAATACGAAGCTTGGTTCAATCTCCGGCACGAAGTTTGAGGCCAATGCTGACGGATCAACAAGCAATACATTAGCTGAGTGGACAATTAAACTATTGCTAGAAGGTGCTGAGGTAGACGAGACCGAGACCGATGTTAACGGCAACTACACATTTGAAGGCCTTCTCCCGGGCAACTACACGATAATCGAAGTATTAAAAGATGACTGGACACAAATATTTGAGCCAGACGAAGTAGATCTGTCTGCTGGTGAAAACAGCACGGATAATGATTTCGGCAACTTTGAGAACGTGACCATCAGCGGCTATAAGTGGAATGACCTTGATGGTAACGGTGAATGGAATACCGAAACAGAGCCTGGACTAGAAAACTGGGCAATCCACCTCTACCAGAGCGATGACAATACTGCGGAAGGAAATTACGAACCCTTCGCTGATACAACTACGGATGAAGACGGTTTTTACAGTTTTGACGATATCAGCCCCCTTCCTTCCCGCTTCTACAAGATTTGCGAGGTGCAGCAAACAGGCTGGAAGCAAACCTATCCTAATACAGATGACGATTGCCATGAAGTAGAAGTGCTACAATCTGGCACAGATATAACTGATAAAAACTTTGGTAACCAGGGTCGCGGAACCATCCAGGTGTTTAAGAATGTAGACGAAAACGGCGATGGCACGATTGACAACCAAGGCGCAGACGACTGGGCCTGGGATATAGACGGCGGGGGCAACCTCCAAACCGGCGGACTAGCTAAAGAGGTAGCCGCGGGAGACTACACAGTTAGCGAACAGATGAAAGACGGCTACCACTTCACCTCAGTTGAATGTACCGTGAACGGAAATGAACTCACTGTAGCCCAGACTGAATCATTTGACGTGACAGTTGGTCCGGGAGAAAGCGTGGTTTGTACTTTCGTAAATACTCGTGACACTGGCCAAATAAGGTTAGTAAAACACCTTGAGCCGAAAAATGACAAAGGGCGGTTTAATCTACACATTGAAGGAGAAGACTTTAGTCATACCAGATGGCTTGCCACACATGGAAGCTCAACTGGCTTTCAGACGGTCGCAACTGGTAAATATACTTTAAGTGAAACCGGAAGTAAGCTATTTAAGACCAATCTCGATGAATACGACACAACGTACAAGTGTTACCGTGCTGGATTTTGGTGGCCGATACTTGTTGCTAGCGGTGAAGGAGCCGTTATCGAAGATGTTCCGGTGAAAAAGGATTGGAGAGTTACCTGTACATTTACCAACAAGCGAAAACCACAAATCACGGTGATAAAAAATGCCGAGCCAAAGAGCCTGGAGAGATTCTTGTTCTCGATACGTCAGGAAAAGCAGAACGACAAACCAGTTGAATTTCCTGGTGTATTTAACGGAGAGCAACCGTTTGATCCGCTCTACTTTGGCGAGCAGTGGTGGTCAAAGCCTATCAGCATCTTTTCGCTTCGTCACACCCACTCAAGCCACAAGACGAACAGCAATCAGCATACAGAAGTGCTGAAGCCAGGGACCTATAAGATAACCGAGATGAAGAAAAAAGGCTGGTTCTTAGAAAATATCGAATGCGATGGCATTGACTATACTATTGAGGACAACGCTGTTTATCTGACTGTAGGCTATGGCGACAAAGTTAGCTGTACGTTTAAGAATGAAAAGGCTGGAGAAGTTGTAGTTACGAAATACGAAGATCTTGAACGTACTGGCTCTAGAAGCGAGACAGACAAGCTACTTGAGGACTGGACAATTACTCTTACCTGCAGTGACCAGTATGGCGAAGATTGCGATGACGCAGAGTTGAAGACCGATGAAAACGGACAAGCTGTTTTTGAAAACGTACGGCCGAACCGCCATTACGAGGTTGGGGAAGTACAGCAGGAAGGCTGGCAATTAATCGGCATTACTTGCTGGACTAATTCTCAGAAATTCCGGTTACTTGGGCCTAATCCGAAGATATACTACGAGCAAGGAAGCATATCCGTTATGCCTGGTCAAACTGTTCATTGTGAAATTGGAAATGCGCGTGATTTGATTATTGAGCTTGAAAAAGAGAATGATGCGGATGATGTTCGGTCAATCGGAGATATCGTTACCTATACGTTGACGGTATCGATACCAGAAACTAGCGGCATATCGTACAACACGACCGTTACTGACTTGCCACCGGAGAACTTTGAGTACATAGAGGGTAGCTGGACCGTTGATAGCAATAACCTGAATGTAGCTACGGAAGTTGGGGCAGGCCCGACTTATGCCTCACCTGGCGACTGGAATCTCGGAACACTCTTCCCTGGCGATGAAGTTGTCCTGACATATCAGGCTCGAATTCTAGAAGAGGTAACACCGGGCACCTACCCTGACATTGCTTACGCGAGTGGATTTAATACTGACGTGGGCGGAGACATCGTGTACTCTAATGTGCACTTTGCTGATGAGCCATTTGATGGGTCGGAAGTTACAGTTGCGGACGAGCGACCAGAGCCGAGAGTTTTGGCCAAAACTGGAGCGCCAGTCACTTGGCAATATATAGCAGTACCGGTATTACTGATTGGACTCGCTATCTCACTTGTTCGACGCGAAACGAAAGGAGCGCTCTAATGAAACGCCTACTACTATCACTTGCAATTTTACTTGCTCTACCACTTGTATTTTCTAGCTTGGCTCATGCCGACTTTTCGAGATGGAAGGTAGAAATGTCTGACCCAACAACATCAGACCAGCTACGCAGCTTTAATATTGAGTTCACTGCCCTGACAGTCGAGGACACGACAATAACCGTCCGGCTCATAGAGAACGGCACGCAGATTGGCGACGATAGAGTAACGCCAAGCGGCGGAGGTTCTGGCGTATTCCACGTAACCGTACCTGAAGACGGTGTGTATGCGTACCACTTGCGCTCTACCAGCAACTCAGAAACTAGAAATACAGAAACCAGAAACGTCAGAGTGTCTACCGTTGATGACGAGACGACAATAGAAGTTGACCCAGAGCTAACACCAGAGGAAGAAGCGCAATTAATACAAGCGCAAACTGGCCAGCCAGTAGCCGGAACGCAGGTTGGTGATGGTGAAGCCACAGACGCAGACGGCGAAATTACCGACGAGGCAGCCGTAACTGATGAGGACGAGAATGGTGATGTACTTGGTGTTGACGATGACGAAGACGACGAAGACGATGGAACCGGTGCAATCTTACGCAACATCCTTATCGTGATTGCGTTACTCGGGGTTATGTACTATATCTTCTTCCGCAAACGAGGAAACGAAAGCTAAAACAGCCATAAAAAGCGAGTGGGGTTAATACGGTGAAGCATCTGAACAGCTCTAACTCTGGTATCGAAGGGCTAGAGCGTGTGCCAGAAGTGCTGTTTACTCATCATAGCGACGAGGAAAGATTTCACTTCGATAAAAGCTTGCCGCTAGAAATGCGCATCCCCCGCCGTTTAGGCCGGGCCTGCTTGCTGAGCCTGCGGGGCGAAAGCAGCAACGCGCGGCGGCAGGTTAGCTCGGCTCGACGTGAACTGCGCAGTTATAAAAAATCTGCGTGTGTAATGGAGGGTCGATTTATGGTAGAAATAATGGCCAGCCACTACGGTGATTATATAAACCACGCACGGAACATTGAGTCGTTAGCTCGCACCCGCGAAGATCAATATGACCTTGAGATGTCTCGGCTTACTCATGCCCTAAAGGCGATAGACTATGCACCGAATCGAGACAGAAGAGGCCGATGGGCAGGGTTTATTAATGAGCTGACAGTTATGTCGGTTATGAACCGGCAAATGCTACCGACGCAAGCCGCCTTCCCTGCCCTCAGCCACCATGAGAACGGCGAGGAGTCAGCTGATAATCACGATGTTTTATTGGTAATGCCGAACAGGTACCGCGAGGATACGGTTGTACACAAAACGCAGGTAAAATCATCCCGGGAAAACGCCGAGAGAGCCCGGCTAGAGCAAAGCGATGATGTTTACGTCGTGTGCGCAGAAGACGTATTGGGTTACAAAAAACGAGGGCAGTCTACGGCAGAAATGTTTCCGATTGCTCATTTGTTGGTTAAGGAGCATCAAGGGCTTGCGGATAACCAAGCTGCTGGCGTGCTAGATGGTGTGGCAGGAGCGATTGTAGATGAAGTATCAGGCCAGTTCGGCCGTTATGAACAACTTCGGGTGGCTAGTTAGTAACCCCGTTGCCAAACACTGGCATGACCTCGGCGTTTTCCGGCGGAGTAATCGTCACATCCTGATAATCGTACGTAATGTTAAAGCTGCCTTCCGGACCAGTTACGGAGACCTGGCTAATCGTGTTATCGCTGGTGCTGATATAGATTCTTGATGTGTCTGCACCTTCAGTAACTTCCCAGACGTTACACGTACCTGCCGGGCACTCTTCTTGGCCGGCAAATGTTGCATTTGCCTGTAGTACATCCATGTCGTCCTCGCTGTATACGAAGTCATCCGGCTCAAAGAATGAACCCTCTACGTCTTCGCTGGCGAACTGCATGCAGTCATCGTTTTCGCACGAGTAGGCGGCATCTGGCGTAATAATAAACTGCAGCGTCGTGCCATTCTGTTCCGTTACGAAACGCGAGCTGCCCTGCCCGTCTTGCTCCATCGTTACGTTGATCGGCCCTTCTGTTGAGTCTCCGGTTATTGTTGCTATGAATGATGCATCGCTCATAGCTTCTGTAGCGCGAGCTAGTTCTTCGTAATCATTGTCTGTTTGCTCGGCAGCCTGCTGATCACCATTTTCATCACCGTTTTGTAGCCGCGTAAAGGCGAGCACTCCGCCCACAATCAGTAGTAGCGCTACTACCAGCCCGACAACCTGCTGTTTTGATAAATTCATACAAAGACCCCTAACGTAACTTTAAATTTTTCTGCTATGTATAACGTAACAGACTATTTGCTATCTGCAACCAAAAAGATAACAGCCGCATAAATCATCTGAAAGATTTTGCGACACAAACAACTCTAGGTGTTCTTTCTAGGCGACTAAAGGCTTTTTTGCGGGGCGAAGTACAGCAAAATTACTTGTTATTGTTTTTCTTGAGGTTGCGCATCTTTTCTTCGAGCTGGTGTATGCGGGCATGATCTAGTCCGTAGTGGTGAGCAATCTCGTGCCAGAGCGTGTTTTTAACTTGCTCTTTTAGCTCTGCCATATTACGCGTGCTATGCTCTATCGGCTTTTTAAAAATCGTAATCTTATCTGGCAGCACAAGGTTATAGCTAGAGCCGCGTTCGGTTCGCGGGATGCCTTCGTACAGACCATAGAGTGACTCATGGCAACGCAACTTTAGCTTTACGCGTTGCTCTGGGCTTGGCTCATCCTCAAACGTAATGGCTACGTTATCAAGCTTGGAGACATACCCTTCGGGTAACTCGCCCATCGCCTCGTTAATTAGCTCCATGAACTGATCGTCAGTTACTTCCATGTGCTGATTGTAGCAGGAAAGATGAAAAAAGAGTTGGCGGTGTGCTAGCTGTTACATTTGTTCGATATCGGCTAGAACGCTGAAGATGTCGCGGTCTGTCGACTCGGGAGACCAGTCAAACCCAAGCAAGCTTGTCTCGTACCTGGCAACGCTGCCGAACGCACGTAGCACTCTTGCTGCGCGGTCTGAAATATCTGTTTTGTTGCACACGAATACGTCAACGTCTATCTCATTGTTTATGACTTTCCTCACTGTATCAACGAGCTGCGTCGTGTCCTGTGCCTGAGCCGTTACCTCGTGTCCAGCTAGCTCTAAAACGGCACATGTCGAGCGCCGGTCGCGCTCATCAAAATCCACAAGGACTATTTTTGCCTCTTCCATGTATATATTATATAATATTACTGGTACTTATACAATGTTTATGGGGTGTGATTTGGTAGCAAGTGACTCGTCTTCCCTGTTATAATCTGGTACAATCTAGTGCGTGTTAGAAGCTTTTGAGTGTATACATACACTTAGCAGTGGTATACAAAAAAATCGAAAAAGGATTTTCGATTTTTAGAGGAGGATGTTTCGTAAGGTTGGTAGAGTTGCCGAGCAAATTCATATTGTCGGCGACTCAGGTAACCTTACAATTACAATCAGACGATGGGGTGTGGCCAAGTGGTAAGGCACATGGTTTTGGTCCATGCATTCGGGGGTTCGAATCCCTCCACCCCAGCCAAACAAAGAGTCGGGCTTCGTGCCCGGCTTTTTGTTTGTTTGTGGTTGGGGTCCGCACCCTCGAATGTGCTCGCTGAAAGCGAGCATGCATTCGTTGGGCTCGGGCATCAAGCTCGTGCACAAGAGTTTACTCGGAGCACGAGCGCAGCATGCACTATGTCATCCCTCCACCCCAGCCAGAGCAATTGGCCTCTTCCCTGCTTAAAAGTGAAACTCATCACCTCGGAAGGTTCTACCATTTGGTCTACGTTGAGCTAGCTTGCTCACTTTTCTCATAGCGCTATATATTTGAATTATCTGATAAGATATTCCATAAGAAGACGAAAGGCTATAACATGAGCACAGAAAATCTATTAGATAGCGACAAAGATGCTGTATTTGGGGTAAGATCACCTAGCGCTGTGATACGAGAGACCGTTGTAGCAGCTATATTCGAACCAGATTCTAAAAAATATTTGTGTCAGTATTGGAAAGATTACGATGGGCTTACTTGCCTGCTTTCTGGCGGCATTGAACCGCAAGAGAGTAGGCTAAGCGCTCTTAAGAGGGAGATAGCAGAAGAAACAGGTTATACGGACTTCGAAATAGTAGGAGTGCTTGGTGGTAGCATAAAAAGTTACTATAAAAAGCGGACAACCGGTGAAAATTTTGTGAAGCATATAACAGCTTACTTGGTAGTTCTTAACTCATTGATACAAAAACCATTAAATCGTGAAAAAGACGAGAAGTTTGAGAATTTCCTGAAGTCGCCCGAGGAGATTATTGAGATGATGGAGCAATACGAGCAAAAGACAGGGTCCCCACTTGGTGACCACAAAGAGATATTATGTCGTGCGCAAAAATACCTGAACGTAAACTGAGTAAAAGTTGACAGTACAAACGTTCTGTTTTATAGTACTTGCAATTTAACTAAGGTGTATGCGTGAAGAATAGTCCGGAACTAGAGAGTTCATCAGTTATGCCACCAGCGAATATTATTATTCTTGGTTTGCCTGGCTCAGGAAAAACTACGCTTGGTGAATTGATGGCTGATGGAAACCCTGGGATGGAGTATGTATCTGTCGGGGAGATATCACGCGGATTACCTGAAGGCGATGAAAGGCGAGGGTACGTCGACAGCCTTTATGCTGAATTTAACAGCCCTGTTGGAAATCCAGATTTTTTTATTGAATTAGTAAGACCATCAATCCAAGATGCCAGGGATAGAAGCAAAGGGATAATACTTGATGGCTTACCCAAAAAGCCAGAAGAGGTTGAACCCTTAAATAGGCTTCTTGAAGAAGAAGGCATTAAGGTTGACGGTATTGTGATTTGTGAAGTTTCGCCTTTCACTGCTCTTCAGCGCGTTATTGATAGAGGGCCTCGAGAAGGTGGTTTAGATACGATTGACACTGCGATAAATCGAGGAGCTGCATACTGGAAAGCGATCGAGGGCTTTAAGAATAAGCTCGGTGGGTTTCTCGGTGTTAAGATTGTTAACGTTGATACGGAAAATCTAGATCCACAAACTGCGGCACAGACAGCAACAGATGTTTTAAACACAATACGACTCAGAGAAGCAAGCGCAAATGTTATCGACATAAAAACAAGTGAAGTAACTCTGGATGAAAGCGAGCTGCTCCGGATTCAAGAAAAGTTTGAGGCTAACGATCAGAAAGAAGCAATGTCGGCATTGTCTGATTTATTTGTGCCAGAAAAGTTCCGGCCACTTGTAGAAGCAGTTCTAGAGGCTGATCCAGAGACCAGCCCCGACGATATTATTCTCGAAATAGTCTCAGAAAACCCAGAGTTTGAAAACATGCCGCATTCTGCTCGTCGCTATGCAGGTATGTTGGCGAGAAATGTATACAGCCCTTTAAAAAACCTCGCCAGTGTTATTCCTGATGAGGCAAGACTGCGTGCAGAAGGACGGCTAGAGCCTGAGGCGCTTGGCGAAGTTCTTAGAGAGGCACTGGTGGCGAAAGAAATCATTCACTGTTATCAATATAAGGCGAACAGCGTTAAAATATCTGACGAATTTGTTGGCGAGGAATACGAAAACAGAAAAGAAGACCTGGAATACACCGAGTCATTTCTTAGAGATGAGGGGGCGTTGCCGGATGGCATGACGCTCAGATCTTTAATGATGATTCAGCCTAAGTACTGGAATATATTTACATCGAGTGTACTACTTGGCTCAATTGATGGTAATTACCAAAAGCGGACCAATAGTCTCCCAGGCTCACATCATTCATTGTCAGTACCCATTGATATGCCACGGCGCATGATAGCAAATTCAATCGGAGAATATCAGCCTTTCATAGAGGCGGTCTCTACAACCGAAAGAAGCGGTTTTGATACAAGCCTCGGCTTTTTACATGTGGTAGGGATGGATGAATCAGGTAGAGCATTCCAGGTTGAGTGGCCTCTGCTTATGCAAGACTCAAGGTTAGCCACACATCCAAACTCATTACTTAGGGATATGTTGGCTCGTGGGCATGAAATATATTTTAATCACGATTTTTGGCACAATCTTGTGCCAGTTTATGCCGAAAGCTTTAATCTTTACCATCCACATGCTCCCATTGCTTACGGCGGACTGATGCCTGAGTACTTAGAGTTCGGCAAGAAGCTTAGATCGGAAAAAGAGGAATACGAGATATTCGTCGCGATGGCGCATGCACAGGCACAGCAATACAGAATGATGCAGGATCCTGAGTATCGAAGGTCACAGATAGAGGCTGCTCTGACAATAATAAACGACATTCCCCACCTTAAGCAGCAGCTCACACAAAGTGACGGGACTGAGTTTGCCGAAAGTGTCTCGGAATATTTTATGACAGTAACAGTAGGCAGATTACTTAATATTATTCCGCCGGACTCGGAAGATCTTGCGCCTATTGTCGATAAGCTGGAGCTTGACCCAAGCCTATCACAAAATATTTCAAACTCTGATGTCCTAAAGCTGCTCTTTACCCAAAGGATGGCACTTGCAACAAAAGAAAGTCGATTAAGTTTCATGCAGGATATTCTTTCGGAGCCAGAGATTTCCGAATCTATAAAGGAAGAAATTATTGAGAGCTTGCTGCCAACCATCAACAATATTGAACGAAAGCCAGCATTGACTAATGAGCTGACCGAGGAGATATGTAAGTATGAGCAAATCGTTTCTATTGCGCTACAGTATATTGAGCCTGATAGTGCCCATGCAGAGTCTGGCTCAGAAGCGTTATATGATGCACTAGTGTCAATAGGACTACAGCCGCTAATCGACCGGAAAGAGAGCCAAGTTGAGTTAAGAGGGGTGTCGTTGTTGAGGTGGCTGGCAATTAATGCACCACAGCGTGATCCCCTAAAAGGTCATATGGAAAAAGTACACGGGAAGCCAGGGGTTGTGTTTGGAGACGAAGTCGTATCCCCAGCCGAAGTAGTGAGGCAGCACACTGAAACCATTACTCAAAATCAAGATGTGTATGAATATCGGAAGTGGGCGAGAGAATTTGGGCAAACGCTTGCACTTAATATCTATGACACCCTTTTTCATGATGGTCAAAAAAGCAACAGAGATCATAGAACTACGCTTTACATTCTTTCAAGATACAGCGGAGTTGAGGATGGTCAAAGTAAGATCATAAGAAATGGCATGAAAAAACTCGATTTGATGCTTGATGCGCTTGTGAATGCTGATTATTCGATCCAGGCAACAGACCTTCAGGACATCACTGCGTTAGCCGATGTATGCGAAGCATATAGTCCTGAAGTTGGAGAGGAGATTCGGGATATAGTGAAGCGCTATTCATTCCTGCACCAACAAGAGGTATCCTATCAGTCATTTGCTGCAACGAACTACACTGACTCAAAATCAACCATAGAAGAATCTACAATGAACCTGTTTAGCGGTGAAGGCTAGCTAGGCGACATACTTGGCTCTCTCGCGGCTATATTACCTATACATATATACTCATGAACATCTGCTTAGCCAAGTCGAGAGTCGGGCTTTCACGCTCGACTCTTTGTTTGTAATACATTTTACATAGCAGTAGTAAAAAGCCTTACAGTAAAAATATCATTTGAGGTATATCATTCACTCACTTAGAGGTGAGGTCTATAGATTTTTTAATTGAAGGGGGGTTCGTATGCTAAAAAAACTGATACCGGTAGTGGCGATCGTACTCGTGTTAGGAGCGGTTTTTACAGTGATGCCATCGAGGGCTGAAGGAAGCACAAGCACTGTTGATTATACCGGGCAAGGATTTGATAACGGAAATTTAGAAACGGTAAAATGTGATCCGTTTGACACTGGTCAAGCATCAAGCGAAGGGCTGACGGAAGAAACCGGCTACCTGCACTGGATTTTAGCTGGCTCTCAGGCTGATTCTGCTACGCTCACCGGACCTTGGGGTACGATTGACATGGTGAAGGCCGGTGGAGAGCAAGGTCAAGGCGCATTTCATGGAGCGACAGAATACCACGCTCTTGAAGCATTAATCGGTAACGTGTACGCAACGCATGATGGAGATGGTGCAAACCCACAGTTGACTGTAAGTAACGGGTGCCCTGGCGAACCAGTTGAACCTCCCGAACCACCAGAGCCACCTGAACCGCCGGAACCTCCCGAACCACCAGAGCCACCCGAACCTCCTGAGCCACCACTACCAGTAGGAGGCCCGATTAGAGAGCCGGAGCAGCCACGTCCCCAAGGGGAGCCAGTTGTAGTTGCTGAGCGGGAGCAAGAGGGAGAGGTTCTCGGAGCACAAGTAATTGCTCCAGAAGGTCCGGTTGACGCAGGAATGGGAGTTGCCGGAATAGCAATAAGCTCTTTATTTGGCCTAGGTAATTCCGTAGCGGCAATTGGTTATGGTACTTCCAGGCTTCGTAAGAAAGAATTTTAAAGGACATGAGTGGTGGCAACAAAGAAAGCAGCCACTAAAAAGAAGGCCAGCAAGCGGCAACCACCCAAAAGCAAGTTGCCGCTTGATCGTGTCGGTAAAAAAACAAGTTCTAGTCGAAGCACGAAAGCAAAGCAAGCACCCAGCGTAAAGAAAAAGGCAGCAAAAGCTAGGCCTACAAAACAGGTCTCTCGAAAAAAACCAGCGCGTACAAGGTATAAAAAGAGGCAGCTAAGTATACGGCTCGGCCCAAACGTAACATTAGAAATCACGCTAAAGAATTCTAGGTCTAAGGCGAAAAAATCTAAGTCTCGGCGGTTAAGTAAAAAGCAATTGCAGCTAGCACATAAACGACGCCAAATTTCAGCAGTCGCGTTCGTAGTATTTGGCGTTATCGGCACCGTTTATTTTGCTAGCAACCTGTTCCAGTCTGAATCGCCTCCCCCAGTTGTGTATTCGCCACCGGCACCAGCCGAAATCGCACAAACAGAACTAGAGAGGGCCGCTGGGCTGCCAGCCTCTGAACCGGTGCATTTGCAAATTCCGGATGCCGATATTGACACATCGCTTATAACCGTAGGCCGTAACAGTGACGGCACTATGGAGGTGCCGGAATCATTCGAAGTAGCTGGGTGGTATAAATACGGCCCGACTCCGGGAGAAATCGGGCCGTCAATCATAGTTGGTCATGTTGATAGTATTGCGGGTCCGGCCGTGTTCTGGCAGCTTAGCCAACTAAAGCCTGGTCAGCTGATTGAGATAAAAAGAACAGATGGTACTTTGGTTACGTTTGCCGTGACCGACAGCAAGCAGTTTGAGCAAGATAACTTTCCTACAGATGAGGTGTACGGCAATATTGACTATGCGGGCCTGCGACTTATAACTTGCGGCGGATGGTTTGACCGCGATGTCGGCCGGTATAGTCATAACACGGTGGTGTATGCCAGGCTGCAAGAGTAGCACGATAGAGCTTATTGCTTTCGTAAAATCTTCTCTATTGCCTTTCCTTTTGCTAGCTCATCAATCAGCTTATCCAGATAGCGGATTTCCTGCATGGTTGGCTCTTTAATATCTTCTACCCGGACCCCGCAAACGACACCGTTAATTAATTTTCGCGATGGATTTAGTGTGGGAGCTTCTGCAAGAAACGTCTCAAAATCTGTTTGTTTTTCTAGCTGTGCTTCTAGTTCTTCTTGGGTATATCCCGTTAGCCAGCGAATAATCTCATTAACCTCTGCTTTTGTGCGTGATTTATTTTCCGCTTTAGCTACGTAGTGGGGATAGACCTTCGCAAAGCTCATTGTGTAAATCGGGTGTTTTTCCATGATACTCCCCTGCGCTTACTATTTATCTGTATTTTAGCACCGGATCGGCTTGATAATCATACACGCAACCCATCTGCTAATTGTTGTAATAAATATAATATAACGGTATTATAGTGAGCATACGTAAAAAATGGAGAAAATATGACAGAAAATTTACAAAAACTCGGGGGTCTTGCGTCGTTACTAATGGCATCTACATTCATATTTGGCATGGTTATATTCTTTACGCTGCTCGATCCAGCAGGATTTATTGAGGCGGATACAGACCCGGTACAAAACGCCGGCTTTCTGGTAGATAATCAAGCAATTATATCTTTGTGGTACTTAGTAATTTACGTCGTGTTTGGTGTTTTGCTCGTTTTCTTAGCCGTTGCGCTGCATGAAAGGCTAAAGAGCGTGGCACCTGCAAAGATGAAGATTGCTACTACATTTGGTCTCATTTGGGCTGGGCTCATGTTTGCCAGCGGTATGATAGCGAATATCGGTACATCTGCAGTTGTAAACTTGTATGCACAGAACCCGGACCAAGCCGGTCTGCTGTGGCTATCGATTAACTCAGTTGTTACCGGCTTAGGTGGTGGGAATGAAATTGTCGGCGGATTGTGGATATTAGTTATTAGCTGGGTGGCACTCCGCGCAGCAAACGTATTGCCAAAAGGCTTGGTGTACTTAGGGCTCGTGGTTGGCGCGACCGGCATCTTTCAGACGCTGGTTGCCGACATTGAAGCACTAGGAGCTATCTTTGGCCTAGGAACAATTGTTTGGTTTGTTTGGGTAGGTGTTTATCTGCTCAAAGCGCGGCCCAGCAAAAACAGCACCATTGAACGCGCAGGTTGACTTGCGCGTTCAGTTTTTTGGCTGCGTATATGTACGGGGTTAGCTTACTCTGTGTGCTTACTACTTCAAGGAACGGACGACACTTCTCACTTCTTCGAGCGATACTTGTGCCGAGTTCAATCCGTCACCATCGTAATAGCTCGCCTGCGGGTTGCTCCCTGTGCCTTTTGGCAGAGCTGCCCATTCTTTGGAGAGGTTCAGGATGAACTGCTGCTCTGATATTTCACCGTTTAGGTATTTACTTAGGCCACGACCTTCCAGTAAGGATAGGGCAAGTTTGTCTTGGAGTGCCTCGTCAAACTTTGCGTCCATTCGTATATTGTTGCCTTGTACGAGACCTCGTAATGTACCGCGAATGAACTGGTAGCCGCCTACCGCGCTACTAGGTTTACCAAGAACATCAACGAAGTGATCTTGCCAGGCCAATACTTCGCCTACTGACATCTCAGTAAATTTAATTTCTGTATTTTTGCCATTTCCATAATGCGCATTGTAGTTTCCGACAGCTTCATGCTCCATAATAAACGTAAGAAGCGGCTTTACTCTTTCGACCATCGGATCGTCTGCTTCGGCTGTTTCTGGCTGTGCTTCGCGGGTTGTTTCTGGGTTGCCATTGTGTGCTCCGGTAAACAAGTAGTCTGCCGGGTCGGTCGATTCGGCATTGGCTACACCAACGTATTTTCCGTTTTCATCGCGCACATCGCCATATCGCACTTCAAGATGAAGGTGAGGCCCGGTAGCACTTCCAGTTTCTCCAGACGTCCCCAGCATTTCACCTTCGTTGACGCGGTCGCCCGCTTCTACGCCAAGCGTATCCAGGTGTGCATATATAAATGTCATGTCATGCTCTTTGGAGTAGAGCATAACGGTGTTTCCATATCCTGAGTTTTGCGACCCGTTCATACCGCTGTATACCACGACCGCGTCCTTTACAGCCAAAAGCGGGGTACCCGTTGGCATCGCGAAATCGATACCGTGGTGCATGCTGCGTTCACCGGAGATTGGGTGTACCCGCATGCCATATTCACTAGAAACTCGGAAGTTTCCAGAAAACGGCATGCCCATCTCTACACTCTCCGGGCTATTGTCTTTATTTCGCGTTTCATACCCTTGCTGTCTGTCAGATGCGTTGTTTCTGCCGTTAGTTGAAGTAGAAGGTCTTGTCCCCCCTTGTGAGCGGGCCTGGTTTTCTCGCTGCTGTGCTTCTCTTCGTTGAGCTTCTTCTTCGGCAGCTTTTCTTTCGGCCTCTTCCTGCAAGCGTTTCTCTTCAGCGGCTATCGCCTCATCCGCAGCCTGGTTAACTGCATCGAGTAATTCGTTAAATTCTTCTTCGGACAATTCTGCCAGATCTATATTCGCTAGCTGTTCATCTATATCAACATGTTCTTTAAATGCGTCAAGACCTTCCCGGCGTTCTGTTCGTAATACTCCCGTTTCGAACACGGCTTCTGCGTCCTCAAGTACCGCCTCGAATTCACTATCTGACATTCGGCCGATACCAAAATCGTCGTCTTCATAAACGGATAGGTCAACATGCTCTTTAAACTGCTCCAATTGGCCTAATCGTTGCGCCTTTGTTTGTTCGTAGGTTTCTTTGAGTTCGGCAATATGTGCTTCAAACACCTCTTCTTCGTAGAGTGTTCGTAGTGGTGTTTCGGTCGGGTCATCATTTGTGTATTGAGCAATCTCGCTGTAGCGATCGCTTAAGAATGCCTGTTCCTGTTCTTCGTAAAGAGCTTCCGATGCTGTAACATCAGCAGCTACAGCATCTTGCTGCAAAGAGCGGACTTGTTCGACGGAGCCCTTACGTTCAACGTCAGCAATCACATCGCTGACGAGCGAATCGAGCTCATCCGCTAGCGCATCACGTGCCTCTCCATTAATACGTACGCCTGCTACGACATCTGACCCGCGTTCTCGTTTTACATCTTCCTCGTCGGTAAATCCTGGAATAAGCATGGTCGACTTCTTCTGTTTTTCAACAATAGTTTCGTCATCTGGCTGCTCTGCAGCTGAATCTTCTTCAGTTACTTCCCCGCTAGTTGCGGCAGCGTCTTCGTTCGCAGATTCTTCCGCTGGAGATTCTTGTGCTTCGCTCTCACGAGTGGTGTCTTGTGACTCGTCTTCTATACCGAGAATCTTTGCTATCTCTTCGTCGGACAAAACGGTTACCTTAAGGCCAGTCGTATCGCGAGGTTTCCGTTGCTCATTTTTTGGCTTATCGTCCGGTTGACGAGGAGGGTGTTCGTTTTCATCGCCAGGTGTTGCCTCCTCTGCTGCACTTTCTCGATTTTCTTGGGAGTCTTCAGGTTCTTCAGCCTCAGGTTCAGGCGGATTGCTTTGTTCTTCTGCCTCTTCCTCTGCCTCTGCCTGCTGCTCATTTACTGGCTCATCGACCTGGTTCTGTTCTGCAGTATCTTGCTCTTGATCAGAA
Source organism: Candidatus Saccharimonadota bacterium (assembly GCA_050486305.1). Classification (GTDB taxonomy): domain Bacteria; phylum Patescibacteriota; class Saccharimonadia; order Saccharimonadales; family SLHW01; genus SLHW01. The sequence goes on from JBJHDA010000001.1 coordinate 274,947, forward strand.
ACTTCAGCTTCTTGGCCTTGTACATCTTCCTGTGTTGTTTGGTCGTCGGTTGTCGTATCTTCAGCTTCTACCGCAGTATCTTCGGTAGCCTCAGCATTGGCGTCTACATCATGTACCGGCTCTTCAGCTTTATCGCTAGTAGCTTCGGGGTGCCCAGATTCATGGTTCGGGTTCGGCATATCGGTGGATGGTTGATCCGCTTCTGTGTCAGGCTTTGGTTCATCAGGTCGCTCTATAGTAGCTTCAGTGTCGCTTTCATCCTGAGCGTCCGTTCCAGGTTCAGGCTCATTCTCTGCTATTTTCTGCTTGCGTTCTGTATTGCTGTTTGCACGATTTTCAGCACCGTTGCGCGAGAGCTGCTTCTCAACACTCTCCACGGCCTCCCGTGCAAGCGCATCGATCTCCGCAGTAACTTCAGGTGGTAGGTCTGCTCTCTGCCGTTGGCTATCTTGCGCACTAGAATTTCCATCATCATCCACTATTTCTTGCGCAGTGATAACGCGACCATCCTCGTTTTCTAATCCAACTTCCGGTGAAAATAACATAGTATTCCCCTACTCCCCTCTTATTCGTAGCGCTTGCATTGCATCGCTGTCGTTTATTAATCCATTATCATCGACAAATGCATCGCATTTCAGGTCTATCATGTGCGCATATTTTATTCGAATCTGGTTATACTGCTGCCCACGTAGCTGATTAATTACACTGTCGTCACCTCGCCGAATTCCACGAAATATATCCGTCACAAGTCCACCGCCGTCATCTGTACCGGCAATGCTATCGGTGTCACCGTAAAAGTCGGTGATTGCTACGGCGTAAATTTTGTATAGAGACTCTTCATACTCTTCTTGCGTTACAGTTAAGTTGTAAGAATCACTCTCTTCGTCGTAGATCAACTTACCTTGCTCTTCAAGTTCGTCATAATAATCAACCAAGCCAAGCATGACAGAGGTACTTATGTGATCATACGCCACTAAGATTTGCTTAGTCGCCTCGATTGCGTTTTGCTCGCCTTCTGTGAGCTCCGGTATGCGTTCAGGCAGGTCTTCCATGCTATACCCGAGCTCATTAAACCGCTGCTCTACTTCTGCTGGGTTCATACCAAACAGTCCGGTCATCGTGCCGGTTTTTGCTCTTGGTGCTTCCTCGAACAAATTGCCGTTCGAGGCGTACTCAATCAACGAATATATTGTTGCTAGAGTAAAAGATCGCGGTAGCTGTAAGTCGCTTGGGTGGAGTTCCCGAGCAATATCTACACACCTTTCATACTGCGTAACAGTGCTGTCGAAAAAGCTCATCCCAGGAAACAACTCGGAAGTGCTACTTAGTTCGGTTTCGTTGACCGTCTCAGTCGGTTCGTTTCGCGACTCTTCCACTGGTATTCTTGTAAGTTCTTCTGAGCCGGCTTCATCACTTTTTATCGTTTCCGGCTGAATATGTTCAATCTTATCTGATTCAGCCTCGCTCAGTCCTAGTGGTGCCGGCGATTCATTCAATGCGGGAGTATCGTTCGAGTTCACCTCTCGATCGCTCGTTCCTGCCGGGTTCTGTATGCCATCAGTCTCTACCGGCTCAGCTCGGCTTTCTCTGTCTAGAAATGAAGGTGCTGAGAAGCTGAATACCATTGCCGCCGATGCTGCAAGACAAACGGCTCCTGCATGTTTAGCGCGCAATGGTCGTATGCGACGGATTTGTTTTTTCTCTCCGTCAATTGTGGGTAAATTGAATTTCTCCGTTGTGTCTTTATGTGTCGTTGAGTTTTGGGTTATTTGCGTTGTCTTTGCTTCGCTTTGACTGGTCGGCACTTTACCTAATAGGTGCTCTACGTTTACTTGCGGCCCTCCCCGCGCTTCATAATATTCAAGTATCCGTTCCACCTCTGCAGTTCTTTGGCTTTCTTTATGAGCTTCTTCGCTACCTAATTCATCGGCATGATCTGCTAAGGTCTCCTTAAAGTCACGGAGTATTCGCGCTTCTACCTCAGGAAAAAGTGTTTCTTCTGAATCAAATGACTCTGCAGTAGCTTCGTCTTGCTCCTCTGGCCTAACTGTAGGTTGTGCCAGGTTTTTTGTATCTCTTGTTTGTCCGGTGTTTTTGTCTGCTGCATTTTTTTCGGGAGCGCCGGGCTCAGAATATGCTCTTTTTTCAGCTAATGCTGTCATGGTGGACTCGATAAAATCCGGTGATTTACCGGTTGCAGCCATACTTTCACGCAGTCTTACATAAATGCCGTCCGCGTATTCAGCTGGAGTTGGGGTCGATCCATGGTCTCGATTGGATTCATCTGTCGTAGCTCGAAGTTGCGATGCTTTACCATCAATGCATATACTGCCGGTTCGCGGATCGAAAAAATTCTCTGCAGGATCAATGTGTAGACTAGCGGCATGCACCTGCATCAGCTCGTCATCAACGAACGTTGTAGTCTCGGACTGCTCCAATGTCTTAACCGTACCCAGCTCCGTAAACCTTTCACGTCCATTTTGTGCGTTAGATCCAGTCATCTCTTACACCCCGGTGCTTTTCTGTGTGCGTACAATTACCCCTAGCAGACTTTGTATGCTTTTTCTGGTTTCGTGCTGCGTGAGCTTTGTAGAGTATTGCATGCCTATTCCCTTTATTGCTCTATCTCATCCTCATCGAGATATATCGGTTCCAGCTCTATTGTTCCTAGGTCAGCATCGCTGATTTCTGTTGCAGTCAAACCTTCCAAGAAAGAAAGCACATTGTTTTGTCCTTCTCCGACCTTTACTTCGTCGTGTACGATAACGTTATATTCGTCCTGGTTTGTCAACTCTTCGCACTTTCTTGGCTGTCGTACAGCTCGATCAATGGTTGCTTCGGTAACTTGAGCAGGACCATGGACTCCTTCGCCTAATCCAGACGCACGACGCTCCATTAATCGAAGGTGTGACTGTATGGCTGGCGCCACGTCATAGTTAATCTGATACGGTTCATTGCTATCTTTTAATACGGGTTCGATCGCGGCAGTATAATTATTGACAGCATCACAAGCCGCGGCGAGTACGACATACCCTGAGTGATCAAGCCGTAAAATCTCATCAGCTTCGACGTGACCATCAGTAGCAAGCTGCAATGTGTCTGGAATCAAGCCTCTGTCTCTGTAATAATCCCACACGCGCCGCCAATGTACGTCTTTTTCCGTCGTGCCTTCGTTGCTATTGCCTGTGTTATATCTAATGAAGTTTTCCAGGATTTCAACCTCATTTACCGTGATGGTTATTACTTTGGATTCGGTAGCGTTTTCCATAGTATCGATAGAAGGTGTCGTGTCTGGAATCGGGTTACCCCGCTGGTCGATCAGCTCATTATCAATTGCTATTTCTATGCCCTCACGAGGTGCTCGTGCAACGGTCGTACCATAAGTCGTTGCAGATAGCGATTCGATATTTCGCCAATTATCATCTTGTAAATTTGGAATCGGCGTTCTGTCTAGGATTCGATTTGCCTGTCTTGCAAAGACGCTTCCGCCTTTTAATGCGTAAACATCTTTCGTGGTCGTAAATTCATAATTCTGATACCCGTGGCCAGGAGCGCCTGACTCTTCTGCTGCTTCTTGGATAAGCTCATTCAATGTCGGACCAGTGTCTGCGCGCAGGGCAAGGTCCCGAGAAATTGCATTGTTGAACCAGGGTTCTCTTTCTATATCTACCTCTGCGTTGTCTGGTAAGCCACCTTCTTGGTTTAGCCTAATATACCCGGCTACTGCTACAGTAGCTCCTAACACAAAGGGGACGAGCACACCCGCGACTTTTTTTCTCCAGCTGTTTGTTTTCGCTTCGGAGCTTACCGAAACATGTATGTTATTTGGCTGATGAGATAGTTGTTCTGGGCCCTTTTCGCTGTCCTGCATAGTACTACACCTTCTATTATTTGCGCATAAATCAAACTTATTACTAAATATTATTTGGATAATAGTACTAAATAATATTGTTGTCAAATACATTGCATAATTAGTAAACGTAAGGGTTTTCAGGTGTAACACATACGATAAATGAACCGAACTACGAGCTATATACCTATATTCGTTACACGAAATAAGGCGTAGCTGGTGTTTTGCTCTACGATCGTATGGTTAGCTTAATGAGCTCAAGCTCACCTGTTGAGACAAGGTCATCTAAGAGCTGAGTGTAGTCGGCGTTATTCATGCTGATGCGCGTACGGTGCTCAATGCCTGGCAGCTGCTTGATGGTATCTGCACGTGAAACGAGTTGGTTTCCGCTATGAGTAAAGCGATATATATAGAGTTCATTATCGTCGATAGCTCTCTGAAAAACTTGCTGGTCGTTTTTTTCGTATATCATGTAAAGCTTGTCGAGCTGGTTATCATACTCCATCCGTGGCGCAGAATATAAAGTAGGAAAATGTGCATTTCCGCTTGTGTCAATGTAAAGACCGTTGATACCGCCATCTGCTCCGATTGCCTCAATAGTACCAATCACTTCGTCACGACTCAGCCTTACTTCAGGCAATGTCTTTTCCGTATGGATTTCGTTGTGTGGCTGTAGCCTTAATGCACGTGTCTTATCTTCAGCAAAATCGATGAATCCAGGAAATTGCTGTTCGATGCGATCGAGTATCATCGCCTGCTTTTTTTGCAGAACGGAACCGTAATCCTCATCACCTTCTTGGATGATGCCGCGCTCAGTCAATGTAAACTCGACAATAGTAGCAAAATACTCCATTTCGTTTGTGGCGCCATAGTAGCGCGGATAGACACGTTCTGGTCCATACGCAACGTGCTCATCAGGGACCATGTCTTCCTGGTAGCCGCTATCACCGATTTTTCTGCCATAGAACGTTACGCCTTCACGAAGTGACGGGTCATTACGGAAGTTTCCGCCGCACAATGCGTCATGCAGCGCATGTGCGATTTCGTGCGCTACCACACTATCTATGCTTGAGCGGTCACGTTGAAAGTTGAGCAAGTCACCTATCGCTATCTGTATCTCATGTTCTTTTGGTATATATTTGCCACCGAATTCTTCATTCATGCGATTGAGCCGTATTGTCTCAATATTAAGTGCGTCGAGAAGCCCGGAGGGATATTCCTCTAGTGAGTATCGTAGCTCATTCATTCCCCTAACCACATTCATTTGTTTTGAGTGGAAGGGCTGAACAACCGTGTGAATTGCAATATCATTTTCGATGTCAGCTCCAGCGCCCGCAATGCTATGGGAGTCGTTTCGCTGAAGTGTCTCGTCAATGACTACCTGATAATCGCCTGGCAAATGTTCGGAGATTACTGAGGCATAATTTTCTGCTGTATAAAACGGGTCTTCTTTTGTAGTAGTAGCAACAGAATCTTCAAGAAGGTGCTCGTACGGGACATGACTGGATGTTGATTCGTCAAGAAATTGATAATTCTCAAACGGTAAAATCACGTCAGCAGATGCAGGGGTGTTACACTCTGGCAGCTGGTCGTGACGCTGCTGTTCGCTTGCGATGTGATCGTCGTAGACGGACGCGTACACTGCAGCAGTATCTTGGTCATCTCGTGCGACCGCGACATCGCCAGATAAAACGCTTGCCAATAGCATACAGGCTGCGGCTTTCATTGCTTTTGATTTACTGAAATCGCTACAGTAGCCCTCTTGTAAATCAGGCCTAGAAAGCCCGGGCTCTGTATTTGTTAACCTCATTATTATATAATAACATATCTTTGACAAAACAACAACAGTAGCATAAATAAATCATTGATAATATCACGATTTGTTGTATAATTTATCACCTAATGAGTGAATGTTTAGGCGTAGATCAGTTGAACTGGGAGCGATGTGTCGGGAGAGACCGCAAATTTCTGCTGGAGGATTCTATCGGCAGTATCGCCTGCTCTACCTGCGTTAGCTCAGAGATTAGCCACCTGAGACAGGAAGCCAAACGGCTTGAGCAGCTTTCCCACGAGGATGACCTGACAGGCTTGCCGAATCGACGGTATTTGCAGCAGCGGTTTAGTGAGCTAGCACAGGAGGATGACACTTTTGGCTTGCTATATGTAGACATTATTAATTTTGGACTCGTTAACAGTAAAAATGGTCATGATTCTGGTGATCGTATGCTCATAAATGTAGCGGAGTTCTTGAGCTTCGACACCAAGAAAATGGATGGGCACGCAGCGCGCTTGGGCGGTGATGAATTCGGGCTGCTGGTTCGCGTAGGTGACAAGACACTATTAGACACTGTTGCATCAAGGCTGCGGACGGAATTTTTGGAGCAAGAGTTTACGATTGCATACAACAGCCGGGCTAAAGAAGACGAGCAACTCGGTTTAAATATAGGCACTGCGATGCACAGCAAAAATATGACATATGCTGAGCTTCAGGTATGCGCTGACCCAAAAGGCAGAGGCCTAAAGTCGTAACACGGCAAAACGAATTACCTGATAGTTTGTGGGTGTAATTAAAAAATATTGCCCTCAACACCTATTTGTGAGCTGCCGTAAAGAAAGACACTCATTTAGTTAAAAAACGTACTATAATGTAGTGTTGTGACAAATAAACGATACGCAATTGAAGCGAAAGGCATTCATAAATCCTTTGGAAAGCTAGAGGTTCTTAAGGGTGTCGATCTTAAGGTGGAGAGAGGATCTGTTTTAGCCTTGCTCGGTCCAAATGGCGCCGGTAAGACAACAATGGTACGGATACTTTCTACACTTCTTCGTGCTGACAAGGGGCGAGTTTCAATAGAAGGCCTCGATGTCGTGAAAGATGCGCATGAAGTTCGCTCGCTCATCGGCCTGACCGGGCAATATGCTGCCATTGATGAATACTTGAGCGGGCGCGAGAACCTAAAAATGATGGGCAGGCTTTATCATTTAAGCCACGAGGACACCGCTCGTCGCACGGAAGAGCTTCTTGGGCAGTTTGACTTACTGGATGCTGCCGGCAGATATGCGAAAACGTATTCAGGTGGTATGAGGCGACGGCTTGATCTGGCGGCCAGCTTGATAGCTATGCCGCCGATAATATTCCTGGATGAGCCTACGACAGGGCTGGACCCACGAAGCCGTATTGCCATGTGGAATATTATTCAGGATTTGGTTCGTGGTGGTACGACAATCTTGCTAACGACCCAGCAGCTTGAAGAGGCTGACCGGCTTGCCGACGAGATAGCCGTAATAGATGACGGCAACATTATTGCACGTGGCACTGCTGACGAACTCAAGAGTAAAGTCGGCGGCGAGAGGATACTGTTTTATTTTGAAACCAGCAAAGACTTTAACAAAGCAGCAAAGTTTATCGGTAAAGACATCTTACACAGCGATGAGCGGCAAAAGAGCCTATCTGTCACGAACGACAAAGGCGTCTCGAAATTAAGGAAGTTGCTGGGCGAGTTTGAGGAATCGAAAATCGAGGTATCCGGCGCTCAGCTCAGCAAGCCGACGCTAGATGACGTCTTCCTGACCTTAACCGGCCGCAAAGCTTCAAACCATAAATCGAATGCGGATAATAGCCATAATCCCAAGGAGTCCAAAGTATGAAACGGGTAACGCCAGAGGAGCGCAGCAGGCTGTACTGGGCGCTAAGTGATTTTAAGGTATTAACGAAGCGTAGCATGGTTTATATCGTCCGGAATATGGATCAAGCACTTTCGACCGTCTTTATGCCTATTATGTTTTTACTACTCTTTCGTTATGTATTTGGCGGTGCGATAGAGACTCCGGGAGTTTCGTATGTGGACTTTTTGTTCGCCGGTATCCTAGTGCAATCGGCTGCGTTTGGCGCAACTTACACCGCGCTTGGGGTGACCACCGATATACGCCGCGGAATAATTGATCGGTTTAAAAGCTTGCCGATGGTAAGCTCAGCTGTATTGGTAGGCCACACGGTAACTGATCTTGTTCGCAATACCATATCAGCAATCATCATGGTATTGGTCGGCCTGCTTGTTGGGTTTCGGCCAGAAGCTGGTTTAGTCGATTGGCTGCTCGTGTTTGGTATTTTGATGGTGTTTACCTTCGCGATATCTTGGCTAAGCGCAATAATGGGTCTGCTTTCTAAGACGGTTGAGGGGGTGCAGTGGATGACGTTTGTATTTGTCTTCCCTATCACGTTTATAAGCAGTGCTTTCGTCCCGACGGCAGGAATGCCAGCAGGATTACGGGTGTTTGCTGAGAACCAGCCGGTGACACATGTGATTGAAGCTATAAGATCACTGACGGTTGGGACGCCGATGAATAATCACGGTTGGCTTGCTGTTGCTTGGTCGCTTGGCTTGCTGGTCGTTTCTTACATTATCGCTGTCCAGATGTTTAAGCGTAAAACCACAGCGTAACAGGCACATACCTTGGCAATAGACAATCTAAAGCGTCACATTTTTGGTGGCTGACATACCTAAGAGTGCTGTTTAAATAGTTCGATAAGCGCAGATCAGTCGCCTGCTCTCGTTTCTTATGCGGTCTTCTTGTTCTGTGCTTTTTCTATGAGCTGCAACATTTTCTTTGGCGTCATAGATGACTTGAGGATGCACTTATCAGCCCCGAGAGTAAGAGCTTGTTTTTGTATTTTCGGCTCAATCATGTTGCTGAAAAATATAATCGTAGTGTCTGCAGGGCGTTTTTTTTGGAATTTTTCTAAGAATACCAGCCCGTTCATAACCGGCATGTGCATATCTAGCAGGATTACATCATAGGTCGCTGATTCAATACAAGACAACGCCTCCGCGCCATTGTAGGCTGAGGTAACTTTATGCCCTTGAGCATTGAGCAAGAAGCTGTAAGCCTCTTGGAGTGCTGCATCATCTTCAACGACAAGTACTCTCGCCATGCTCCCCCTCTACTATGCTGTCATTTTACCACTTATTTATTGTTTGTGCGTATACGCTTGAGCCTGATTTTGAATGTCGTGCCGTGGCGGTAGCGAGACTTAACGGTTATAGAGCCACCATGGAGCCTCACAATATACTTGGCAAGATAAAGTCCGAGGCCAGACCCACCGACCGTTTCGCTGGCTGGGTCATGCAATCTGCGGAATTTTTGAAAAAGCTCGGGCAGAAGATTCGCGGGTATGCCTATGCCGGTATCGGCTACATCTATATATGCAGAGGACTTGTTACCGTAAACCGAAACAGTAATCTGCCCTTTATCCGGAGTATATTTGATGGCATTTGATATCAGATTATCCAAAGCCATCCGAAGATGGTTCGGGTCCACGTTTACCAATAGTGCTTCTTTGCTTCGTGTAAACGATATTTTTTGGCCTCTTGATCGGGCTACAGGGCGATGATTCGGCAAGCTTTTGCTCACAAGATTATTCAGATTTATCTCTTTTTTACTTAGTCTCAATTGTCCGGATTCAATTGCCGCGAGGTTAAGTAAATTGTCTATAATATCGAGCTGTCGTTCATTTGATTCGTATGCTTTTTTTATAAATTTACGCTGTTGTTTAGTGAATTCGTCAGAATAACCATCAAGCAATAACGACAAAAACGATTTAACTCCGCTAGCTGGCGTCCGGAGCTGATGTGAGGCGAGCGATACAAACTCTTGTCTGGCATCATCAAGCTTATGCATTTCTGTCACATCTTGTGCCGTACCGGCTAGCTTGACGACCCTTCCCCGCTGGTTCAAAAGCGGACGCCCTTCACTCCGGATGTATCCGTAAGACCTGTCTGGATACACAACTCTGTGGTCAACAGCAAACGGCCGTTTTTGCTTTATCGCACGGTTGATAGCTTTCTTCACTTCGTCGACATCGTCTGGGTGAACGTATTGCAAATAGGAATCATATGTTATCTTGTCTGGCTTATTGTCTTCCAGCCCGAATATTTTGAATAATTCATCCGACCACGTTACTTCGTTTTTGTTTATATCCCACTCCCAGCTGCCGAGTTTAGCGATACTCTGAGCACGAAGTAATTCCTCCAGGCTGTTTCTTGCCTGGCGCTGTTTCTCAATGAGCATGCTTGTTATCGCGTTTACTGCCATTGCTACAACGAGCAATACGGCGGGCATAAAACTGATGGTATTAATGACGTACGGAAGGTCGGATCGAAGGGTTGGGTCAAAAGCTCCGACTGATTGAATAACGTCGTGGTAATCAGCAACAATTAAACTTGAATAAACGATGGCGCATGAGGCAGCCGTCACGTATGTCGCCCGTTTACCGAAAATTGCTGATGCCATAAGGATAGGAATGGTATATAAAATTGGGCTTCGGCTTTCTATGCCGCCTTTTGTAAATATCAAAAAAGTGACAATTGCGATATCCAGGATTATCCAGCCGACTACAAGGTAGGTATGAAATGTTGGATTTTTGTAGAGTTTGTACAGCGCATAAAAAAGGCCATTACTGGCTAGAGCAGCCAGAGCGAGTATTGTGTCGCGCTGGACTTGTTCGCTCCAGCCTTCAAACACATACAACGATGCAATACCAGGTACTGCGACAGCAAGCAAGAAAAACCATCGGATAACGATATACCATTGGGTGCGCTGGGATAGGTCGGCTGTCTGGAGGTTCCTGCTGATATGAGCCATTACCAATACCATTATAGAGCATTACAGATGGCAGCTTCGGCTTATAGGTGTGGATATTGAGCTGTTACTTGTAATATTTTTTACCATAAAGTTTCTGGCTTGTTAAAAAAGTTATGGAGATTTTCTCAGACGAGCCTATAGTCAAAAGTCCAAAAAGGCGACGAGAGGAGAAAAATGAAGCTGATACTTGGCATAGTGGCTGTGTTTGGTGTAATGCTATTAACTAGCGGGAGCCTGGCTGCCGAACCTGCGCCTAGCAATGGGCCTTCTAACGATGCGAGAGAACTGGTGTCTGTTATTGACGACATAGATGTTCCTGTTGCAGTACTTATCTCTGTACAGTCTGATCACCTTGGCTATGCGGTAACGCAGGCCGATGAAGTAAGCTCCGGAGGCGAGGAGGGCTACAGGCTACGCTTAAACCGAGACGATAGACCGAATGGCGGTGAAGGAATATATTTAACGTTTGACAAGAACTGGGAGCTTATAGATGAGCAAGAGCGAGCAGCAGCACCTGAGCCAGAAGACGACGATGATGACGATGAGCAGGAGCGAAGACGATCCGAAGAGGAAGATGATGACGATGAGGATGATGAGCCTGGACCTGTTGGGGGGAGCAACCGGAACGGGCCGCCTGAGGGCAGACCTAATAATGAAAACGAAAATAATGGTAACGGGAATGACGACGAGGATGACGATGATGACGACGATGATGACGACGGAGAGGATGAAAACGAAGGCAACGGGAACGGGAATAGTGAGCAGGAGTAAGAGCTTTAAATCTTGGTATTAATTTTCGCTCATCGTTTTGAAGAGCCTGAGGACAGCTGATTCCTGAGTGCTGTGTGCTGCTTTCTGAATGCACCAGTCGAGTGGTGCATTGAACTAACCCTCGACTAAATAGATACTAAGCAACTCTAGGATTTCTTGCTGCGTTTGCGAGCGCTATGGTCGAGCTGTTTTTTACGGAGGCGTAAGCTTTTTGGCGTCACCTCAAGCAGTTCGTCGTCTTCAATAAAATCGATTGCCTGCTCAAGGCTGAGAATCGTCGGCGGCGTGAGGCTGACAACGCCGTCACTAGAGGAGCTGCGCATATTTGTAAGCTGCTTTGCCTTACAGACATTCATCTCCATATCTTCTTGTCGCTTGTTTAACCCGATAATTTGCCCGGCATAAACTTTCTCTCCAGGTCCGATAAAAATTTCGCCGCGGCTTTCTGCCATTTGTAGAGCGTAAGGTGTAGTTGTTCCTTGCTCAAACGCGATAAGAGCGCCATTTCGTAGCTGTGACAAATTAGCACCGAGCGGCTGATAACCGATCATGAGGCTGTTCATGATAACCGTACCTTTTGTTTTTGTAAGTAAGACGTTCCGTAACCCGAGCATTGTCCGGGTCGGTAAGTCATATACAAGCTTTACTGCGTTGCCATCAGTCGAAAGCTGTTGTTTTAGGGTTGCACGTCGTGATCCGAGCTCCATTTGTACGGCGCCGACATACTCGTCCGGAACTTCTATAGTAAGTTCTTCAACCGGCTCTTCTATTACCCCATTGTTTTCCCTTGTTACGACCTGCGGACGCCCTACCTCGAACTCGTACCCTTCTCGTCGCATAGTTTCAATAAGCACGCTTAAGTGCAGTTCGCCCCTACCGGATACGAGGAAGTTAATCCCCTGCTCTTCAACCTGAAGGCCTACGTTCGTCTCTAGTTCTTTTTGCAGACGGCTGCCAAGCTGGCGGGAAGTTGAGAATTTTCCCTCGGTCCCCTTGAACGGCGAGGTGTTTGGTCCAAGAAATATCTGTAGAGTCGGTGGCTCTACCTCGATAAGCGGTAATGCATCTGGTGAGTCAGGGTGAGTGATGGTTTCTCCGATTTGAACGTTTGCGATGCCGGTAATCTGTACGATGTCGCCGGCAATTCCACTAGACACCTCGAAGCGATTAACGCCTTGACTCATAAAGACTGCCTCAACCTTGGCTTTTTCTATCTGGCCGTCCTTTTTGCAGACGGCAACCGGTTCTCCTGCCTCTACGGATCCGCGGGTGATGCGTCCAATTGCATATTTACCCTTATAGGTGTCCCAAGCGAGTGCTGTAACGAGTAATTGTAGCGGTTTATCGACTTCTACTGCCGGGGCTGGAATCTCGTTGATGATCGCCTCGAATAAATGCTCAAAACTCGCTGGTCCGTCTGAATTTGCGGGCGGCGTTTGCCATGCTTTCCCGTCTCGTCCAATTGCATAATAAACCGGGTAATGCAACTGATCTTCGTCTACAGCGAGCTCTAAGAAAAGATCAGACAGCTCATTTTCTACCGCTTGGATACGCTTGCCAGGTTTATCGATTTTATTTATGACGACGATCGGCTTAAGCCCGTTGGCGAGCGCTTTGCTTAACACAAATTTGGTCTGTGGCATCGGACCCTCCTGTGCGTCAACGATAAGCAGGCAGCCATCTGCCATATTGAGTGTCCGCTCGACTTCACCAGAGAAGTCAGCGTGCCCAGGAGTATCAATTATATTAATCCGGTAATCTCCGTGCTGAACAGCCGTAATCTTTGCCGTAATGGTGATACCACGTTCTTTTTCCTGGTCGCCACTGTCCATAATGAGCTCTTGGCTCATTTCAGCTTGGTTGTCGCGAAATGCCTTTGATTGTTTTAGTAGTCCATCAACAATTGTCGTCTTGCCGTGATCGACGTGTGCGATAATTGCGATGTTTCGAATTTTGGTGGGGTTTTGTGTGGCTTGAATCATAAAATCTTGTAATTTACCGGTTCGCTTTGCAATAAAAATGCGCTTATTACTTCATAAGCGCTCATCGAACGTAGTGAAATTATTGCTAAATTATACCATGAACGACTGGCGATGGCACCAGTATTGCTTTTATGTGTCATAAATCTAACGGTATGAGCGAGGGCAAGCTTCTATACTTAAGCGCTGGGCAATAATCAATGTAAGTTCAGGAGGTGAAATGAAATATCGAGAACTTGTAAAGCGCGTTCAGCATTACTCAGGATTTTCCGATAGCGAGTCAGAACAGGCCTTACGTCTATTTATTATGGTCTTAGCCTCGAGGTTAACAGATGATGAGAGAAAGGATTTTGGCAGCCAATTGCCAGAAGAGTTAAAAGCAGAAACAGCGAAGATCAGTGATACAATAAAATTTTCGAAAGACGATATGTATGAAGCTATCTCTCAAATACAAGAAATCGAGCCAGAGCATGCAAAAAAGCAGGTAATGGCCTCTTGGAATGCATTGAAAGATCAGCTGACACCTGGCCAGATTGATGATATTAAGTCACAGCTTCCGCCCGACCTTGACGAGGAACTATACGCCTAATACTTGATTGCGGCACTGGTTCGACAAAAAATATGTGCGCTTGAGGCGCTATATGCTTTCGTCCTCCTCGTCTTTTTCTTGCATTTTGTCCTGTTCAGGTACACCGCCCGCTATCGTGTCAGGGCTAATCGGTTCGTATTCGTTTGTTTTTGTCGGGCTTGGTGGGTCTGCTTCCGACGCAGATTCAATACCTTCATCATAAAGCTCATGCGGATCGACATTTGAATCGGTCTCGGGTTGAGTGTAATCTACCCGGTCCTGTATTCCACTAGGAGATGAAAAAGGCGGGTCATTATCCTCAGGTAAACGACTAGCTTCCTTCATTTCTTCAGCCGGGTTTATGTCGCCCTCTTCGTTGTATGGTTCATTGTCTTGCAGGAAATCATCGTCTGCCATAGCACCTCCCTTTACTAACAGGGATTTACTATGACAAATATGGTCCTTGAGTCTGTAACAAAAGATACAAAAATATCACGTAACTTAAAAAGCTATAAAACCATAAAAATAAATAATGTACATTGCGCCTTCTGTTGATTAAGGGTAAAATCTCTGGCATGAGTGAGAAAAAACCATTCTTGAAACCAGTTGGCGGAAAAGAGCGTGCCAGAAGCCACGATGAAGTAGGGGCAGAATTTATACAGGTGTTAGGCGCGATAAGCGGAGCTGAAACGGGGGATAACGGCGCAAATGAAGTTAATAGAGTCGAGAGCCGTATCGTAACCTTGGAATCCAAGGGTCAATCCGGTCATCCGTTTTTGGCGCGGCTAGCAATGCAGAAGCTACGCGAGCTTGGTGAGACGGGGCATGTTGATAAAGTAACCGTTGTCACGGCTGATTCAGCTACTCACGTTGAGTCACCTCCCATACGCTGAGGCTTTTAAAGCAGTATCGATGTAGTATTTTTTGCTCCGATGTATTTAGGGTAGCTTTATTATTTTTCGGTTTGTTTGTTTGCTATTTTTCTTCTGCTGCTTTTTCCAGGTCGGCAATAACAAGCTTCTTCATATCGAGCATGGCCTTCATAACCCGCTCTGCTTTCGCCGGGTCCGGATCTTTTAACAGACGAGTTAATGCAACCGGTACAATTTGCCAGGCTACACCGTACTTATCCTTGAGCCAGCCGCACTGCTCGGCCTCGGGTACTGCAGACAAGCTATTCCAGTAGTGGTCTATTTCTTCTTGCGTTTCGCAATTTACGACGAAAGATACCCCCTCGTTAAAAGTAAAATCGTGCTTTTGGGCGCTATCCATCGCTGCGAAAGTTTGACCCTCAAGCTCGAAGTCTGCATATGCTATCGTTCCTTCTTTATCTGGCGCCTGACCAGCTTCGTAGCGGTAGATTTCTTTCTTCTTAGAATTCTTGAAAATAGATGTATAAAACGTAATCGCCTCTTCTGCTTTGCCGCTATGTTCGCCGACGAATAGTAGTGAAGGCATGATTTTTTGCGGGAAGCCTCCCTCGGCTAACAACAGCTGCCATGAGACCCCGAATTTATCTTGGACCCAACCATATTTTTCGCTAAAAAAATACTTATCCAGTGGCATCAGTATCTTGCCGCCATCAGAGAGCTTTTCCCAGAGGCTGTCGACTTCTTCGGCTGTTTTACAATTAACGAAAAAAGATACAGAAGGGTTTGGGGTAAAGTTCGGCCCACCATTTAACGTCATAAAGTCACAACCATCGATAACAAATTCTACCGTTAAAACACTGCCCTCCGGTTTGCCGGATACCTCAGAGCTTGCTTTGTCGTAGCGGGAAATGTCGCCAAGTTCTGAGTTTGCAAAAACTGATGTGTAAAACTTTGCTGCAGGTTCTGCCTGATCATCGAGCCATAAACAATTTCCTATTTTTTGTACTGGTTTTGCCATGCCTCGTCTCTCCTCTCGGTTAGTTTATAAAAGAAAAGCCAGACATAGCCGACAGTGTGCGAATGTTTATTCTAGCTCGACACCTTCGTCTTGTGTGGCCGGGGTCAGTATCTTATCAACGAGCCGATCGATATCATCGTTTGAGAGGTTAGCTTTTACTGCGTAGCCCTCAATGTTGTAGTCTCGTAGTCCTGCAGGTGCATCGGCTTCATTTAAGTTAGAGATAATAAAGACGCGTATATTTTTACCCCACTCGCTCGCACGCATACGTGCTAGTATTTGGTCCCCGGCGATTTTTGGCACCATCATGTCCAGTAATACCAAGGCTGGCCGCTCGCGTTCAATGATAGTGAGCGCCTCTTCACCGTCATATGCTGTGAAACACTTATAGCCGATCATTTCGAGCCTGGTTTTATATATTTCTGCCAGGCTTTGGTTATCTTCTACGATAACAATTTTTAGTGCTGAGCTTGTGTCATCCATAATGGTACATTTTACACCATTGGTGGCAAAAATGCCTGTTATACAGTAGTTAATATTAAAAAATCTCCACCGAGTTTCACCCGATGGAGATGCAGTCTTGGCGTAGTTTTTGTTATCTGAGGCCGAGCTTAGACGAACAAGCTGGCCATGCGCCCCAACCTTGTATCTGAAGGAGCTGTTCGGCGCGTGAAATTTGCTCAGATTTACTTGCTTGATGCGGATAGCCTGAACCGCCGACCGCTCGCCAGCTTGATAGGCTGAACTGCAGGCCGCCATAGTATCCGTTGCCGGTGTTTATGCTCCAGTTGCCGCCGGACTCACATTCTGCTAAGCGATCCCAGACGCTGGTGCTCGTGGATGTGGTCTGTGGCGCGGTTTCTTGGCGTGGCTCCGAGCTGGCCTGACGTGTTGTAGCTGCTTGGCGCTCTGCTTCTCTCTCTTGTGCATGGGCAATGCGCTTCTGCTCTTCCTCGCGTTGCGCCTCTTGTGCGGCCAAGAACTCCCCCATCCTGTCTTCAAGATCTTCGTCATCTTCGGGTATGAGAAGCTTCTCTCCTACCGGAATAATATTTGGATTTTCTATCACCTCGTTTGCGTTGAAGATACGTCGGTATGTGGTGTCGTGCTCTTTTGCTATTTTTGCAAGCGTGTCACCCGGCCTAACCTTAACGAGTGTCGGTTCATCATCTGCTTCTTCGTTTTCGTTTTTTTCAGCCTCTGACTTCTCTTGCTTTTCTTTTTCTGGCTGGACTATTTCTTCTGTTTTCGATACGTTTGCGTTTTCTGTTTGCTCTTCAGCATTGTTCGTCGAGCTCGTTACTGCGAATAATGTCGCAGCAAGAACAAGCCCAACTGCAAGTGCAGCTGAGTGCATTATGTTACCTCCCTAGCTAACCCTAGAATGATCCCCAAATTAAATTACTATTAAATTAATGATTTTCAATGTTGAATGGCAACCAAGGGTAGCCGTCGTGTCTTCTCCACCTCACATGAAAAAGGCACAAGGATAATCGTACTCCCGTAAGATTTTTAGTCAAAGTATTTTTTAAAACATTTGCAAAGTTATCTAGGCCGCTTTTATTTTTGCGGGCTTTTTTAGCTTGTGCTGCCGCCACGCTTCCGCTGCCCCTGCCTCGCCGAGATTAATTATTGCGCCGAGCATAAGAACTTCTTGGTAGGCCGGCAAATAAACACCTGCGCCAATTAAGCCGATAGCGCCGATAATGTTTACATTGCGAAACCACTTTAAACGCTCTGGATGAGTTAGCTCTAGCTTCTCTTTTGCCATTGAGTATATTATAGCCGATTTGGCTACTGCTACGCTTGAAAAAACACTCGTTTTAGTGCATATGTTTGCAGTTTATGCACTTATGGCTATAATGTGGATATAACATCAACTAAATTGGAGGGTTAGATGAACGATTTCACGGAACTACTATCTGAGTCCGCGAATGAGTTTTGGCAGGCCGTAGGTGGCTTTTTGCCTAGTTTATTCGGTGCGATTCTATTAATACTGCTTGGTGCCTTGGTGGCCAAGGTAGCTGACGGCCTTGTGCGAAGGCTTGTCGAATGGGTGCTGACGGTAAGTAGGTTTAACAAGAGCAAGGCAGTCAAGAAGACGCTTGATACAACAGAACTTAACATTGACCTGGCAAATCTACTCGGGCGGATCAGCTTCTGGGTAGTAATCGTAATTTTTGCGCTTGCAGCGGCAGAGGTGCTTGGGTTAGACGCAATGCGCGAAACGCTAGGCGACTTGCTCGCATACTTACCGAACGTATTAGCAGCAATCATTGTGTTGACGGTAGCTATTGCTGGAGCACGGCTGCTACGTGATGCTGTAAAGGCTGCCTTGGTTCGTATGAGCGTAGATTTTGCACAGCCTGTCGCGAACATCAGCTATTATGTCATCGTTGTGTTCGGTGTTCTAATGGCTGTTGACCAGCTTGGGTTCGACACAACAATCATTGCAAACAACATCACGATAATCGTTGCTGGTGTTGTCTTCTCTCTTGCTCTTGCTTTTGGGCTTGGCGGACGAGATGTAGCAAAGACTGTTGTAGACCGCGCATACGACAATGCTACGAAGCACACAAAAAAGCGTTCTAGAAAATAATAAGAATCGTTTAATCGCACAAAAACTAGCGGTGTAACTACCGCTAGTTTTATTTTTTTTGGGTTGCAACGCATACTGCATATGTTACGGTGGGAGTCATGACTCAAAATTCACTCAATCAACCAGGCAACAATAATAATCAAAAAGCTTTTTATACAGATAGCAGGAGTCCGTTCCAGCGATTTATGAAAACTTTGTTTTATACGGTGTGGTCTGTTCTGGGGATTATGCTGATCGCTTTACTCTCGATCGCGGTATTCGGTAGCGGCACATGGGTAGAAAACCTAGACATATCTGAGCCGGTTGCTACTGAAGCCCCTCCAGCACAGCAAGAGCAGCCTCCTGCTGCTCAGCAGCCAGCAGAACCAACTGAAGAGCAGTTAGCTTGTGTGGCCGATGAGGTTGGCGAAGAGCGCCTGATGGAGCTACAGCAAGGTGCACAGCCTGAAGCTGATGAGGCTGTCTTAATCCAAGAATGCTTGACCGAATAGCCACAAAGCCCAGCTAGGTCAGACAGAATATTGTTAAACATGAAGCTGCCTTGGGGTGAAGTAACATATGTTACTTCATTGATTTGCTGTGCGTGCTACAACTCAACGTACACAAATTAGCAAGGAGGCAGTAGATGATTCGAACGATTATTGCGGTATTGATACTATTATGGTTGTTGGGACTAGTGTTTGAGGTTGCCGGAAATTTGATTCATCTTCTCCTCGTTATCGCCCTGATAGCATTTATTTATAATTTGCTAGCTAGCCGCCGAGCTTAAACTAGGCTTAATAGTGCCGGTGTATTAGTAAAGTCAGATATATGCAGGCTTATCGCCGATACATCTGTATTGGAAACCGAGCGATTTAGTTGTTATGCTGGTTTTATGATCAGGAGAAACAGAACATGAACAAGAACTTCATTATTATCGCAATAATCGCCGTACTTTTAGGTGTAGGAGCTGCCGTACTAATGGCAATGAGAGATGGCAATGTAAACGATGCCGACCAGCCGACCGAAACACAGCAGCCTGCTGGACCGCTTGGTGAAGGCGAACAGACCGAAAACGAAGCCAATGGTACCACGGCCGGAAACACCGTCACTTATACAAGCGATGGTTTTTCACCAGCTGATTTAATAGTACGAGCCGGTGATACCGTTGAATTTGTAAACGAAAGCAACACTAATTTTTGGGTTGCGTCGGATCCCCACCCTACACACACCGATCTCCCAAACTTTGATTCAGAGCGCGGGCTTCAGCCTGGAGAATCATATACGTTTACATTTGATGAAACTGGCGAGTGGGGCTTTCACAACCACCTTGCTCCGCAACAGTTTGGAACGATCATAGTCGAGTAACGCGCAACACTATATGCAAAATTTGTTTAGCCGTTAAGTTACGCATTTTATACGAGAAATATATGAAACTATATCTTTCTTCTTACCGCATACCCGTACCCGATGAACTGTTTCAGCTCGTCGGTAAGCCGGCAAGCAGCATAAAGCTTGCATTGCTGCCGAATGCAAAAGACTATTATGCGAAACGAGCTAAGGCTTATAAAATTCAAGAAATTATCGCTTATCAAAAAGAACGTGGTATAGGTTTAGTCGACACCGTTGACCTGCTTGACTATCGAAGCTCCGACACATTGCGAAAAAAGCTGCGAAATTATGACGTTGTGTGGGCGGTTGGGGGCAATACGTTTTGTTTGCGGCAAGAAATGCGGCGAAGCGGATTTGAAGTAATAGTCAACGACCTGCTAGATGACGGCATTGTTTACGGAGGTGACAGTGCCGGAGCGGTTGCTGCCGGAACTTCCCTGCGCGGCATAGAATCTGTCGATATACCAGATTTTACCGAAGACGTCATATACGATGGTCTCAGCCTGGTACCGCAGGTAATTATTCCGCACGTTGGCAACGAATATTTTACCGAGGCCAATAACGTGACCCGCAGCATCCATGCCGGACAAGCTATATGTGAGATTAGTGATGACGAGGCTCTGATAATCAATGGCGACATGACCAAAAAGGTTCATGCAAATATACCTGAAATCGACAGCTAAAACGAAACAATAGACTGCATAGTGATGAATCCAGCATAAACCAAGAGCAGTATTATGCCTGTGCGTCGAGAAATGATATGTTTTTTTCGCAAAACGGTGAAAAGGAATAACACAATAAGCAGAGTTACAGCTGCAGTGAGAATGAATTGCTGTGGCTCAGTGACGTGAATCGGCTCAATAAGAGCCACAATGCCTAAAACCAAAGAGACGTTAGTTGTTACAGCTCCGAAGATGTTTCCGATCGACACTGAAGCAACTTTATCCCTTATGCTGCGTAATCCGACAGTAAGTTCTGGTAAGCTTGTGCCAATCGCAATAATAAACAGCCCGATAATGAACTCAGAGACCCCGATAGTGCGGGTAATGCCCTCTATAGACTGGACCGCAATAAATGCGGAGCCAACCAAGAAACAGACTGCAAGTATGAAAATAAAAATCGCCTGAATGAAATGCCGACGAGACGATATTGAATGGTAGGCGTGTGCATGCAACGACAGCTTAAGTGGGAGTATTTTTCGATTCTTTTCTGTTCGAGCTAAGCTTAGCAGGTGGTACACAAACAGTACCAGCAACACAAGCCCGTCAAGTCGTGACAATGCCCCGTCATACATTAATAAAAACGGCATTATGAGCAATACCACAGTCATTGTACGTATGTCCTTGAATTGTTTATAGTCATCAAGCTTTACGCCGTTTCCCGCTACCGCAAGAATTCCTAAGATGAGAGTAAGGTTAACAACGTTAGTTCCCAGTACATCTCCTAGCGACAATATCGGAATTCCTGCCACAGCTGCGTTGACGCCGATCGTAAGCTCCGATAATGATGTAGCAAGCGCTAAAAGAATAAATGCGATTACAAATTCTGATATACGCAAATACCGCGCAATTACCGATAGCGAACGTACTACGTAAAAGCTCGATTTAATTAATAAAAAAATTGCAGACAAAAATATAATGCCGGGCAGTGCAAGTTCAGCCATGAAAGAATAGTAACATTCTGCATAAGACGGCGCCGATATTTGACGTATAATAGGAGTTGATGAAGCTGCTAGTTTTTGGAGCGAACGGAAGGGTTGGTCGCATGCTTACAGCCGAAAGCGTAAGCAGAGGCTATGACGTGACGGCTTTTGTGCGAAATAAATCAAAAATGGGTCTAAAGTCAAAAAAACTCAAAACCGTAGAGGGAGATGCAACTAATTACTCGGCTGTGGCTGCGGCTGTGCGCGGACATGACGCAGTAATAAGCGTGCTCGGCCACGGCAAAAACACAGATGCTGAAATGCAATCTAACGCAATGCGGGCGATAACCTCTGCAATGAGAAAGCACGGCGTCAAGAGAATAGTGAGTCTGACTGGCTATAACATTTTTACAAATGGTGACGTACCGACACTTTATGACCATTTAACGGCCGGGGCATTGATGTTTTTCGACCAGAAACGCTTCCAGGATGGCATCAAGCATGTAGAGGTATTAAAGGATAGCTCCTGTGATTGGGTAGCCCTTCGAACACCAAAACATAGAAATGCAAGAGGCGTATCCGACTATACCTTACGACCGACGATTAAGGGAGCTTCTCTTACCGTTTCGAGGCCAAATATTGTTGACTGTCTCTTAAGTCTTGCTGAATCTAAGAAGATTTCAAGTAGAATGCCGGTTATTAGCGACTGATTGATTTCATGCTTTCGGCAGTACATGAGATAATATATAAGGAATTAATGCAAGAACTACATGAAAAAAGAAGAACGGGACATTAAAAAGCTCGAGCGCTTAAAGACTACGAGCTATCAGCCGGACAGCTCCGACAAAGGTCAGCGAACAGAGCCGGACAAACCAAAAAGAAAGCTTACGAAAAAGAGCTGGATAAAAAGAGTGTTTCTTTTTGTTATATTAGCCGGGCTCGGGTTCGTCCTCGTAGTGGCTGGTTTAAGTGCTCGGAACTTTCAGCGAGCGAGTGAGCATATATTTGGAGAGAAGAGCGTATTAGGTCTGGTGCCGCCAACAGAGCTACGAACAGACGCAGCAAACCGTACAAACATTTTACTAATAGGAAACGCCACTGACCGAGATGCTCACGGTGGTGCTGACTTAACAGATACTATCTTAATACTAAGTCTTGCTGCATCGGCGGAGGATGCGTATATGCTCAGCATTCCGAGGGATTTGTACGTTAATATACCTAGCTATGGAACGGCAAAAATAAACGAGGCCTTCCCTGCTGGCGAGCGTCATGGGTTCCAGCAAATAGGTTATCGGGCTGATGGCGTTGGCTTGCTTGAACGTGTTGTGACAGAAAATTTCGGACTCGAGGTGCATTATGCAATGGTTGTTAATTTTTCTGCGGTGGAAGACATTGTTGACGCGCTCGGAGGCATCACCGTCACCATCGATAGCCCGGATGATAGAGGAATTTACGATCCGAATTTTCAGCCACACGAAGGGGGTCCATTGCAGCTAGAGAATGGCGTACAGCAGATTGATGGACAAACAGCGCTACGTCTAACGCGGGCGCGCGATTCTACCTCTCGCGGCTATGGATTTCCGCAGTCTGACTTTAACCGAACGAAAAATCAGCAAGAAGTAATAAAAGGCATCACTAGCGAGTTAGACTGGCGTCTTGCCCTTGACCCTCGAAAGAATGGCGTAATTTTTGATTCTGTGGCGGCGAATATCGAAACCGATATTTCTATGAGTGAGGTCATTCCGCTCTATCGGAAGCTCGTCAATCTGCCGATTACCCAAATGGATTCTTATACTTTGCGTGACATCGATGGTGTGAATTATTTACAGAGCTATACCACTACAGCTGGATTATCGGCACTTATTCCAACAAGCGGTTTGGGTGAATACGATGAGATACGCCAAGCAATCCGCAGTATTCATCAGTGAGCTTTTTAATAAGCAGATCATTTGAGGTTTGTTGTTAGATTAATGCTTTTGTTGCTATGATATAAAACATAAGCGTAAAAGGTAGAACAACACATGGATCTACATACTATCTTAGTGACATTCCATCTAGTTGGCTTTGCTTTTGGTATCGGCGGAGCCACTAGCAGCGATTTAGTTTTTTTACGCTCAATCAAAAACGGCAGCATATCAAAAGATCAGTACGATGTCATGAAGACGCTATCGAGAGTTGTCTGGGCGAGCGTAGTTTTGCTGCTCGTGTCTGGAGCGGCACTCTTGGCATTACAGCAGTACCAGACGGGCAGCGTACCGCGGTTTGAGTGGAGTTTTTTTCAGCTTAAGCTGACCGCCTTTGCGTTTGTCGTAGCGAATGGGACGGCATTCCACTACTTAGTGTTTCCTCTGGTAAAGAAATCAACAGGCAAATCTTTTCGCACAGCAGCTATGAAGCGCAGGTATCCGCTTTTTGCGCTGACGGGGGCTATTTCTATCGTATCGTGGTATACAGCGTTTTTAATGGTCGCGTTCGGCCGGTTCTTTATCGACTATTCTTATGTCGTTTTACTATCGGGTTATATTGCAGCAATCGGAGCTGCTGCCGTAGGTGCCTACAGTACAATTTGGCTCTACGCTAGCAATAAAGGACCACTGATAGATAAAGCTGAACGAATAGTAATCCGGGGCATATTAATTGTGCTGTTGTTCGTATTGCTGGCATCAGCTTATATATTGTTTTTTACATAAACTAAATTAAAGGCGTAAGCCCGATTGGAATAAAAATCTGCAGATTATGAATGAGCTAAAAGCAAAACTCGAAAATATTATTAAAGGCAATGTGGTAAACGATGAGGCATCGCTTGATTTTTATAGTCATGATGCAAGTATGCTGGAGCTTCGCCCTCAGGTTGTTGCCCAGCCGAAGGATAGTAAGGACGTACAAGAGCTCGTTAAGTTTGTCTCCAGGGAAAAATTAAAACACCCAGACCTATCACTGACGGTTCGCAGCGGTGGTACGTGTATGTCTGGCGGCTCTATTAACGACTCTATCATCATGGATTTTTCGAAATATTTTACTGCTATCGGTGAAGTTACAAGCAGATCGGCTAGTGTTCAGCCCGGGGTGTACTACCGAGACTTCGAGCCGGCTACTCTGGAAAAAGGTGCAATTATGCCAAGCTACCCGGCATCTCGTGATCTATGTACAGTCGGTGGCATGGTTGCTAATAATGCAGGTGGCGAAAAATCATTACAGCACGGGAAAACCGAGCAGTTTATACAAGAACTAAAGGTAGTTTTTGCTGATGGAAATGAGTACACGGTTCGACCACTCACAAAAGATGAGCTAGATAAAAAGATGGCACAAGATGATTTCGAGGGTCATATATACAAGCAGCTGTATGAGCTTCTAGAAGCAAACTATGACACCATTAAGGCAGCACAACCGAAAGTAAGCAAGGACTCTACCGGCTACCATCTCTGGCGTGTATGGGATAGAGAAACCGGCATTTTTGACCTCACGCAAGTAATCGTGGGGTCTCAGGGTACACTCGGCTTTGTTACTGATATTACGTTTCGGCTCGTCCCTGCTCCGAAGCATTCTGGTACGCTCGTTGTCTTTCTTAGAAAGATGGATGATCTCGGAGAAATCATCAATGATGTGCTTCGACATAAACCAGCGACGTTCGAGGGGTTCGATAACCATACATTAATGCTGAGCTTTAAGTTATTTATTTATTTCCGAAAAAACCTCGGCTGGCTCGGTATGATGAAGCTTGGCCTGCAGTTGCTCCCGGACGCGTTAAAGCTCCTGCGCGGGATACCAAAGATGGTGCTACTCGTTGAATTTAACGGCGAAACACCCGAAGAAGTCGCCAAAAAGGTGCACAACTTACGAGAGGAACTTCGTCCTTATGGGCACGACGCCCTGTTTGAAGAAGATGAAACCGAGGCAAAGGCTAGAAAGTTTTGGATTATGCGCCGTGAGAGCTTTAATTTGCTGCGCAAAAAAGTAAAAGACAAGCATACTGCCCCGTTTATAGATGACCTCGTGGTACCACCGGAGCACTTACCAAAATTTCTGCCAGAAGTGAGGGAGATACTAAACCGGTACAAGTTTCTTGCAACAATAGCCGGGCATATGGGAGATGGGAACTTTCATATTATCCCGCTTATGGAAATCGAAAAACAGGAAGAGCGGGATAAGCTCGAACCAGCCATGAAAGAAGTAAACAATCTTGTGCTTTCATACGGAGGCTCATTATCGGGCGAACATAACGACGGCATGATACGCGGCCCATGGTTAGAGACGATGTACGGGAAAGAGGTCTTCGGGTTATTTAAAGAAGTAAAGCACATATTCGACCCACAGAATATGTTTAACCCACATAAGAAAACAGACGCAGATTGGGATTACACGTTCGGTAATATTCGGGAAAGTTTTTAATGTAATGCGACGCATGATAAACTAAACCATAAGCGTACAATATTGTAAAAAGAGTATACGAATAAAAATATGAAACCGTTTTACAGCCAAACGACAGATGAATCGTTGCGTCAACTTAATGTGAGTAAAGCCGGCTTATCCTCAGAAGAAGCCGGTCAGCGGCTAAAAAAGTACGGGCCGAACACCCTTAAAGTAAAGGGCGAACCGTTGTGGCGTAAGCTCATCGAACCGTTTCGAAGTATTTTTATGCTAATCCTGTTTCTTGCTGCTGGTATTAGCTATATTACCGGCGAAAATCTCGATGCAGGCATCATACTTGTCATTATCTCCATAACCGCAGTAATTTATTACATACAGCGTTTTTCTACTGAACGGGTACTGAAATCACTAAAAAAATATGAAGCTGCCGATGTTGAAGTATGGCGTGACGGGAAGTCGCAACAAGTCGGAACGGAGCTGCTAGTTCCCGGTGATATTATCCGGCTGTACGAAGGCCAGAAAGTCCCTGCTGACGCTCGGGTTATCGAAGCTGATAATGTCCGTTGTGATGAAGCGCTTCTGACCGGTGAGTCAGCGCCAGTAAGCAAGCACGCCGATGCGCTTGACGGCGAAAAAGCGATCTATGAGCAAAACAACATTGTTTTCTCTGGTTCGTTTTTAGTATCGGGAGAAATCACTGCACTTGTTGTCGGTACTGGAAACGATACTGAGTTTGGCAAGATCGCAGTACTATCAAGCAACCGTGAAACAAGCTCCCCTGTCCAACAAAAAATCGACAAGCTCATCGAGCAGATTGTTGGCGTCGTCGCAATATTGGCTGCGGCACTCATGATTCTTAGTATCTATAGAGGCATCGACTTATCTGAGGCGTTCCATTTCGTGATTGCACTATCTGTTTCAGTAATCCCTGAAGGACTGCCGGTTGCTATATCTGTGGTGCTTGTATTTGGCATGCGGCGTATGGCTCGCCGTAAAGCACTCGTACGAAACATGCCGGCGATAGAAAATATCGGACTCATCACTACTATCGCCAGCGACAAGACGGGTACACTCACGAAAAACCAACTCGAGGTAGAAAGTGTCTGGCGTGTGGATGGCGAAAACAAACCTGACGAAACAGCGTCATATCTGACACTTAGCTCTAACCAGAAAGAAGGCGTGTCGCATGATCCGCTTGACACCGCGTTCACACTGTACGCTCAAAAACACTCCCCTGATATTTCAGGGTACAAGCATGTTCTCTCTTTACCGTTTGACCAAGTGCTCGCAATGAGCGGCAATGTCTGGAAAAAAGGTAAAGAGTATGCCGTATATATAAAGGGCTCGCCGGAAAAACTTTTACAGAACGCGTCTTTATCAAACGAGCAAAAGAAAAATGCCGAAGCGCAGCTACATGAGCTTACGACGCAAGGGCTTCGTGTTATCGCTCTCGGCCGAGTTAATGGTAAACAGGTCAAAGAATTGGCCGAGCTCGAAAAGGAAAAGATTGAGTTCCTCGCCCTACTCGCCGTTGCCGATGAGCTTCGGCCGGAGGCAAAAGCGTCAATAAAAGCTGCCCAATCTGCCGGAGTGACCGTACGGATGATTACTGGCGATCATTTTGAAACTGCCTATAGTATCGGAAAGCAGCTTGGACTGTGCGAGAGCCGAGACCAGGTATTTGATAGCCGTAGAATAAAAGATATGACGGACGCTGAGTTATCTGAAACGGTTGCAAATGCACGAGTGTTTTCTCGTGTGATTCCGGAGCATAAGCACCGGATCCTCACCGTTTTAAAAGAGCACGACATTACCGCGATGACGGGTGATGGCGTTAATGACGTTCCGGCATTATCGAATGCTCATATCGGTTTGGCTATGGGTAGTGGCTCGCAGATTGCTCAGGACGCTGGCGATATCATCTTGCTTGATAATAATTTCAAGAGCATCATTACTGCCCTAGAAGAAGGACGGAAAATATTCGACAATATCCGCCGGATGTTGTTCTTACTCCTTACTACAAGTGCCGGCGAGGCACTTACATTTTTAAGCGCGCTGTTGCTTGGCATGCCGCCCCCTGTGCTTGCCGTACAAATTCTGTGGATTAATCTCGTGACTGATACTGCAATGGTGATTCCGCTTGGGTTGGAGCCGGCCGAGAGCGATATAATGAAGCGAAAGCCGCGAAAACCAAATAAGCCGATTCTCGGCAAAGTAGTATTAAGCCGTATGATTCTTATCGCAATAGTTATGGCAGCCGTAACGCTTGGTCTTTTTGCGTACTTTAACCAGGCTTATGACGAAGCATATGCACGTACCATCGCTTTTAGTGCTTTAGTAGTGATGCAGTGGGCAGATGCATTCAACGCCCGAAGCTTGTGGCAATCAATATTCATTCGAATTAAGACGATGAATAAGGCATTTTATGTCGGGCTGAGCATTGCTGTGACCGTTCACATGTTAACGCTGTTCGGGCCGTTCCAAGGCCTCTTGTCTCTTGAGGTTATCTCTGTTGAGCACTTCATTGTTACGACGCTTATTGCAGTGACGCCTGTGATAGTGGCAGGAGAAATCCACAAACTATTTATCAAGAGGCTGGATCCTGATTTTCGTTAGTGCACGGATAGATTTCGAGGCCGGCTTTTCAGATTGGCTATCCGGTGCTACACTAGCCATAAGCGAAAAACGTGTTAAAAAGAGAATTCTAATAAAAATATGAAACCGTTTTATAACCAAACGACTGATGAGGCCTTGCAATCACTCAAGTCCAGGGCTGCGGGCTTAAACTCAGAAGAAGTCAAGCAAAAATTAGCTGAATACGGCCCGAACAAACTAAAGATAAAGGGTGAACCGCTCTGGAAGAAGCTCATAGAGCCATATAAGAGCGTTTTTATGCTGATACTGTTCATAGCGGCCGGCATCAGCTACATGACCGGTGAAACACTGGACGCGGTTATTATCTTGGTGATTATCGGTATCACTGCGATGATTTACTACATTCAGCGTTTTTCGACTGAGCGGGTTCTAAAGTCATTAAAAAAGTATGAAGCTGCCGATGTAGAGGTCTGGCGGGATGGTAAATCAGAACAGATATCAACAGAAAAACTAGTGCCCGGCGATGTTATTCGCCTATATGAAGGCCAGAAGGTCCCAGCAGACGCCAGAATTTTAGATGCCGATAATGTGCGCTGTGATGAGGCCTTGTTAACCGGTGAGTCAAAGCCCGTTAGCAAGCACCCGGATGCTCTTGAAGGTGAAAAGGCAGTCTACGAGCAGCACAACTTGGTTTTCCAAGGGTCATTTTTAGTATCTGGAGAAGCAACCGCGCTCGTAATCGGCACTGGTAACAATACCGAGTTTGGTAAAATCGCCGTATTATCCAGCGACCGTGAAACAAGCTCGCCGGTGCAACAAAAAATCGATAAACTCATTGAAAAGATCGTTGCTGTTGTAGCTGTGCTTGCCGCAGTTCTTCTTGTTGTAGCTCGTTTCCGAGGCATGGAGATGGCCGAGGCATTTCATTTCGTTATTGCGTTGTCGGTTTCTGTTATTCCAGAGGGATTACCTGTTGCGATATCGGTAGTGCTTGTATTTGGCATGCGGCGTATGGCCCGCCGCAAAGCGCTGGTTCGCAATATGGCTGCGATAGAGAACATAGGCTTAGTTACAACTATCGCTAGTGATAAGACAGGTACACTAACCAAGAACTTGCTTGAAGTCTCCAGTGTCTGGCGACTCAACGGCGAGGAAAATTCAGAAGAGACTGCCCGTCAGCTAACCTTGAGCGCCAACCAGAAAGAAGGCGTGTCGCATGATCCGCTTGATACCGCGTTTACCATATATGCAAAAGCTCACAAGTTCGACGTGTCGGGCTACGAACATGCCCAGGGGCTGCCGTTTGATCAGGTTATTGCAATGAGCGGTAATGTCTGGAAAAAGAGCGGCAAACACGTTATTTACGTCAAAGGTTCCCCAGAAAAAATCCTAGAAAACACTACATTATCGCCAGAAGAGAAAAAGAAGGCCGAAGATCAGCTACATGAGCTTACAACACAAGGGCTTCGAGTTATCGCGCTTGGCCGGATAAAAGATAAAACGGCAAAAGAGCTGAAAGAAATTGAGCACGAGAAAATCGAATTCCTGGCACTACTTGCAGTTGCTGATGAGCTCCGGCCAGAGGCGAAGTCATCAATAAAAGCAGCACACTCTGCTGGGGTAACCGTCCGTATGATTACCGGTGATCATGTTGAAACAGCCTATAGTATTGGCAGGCAGCTTGGGTTATGTGAGACTCGGGATCAGGTATTTGACAGCCGCAAGATGAAGGACATGTCCGATGAAGAGATATCAGAAACTGTGACAAATGCCAGAGTTTTCGCTCGAGTTATACCAGAACACAAACATAAAATTCTGTCAGTCCTTAAAGAGCGTGACATTACTGCCATGACAGGCGATGGTGTCAACGACGTCCCTGCCCTGACGAATGCCCATATTGGCTTAGCGATGGGAAGCGGTTCGCAAATCGCACAGGATGCAGGTGATATTATTTTGCTGGACAACAACTTCAAGAGCATCATCGCAGCGCTAGAAGAGGGCCGGAAGATATTCGACAACATCCGACGGATGCTTTTTTTCCTTTTGACAACGAGCACCGGTGAAGCATTAACGTTCCTCAGTGCCCTGCTGCTCGGCATGCCACTGCCTGTACTGCCAGTGCACATACTTTGGATAAATCTGGTAACAGACACTGCTATGGTGATTCCGCTTGGTTTGGAGCCGGGTGAGAGCGACATCATGAAGCGCAAACCGCGCAGCCCGAAGCGCCCGATTCTTGGATTTTCAGTTATAAGTACGATGGTAACGGTAGGCGCAGTGATGGCTATCGTCACTCTAAGTATGTTTGCCTACTTTAGCGATTTTCGAAGCGAAGAATATGCCCGTACGGTCGCATTTAGCGCATTAGTCGTTATGCAGTGGGCACACGCCTTCAATGGCCGGAGTTTATGGCAATCAGCATTTATTAGGGCGAAGACGATGAGTAAACCGTTTTATGTAGGCCTCGGTATCGCCTTCTTTGTACATATGCTGACTGTTTTTGGGCCGTTCCAGGGAATACTTCAGCTTCGGCCGATAAGCGTTGTCCACTTTGTCGTCACTACAATTATCGCAGTTATTGCGGTGATTTTGGCCGGCGAACTCAATAAGTTCATCTTGAGAAAATTCTCTGCCGACTTTCGTTAAAGATTCTTTTATATTCGCGTACAATAATAGAGGCAATGAGAGGTAGCTTCATGTCCAGTG
Organism: Candidatus Saccharimonadota bacterium; assembly: GCA_050486305.1. Taxonomy (GTDB): domain Bacteria; phylum Patescibacteriota; class Saccharimonadia; order Saccharimonadales; family SLHW01; genus SLHW01. The sequence goes on from JBJHDA010000001.1 coordinate 305,928, forward strand.
TGCTGATTCGGTACGTAGCGATAATGGTGTTCGTTATTGTTGCTTTACTTGTGGCACTGGTTTTCTCGCATATGACGGTTCGGTCGTATGACTCATACATAATTGATGACACGGCCGAAATATCCGAGAAGCTTTCAGAAAATAGCCGCGTGGCGATTGTGTTTGGCAGCGCTGTTGACGACATTGCAAAAGAGCCTCGTGCAGTAGTGCGACAGCGCCTCGACGCAGCTTATCAGCTGTACGTTGATGGCTACATTGACTCTATCGTGCTGTCTGGCTACGAGGACACAGAGGGAAATGACTACAACGAGCCGAATGTCATGGATATCTATTTACAGCGACGCGGCGTGAATCCCACGGATATAATTATCGATGCTCATGGCGACAATTCCCTGCTGACATGCAGGAACGCCAAACACGCACTAGAAATTGATGAAGCAATACTGATATCGCAAGATACTCACCTTGCTCGAGCCCTTTATTTGTGTCGATCGATGGACATAGACGCCTACGGGTTCGCCGCCAAATCCGTCCCTTCCCGGCGATGGTTCTTTATACAGACCACGCGTGAAGCCTTAGGGAACGTCAAGGCGGTCTACGATATACAGGTCCGGTATAATATATGGCATGAGAATATCCGGTAAACGTCAGAAAATTCTGCTTGGTATTCTTGGGGTTTTGGTGTTGCTGCTTGGGTTTGGCTACTTCTTTCGTGATGATATTTACCGGCAATTTTTCCGCCCGACAGGCACTAACTTTGACGTTGGCGTACAGGCTCCGAGTTTTGATGTACCGCAAGAGGATGTTGCCATTGTGGCGGACGGATTGGATATTCCGTGGGAGATTGCCTTTTTGCCGGATGGCGACATGCTGGTGACTGAGCGCCCCGGAACGCTTAAGCGGATAGGCGAAGGCCAGCAAACGTTCGATATTGAAGGTGTTAGGCATATCGGTGAGGGCGGTTTGCTTGGAATGGCGGTACATCCGGATTTTGAAGATAATAACTGGCTTTATTTGTACATGACGACAGAAACGGGTACGGGCTTGATTAATCGTATTGAGCGGTATGAATTAAATAATGACCAATTATCAAACGGTGAGGTGGTGTTTGACAACATTCCAGGCGCCCGCTTTCACGATGGCGGTCGTATTGCCTTTGGCCCGGATGGTTATCTGTACGTGACGACCGGCGACGCAAGCGAGCCGAATCTTTCGCAAGACAGGGATTCATTAGCCGGCAAGATACTGCGGTTGACTGATGACGGCGGAGTTCCGGATGATAATCCGTTTGGTACCGCCGTGTATTCATACGGGCACCGTAACCCGCAAGGGCTGGCATGGGATGATGAAGACCGTCTGTGGCAGACAGAGCATGGCCCCAGAGCGCAAGACGAGCTTAACCTGATAAGACCTGGCAATAACTACGGCTGGCCAGTTGTAGAAGGCGATGGCACGGCAGAGGGCATGACGCCTCCAGTTGAGCACTCTGGTACAGATGAAACGTGGGCGCCTTCCGGCATGGCGTATTATGATGGCTCTCTGTTTTTTGCAGGGTTACGAGGGGAGAGCCTTTATGAGGCGGTGATACAAGAAGATGAGTCAGTAAATATCAGAGTACATTTTAGTGAAGATTACGGCCGTTTGCGCACGGTTGTCGTTGGTCCGGACGGGCATTTGTATATTGCGACGTCAAATACAGACGGTCGCGGTACGGAACGGGATAATGACGATAAGGTTATACGCGTAAACCCGGAGATATTCCGTAATTGATGCGTGAATTAAGTAACTACGATTGTAAAGTTAAGTTTTTATAAAGTTTCGCCTCATGAGCGACATACTTTTACCTCCAGCTGCAAAAGTATGCAAAAGAGCCGCAGGCGGCACCAAAACAAAGATTGAACCCATGTACCACCATGCAGCCGCGCTTACTCAACTCCCTTTGGTCGGTTTTTGCTCTTTCTTATTTTAAGTTGGAGCAAAAACAAAGGAGCTCGCTTGATTCGACTGCACGCTGACTGGGTTCATCTGTTTTGGTGAGCCTGGGAGGGCTCATTGGATCGGTTGCTACTCTTACCTGGTTGCTGATTGCTATTTTCTGAATGCACCAGTCGATTGGTGCATTCAGTGAAATTTAAAAGACCGCCCTTTCTTGAGCGGTCTTTGTAGTGTTTATGCGTTTACTATTCTTTCGGCGTCACTAGACCTCGAACCATGTTTGTGCCTTCGTCAGCATTTAGCGAATATGTGAATCCACTTATCCTGTTACCAGTGAATTTGTTGTTATTTGATTCATCATATACATATACACCGGCTGCGCCGTTGGTGGTAGTCATAGTGTTCCCTGCTAAGTGGTTGTCATTGCCTGACACTAACGCTCCGTATGCTTTGAATCCAAGACCTGATTCGCTAACTACGTCAGAATTGAGCGTGTTTCCAGTGACACGGTTATCGTTTCCGAATACGTACATACCAAATTCATTATCATCGAGTGTGTTATTTACCACCGAGTTACCGGATCCAAATAACATTATTCCTGTCGAAGCCCAGTTTGACTCTCCGTCCCACCAGTGACCTGCAACAGTATTGTTTCTTAGGTCGACTGTGGCGCCTTGGTCAACCTGGACACCATTTTCTGCCCAGCCACTTGTTTTGGCACCTGTGCCTTCAATGACATTGCCGAGCAAGGTCACGTGCGTATTCTCACTTCGTACAAGTACGCCAACACGATGAGCACCAGAGATAGTAGAATTTTGTACAGTACCTGTAGCTCCATCAAGGTACGCTATGCCGATGAGCTGATGAGGAAAATCCTCTTCAACATTAATACTACTGTTACGAATGTTTACTTTTGAGCCTAATACGTAAACACCGTACTGCGTTGGCTCTGCTTCTTCTGCTATAGCATTAACTTGGACGTTGCTTAGGTTAATGTCTTCGTTAACAAATACCCCAATATCACAGGTTACCGTAAAGGCGGATGCTGGAGCCTCATTTATATAGTTCGCTGTCAGGGTTTCGCCGTCCACTTCTACATCTTGACAAATTCCCGGCTCGATATCTGCAATGCTAATGTTTCCGTTGCCGCGCGCACTCGCAAATGAAAAAGCACCTACTGCGGCTGTTAAAGCAAAAAGGAGCGCTATCGTAAGTAGAGCTAGTTTACTGATACGCTCCTTCATTGCCCCTTGATAATATTTATAACTCATATGCACTCCCCTTTTTTAATAACTGTTTTTCATTATACTCCTCCTAGCTAAGCGGAGTGGTAGTTTTCCACAAGCAGGAAAATGTTGCCGGGTAGGCGTATAATAGAGCTTAGTTGTATGGTTCATGAATGAGCACCCGCTCGCCATCGTCCATAAACTTTATATACGATTCATTTGGCAATCACACTCCGGTCACTGTGCGCCAGCTACAGTTCACTTTATTTATAGATAATTACACAGGAAATGCTTGCGCCCGCAAGTATTTCCCTTGCCCCTTTATAAAAACCTAAAATAGCTGCCTACGCTATATGTAGCGTAAGCATGCACTCTTGTAAAGGCTTTGTATATGGATCCATACGAACTTATAAACGAGCGGGTCGCTGTGGTGGTTACCTACCGCGTGCAGGACTCCCTGTCGGTTTGCTATCCGGTTAAAATGCGGTTTCGCAGCCATGACATAACGTTTACCGAACTGGGCTTGCGCCACCCGACGACGAAGGGCAACCGAATGATACACGTGTTTGATATGTCTGACGGCATCAATGATTACCGCCTGGAGTTTGATGCCGAGGCGCTGACCTGGACGCTAGTTTCAATTCTAGAGGGGGCCAATCGTGCTGCCGCGTGAGCTGAGTCGGGCTAAACCGCAAATCATGCACATAGACCTAAACAGTGCATTTGCTACGACCGAGCAACAAGCCCGCCCTTCTTTGCGCGGTAAGCCGATTGGGGTGACGAACCGGATTTCAAAATATTGCTGCGTGATTGCCGCCTCGTATGAAGCCAAGGCGCGTGGTGTGCAGGTGGGCATGCGGCTTGACCAAGCAAAACAACTGGTGCCGGAATTTATTATTCTGGAGACCGACCCGCCGAAGTACCACCACATGTACAAAAAGCTTGGCAGTATTATGAAGGCCTACTCCCCTGCCATAATGATGAAAAGTATCGACGAAGGCATTATTGATTTTACCGGTACGGAGGAGCACAACCAGCATAAATCGCTGGAGACAATCGGTTACGAAATAAAGGAACGGGTCCGCCGAGAGATCGGCAGCTGGATGCGCATAAACATTGGTATCGGGCCGAACCGCTTTTTAGCCAAACAGGCAGCCGGGTGGCACAAGCCGGACGGGCTTGATGTGCTGGATTACCAGAATATCCGTGCTTACTACGAGCAGATCGGGCTAACCGACCTGTCCGGTATTGCCAAGCATTATGCAGTACGCCTCCGGGCAGCCGGCATTCATACACCGCTGCAGTTTTTAGATGCGTCAGCAGATAGGCTGCGGCGTCAGGTGTTTCGTAGTGTCGTGGGCGAGGATTGGCACCAGCGCTTGCGGGGCTATGAGGTGGATGACCAGCCGACAAAGCTTGGTAGCGTCGGCCGCCAATTCGTGCTAGATATTCGTAGCAATGATGAGGAGGCGCTACTGTCTCGGTTTCATTACTTGTGCGAAACGACAGCACGTAAACTCCGCTATCGCCGCGTTGACGCCCGTGGCGTGTTGGTTTGGGCGCAGTTGCAGTCTGGTGAAAGCTGGTATCTGCGTAAAATGTATAAGTCTACGTTCTATACAAATCAGGCGGTGTATCAGCGGGCGCTGGAGCTGTTTAAGCAGCGACCGCGCCATGCTCCGGTAACCGTGATGGGGATAACCTGTTATCAGCTGACGCCAAGCATGCGGAGCCAGATCAGCCTGCTTGAAGACGTTAATAAAGATGCGTGGGTCACTGAAGCGATTGATGAAATAAACGAGCGGTATGGCATGTTTACGATTGCCTCGGCTGATGCGCTGGCTGGACATACAAAAGTTAAACAGAAGATTCCGTTTGGCGGTACGGAGTATTTTCGGCTGCTGCTTGGATGATGTTTCTTACGGTAAGTTTACGTTGAGAGGGCCGCCGTTGTTAGCTTGGTTGTCGTTCTCTTCTTCTTCGTCGTCTTCCTCTTCATCATCATCGTCTTCATCATCGTCACCAGGAAGTGGCGGTAATGGGATCTCTTCTTCCTCGTCATCGTCGTCTTCCTCTTCTTCTTGCTGTCGACGGCGCTCTTCTTCCTCGGCTTGCCGCCGGCGCTCTTCTTCTTCCTCGCGGCGGAGGCGTTCTTCAATATCATCGTCGCTGACTTCTGGTTCGCAGCGGTTCGGCTGGGTGCCTCGGATAAACGACTCGATATACACGCCGTGCATGTTACATATCTGAACGTTGACGATGGCCCTAGAGTTAGAAAACTCTTCCCGTTCCATGTCATTTAACATACGTTGCATACTATTTCGCCAGATAGGTCCGGCGGCAGCTGAACCACCGATAGTCATTTCATCATGAGTGTTATTGCCAACCCAAACACCAACCGATATACCGGGGGTATAGCCAATTGTCCAGGCGTCTTTATTGTCATTAGTAGTACCGGTCTTAACTGCTACATCGTGGCCCGACATGTTTAAGCTGCTGCCAAAAGTTGGCGCTCGAGCTGAATCGTCGCTTAAAATTGACGATATCAGATAGGACGCTTCGTGACTTTGCACCCTGTTCGGGCGTTGATTGTTTTCGTAAATCGAGCGGCCGAACTTGTTATGGATGGTGTGGATCGTGGTCGGGCTGAATGATTCGCCGTTGTTGCCAAATGCAGCATATGCGTTGGTCATTTCTAAAAGTTCTGTTTCTGCCGTACCTAGCGCAAGCGCAAGTCCGTACGTTTCAGGAGCGCCATCGATCGAACGAATGCCCATTCGGTTCGCCGTGTCTATAGTTTCCTGAATACCCAGTTTTCGCAGAACCTCGATAGACGGAATATTAAGCGACTGCGCCAGTGCATGCCGGACTGCAATATCACCACGGAAACGAAAATCAAAGTTTTCGGGGCGGTAGTCGCCATATTCTTTACGCTCGTCGCGTATAACGGTAGCTGGAGTAATGAGCTGCTCCTGTAGTGCCTCTGCGTAATAAATCGGCTTAAAGGTCGAGCCAGGCTGCCTTGGCGTGGTAACCATGTTAACCTGACCGAATTCTTCGTTACGCCAATCGGCGCTGCCAACAAGTGCTCGTATCTCTCCGTTCTTCGGATCGAGTGCAACGAGCGAGCTGTTTGTAGCTCCGCTATATGAAATGCCGGCTATGTGATTTTGTAGGGTGGATTCAGCTTCTTTTTGCCATTCTAGGTCAATTGTTGTTTGCACGCGAAAGCCTGAACGGGCAATCTCCTCTTCGCCGTACTCCTCGCGAAGCTCGCTCATAACCATATCAATAAAATGATGGGCGTAATCCGGCTCGTTGGGCTGTATCTCGGCAAAAGTAAGCTCTTCAGCAAGAATAGTTGCTATCTCTTCCTCTTCTAGCATGTCGTTCGCATGCATTCGCTCCAGCACTCGTTCTTGCTGTGCTTTTGAGAGGTCAAAGTCACCAGAGACTGGCGAGAATGCACTCGGTGCCGGCAGCAAACCGATAAGAATCGTTCCTTCGGCGACAGTAAGCTCCTCGGGTGATTTATCAAAATAATTTTCGGCAGCCTGAATAATACCAAATGATGCCTCACCGAAGTAAACTGAGTTGAGATACATCTCCAATATCTCTTCCTTCTCGTACCGTCGCTCGATTGCGATTGACATGGCAAGTTCTTGATATTTCCGGAGGAACGTTTGTTTGTCGGTTAGCAAGTTGTTCTTAACGAGCTGCTGGGTAATCGTAGAACCGCCGTAGCGTGTAATATCTCGGTTCATTACGTTTGCATAAAGGGCTCCGGCAATGTTTCTAGGAGAAAAGCCGCCGTGCTCGTAAAAGTGACGATCTTCGCTTGCAATTAGAGCATCTTGAACGTGCTGTGGAATCTGATCAAGACTCGCGTTGCGCTCATCTGAGGAGCGGCCAAAACTGTATATGGTCTCGCCATGCATATCAGTAAGCACCACCCCGGTATTATTGCGGTTCATCAAACGTTCAGGATCGTTAATATCCCGGACAAAGTACAAATATGTAATAGTTGGTATGACGATCAAAATAATAAGCGCAGTACCGGAAATTACCGCGAATTGCTGCTTTCGGTTTAAGCTTTTAAACCACCGCCATTTATCCTTCACGAAATCAACCGGCATCTGTATTATTCTGCGTACGTAGTCTCTTTTTTTCACTTCAAATACCTCAACTAAGTCTACCGTAAAAACTTAGGTAGTATACATTATTATAGTAGTAAAATACACAAGCTCATATTATGGTTTTCGCGCCAAGCTCCAGTAGTAAAAACTGTTACAATAGGCGTATAACGGAGTAAAGTGAACAATGACAAAAAAATCGTCGAACCTTACCTATCAGCAATGGCTGCAAAAAAGCTCTCAGCGGGTCAGTAAAGCATTTCTTGCACTAGGGTTGATATACATCGTTTCAATTATTTTATACGATGCCTTTAACTTGATAACCCCTGATATGCTGCTGGTTCGCTGGACTGCCGTAAGTATATTGGTAGCCCTCACTGCTCTACTCTGGTATGCAGCACGACAGCCGTCAAAAAGTGAACAGTTTTACAGCTGGCTGCTAGCTGGGTACGTTACGATCGGCGTTCTTTTTGCCAGCTTAAACGTCTATATCCAGCGTGGTATGGCGAGCCGTGCAGTGTTTCTTTACATTATCCCATTAGTCGTGGCCGCTATGTTATTGCGACGTGCCGCAATTTATACTGTTGCGATTGTTGCCGCTGCCGTTTATTCGCTTACTGCTGTGCTCTATTTTGTGAATAACCCGAGCGAAGGCTATAAGATTGAACTCTACGGCGAAGTTGGCTTTTATAGCTTACTGTTCTTTGTCGTTGCAGCACTCTTAGGTAGTCTTGTGCGATCCATGAACGGCGAGGATAATTAGCACAAGTTGATCGGTTTACCCTTAGAGGCGTAATAAGCTGCTGCAGCTTGACTGGCGCGAAATTATTTCATGAAGCAGCGGACTACTTTTTGGCGGCACTTGTAAATAACACAAAAACAATACCCATATAAATTAAGTGATTTTTTTGCGGCTTTGCAACAAAATGTCGTAGTATAGAAGTATCGTATGGCAAAAATAGAAGAAAATAGACTAGTAGATTATATTGAGCCCTTGAACATGAACGGGTTGCGAGGACGTGTTTTAAACGCGCCACCTCGAAAAAAAAGTGCTAAACGGCAGATTTTATTGATTTATGGTCATCATGCCAGTATTGAGCGTATGCTCGGTTTTGCCGAGGAGCTGACGCGTTATGGCACTGTGACTGTTCCGGATTTGCCCGGGTTTGGCGGCATGGAGAGCTTTTATAAAATCGGTGTCACCCCCACGATCGATGCCAATGCAGATTATTTAGCAGCTTTTATTAAGATGCGATATAAGAACCGGAGAGTTACGATCGCAGCGATGTCTTTTGGCTTCGTGGTTGTTACACGTATGCTTCAGAAATATCCTGAACTTGCCAAAAAGGTAGATGACCTAATAAGCATTGTGGGGTTTGTCCACCACGAGGACTTTAAGATGAAGTCACGTACAAAGTTTTTGCTCCGAACGGTCGGGCAGATATGCACAAATAAAGTACCAGCAATACTAACAAGGTATATTCTTTTGAGTCGTCCGGTTATTTACGCCGCTTACTTGCTTGTCGGCGAGAGGAACGTCAAAATGCGTGAAGCATCGTTTAAGGAGCGAATGAAGCGGATAGATTTTGAAGTAGAGCTGTGGCAGTCGAACGATGTAAGGACCTATGCCTATACAGGAAAGTCCATGCTGTCAGTAGACCTGTTTAAGGGGAAATCACAAGTAGATATCGCTGTTACCCACGTTGAAGTTACTGAAGACAGGTACTTTGATAATAGGATCGTCGAACAGCATTTTGGTGTTATCTTCCGTGATGTGAATGTCTTAACAACAAAACTGAAAGGTCATGCCCCGACGGTTATTGCTACTGCTGAAGATGCTGCTCCGTTTATTCCGCGAAAGCTGAGAAGCATCCTCAAGTCGACATAGCGTAAATAGCTATAGGCTGATAGGCTGATATACTACCTCTATGAAGATCGGTCTAGTGTGTCCGTATAACATTATTGCAGGCGGGGGTGTACAAGAATGTGTTTTTGCGCTGCGTGACGAATATATAAAGCGTGGTCATGAGGTTCACATCATGTCGCCTATGCCTCGAGACTATACAGGTGAGCCTCCTGAAGGGGTAATTTTTGTTGGCAAAGCTGCAGAGGTTAAGTCTTTTCATACGACAGCCCAAGTATCGGCCAGTGCAGAGAATGATGCGATAGAACGGGTGCTTGAGAAATATTTGTTTGATGTGCTTCATTTTCATGAGCCGTGGGTACCTTTTGTAAGCCGGCAGATATTAACCCGGTCTAACGCCTGTAATATTGCCACGTTCCATGCAAAGCTTCCAGATAGCCGCATGAACAGAACGATCGAGCGAGTGATTACCCCTTATGCGAGCTCCATCTTGAATTACCTAGACGCGTTTTCTGCGGTTTCAGAGCCTGCTACCGACTATGTGCGCAGCTTAACTGATCGGCATATAGAGCTGATTCCAAACGGCATTGACTTACAGAAATATAAATCAGCCAGTTCTCCAAAGCCATCAAAGAAAAACAAGTCGATTCTTTTCGTTGGTCGGCTTGAACGTCGCAAAGGAGTTGCCTATCTGCTTGAGGCGTTTTCTCTGTTGCAGCACAAGTACGGAGACGATATTTCGCTTGAAATTGCCGGCGCAGGCCCTGATGAGAAACGACTTAAGCGTTATGTCGACAACCGGGCGATACGTAATGTGACATTTCATGGCTACGTTTCTGAGCAAAAAAAGCTAGAGTTGATGGAAGGCTCGACTGTTTTTTGCTCCCCTGCTCCATACGGCGAGAGCTTTGGCATTGTGCTGCTTGAAGCGATGAGTCTCGGTACTCCAGTGGTCGCTGCTGATAATGCTGGCTACAGCTCTGTTTTGAAGGAACGTGGTGCGATCTCGATAGTCAACCCGAAGAATGCGGTAGCGTTTGCCCACCGTCTTGATGCGTTCATGCACGATGAGCAGTTACGTGATATGTGGAAGGAGTGGGCATTGAGCTATGTTAAACAATTTTCTTATGATGTTATTGCGGAAAAATACCTAAAGCTTTATGAAGCGGCATGCGAGCAAAAACAAAAACGAGAAAAGTCACAATGAACATCGCCTTTTTGCTTGATGATAGTCTGGACCGCCCCGATGGAGTTCAGCAGTATATATTGACGCTTGGTAACTGGATGCAGCAACACGGACACACCGTACACTACCTGACGAGCGGCGACGATTATGTCTCCCAGGCGCCTAATGTGCATGTTTTGACAAAAAATATACCGGTCTCATTTAACCGAAACACATTATGTATACCAAAACCTGTTCGAAAACAGCGTATTAATCAGTTCTTTCGCGATAATAAAATCGATGTGGTTCATGCTCAGCTTCCGCACAACCCTGTATTTGCAGGAAGAGTTATGCGGCATATGCCAAGTGACATCCCGCTTGTAGGCACCTTTCATGTTGCGCCGTTTGGCGGGCTAGAGACAGTCTTTACTAGATTACTACGCGTACTTTATACGCGTTCACTGTCGAGATTCTCGTGCATTATTAGTGTTTCTGAGCTGGCAAAAGATTATGCTGACAAAATATACCGTCCATTGTCTATAGTAATCCCAAATGCAATCGATACTGCAAAATTTCAAGTCGATAGAGATCGAATTAACATAAAAAAGAAGACAGAGGTAGAGATAAGGTTTCTTGGTCGTCTGGTTGAGAGAAAGGGGTGCCAGTTTTTACTAGAGGCGGTGAATGAGGCAGCCCGGAGTAATCCCGACTTACGTATTCACGTTACTGTCGGCGGCAAAGGGCCACTCTCATCACGACTAAAGGAATATACTAATAAGCACGGGCTACAGGAAATTGTCTCCTTTTCCGGATTCGTATCAGAGAAGGACAAACCATCTTTTTTCGCAGAGGCAGACATTGTCGCCTTCCCGAGCACCGGAGGCGAGAGCTTTGGTATCGTATTGGTTGAAGCGATGGCGAGCGGCAACTCAGTCGTCTTAGCCGGAGACAATCCAGGATACAGCCGAGTCATGGGAATGAGTGAAGCTCTAATTGACCCCTATGACATCCAGGAGTTTAGCGAGAAGATCGCCACATACGCAAGGGACAAGAAATTACGAGCTTCTGTTGCAGAAAAACAACGCAAAAGAGCAAAGGAATTTGACATAAACGTTATTGGGCCAAAGCTGCTTAATGTTTATGCCGCTGCTCGAAAGGAAACGCGATGATAAAGCCTGCTCATGCTAGACTTTACGCCAAGCGAGTCCATATTTGACCAAAATCGGTATCCTGGACGATAATCTGCTGCTTTGCTAGCTTGTCTCGTATTGCGTCTGACTCGTGCCATTGCTTCGTGTCGCGAGCTGCCTGCCGCTTCGCAAGTAGCTTCTTCTGCGTCGGGGTAATGTCTTTCCGCTCAGAAAGATGCAGGCCGAGCAGTTTATCGATTGAGGCTAGTGTGGCGCGAAGAAGCTTAATTTCTTCACCTGAAATAAGCCGATCAGATGCCTGGCTAGATAATTCACTTAATAGTGCGAGCGCTTCAGGAGTGTTTAGATTATCAGCAAGTCTGGCCTTTAGTTTTGATACGACGTTAGCCCTAGTTAACCATGGCTTGACTGGTTTTGGCTGAAACGCGAGATCAGCCAGCGATTTATAATGGTTCAGTCTGTTTTGGGCCGCATCTAGTATTTCCCACGTAAAGTTTCCTTCAGTTTGATAATGACTGGATAGAACCAGCAGTTTAAATGCGTCAATTTCGTATCCTTTATCGGTAATATCCTGTAATGTATAGGTGTTTTCAAGTGACTTTGCCATTTTTCCGCCGTCAATTTTTAGGTGGTTATTGTGGAGCCAGGTCTTGGCAAAACGCTGACCAGTAATCGCTTCTGTTTGCGCGATCTCGTTTGTGTGATGAACTGGAATATGGTCAATCCCACCGGTATGGATGTCTATTTCGTCTCCAAGTAACTCTCGAGCCATAACAGAACACTCCAGATGCCAGCCAGGAAAACCAACACCCCACGGGCTATCCCATTCCATATCACGCTGTTTGCCGACTGGGCTGAATTTCCATACAGCAAAGTCGGTTACGTTCCGCTTATTGTCGTTTTGCACTCTGGCACCAGCTAAGAGTCCTTCGACATCTAATCTAGCCAGCTTTCCGTAGTCCTTGAGTTTAGAGGTATCGAAGTACACTCCATCGTTTTTAATAGTGTAGGTGAAGCCTTTTTTCTCTAGTAATTCAACGAAGTCGATTTGCTGCTGTATAAAGTCAGTGGCACGTGGCATATGGTCTGGCTTTAACAGGTCAAGCAGCGTGTAGGCTTCATGGTTTGCGACTGAAATGTATTTTTCGGCAATATCCCAAGCAGATATACCTTCGCTTCGGGCACCTTTCTCCATCTTATCTTCGCCGGTATCTTCGTCGCTGACCAAGTGTCCCACATCAGTTATGTTTTGTACGCGAGTGACATCATAGTTGTGTGCGAGAAGTGTTCTTACGAGCACATCCCAATAAATGTATGCCACCCAATTCCCTATATGCGGATGACTGTAAACGGTAAGTCCGCAGGTATAAAGAGATAGTTTGTTGTCGGAAATTGGTTGAACAGGCTCTATCGAGCGGGTTAACGTATTGTAGAGCTTTACTTGCTGGTTTTTCATTGGTTCGTGGCCTCTTCATCATTAAGCAGTTCACCGGTTTTCTTTACTATTTCAGGAACGATACGGTCCACAGAGTCGTAGTCACTTGTTTTAAAGCCGGCAGCATACGGGTGTCCGCCGCCGCCAAAAAAACTTGCTAGTTGTGCTGCAATCTTATAGCCATTGTTGCAGCGGATTGCTCCGGTAATTTTCCCGTCATCATATGATTTTATAACTATTGCAATGGCTACGGATTCAACCTGCAACATATCCGCTTGAATAAGCGGTGCGGGATTGTATAACGGACTGTGCTCATTGATTTCATTCTGCGGTATTGTTACGAGAGACAACTTGTTTTCGTGGAATAACCTCGTACGCTTAATAAGCTCTGCCTTATACCTAAATATAGATTCCGGCATTTTATTGTATAGCCTGCGCTTTTCTTCAAGGGCCGGCCGATTAACTCCGCTCTCTACGAGGCTTGCCATAACACGGTAGGTGCTTGGCTTGGCTAAATCGTTGCTAAGGCCTTGAGTATCGCCTAAGATTGCGGTCATCAAGTGCTCGCCTGCAAGTGCATCGATTGTCCAGCCAAGTCTCTCGCCTAGCAGATAAATAAGCTCGCCTGTAGAAGAAACAGTCGAGTCATTAATCACAGTAGTGGCGAATGATATCTCTTCTTCGACGGAACTGTGATGGTCTAAGACGATACATGGCTTTGTGGCAAGTTTTTTCATGTCGCCTTTTTCTCGGGCTTTATCCAGCAGAGACGGCGTTGACGTATCTACGATTATACTTAAGTCGTAATCATTTGGCAGCGACGGCTCAATCCGGTCCCAGCCATTCATATAGCGTAGGTATGATGGGACATCAACTGCACAATATAAATGCGGTTCTTTATCAGATAAGTGAAGTATTTGCTCTAACGCAAGCGCTGAGCCCATGCTGTCTCCATCGGGGTTGTCTGCCTGAACGATAACAATACGTTTGGCCTTGTCTACGAGGCTTCTGATGGCGGTAAGATTTTCATGGTTCATAATATGGTTCTGCCTTCCAGGGCTCGGCTCAAGGTAATCTGATCAGCATAGTCTATATCGGTGCCCACCGGTAAGCCACGCGCGAGCCGGGTAATTCTGGTGTTACCTGGAATGTGTTTTTGGATGTACAGTGCAGTTGATTCTCCTTCTACGCTTGCATTGGTTGCCAGGATAACTTCCGAAACCTTATCTTCCGTTATTCGCTTTAAAAGTTCTGGTATATGAAGGTCTTCGGGTCCGAGGCCGTCAATTGGCGACAACAAACCTCCAAGAACGTGGTAGGTTCCCTTATATGTGCCTGTTTTTTCAAGCGCGATGACATCGAAGGTGTCTGCAACGACCGCGATTGTCGTCTTATCACGGGAGTCGTCACTATAAAGCGGGCTGATGTCTACCCCTTTCTCTACTAACGCATAGGTTTTTTTGCAATAGTCGACTCCTTGATGCAGGTCTTTAATCGCATCTGCTAATTTCTCGGCAGCTGTTGGATCGGACTGAAGCAAGAAGTATGCAAACCGTTCTGCACTTTTCGGACCAACACCTGGCAGCACGCCAAGTGCCTCAACAGCTTGTTGTAACGATTTTGGTAGATGCTGCATAAGCGAAGGAGGATAAAGGTCTAGAGCCCGAGGTTACCCAAACTCCCCATCATGGGTTTCATTTTTTCCGAAGCTACTTTTTGACTCTCTGCGATTGCATCGCGAACAGCTTCTTCAAGCCACCGCTCCAGCTCAGAAATATCATCCAAGTCGACCATTTCAGGATCGATGTGTATTTTTTTAATCTTCTGTTCCCCGGTAATTTCAACCGTAACCGCTCCATCACCGCCTTCTACAGATATAACCATCTTCTTGAGTTCTTTCTGAACCTTTTTCACTTGCATCAGCATTTTTGCTTGATCGAATCGACTCATAGTAATTTAATTCCCTCTTAAGTATTGTTATGAATTCCAGCTTCCATTGTACCAAACTATAGGTGGTATCACTCGCGGAACTGGGCTTGTACACCAGGCGTTCGCGGCCAGGCAATAAAATATCGGTGGGTATTATAGAATATCGACATACTAATACACGCAATTACGACGACAATACCAACACTCCGTGCAAAAGGATTTTTCGGAAAAACAGTAAACCACTGCTGAAGTAATAGGGCGAGACCTGTCGCAGCAATGATATATACAAAAGGCACAAGTGCGAATGAAGTTATAGGGCCACCGAGGCCTGCTAATAACATGAGTAGTGCCATCGTCACGAACAATACTTTTGTTCTATCCAGACTCCTCTGGTAATAGTAGCTGTAGCAACCAAGGAAGAACAGTACAGTTACAAAGATATCGATGATACCTGCAGTGCCAATCCATAAAACCGGATTGTCAGGCCCCCACGCAAAGAGCTCTATCGGAACATTTGCGAGATTTATAGCGTATTCACGAATACTGGGTAAATCACCACCTGGTAATCCTAGCCACGACAAGAGCACGTTGGTTTCAAGAGCAAACGTAAAGGCGAGCAACCCAGCAAATAAAAACGCCAATGAGCCAGACACCACTAGAGTGATAGTACTGAGAGACTGAATGGCCTTCTTTATCTGTTTAAAATAAATAAGCCCGAGTGTTAATATGATCCATATTATGCCAGGGGTATAAAGGGTTAACACTACACCAAAAGCTGCTGCAATAACCTTGAGCGAAGTTGAACTTCTATCCTTACTGTATAACGCTATAGCGATTAAAGCTGGAACGAGCAGGTACATCGAGAGCACATCGCCGAGTCGGGCAATATGTAAAAAGCCTGCGCTTGAAACGTAGAGGCAAGTCGCGAATAACGAGACCCGTAACGTGTGCCATCGAGAAATTATGTAAAAAACTGCGATTGCACTCAAGAATCCAAGCGATACACTGATGAGGCGAATAAATACGGGGTTATCGATAGAGAAAATCTGCAGAACATACAACCCGAAAGTAAAAGGCAGGAAAAGCGGATCCTGGGTTATCGTTTGTACGATACTAATTTCACGGTTTTCAATTAACTGGTAATTAGCAGCTTCTTGAGGGCTTAAGCCCGGGACAAGAGAGCCGAGCTGGTAGGTAAGCAGTGTGATGCTGATGATCGCGCCTAGTCCGATCAATAAGATTGGCGGCCAATTATCAATCAGCGCAGTCGGAATACGTTTTAGCCAGGTTTTTTTCTTCATTTATATGTGTAGTATACGCTACGATTCAAAGGGTTCGGAAGCCCTGCGTTTATCAAGGCTTCTAAAGCGTTGCTTATTCTTGTCAAAATATAATTCAACGCCACCGGTTGGGCCATTTCTGTGTTTTTTTATTAATATGTCTGTAATATTCTTGCGGTCAGTGTCAGGGTTGTAATAATCTTCTCGGTAAATGAATGCAACTACGTCAGCATCTTGCTCTATAGATCCCGATTCACGCAAGTCTGCAAGCTGCGGTATCTGCGGGCTTCTACTTTCTACTGACCGGCTTAACTGCGAAAGAGCTACCAGCGGAACATTTAACTCTCGTGCGACCTGCTTTAATCCTCTAGAAATCTCAGAAATCTCTTGGACGCGGTTCTCGCCGCCGCCATAACGGGCACCGCCACTCATAAGCTGAAGGTAGTCAACGATAATCAATCCAAGCGGGCGCTTGTGTGCTTCGCGTCTGGCTTTTGTGCGCAGGTCACTCACGGTGATGCCAGGAGTGTCGTCGATATACATCTGTGCTTCGCTTAAGCTACCCATTGCCTGTCCGATTTTTTCAAAGTCCGAGTCACTTAAGTTGCCGGTTCTGAGTGCCCACGCATCAACACCCGATTCAACAGCGAGCATTCTGTCAACCAGCTGCTCTTTGCTCATCTCAAGGCTGAACAACAGTACTGGCAGCTCTGAGTCAATGGAAACGTTATGTGCGATATTAAGCGACAGCGCTGTTTTCCCCATTGATGGCCGTGCGGCCAGAATAAACAAGTCGGACTGCTGAAGACCGGCTAAGATATTGTCTAGATCTTTAAAGCCTGTCGGTACACCTCTTATCTTGCCTTTGTCTTTGTGAAGGTCGTCAAGTCGCTCAAAGCTGCCACTCAATATATCCTCAAGGCTCGTGATGTCATGCTTAATATGCCGATGGCTAACCTCGAATAAACGCTGTTCTGAGTTTTCAATGAGCTCTTTTAGGCTCGTCGCCTCATCAAAGCTAAGGTTAGATATGTCTTGTGATGCCTTAATCAGACGCCGCCTGAGCGCTTTTTGGGCAACAATATCGGCATATTGCGCTACGTGTGATGCAGTTGGAACAAAGTTTGTCAGTTCTGTCAGATAAGCTGATCCGCCGGCCATTTCGAGCAACCCATCGGCTCGAAGCTGATTTGCTAGGGTGAGGACGTCTATCGGGCTATGCTTTTCGTATAGCTTTTGGGTAGCATCAAAAATATGCCGGTGTCTTTCTTCGTAAAAATCATCAGACGAAACAATATCAGCAATTTTTACGATTGCATCACTATCAATTAACAGGGCACCGAGCAAAGAAGCTTCTGCATCACGGTCTTGTGGAGGGATTCGGTCTTTTCTGGCTGTTGTAACTGTTGCCATAATTATCTAAGATTCTAACACTTCGGCGCCGCCGAAAATATTGCTTACGTTTGAAATTGCATCGGTATGCTTTTGCTTCGTTGCAACAGGCGGGCGTGTTGATTCACGATCGACTGTATCAGTTTTTTCGGCAACGACGCACATTATGCTGAGTGCTTCACCTGTCAACTTATGCAAGTAGCCTTCCAGCGTCTTTTTATGTTGGCTATCACTCAAGCGCTTTGCATGAAATGCATACTTACACTCAAGTACAAATGAGTCGTTGCTCCGACGTACCTTAACTACCCGTGCCATGCCGTACAATGTGTTGTGTCTGCCCTTCAACTCTTCAAGTACCTGATTCCACACTTCTTTGGCTTCTTTGCTGCTCAAGCTCTTAGAGGCGCCTTCACTTTTTACCGCTTTAGGCGAGGCTGGTGTTGTGTTCGTCCGTTTTATTGATTTAGCTGTCTTCTCTTTTGGTTTACTTTCCGGCGCTTCTTTCTTTTGTGGGGTGTTGGCAGGCTTCGCATTTTGTTTCGGTGGCTCATTTTCGAGGGTGGACTGCTTGTTTTGAGTTTCTGCCAAGCTAGAAGTGGTAGGCACGGCTATATCATCAGTAATTGACTCGAGTAGCGCCAGTTCTAGTGATAAAAGCGGCTCAGAAGAAGATGGAACCTCAAGTAAGCTCTTTAGGAGGCGTAGTGTTTCTGTAGTTGTCGCGCCTGTGCTCTGGATATTTTCACGAATTCTTCTACTTACGTGAGCCGCTACGACGCTCGGGTCATATCCTTGTGCTTGAATGTCAGAAATTGTCTGCATTAACGTTGCCGCTGTCTTCCCATCTATAGAGTTCATGATTGACTGAACGATCGTGTCTGGTGGTATACCGAGCAACGAAGCAACATTATCCCGCTCGATCACTCCTTTTTCTGACTGGGTATGACGAGCCTGATCCAATAAACCGAGGCTGTCGCGGAAGGAGCCGGTGCCGTGAGCAGCGATGAGTTCTAGTGCTTCAGAATTGATCTTAATACCCTCTCGTTCAGCAATATCAGCAAGGTGACCCTCCATAACCTTTTGTCCTATCGGCTTGAATGTGAACCGTTGGGTGCGGCTTATGATGGTTTCTGGAAGTTTATGAATTTCGGTTGTCGCTAAGATAAAGATGACATGTGCCGGTGGCTCCTCGAGCGTTTTTAATAAGGCGTTAAACGCTTCTTTCGTAAGCATATGGACTTCGTCAACAATGTACACCTTGTATTTTGCCTGCGCTGGCGCGATATGCACCTTGTCGCGCAGGTCACGCACTTCATCAATTCTGCGATTGCTCGCAGCATCTATCTCAATGATATCGAGATGGTTTTCTTCCGTATTATGGTCGAGCTCATTAACTTCGCGCGCTAAGATTCGTGCAATACTCGTTTTGCCGACACCCCGCGGGCCTGTCAGTAAATATGCATGACCAATGCGGCCATTTTTTATTGCGTTTTTAAGCGTATCAGTAATATGTTTCTGCCCGACAATTTCATCAAGCGTGCGCGACCGATACTTTCGATATAGTACGTTTCCCATGTCTGTAATTATTGTAACAAGTAATCAGATTTACCCGTTATGTAAAATCTATAACGAAACAGCTGCAATATAGCTACTGATAACTAGTGATTGACGAGTTCTGTTTTATTGCTAGAGTGCGGCCTCAAGCGCTGCCCATTCTGCGCTTGTATCGTCTTCTGGGACGTTAACACTCACCTGATCACCAGGCTTGGCCTTGAAGTATGTCACACTCGCGAGTAGTACGCGGTACATTTTATCTCCGACTTCTACGAAGTAGTGACCGTTTTCTAACTTAAGCGTTCCGACAATTTGTTTTCGTGGGATTGGGCCGATTTGCTTATAAAGGAATGCTCCATCATCAGCGATGGTAAGTTTTAAGATATCACCTTGGACAAGCTTCGACTTGCTAGCGTAGTTTGCTGGCACTGGATATGTCTTGCCGTCAGAGCCGACCATGTTTTGCCCGTCAAACACACCTTCGATAATTTTGCCAATGTTCTCATCAGAAGCAGTCGGTGCACTCACATGCTCATCATCATCGCCTACAAGACTAACAAGCAGCTCTTTGGCAGCGGCTAAATTTGTCTCTGCTTCGGTAATTAATGACTTTAATCGTTTGATTTGTTTATCTGGTACATCGGCCATAACTCGCCTGCCTCATATTTCTTCGTGTTTATCTCATCGTACACTTACCTTTGAAGTTATCAGAATATAACAGATATGTCAAAAATAACTACAGATGTGTGGATAACTCAAAAAGAGAGCTACGCTATACATGTAGCTCTCTTTCTTGCCTGCTGATAAGCTATCTGAGAATAACTTTACGCAAGTTCAACTGTAGCGCCAGCTTCTTCAAGCGTCTTTTTGGCGGTTTCAGCATCTTCTTTTGCAGCCTTTTCAAGCACTGGCTTTGGTGCTTCGTCGACAATAGCTTTCGCCTCGCCAAGCCCAAGACCGGTAATGTCTTTTACGGCCTTAATTACAGCGACTTTTTGTGAACCAGCGTCCTTTAGTACGACGTCGTATTCGCTCTTCTCGTCTGCTTCAGCGCCGTTGTCGCCACCAGCTGCCGGACCGGCAACGACTGCTGCAGCTGCAGCTGGTTCGATGCCGTACTCATCCTTCAGTATGGTCTTTAGCTCGTTCACTTCTAGAACGGTAAGACCGGTTAATTCTTTTGCTAATTTCTTAAGATCTGCCATCTTATTATCCTTTCTTATTTACTAACTCGTTGCTTTCGCTTCAATACCATCGAGTAATCCATGCAAGTTGCCCGCCAAACCGCTCAACACACCATCAACAGGTGATTGAAGTGTTGCAAGCACAGAGGCAATGAGTTCCGGCTTGCTCGGCAGGTTAGCTAATTCTGTAACTTTCTCTGCTGACAGGAATGTGCCATCTTCTGCAATCGCTCCAACAAAACTGAGTGTTGGCTGTTTCTTAGCAAAGTCAGCGATTGTTTTCGCAGGCGCGACCTCATCTTCATTATTGAAAGCATATAGCAACATTCCTTCAAGCGCGCTTGTGTCTGTGTCTTTTAGCGGATCAACAGTAGCAACGGCTTTTTTAACAAGGCGGTTCTTTACAACTTTCAGTGTTGTGCCTGTTTCTGCGCCCTGACGACGCAATTCCTGCATTGCCTTTACTGGTGTACCTTGGTACGTGGCGATAACCGTAAGTCTCGAATCTTTTAGTAGCGACGCTACTTCTTCGATTACTTGCTTCTTCTTATCTTTCGTTAGTGCCATGTAGTAATACCATTTATTTATTATACGTTTGTGACTGCTTCGTTATCGACCGTTCCATTTGTTTACGAAGCGGTTACCATGAAAAAAGCTCCTTAGTGGTTACCAAGAAGCTTTCATGTGCTCAAAAAACAATACTATCTGCTTTATTGCACCTCGGTGACAAATTAAGTCCAAACTATTCGGACGGTCACGGTCTTTGGTAACTGAGTTATTCTACCCCATTATTTTCGTAAATTCAACCTATTGCGCTATCTGGCCTGCAATCTCGTTCTGTTCTGCCGCTAACACATCTTTTGTGGCACGCGCTTTCTGTATCTTTGAGACCAATCGATTCTTAAAGCACTTTGGTTTTTTATATGTTTCGATGTAGATTACTTCTGCTGTTTCAGCAAGAGCGACTGACCCTGTGTGCTGGGCAAGTCGTAGCTGAATGTCAGCGTACGCTTCTGTAATTCGAGTATCCTTGGAGATTGAAAAACTTTCAAAGTAACCATGTAACATGTCAAGCGCTTTCTCTGTTTGCCCCTGTTCGGTGAGCCAGTCGACTAAACTCCTTATCTCTTCATGATCCTGTCTAGCGTCAATGCTTGGGTAAGTTCCCGCAAGCTTTTGTAGCATCGTTATGGCTTTTTCTCTATCATCTGTCTCGATCGCCTGTTTGTAACGACCAAAGACATCAAGC
This sequence comes from Candidatus Saccharimonadota bacterium, assembly GCA_050486305.1. Classification (GTDB taxonomy): domain Bacteria; phylum Patescibacteriota; class Saccharimonadia; order Saccharimonadales; family SLHW01; genus SLHW01. Next base: position 327,425 of record JBJHDA010000001.1, read on the forward strand.
ATCTCTCTTCCGCTGCCTGAATCGTAAACAGTCGTAACTAGTAAGTGTTTCCGGTCAAATGGCGCTTGAGTTCTTTGTTCACGATAGTGATGGTTTTGATTCTTTGCGTATACCAGCCATGGGTGCCTTGCGGACAAATCACCGTGTTTTTCTCCAAGCTCATCGCTAAAAATCGAAGTATTAAGCATAAACGCACCTCGGCCATTATTGTCAACTTGCTCTACCAGTCGGGACATACTTGTGCGCTGGATACTTTTGCCCATTTCGTGGTTAAGGTGCGGCATCAGCGGGTCAATAAAATGAACACCATTATTTGTTTCAGTGTTTGGTGGAAGCAGTATGAAGGCATGAGGTAAAGGCCCACCCGCGTAACCTATCCAGTGTTTTACGCCTACTTGGTCAAGAACCTCAGACGTAATGTAGGCATAGCCATAGCAGTTAGCCGCCTGTACGCCCAGCTCGTCTAAGGTCACTGGTTCGGGTATGCCTAAAGCCTCAAAGTCATTACGATTACCCTCGACTTCTGGATACCAGAGCGCCCTGTGTACTTCATGCGCAATTGCAGCCGTAGCTTCTACTGACTTCTCTTGGTAGTTTCTGGCATCGGTTTGTTGTGCGTGCGATAAGCTTTCTGTCAGCTGCTCTACATTAAGTACTTCTAGGAGCGGTCTCGAACCAGATTCAGGCTGGGTTTTGTTTGGATGTGGTGTAATCAATTGTTCTGAGATCATAGTTATATATTGTTTTTACATTTACCTTAGAGGTATTTTACGCAGCTTTAGTGGCACTGAATTCCTGGGCTTGATTGCCCCTCAAATCCCCACTATGCTTGAACTCGGATGTTTCTTCTATGCTCTCGACTACTAGAGACTCGGCTCGAGTTACGAGTGCTCCGACTTGTATCCCTAAACTTTCTGTAGCCTTAGTTATGTCTTCCGTCGAAACAGCAATGTCTTGATACTCAGCAACTCCCGTATGCTTCGTTCGCAGTGATACCTCCCCTGAGCTCATAGCATTCGCTGCAACCTGCCTACCAAGTAGTTGCGCACACCTTTCTTGTGCTGCCTGCTTCATCTCTGTTTGTCTTAATGATTCTCTAGCGTACTGTGACGGTGATTCCATTATAAGTTCCTCTTTTTTGGTTTAAACTTATGCTTGCAAAATAAAAATGCTTCTCCCTTTGTGGTTGAAGCCTGGTGTCGGTTATCGGACTATGTTTTGTTTACTTTTCAGCGGCTTCAACCACATCGAAACATAGCCCTAAGCGGACTAGAATAATGTTTACGATGTAGAAGCCTGAGTAGTTCATAACTTATCCGACAATATAGCACGTGTAAGAAATTTGACAAGCACAACGTTACCGTGTACATTTGTTTTTGGTATGAATCAATTGAATCTAGCAATTCGAAACATCTGCATCAAGCCAATTATGGTCGGCTTTGTGTATGTGCGGACGAATTAGCTGGAGCAATTTCATACATCATCAACTCAAGTAATTTTGAAAAACAAAAGCTCCAGCAAATCGCCGGAGTTTTTTTAAGGACAAAAGTACTTGACAACAATTGAACAATAACGTATAATAAGTTACAATAAGGGATGTTATGTCCGAGCTTATCAGCAGACCAGAACTAGAAGTTCCTACCTTTCGTGACAGAGTAAAAGGCATATTTAAAGCTAACCTAATAAAAAGTGAAGTTTTGGTAGAGCCGGTTGAGCATAAGCAGTCAGCAGAAGACCTAAAAGAAAAAGCTCGTAGGCGACTTGAGCTGTTTAAGCAAAACCCTGAAGCTGCGGCTGAAAGATTCGGCAGGCGCATTGCGCAAGAGTTCGATAACTTTAGCAATGACCTCACCGACAGCTTTAATGCATACTTCGTTATTTCATCTGAGTTGCATTACGAATCTGACGCTGCACAGATGCATCGATTATCACATAAATATTTTGCTGATTCGTTCGGACTTACAGCCGAGGAGGTTCTAGCTCGTGATACGGGGAATGGACAGAAGCACACGATCATAGCGAAAAACGGCGCGGAACTTCAGGTACAGTTTAACCGCTATGAAGAAGGGGCTCCGCCTTCTGGCATAATGTACCGCGGCGTAAAGCACTAGTATAAGGTCTGGAATCGTAATATTCCTATTGCCAGACGGTAGTTACGAAAGCTTTTCTAGTTTGTACTGCGAGTAGCGCTCTGCCGCAAGCCGGGTAAGCTCAGGGTCTTCATCTTCACTGACAAACTGCATTGCTTCTGCAGTCAGCGGGTGAACCTCGGCCAGCTTCCGATGCATCTCACCGACTAGCTTCCGGTACCCTGGATGACCCTGAGGTGTTGTCCTGAGCTCATGAAGATGAAACGCCTGCCGGGCATTGTAGGTAATAGTCCAGCGCATCTTATGGCCAAGGAGTGTGGCATACTGAGCTTCATAGCCATATCCGGCGGCCTGCAGCTCGCCATAAAGCTCGACAGATATACCAAAACACCTTTCAAAGAGGTCGGTTAGCCCAGCATCTTCAACGATTTGCGGTATGTCAAACCCGTAGCGAGGGGTAAGTTGCTGCCAAGTTAAATTGTCTACCATACGGTGCCGCTGTAGGTCACGAAAAATGCCATAGTCGCATATAAGATCCCATGTGTAATGAGGTATCTCTAGCGCTCGGCCGGGACGATGCCGGCGATTGAGGCGCTCTCCCATGTATGCACGAAAAGCATCAATCTTTTTGTCAATTGTCCAGTCGTCCACTTGTGTCTCAATATCCCTGAGTGACATTGAAGAGTGCTCATACAGCATGTATGGAACTGTGTCGAGCTCGTTTCTTGGGGAATAGCTTCGCAGTACGACAGATGCTTCGTCCGACTTGCCATATGACTCGTTTAAATTTTCTTTTGCAAACTCTTTAATTGCGTCTCGAGTGTTGGCTAAGTAGGCAGTCGTTGCGCCACCGCGCTCGGGCTTGTCGGCGCGCTCCAAGAACGTTGGAATAATCTTCCTGGTCTCTTTCAGGATTGCGTTCCCGGTTTCACGAGCTTCTTGGCTTTCGCTGGCGCGCAAACGCATAATCATACTTTCGATTGCTTGGCCACTTCCGTATATCCCAACCGTTGCCTTTGTAGCCACTGGTAATACGGGACGAATCGCATCACATGCTTGTGCTCGGGTTGCGGCTTTCCATGCTCCATCTTGCTCTTTTTTTGGTACGGTTGAGGATTTTCGAATATAATCGGTAGCCTTGTGGACCATCTCAGAGTACAGGTCAAAAATATCGTCCATTTTCTGCTGGTAATTTCGCTTTGTTTTTGCGTCGAATTGTTCAGGAACCACGTACTTATACCTACCGTCTTTATCCTTTTGGTCAAAGTAAATATAACGAGTTGATTGCTCTAAATATGAGGCTAGCCTTCCCCACTCTAGTTGCTTTGTTAGAAGATTGCTGGCATTCTCTACTACAAAATGTGCCCCAACGAGCTGTTGGACGGAGTCATCACCGTAGGCTGATATGACGCGTTGCAGCAATTTCTCATCTTTGCCATGGGATGTAGCGAATTCATCAAGGATTGTGACGCGCATGTCGTCACCCCGACGGCTAAGACGGGCCATGCCGGCCGCTACGGTTAGTGTGCTCAGCCATGTCTTAAAGGCGTATACATTAGACGTGGTGTCGGTAATTGATTTCTCTAAAAACTCGATACCTTCGCGAGTAATATGCCAGTTATTGTCTATCTTTTTGATGTATGGATTCTTTGCTGTTGGGTTTTTTATCTTTTTTGTCATTGTGTCGCCCCCTTTTTCATTCTCTATTGTAGGTAAAAGTGGATATATTGATTCCCACACAAGATTTGATATGTCGTCTACGCTCATCAGTGCATCACTGCGAGCGCAATCGATACGTGTAAAATCTTTCGGAAACAGCTGGCAAAGGTCATCATACACCTGTAGTGAGCGGCTAATGTGGCTCTCGTCTGCCTCGTGAATGTCACGCTGTTTATCGGTATAGGTACGTTTGCCGCGTTCGCCCATTTGTTTTCTTGACACCTCTAAAGGCACCCGAAGCACGATAGATCGGTCTGGCCGGGGTATGCCCAGCATCTCGAACTCAAGATTATCGAGCCATATAAAGTAACCGCGTCGTTCTTCACTGCTTGAAAATTTTGTGCCTTGATGTGCCATGTTTGACCCCGTGTAACGGTCAGCTAACACGACCTTTCCAGCCTCAAGCGCGTCACGTATCTTAGAGGAAGCTTCAAACCTGTCTAGCGCGTAAAATAAAGAGCCGGTGTACGGACCAACTTCATCTGCACTTCCATAGACACCGTTTAGATATTGAGTTACAAAATAACTAGAGGGCGAGTCATACTGCGGGAATTTGAAGGTTTCTACTTCATATCCTTCTTGCGTCAAGCGTTCGTGCAGTCTTGTAAACTGTGTGCTTTTGCCAGAACCGTCGGTTCCTTCTATTACAAAAAAAGCTCCAGGGTACGCTTTTTGGTGCATCGTTACAGATCTTTCACGTTTAAAGGTTTTCGTCGCTCGTCTTTGTACGCACGAGGCAGCATTTGCTCGGGGCGCCAGTCGCGTACCAGCATCTTTACATCCTTGCTGGTATCTGTTTGGTATTTGCCGCTGATGCTCTTGTATTCACCGTCGACAGGCCCTGTATGATAAAACACAAGCTGTGCTATTCTTTCGCCTACTGGCAAGACAACACTTTCGTGCTGATTCATGTTGTAAATCTCCATTGTCCAACGATTTATGTAGCCCGGGTCACCCCAACCGGCGTCCAGGCATACTGCTACCCCGTTTCTCCCCCAAGTACTACGGGCCTGCATTGTGCTTGTTCCCGGTGCTTTTATGCCGATAAATTCGTGCGTATGGGCTAATATTCTTTCTCCGGGTTGGATGACGATAATTGGGTGGTCTGGCGGTATGCCGTCAAAAAGCTTTCGGTCGTTTTCGTCTGCCCAAATCTCGTGGAGCTCTGCGTGGTGCGGACCATCAAAATATCGACCAACGTCTTTTTCATCAAACGGATTATAAAAACCACTGCTGATTTTACGTTCTGTTCGGTAGTACCAATAACCAAGCGTTACGTCGACGCTGCTCCCGGCAATGTGCTCATCTATGTACGGGTGGAATACGATGTGGCCACGCGCGATAGCATCGCGGATTTCTCGGTTGCTATACACTCCTTTTTTTTGCGAATCTTCGATCACCCTTTTGTTTCCCCATATATTATTGACACCAGTGTACTGTGGTGGCTAGAAATCATGCAAGCATAAGCCTCGAGCAATTATTCTTGCGGTGCCTGAGATGTCTGATAGAGAACCTGCAGACGATTATTCTTTATATCCTCTAATATTTGCTTGGCACACCGTTTTACATCATCAACTGTCCCATTGCTCATTACTGTACAGTCAACATTAATATTATCGCGCTCCCTCTCTGTCGGGTCGAGCATGTCATTCTGTAGGTGTCCTGGGCGATAAACTTTGATAATTATACCGCCGGCGTGCCGAATTGCCGCAGCATCGCTTGGAAATCTAAGCCCGCCTACAATGCAGAGCTTACAGCCAGTTGTTGCAGAGTCATATACCATTCGAGTGACCTCGCGGAACCAAATTCCCGGGTCAACCTTTTTTATGAGATAGCCGCCAAGCCATTGTAGGAATGGACGGTATGTTTCTTTATTTTCAAGGGTAATTCCCTGCTGTGCAAGCTCTGGGTTACGATGCAGATTCTCAACATGCATGATGAGCTTCTGGTATTCGATAGGGTGCTGCTCAATTGAAGCAGGGTCAAGCCTAATCTGCTCGAACGTACATTCGGCATGAACCGTCTCAGAGAGTATTCCAGGTAATGCATGCAGCCATGAATTGAGCGACTCTACGTCATAAGGATCGGGCAGCTCACGCAGAGAAGCATGCATAGCGTTTGCGACGCGAGCAATAACAAGACTCGATTCCAGGTGAATAGTATGAGGCTCTAGCTCCATCAGCGCATTGGCAAACGTTGTTTTGCCATGACTAATTGGGCCAGTCATGCCAAGCAAAATCATAAGCGTAGTGTATCAGCTCTGTAGGGTTTACACTAGTGTTCTAGGCAGCGAGTTCTGATGATTGAACAAGGATGCTCGGCCCCATACTTGTCGTTACATAGATACTTTTAACGAATGAGCCTTTTAAGCTGCTGGGCTTGTTTGATTTAATGCTTCGTAACAATTCTGTGGCATTGTTAAGCACTTTGTCTTCGCCAAAGCTGACTTTTCCAATTGGCGCGTGAATGATTCCCGATTCATCAACACGGTACTCAATTTTACCGGCTTTTGCCTCCTTGACCGCTTTTTCAATGTCATTTGTTACCGTACCGCTCTTCGGGTTTGGCATTAACCCTTTCGGGCCGAGAATACGAGCATATTTACTAAGTTTTGGCATCATGCTCGGGGTTGCAATCAGTATGTCGAACGCGATAGACCCTTTTTCCAGTTCCTGTAAAAGCTTGTCTTCTCCTGCGATGTCAGCACCAGCTTTTTTTGCTGTATTGGCATCTTCAGCATCCGCAAAAACACCGACACGGACAGTCTTGCCTGTACCTGATGGCAGAACGATAGAATCCCTGATATTCTGATCAGCTTGCCGAGGATCAACATTCAATCTTGCGTGTAGCTCGACAGTAGCATCAAAAGAAACATGGCTTGTGCTTACAGCTAAAGCGATCGCCTCTTTTAGGTCATATGCTTTCCCTTTTTCGATTTTCTTGGCTGACTCTTTATACCCTTTTGCACGACGTTCACTTCTCGGTCGAGTGGGGTTTTGTTTCTGCTTAGGCTTCTCTACAGACTTTTCAGCTGATTGCTTTCTCGCTTCTTTTTCCTCTAGTTCTTTTTCTTCACGAAGAGCTTTTGCGCTCCGCTTTCCAGCTTTTGCAACAGCTGTCTTGCTATCATTTTCCGGCTTCTCGTCCGCATTTTTGCTTGCGGCAGCATTTTTTATCGCTTCGTTGATTTCTTTTACTGTATTCTTTTCAGAAACATCAAGCTTTAGCGCTTTCGCTTCACTTAAGAGTTCGGCTTTCGTTTTAGCCATGACTATTCTCCTTTTGTGGTTCAAGCCCTCGGTACATTACCGAGGTCCCACGCATATTATTAATACAATTGACTGATACTTACTCTACTTCTACACCCATCGATCGTGCGGTGCCAGCGACCATCTTTTTTACCGATTCGATGTTATCAGTATTCATGTCTTCCGCTTTTGCTTCTGCAATTTCTTGCAGCTGAGCCTGTGACAGTTTTTTCGTTAGCTTTTCCTTGTTTGGTACTCCAGAACCTTTCTTCTCGCCGATTGCTTTAAGAATAAGAACATCTGTAGGTGTGCCGACGACCCGCCATGACATTGAACGGTCATCATATATTGAGATATGGACGGTAATGTCTTGCCCCATTTTGTCCTTCGTTTCTTCATTAAACGGGGTGATGAAGTCCATCATGTTGACGCCGTATTGGCCGAGCGTAGAGCCGACTGGTGGCGCCGCGCTAGCTTGACCGCCACGTAGTTTCATCTTTAGATTTGCTTTAACCTTCTTTGCCATAAAAAATAACTCCTTTGGGAGTGCGTAACTGCGTTACTATACCTTCTTTACCTGTAGTGAGTCAAGTTCTACCGGTGTTTCACGACCAAACATATTTACAAGTACTTTAAGCTTGCCCTTTGTTTCATCTACCTCGTTAATTGTTCCATCTGTGTCCTTAAACGGTCCGTCGACGATGTTGACTACTTCGCCTACCTTAAAGTTCATCTTATATTTCGGCTCTTCTCGCCCCATGCGCTTTAATATTTTGTCTACTTCTTCTTGTGCTAGCGGTGTCGGCTCTGTACCAGATCCAACGAACCCGGTGACGTTCGGAGTATTCCTGACGATATACCAGGCATCTTCGCTCATCTTCATTTCAACGATAACGTAGCCCTGAAAAATCTTCTTTTCAACAACTTTTCGTTTACTGTTTTTTACTTCGATCATTTTCTCTTTCGGTACTAATACCTGGAATATCTTATCTTTCATTTCCAAGCTGTCTGCCCGTTGCCTGATGCTCTCTGCGACTTTTTCTTCATAGCCGCTGTAAGTATGGATGGCGTACCATAACTTTTGTGAATCATACCGCTTGCTCATAGTCCTAATATAACCCTTCTAAATACATTATCTAATACATAGTCGATTCCGGCTATCAAGCCGCCAAAGAAAGCAGCGAATAGCAGTACTGCTATTGTTAACCGAAACGTTTCTGACCTGTTTGGCCAGGTAACACCCTTTACTTCATTCCAGGCATTTCGAATCATTCCCGGCATAAGTGATCGACGCTTGTTTAGCTTTCCTACAAAGCCCTTATCTGGGAGGGGCAAATAGTATTCTTTACCGCCTTTTTTGGCGAGCCTAGTCTTTGCTCCGCCAACTTTCGACTTCACCTGTTTGATTCGACGTGGCTTTTTCGCAGCATCATTTGTTCCGCGTTCAACCTTATCACGAATCGTCTCTTGTTTCTTTATAACTCGACGCTTGCTCTTTTTTTCAGCCATCGGTTTCTCCTGCCTCTTCTTGGCCTTATAAGCCATTTAAAAAAGCCTAACTATACGTAGGCTTCCAAGCAAGTCAACTATACTACTTCGTGCCCCTTGTGGTCAAGCAGTTTTATCGCAAAGCTTGTTCATTATATCGAGGCTGGATAATGTAAATGGTATAGAATAGAAACATGTTTATGCTTATCGCAATTCTTGTAACGAGTATTCTATTCGAGTTGCTCCTTATAAATCGCTTATTTTGGAAATTCCGGTATCCGATAGTACTGCTAACGTCCGCCCTGCACGTACTTACTGCGACGGTGATTTTATTTCATTTTGCTACAGTCATCGGATTCGTCGCTCTTTACATTGTCATTTTTCGTTTGATTGCAAACATACGTATAGTTTTTGACCGCTTGCACGGTGAACATTTGTATAGGGTTACGAAACGAACGGTGCTCTGGCTTGCTTTTTTTCAAGTAATTACATTGAGCGGGTTGTATTTTGAGTCGCAAGTGATTTTACCAATGACTCTTGATATGCTTGCTGCTGTTCAATTTTCGGCTTCGTTATTGTTTTTGGCTTTTATTATTAACTCAATTCGTCAAACGAAGTATCATAAGCACAATGAGTTTTTATCCGATAAAGAGCTTCCTGCTATAACTGTAGCAGTTCCTGCTAGGAACGAGACGGCTGACTTGGAAGCTTGCCTAGAATCCATACTCAGCAGCAACTACCCCAAGCTAGAGATAATAGTGCTAGATGACTGCTCGCAGGATAAAACTCCAGACGTGATTAAACAGTACGCCCACGCAGGCGTACGGTTTATCCAGGGGAAACCGGCAGATGAGGGGTGGCTTGCGAAAAACTATGCTTATGAGCAGCTTACGAGAGAAGCCAGCGGGAGTTATATCGCGTTTTGCGGTGTTGACGTTCGCATGTCACCAAACTTTCTTCGTGACCTAATAACACACATGAAAGTGAAGAAAAAAAGAATGATGAGCGTACTGCCCGTCCGATTGGGTGGCGATGTTCGGAGTAGCTTCATCCAGCCAATGAGATACTGGTGGGAACTTGCGTTGCCGCGGAAGCTGCTGAATAAGCCGGCGGTACTTAGCACTTGCTGGGTCATACAAACGAAAGTACTAAAAAAGCTCGGGGGTTTTTCTGCTGTGAAACGCAGTATACTCCCAGAGCGCTTCTTTGCCCGCGATGCTGTAGCTCACGATACATATACGTTTATACGTGCAGACGAGGCCCTTGATATCAGAACAACTAAAAAACCCAGCCAGCAGCTATCAACTGCAGTCCGTGTCCGCTATCCGCAATTTCGTAACCGAATCGAGACAACCATGATCTATACGCTCGGCTTACTAGTTCTCTTTTGCCTACCGTACGTTTTATTCACTGCGTCATTATTTACACTTATGCCCGTCGTCCAAGTGCTTAGTGTTCTTACAATTTTAGTATTAACCTTGTCTCACGTGATGATTGTAACAATAAGCAACCCAGTGAACAGTGTCGCTGCTTTAGTGAATTTACCGTTTGTTATCATTAATGAGATTTATGTTGCGATTTACTCAATGCTGAAGTACGAATTCGGAAGCGTTATATGGAAAGGTCGCAACATCTGCATTCCTGTCACTAAGCAATAAAGGGTGGGATACGGCAGAATTTGGTAGTTGATACTATGCCTACTCTTCAGTTTTCTCTAGGTTTGGCACGACTATTCTAAACGTAGACCCTTTATTGAGTTCGCTCTCCAGGTCAATATCAGCATGAAGCAACCTCGCCAACTTCATAGTTACGTATAGCCCGAGCCCTGTACCGCTATTTTGCCTGGTTCGGTAGTCTTCACTCCGGAAAAATTTATCAAAAACTTTTTCTTTATCAGATTTACTGATACCGATGCCAGTATCGCTTACATAAAATTCCACGCCATTCTCTGCGGGCTTAGCTCCGATGGTTATCTTCCCGTTTTCAGTGTATTTTATTGCGTTGGTAATAAAATTTTGTAAAATTTCTTTCGTATACAGCTTACTCGACTGCAGTAACTCAAGATGGGGATCGACCTCGCAAGTTATTTCAAGCCCTTTCTCTTCTGCTTCATTTTCGTAAAGCTCAGCCAATTCTTCAGCTAGCTCGTGGGCATTAATGCTTTCTATGTCTAGTGTTAGCTTTCCACGCTCAGCTCGAGAAAGTGTTGCAAGGTCGTTCATCATTCCAGATAAAAAGTTTATTTGTTCATGTGCTTGCTCTAGTGCTTTCTCTACGACCGGATCATTAATACCCGACTTCTTAAACAAGAACACTGCATTTGAGATATTTCCTTCAGAAATAGCAATTGGGGTTCGCAGCTCATGACTCACAACACTTATGAACTCATCGCGCTCCTCCTCAAGTGACTTCTCGTGGGTAATATCTCTAAGTAAAACGACATACCCATGCATCCCTTTCTTTCCATAGCCGAGCCGAACCGGCGCTATACTGGTATACAGATTAACCGTGCTGCCATCGTGATACTGTATCCGCCAATCGCGCGACGTAAATGACGTCTTAGTCGATTCGATAATGTCTTTTAGGTCAATAGTTTGATTTGTTTTATCTATAAGATGAAGAGTCTGATAGATTGATTTGCCTACTAAAGACTCATTGCTGTCGAGGATGTTTAGTGACGCTCCATTGGTAATAACAATCTTGCCTTGTCTGTCAACTGCAATAACACCGTCAGCCATACTGTTGATAAGGCTAATTAGCCGTTCTCGCTCTATGTCTGCTCGTGCAGGCTTTACGGCGCGCTGTGGCCTTCCTGCTTTGGTTGTATGGTTTGATTTTTTCGTTAGGGTGGTTTTATTCGGCATATGCTTTTTTATTTTTACACAGATTGCGTCAGTTGTCAGTTTTATAGCGGAAATAACCTTGGCTCCATGGCTCTCATCCGACGACGAATCTCTGCTAAATCGGGCACATATTCAGCTAGGGCGCTCCAGAATTTTGCTCCGTGAGCTTGTATCTTTGTGTGTAGCAGTTCGTGCATAAGTACATAATCTATCAGTTCGTCATCAAGCTGCATCAAAAAAATATTGAGCGAGATATTTTTCTGGCTCGTACAGCTGCCCCAGCGACTTTTCATGCGTTTTACCGATACCTCTTTGAATGAGAAATTGTGCGACATTGCAAGCTCCTGAAGTCTACGTGGTAAATATTCTTTTGCTTCAATTCTGAGCGCTTCGATGCAGGCATCAAGCAGTTTTTTCTGCAGAGCGGTGCTAGTTTCATCGTAGCCAAAGGGTACTTCTACTCTGATTAAATCATTTGAAATCGTAATTTTTGGAACATCCCTGTCTTTTCTATAAGAAAAGACGACTCTGTGTTTTTTTCCTATCCGGGTATCGTGCAAAATACGGCTAGGCTCTGGTGACTGGGCTTTAATCCAGTCCCGTTTACTGTTCACAAAGCGAACACCGGCTGCATAAGGAACCCAGCTTGGTATCGTAACGCGTATCGCACCGTCACTTCCCACGCGAAGTCTGAGCACACGTACACCTCGCCGCTTATATACACTTACCTTGCCTACACCTTCAAGTGTAAATATTTTTTTTGGCATCGCGGCTTCTTCTCTTAACGGATTTTTATATTTCTTCTTCGCTCTGTGTCAACGCGGCCGGCACGCGGGTTCGGAATGAGGTTAACTAGCCCAGGCTTAACGAGCCCGAGTTTTGATCCGGTAGGTGATTCGACCAATCCTTGACTATAAAGCTTCTTATATACGTTATGTTTTTGTGTCGTGAATGTATGCTTGCCACTGATGACGACATAGTCCTCTTCCATAGTTGGGTTTTGCATTTGGCTTGAAAGGCTTTCAAACGTTGTGCGGTCAATCGGTGAGGCAAATTTATCATCAATTTTACGGCGGTCACGTTTTATCACACGGTTAAACCCACTCTCTGGATCAATCTGTATCCACACTAAAACTGGCGAAAATTTGTATTTCCGCGCTAGATCGCGAAGTGCACGCCTGTCACGAAGTGTTGGAGTATTTGCATCGTATATAACACTTATCTTGGCGCGCATAAACTCTTCTGTCATGTAGTCCATAATATGGTTGACTACATCATTTTCACGGTTGTCATAGCGCGGCTTTTCAAATAGCTCGTGTCGGATACGATCACTGTGCACATGAGCCATACCAAGCTCGGTAGAAAGATGACGTGCGAATGTTGACTTTCCAGCTCCTGGAAATCCATATAGTAGTACAAGTACCGGCTTAGTTGGTATTGGCTTTCCCATCACCGTATTGTATAACAGATTTCATCTTAAAAGAAAAGTTTCACAGATGATGACATTTCCTTCAAATTATCGTACTATGAATGCCGTCTGGCCTTAAAAATTACTAAAGGGGAGTAGCTCAGTTGGCTAGAGCATCGGTCTCCAAAACCGAGGGTCGCAGGTTCAAGTCCTGTCTCCCCTGCCATAAGTGTTAATTTTACCTCCAAGCACGATACGTAAAGAAGCGTCCGTGTTTGGAGCTTTTTATTTCTTTGATTATTAACCTTGTTATTGTTTCCAAAACTTGGCGTGTGACTTGTATTACCCATGCTGATCATTTCATCGTAATACCATCTAAATTTTTTGCTTCCATAAAATACGCACCCGGCGAGAATATATCCCGCACGGGTGCCATAAATTTATTTTGGCCTTCTGGCATCACGTAAATCTAGTAAATGTACACAAAGCTACTTGCTGGGACAGTTCTTGTACTCGTTACGTATAGTCCGTTCCAGTTCATTTCACTTACTGTCACCGTCCCGTCATTATTCACTGACTCAACGTATGCCACATGCCCGTATGCTCCTTGGGTTGTGGCGGCAACAGCTCCAGCTCGTGGAGCAGCCCCGGTCGCTAATCCCTGGGCTGATGCTCGTGCATACCAAGTATTTGCATTTCCTAGATTGTTTGGGAGGTCAGGCCGGCGGTTTTTAACGTACCACGTACAGTATCCAGGTGTGTACGTGTTTCCGCTGCTTGAGCCTCGCTGAACTTGCTGCCGTGCAGCAGATGCATTTTGCGTCGACTGTCTGGCATCATTAGAATTGCCACCTCTTGCTGATGCTGCAGGTTCCCGTGAATCAGACGCGGGCTCCGGCTCAGGTTGCGGAAGTGGACGGTCATCAAGCTCTTCGTCTTCATCCGGAATGACTAATTCTTGTTTAACTGACAATTTATCCGGATGATCTAGGTCAGTATTCTTTTGCCAGATCCTAATCCACACTGTGTCATATTCTTCTGCGATTTTAGTTAGGTTCTCGCCTTTAGTGACAGTATGGATTTTCGGCTCAGGCTCATGGCTTTCATTATCGTCACGCGCCTCATCTCCGCTTTCTGACGAATCGTCCGTTTCAATCAGCTCTTTTAGGACTGTTGATTTTTCGCTACTAAACAACGATGCTAGTTCCACCTCATTTAGCTCAGCGGTATTTGACCGCTCTCTATTCGCTTGTGTATCAGCTGAAACAGGCTGATCTGACAAGCTTACTATTGCACTCGTCGCAAAAATGCTGACGATTAGTGCTAAAACACGCATGATATATAAATCACCTCCTTATACCCCGTATGCGTTTTAAAATGTAGGCCAGATTTTTAGCACAATAAACACCACCCCCATCTCTAATGAGTTACTGCGGTGTAAATTGTATTTATTATCTACGCATATTATCTCGCGATAGCTTTTCTGGCGTACGCGGGTTGATTAGTGCAGACATTTTCCACCTCACATGAAAAATGGCACAAAAACAATCGTACAGGGCAATAATAATAAGTCAACTAGTTATCCACAGGCCTATAGTGTCGTATCTGTTAACTATTTCACTAAATATGGTGTATTGTCGACTACAATTCACTATTGCGTTATGCCGGGATTATTGTGATGAATTATTTTTGTATGTCTCTGGAGCGCACTCTACCTCTAGTGGTATACTACACATAAAACCGTGGAGGTATAAATTGTCCCAACCAAAAAAACTTCAACGATTACCAAACAAAGGTATGATAGCAGGAGTTATTGCAGGGCTGGCAGATTACTTTGAGGTTGATACGACCCTTTCTCGAATTCTTTTTGTTGTTTTTACTGTACTAACCGGCATTTTTCCGGGAATTGTTACGTACTTACTGATGGCAGTTATAATGCCTATTCCGGGAGAGGGCCCTGTTCGCACTCAAAAAAAGGTCGATAACGTCGCAAATAGTGTTAGATCCGTTGCAGATGAGATTCGAAACGATATTGACCTAATGGACAGTTCGGTAAAAATTCGAACGATTATTGGTTGGTTGCTTATATTTTTTGGCGCTTGGTATTTAGCCGCACAGCTTTTTCCTAATATAATACTGCCGACCTGGGGAGTAGTATGGCCGATTATCTTAATAATCTTTGGGATATATGTCGTATCGAGATCGCGTTAATTACCGCGAAAAAATAGCCCGTAAGGCGGAATAAGTTAGCCTACATCAAAGTAAATACATTGAACTACTCGAAAGCTTGAGAAAATTATAATCTTGCCTATTTAAGCATATCCAGCCGTATGTCGATTTGCTGCCTAATTAAAGAAAAGAGGAGCCGTGAAGCTCCTCAATCCCGTACAGCAAACTGTTTCCAGTCTACTGTTCTAGCCACCTCACAGTGGCTACTTTCATAGTAGTGGCTTTTGCTCTACTGTGTCAATGATATTCTGAGGTGATTTATGCACACATGGACCGTTATTGAGTCGCGATCGAGGAATATTTAACTAGTATGACCAATGAACATATAGTAGGCAAAAGCAGCGAGCAACAATATAACAATCAGAATTATAGGTAGGATTATCTTCAAGTTGCTCTGATTCTCCATATCAATTTGGGCTTGTGACGCTGTAGTGAATGATTGAGGCTTATTTTTCTTATTATTCTCTTGTGAATATTCAGGGGCAATTACCTGTACCTGACCTTGACCCCCCTCATCATCCCCGAGGCCAGAGAGGCCCACTACGGTCGTTTGTCTTGGTAGGTAATTTTGACTTGAATCCGTCTCTTCATCCACATCACCCTCTACGTCTTGCATAGGCGCTGAGCCGCCAATTTTTACTGCTGTTGACGGAACGGCACTGGTATTCATCTCCTCACTAATCGGACTGCTTGAGCTTGAAGAAGTCTGCTGTTCGGTCTGATTCTCGTTCTCTGGTTTCATGTCAGTCTACTTTCAATTTATCAGCGTATTACTTATGTTTAATTATAGCAACTCAGCATATACTGGTACATAATGTCGTATATACAAAATATCAGCAACACAAAATCCTCGATCCGCAAGCGTGTGCGCGAAAAGCTTAGCACGTTATCGGAATCCGACTATGCTGCCCATGCGCATAAGCTATCGATGCATTTAACAGCAACTTCATGGTTTATGCAGGCTAAGCATATAGCGGTATATTTCCCTAAGGATAAAGAAATTGACACACGGCCATTTATTAAGGCTAGCTGGAATATGAACAAAATACTCTACCTCCCTGTAGTTTCAGCTGATAAAAATAAGCCGATGCCTATCATAAGATATACTCCAGGCACGAAGTTAGTTGAAGGAGCCTATCAGTTGCTGATACCGCAACACGACGACCGGAGTACGTGCAGCGTAGCTATGCTTGATCTCGTCATTGTACCGTTGGTTGCATTTGACTCACGATATCATCGGCTAGGAAGAGGGGGTGGGCACTACGACCGGCTGCTATCTGCTTGTAGAGCTACAACAAGGATTATCGGTGTCGCACATAGTATGCAAGAGATCGACACCATACCAATAAGCCCTTATGACATTTCGATGAACTCCATAATAACCGAAAAAGGGGTACTGTAATGATGCGATCAAAAGGCTTTGGCTACATAACCCATAAAGGGCCGAAGCTTCAAACGTGGTTTTTATAAAATAGCGTAGTATATGAACATGGTGCTTACATCACGACTCGAAAAAGCTATACGATGTTCAGCATGGGCGCATCGTAATCAGAAGCGTAAAGGCACCGGGCTACCCTATATTATTCACCCATTCGGTGTCATGGCGATAGCCAGTGAGGTCACTCAAGACGAAGACACGTTAATTGCCTGCCTGCTACACGATGTTCTTGAGGATGTCCCTAAAGAATACCCGGAAGAAGCTATAAGAACTGACTTTGGGAATAATGTTGCCTCAATTGTAAAGGGCGTAACAAAAGATACTGCTATTTCAGACTGGCATGAGAGGAGTCGCGCATATCTCCAAACACTAGCGAAAGAAGCTCCGGACGAATCGATTATCGTCGCCTGCTCAGATAAAATTCATAACTTAATGGCAATACTTGACGACCACAGCTCCCAAGGAGATGAAGTTTGGACGATATTTAAGACCGGAAAAGACTCCCAGGTTTGGTGGTATACGTCAGTACGAGATGTTGTACGTAGCCGTTTACCTAGTTTGCCTATTCTTCCAAGGTACGAACAATTGATTAAGCAACTGGAGACTATCACGAAAAAAACTCCAAGGAGTCAAAAAGTACTTGATTAATGTCTCGACCACCTACCCAAATACAAGCAGCAAACAATAAAGTCGTGAAATTGTGAAAGCAAACTAATCGAACGTATAATAGCTTCTATGGAGACGACTCCCCTTGCAGAAAAAATGAGACCCAAGACTGCCAACGACGTTATTGGGCAGGAGCACCTTTTATCAAAAGGTAAAGCGCTTCGAGAATTATTAGATAAAAAAGAGTTGGTGAGCTTACTCCTATGGGGACCACCAGGAAGCGGCAAAACTACGCTTGCTCGCGTAATTTCCAACGAAACAGGAGCTGATTTTATTGAATTAAGTGCAGTTTCTTCAGGAAAAGCCGATGTCATGAAAGTGATAGAACACGCAAAGACCAATCGCCGCCTTGGTCAAGCAACCGTATTATTTATAGATGAAATTCATAGGTTTAACAAAGCGCAACAAGATGCATTCCTGCCCCATGTCGAAGACGGTACGATTATCCTTATAGGAGCAACGACAGAGAACCCAAGTTTTGAAGTAATTACCCCGCTTCTCAGCAGGTGTCGAACGCTCGTACTTGAGCCATTAACCGAAGCTCATATCAAGTTAATTTTACGCCGAGCACTCCGGACGCTAAAACAATCAAAGCGGCTTACGCCAAAGGCTGTTGAATTAATCGCAAAGACAGCAAGCGGGGATGCACGTATCGCTCTGAGTAATCTAGAGCTTACCTTAAAGCTCACAGAAGCATCTAGAAAAATCACGCCAGACCTAGTTACTGAACTGTTAAGTAAGCGGCTGCCTTCTTACGACAAAAAGGGCGACACTCACTACAATATTATCAGTGCGTTTATTAAGTCGATGCGCGGCAGTGACACGAACGCGACGTTTTATTACTTATCCCGAATGCTTCAAGCGGGTGAAGATCCAAAATTTATAGCTAGACGTATGATTGTTTTTGCCAGCGAAGATGTTGGCATCGAAGCCTCGCAAGCGTTAACGATTGCTGTTTCTACTTTTCAAGCTGTTGAAAGAATAGGCATGCCAGAATGCCAATACAACTTATTCCACTGTGCTCTTGTCCTTGCAAAATGCAAAAAATCACGCGTTGTCACTGACGCTATGCAAAAAGCGCTAAAACTTTCCGAAAAATACGACAACTTAGCTGTTCCGCTTCATATCAGAAATGCCCCTACCTCGCTCATGAAAGAATTAAACTACGGTAAAGGCTATAAATGGCAGTCTGGCTATCGCCCTAAGCAAGGCTTCCTCCCTGAGGAAATCGCCAGCACCGACTTCTTTCATTAGAGAATAGACAATTAAGATTTAGTGAATCAGGCATGGTGTATTTTTTACGCAAAAACATCGTAGTATTTACGTAAAAAATAGAATAAAATCGGCTAGTCATCATGAACAACACACAAATTTCTGACATATTTCGGGAGTTCGAATATTTTCTCGTTCAACCGAACGCGTATCGTTCAATCTTGACCTTGATATTGGCCATCGTTATTTCATACTGGTTAAGCCGGTTTTTAGCAAAAGGCATCATTCGCGTAGCACAATACATTGGGACCCGCTCTGATAACAGCACGGATGAATTATCAAAATTTAAGTTACGTCGGATTGAAACGTACTTAAGTATAACGATTGCGATCGTTAGAGCGTTAACAGTAGCGGTTGTTGCATTTTTTGCCTGGCAATACCTAAGCCCAGCCGCATCGAGCTCTACAGCTGCCATCGGTGCAGGGGCACTTTTTATTGTGTTTGCAGGTGGAACTATCGGTGTTATGCTGCGCGACCTTACAGCAGGAACATCTATGATCGCTGAGCAATGGTTTAACGTAGGCGACTACATACGTGTTGAGCCCTTTATTGATGTTGGTGGCGTTGTCGAACGGGCAACACTACGTTCCACAAAGCTAAGAAGCTTAACCGGTGAAGTTATATGGCTCCACAATCAACACATCCACGGAGTGAAGGTAACGCCAAGTGGCATACGCACGATCGCTGTTGATATCTTCGTCAATGATAAAGAAAAAGGTGAAGCGATTGTACAGAAAGTAATCGACGCTATCCCTGTTGGCACCTTGCTGATTACAAAGAAGCCCAGAATTGAATCAGTTCAACAATGGGGTGAGGAATTGTGGCGTATAATCGTTTTCGGATACACAGCACCTGGGAGAGAGTGGTTAATGGAGCAAGTTTTCGTTAACTCTATTAAAACTGCAGACAGTAAGCAGAAATCAAAAAGAATTGTAATGTATGACCCCATCGTTCGACTTGCTGACCCTGAAGCTGAAAAGAATTTCAAACGTGCTATACGCATGAATTAAATTTCATTTAAAAACAGATTTTGTTCAGAAATTCTATACGTACCTACCTTCGTAATTCAATGAGATGATTTAAATAAGCACTTGCATTTTAAATATATTCATGTATAACGATTATTAAGGCACCTTAAAATGTTGGCAGAACGTATAACCGAAGCCCGAGGAACCGATAAGAGCTCGTTGGAACCAAGGGATAGGGAGTATGAAGCTCATCAATAACCATAAAAAGCGCTTTAAATAAAAATTATCTCGCAAGATGGTAAACCAAACGGAGCGTTACGGCGTAAACCGAAGAGGATTACCGTCAAAAAAGGTCGTTGATAAGCCTACAGACAAAGCAAAAAACTTTGTCTATTTCTGCCAACATTTAACGGTGTCTATTTATTTCGTCAGATATACGTCCACAAGCCTGTTTCCGTAGCTGATGTCGTATGGGTCATCACCAATATTTCGCTCAGTTGGCGAAAGATGAGTCGAAAGAAGGCTAGACTTAACGTAGCTATGGTCTCTTATACCAATGGAGGGGTTTACTGCTCCTAAAACCGTTGCGCCAAATATAGCAAGTTGCTGCTTATGAACCCGGTTCCCTCTCTCGTTTCTTTCAACTATTCGTGTCTTCGTGCTCATGAGTCGTTTATTCATTTTTTTTAGATCTATACCATGCACTTCATCAACAAGGTGAGTCGCTGCTTGCAGGTGTGACGCTTCATCCATTCCTGGCTCTAGATAATATTCTATGTTCACCATAGGCGGACTTTCGCCAGCAATAGAATCACGTACTGCCTGCGCAAAAGCAATCGAACCGATGCCGACCATACGATCCGCTGATAAATACCGATATAATCTCGCATGCTCACTTAAAAAAAGGTGCTCGAGGGACTCCGTTTCTCGACGTGTCTTTTCAGGTTCAGACAAGCTATTTAGATCAAGTCCTTGCCTCGTTACAATCCTGTGCACTCCGGCACCTACGATCCGCTGGTAACGATGTATTGCCTCCTTACCGGCCGATATCTCAATATCAGGATGCTCTGCTTGTGCCTGAATAAATGTTGCTATTTCCCAGAGATCAGTTTGATTAGCCCGCTCTGCAGTAATATATTGCGTATCCGCCGCTAGACTCATAATTTGAGTGTAGCAGATTAAGTCCTGGTTGTATGCATTTATTTACTGTGCGTGTTAAATCTTCGTTTAACTTCGTAGACGTAAATCAAAAGGCATACAACCAGTCACCGTTCAGTGTTAAAGCTGCCATAAAAAATTGTCGGTGATCTCCAGATGAAAACGGTTGTGCTTGGTTGGCAAAAAGACTATACTGATAGCCATAATATAAACAGAATTATGTATCGAGGGTCATGAAAATATTAATGCTCGGGTGGGAGCTACCCCCTCATAACAGTGGCGGCCTCGGAGTTGCTTGTTATCAGCTCTGTAAAACACTGGCAAAAAATAACGTGGATATTGACTTCATTGTCCCGTATCGAGCTGATTACCGTATTAATTTTATGAAAGTTAAATCAGCTCACCAAACACATATTGACGATATATCTGTGCTCGCTACAGCGTATGACAGCTACAAATACCGAGTACGAGACGGATCCGTCGCGTATATTGATATCCATGATCAACAAAAAATGTATGAAGAAGGAGTGGGCCGGCTTGTAAAACGTTCTTCATTTGATGTAATACACGCTCACGACTGGCTTACCTTCCGAGCCGGTATCCGAGCAAAACAAGAGTCCGGCAAACCGCTGATACTGCATGTTCACTCAATAGAACGTGACCGTGCAGGCGGAAACAGCGGAAATCCGTTAGTGCGGGAAATCGAACATCTTTCGATGCTCTTGGCCGACAAAGTTATAGCTGTGAGTAACCATACAAAGCAAGCAATTGTCCGCGACTATCACATTCCTCCAGAAAAAATTGATGTCGTGCACAACAGCATGGACCTCGAAGATATGGTACCGCTCAGCGGTGACACTTCTTATGCCTACGTTGACGAGATGAAAAAGCACGGCTACCGAGTAGTGGTTAACATCGGTAGAATAACAGTGCAAAAGGGCTTGACCAACCTGCTTTATGCAGCGAAAGAGGTTATTCACCAAAATCCTAAAACCCTGTTTCTGCTTGTTGGAAGCGGCGACCAGGAACGTGAATTAATTGAGTTAGCCGCTCAGCTTGGCATTAGTCGTAACGTCGTATTTACTGGGTTTCAACGCGGAAAAAAGTGGCGCGACTCATACGCTATTGGTGATATTTTCGTCATGCCTTCTGTTTCTGAGCCGTTTGGCTTAACTCCGCTTGAAGCAGCCGGTTACGGCACTCCGTCGCTTATTAGCAAACAATCTGGCGTTGCCGAAATTATGAAAAACTGTTTAAAGATAGATTTTTGGGACGTCGACGAGATGGCGAATCAAATCACGGCTGTAGTTACGAACGACTCTTTACGGGATGAACTCCACGCGAACATACATAAAGAGTACGTGCGACTTAGCTGGACTGACGCAGCCAACAAACTAATTGCTACCTACTCATCACACATTGAAAGAGCTCACGCATGAAAAAGTCTATCGTTTTATACATGCACGTCCATCAACCATATCGGATTAGACACTACACTATATACGATGCCGGCAACAAGCACGATTACTTCAACGCACACTACGACGACAGAACAAGTAACGAGCGTATTGTTCATAAGGTAGCAGAAAAGTCCTATCTGCCGACAAATCGTATCTTAAAACAACTCTTAGACACATATCCGGAGTTCAAGCTAAGCCTTTCAATTACCGGAACCCTCCTTGAACAGTTAGAACGATGGGCTCCTCGTGCACTTAAATCTTTCCAAGATCTTGTCAGCACTGGCAGAGTCGAGATTGTCGCAGAAACATATCACCATAGTCTCGCATTCTTTTACTCGCAGGCAGAATTTGAAATGCAGGTTGCGATGCACCGAGAGAAAATCCAACAACTGTTCGGACAAACACCGACCGCCTTTCGTAATACCGAGCTCGCGTACAATAACGATCTTGCTTATTGGGCGGATAAAGCCGGGTATCAAGCAATACTCGCTGAGGGCTGGGATCCAGTACTCGGTTGGCGTAGCCCAAATTACGTCTACCGACCGACGTACACCGACAACATTCGTTTACTAATGAAGAATTACAAGCTTAGCGACGATATAGCCTTTCGCTTCGGAGATCAGGCGTGGGGTGAGTGGCCGTTAACTGCCGACAAATTCGCCCATTGGCTTAGCGAATCAGGCGATGCCACAAACTTTAATTTGTTCATGGATTATGAGACATTCGGAGAACACCAGTGGGGAGACACCGGCATTTTCAGCTTTCTCGAACACTTACCGGCCGAATGGCTCAAGAAGGGTGATCACACATTTATGACCATCACTGAAGCTGCTAACAGTTACGATCCGGTCGATGTTGTTGATGTTGAGCACACTACTACTTGGGCTGATACCGAAAGAGACTTGTCCGCTTGGCTCGGTAACCCCATGCAACACCAAGCTATAACTGCCCTTTATGATTTGCAGACGCCAATCATTAAAACAGGCGACCTAGAGCTTATCGAAGACTGGAGAAAACTACAAACGTCAGATCATTTTTATTACATGTGCACAAAGTGGTTTAATGACGGTGATATACATGCTTACTTTAGTCCGTATGAGTCTCCTTATGAAGCATTTATGAATTTTATGAATTCTTATCACGACTTACAATATCGATTAGCAAAGAGAGGCTACTTGCCCGAATGAGTCGTTCTGTCATTCTTAGCAACGGAAGTCTAGCAGTCGGGTTGAATGAAAACGGCCTCGTACAAGATTTTTATTACCCGTATGTCGGGTTAGACAATCTTGCTAATTCTCGTCTCGGCAGTCACCGTATAGGTGTTTGGATAGACGGAACGTTTTCTTGGGTTTCAGCTAAAGAATGGGAGACGTCTGTAGATTTCGAGACAGATGCATTAATCAGCTCCGTTACACTACATAATAATAAACTAGCTCTTACGCTTAAAATGAAAGACGTAGTTGATCATGCACAAAATATTTTTGCTCGCTTGATAACGATAGTAAATCATTCCGAGCACCAGCGTGAGATTAGAATATTCATGCATCAAGTTTTTCAGATATCCCGTGGAGGAAGAGCTGATACCGCGCTTTACGTCCCTGACGACCATTACATTCTAGATTATAAAGGGCGATGCTGTTTACTTATTTCGGGGCGGCATGAAGGTAGCACTGCCAGTTTCGACCAATTCGCAGTAGGAAACTTTGGTATTGAAGGAAAAGAAGGCACATTTCGGGACGCTGAAGATGGAGAGCTTTCCGGCAGTGCAGTAGAACACGGTGGCGTAGATTCCGTCATCAGATTTTCGAACACCATAGAAGGAATGCAAGAAAAAAGTATTGAGTATTGGATTGTTGCGTCTGATTCACAATACAATGCTGAAAAGATTAATAATGAAATTAAAAAGAACCCTGCAGCCGAAATATTCAATAGAAATAGAAACTATTGGCATCAATGGTTTAGCGAGAGCGCTAACGCTCTCCATACTATAAAACCTGAGTATCTGGATTTAACCAAGAAATCTCTAATGCTCATTAAAGCCCATGCGGACAAACGTGGAGGGATTATTGCGTCTTGCGATTCTTCAATATACAACTATGGCAGAGACTACTATAGTTATGTCTGGCCTAGGGATGGCGCTTACGCAATTTGGCCATTGATCCGATTAGGTCACTACTCTGAGGCAAAGAATTTTTTTAACTTCTGTCGAGATATCATTACTGACGAAGGTTATCTGATGCATAAGTACCAACCAGACAAATCTATTGGCAGCACATGGCACCCTTTGGTTATAAATGACCGCAAAGAACTAGCGATTCAACAGGACGAAACAGCAATAGTTCTTTATATGCTAGGTGAATATTTTCACTACTCTGGGGATAGTGATTTCGTTCAAAGCTTGTACGAGACCATGGTACGACCGATGGCAAACTTCTTGGATACTTTTGTTGATGAAGAGACCGGCCTACCTCACGCAAGCTATGACTTATGGGAGGAAAAGTTTTTAACCACTACGTATACTGTGGCAATTTCATACCAGGCACTGCTGGTGGCAGCTGATTTTGCAGAGGACTTTGGATACCCTGACGATGCTGTTCGATGGAGAGATAGAGCAAGTGCATTTCTGTCAGCGCATGAAATATTTTTCTATGAGGACAGGGGTTATTTCAGGAAGGGCTGCATTTTGTCGCCTGGTATAGAAAAGTCGCTGCAGTTTGATAATATCCTTGATGTATCTAGTATATACGGTGTTATGATGTTCGATTATTGCAAAGATAAGTCGCTATTGAAGAAGAGTGTTACAGCGATAGAGAAATATCTATTGGACAAGTCACCTTCTGGTGGCGTCCCGCGCTATGAGCATGATCAGTATTTCGCTACCCAGCCTCCATATATGGGGAACCCCTGGTTCGTTACCACACTATGGATGGCGCAATACTACATTAGAGACGGCCAAACCGAAAAAGCGAAGTCAATGCTAAAATGGGCTGCTGATAATACGCTTCCAAGCGGTGTAATGGCAGAGCAAATCCATCCCGAGTCCGGTGATTCTATATCCGTGGCACCATTAGTTTGGAGTCATGCTGAGTTTGTAAACACCGTTTTAGATTTGTCCCGTGCAGACAATAATAATGATGGGTCTATAAAGTAAGTAAACTGGTTACTTTTTTGGCTTTACTTCGTTCCGGCCGAGGTTCTTTTTCGTTTCTACGTAGACAGCATGCTTCCGAAGCACAGGATCATACTTCCGTATACTAATCTTGTCTGGAGTGTTCATTGTGTTCTTTGTTGAATAGTAGTGCCTGTGACCACTCTCTTCAGATACCAAACCAATGATTTTTCGCTTATCGCCTTTTTTTGCCATGACAGTATCCTTTCTGGCTCATGAATTGCATGCTGTTCACTTATGAATTATCAGCACTGCTAATAGATTAGTTATTTTTACAAATTATAACTTAAAAACCTGAAATTATAAAATTTTCTAGAGTAGGAGTAGAAATGGAGCCACCTATCGGATTCGAACCGATGACCTACTGTTTACAAAACAGCCGCTCTAACCAGCTGAGCTAAGGTGGCACAAATGGTGCAGGGAGAGGGATTCGAACCCCCGAAGGCATAAGCCATCTGATTTACAGTCAGACGTGTTTGACCGCTTCACTATCCCTGCGAGTCAAAATAAAAGAACAAAATGTTAACATGGAGCCGTTGACGAGATTTGAACTCGTGACCCCTTCCTTACCATGGAAGTGCTCTACCACTGAGCTACAACGGCGTAGGTATATATTTACCCAAGCTCGCTTTTATTCACATGCAGGCCGTAGGTAAAGCGACCACTTTTTATGGTACCAGAAAAGTGTAGCAAAACAGAGGTTAAATCACAACTTTTCTTGGACGCTTCACAGACTGCTTGGTTGTTGAGCGTTTTTTCCTGGTTCGCTTGAGTTTGTCTTCAATTTGATCAGCTTCTGCTTTCATGCCCATCTCATCATACGCTTTCATGAGCAGACTAAAGCTCTCACGACTGGGCTCAATTTCAACAGCTTTTTGTAATTCCTTTAGCATGAGTTTTTTGTTATCGAGTTTTTCTTGTACTTTCGCGTATGCAATATGACGTGCAGCTAGATTGTCTTCGAGGCGAAGCGCCTGCTCAAAGGCTACTGCTGCTCGTTCATAATTCTCTGTTTCGTAGTATATCAAACCAAGGTTATGAAGACTTGAGGCGGTTGGCTCAATACTGCTCGCAATCTCAAAGCAATCAATTGCATCTTTGTATTCTTTTTGTTTCGCATACAGTATACCGAGCCGGTTATAGGCAGCCGCGTTCTTCTTGTCAATTTTTAAAATAGTTAATAGCGCCTTCTCCGCCCTTGTAAAGCGCTTATCCCGCATACCCTGATGAGCAATGTCCCATAATTTACCAAGTCGCTCACTTATCTTCTGAGGTACTATAAGGGCCTCCTCGTCGCGCACTCTTAAATTGTGCAGCGTCAATGCTCCGAAACCAAACAATAATGCAATCTCAAACATCTGGTAAATAGTTTACTACACTTCCAAAAATAAGTCAGTTAACAGAAGCTTCTTATTTGCCGAACCGTGAAGGCTAGATTCAACCTCCAAGCACTTTTTTAGCTGCTTTGCTTGTTTCTGGCCTGAGTTTTGGTGCAACTTATACTCGAGTATCCTCTTCATACAGTAGAGTACTGCGTTAATTTGGTTCGGCTCTTTCACTAGCTCGTCAACATAGAGCATCCTTTCATATGTTGGAGAAGTAAGTATATTTTTTGCACGGGTCATAGCTTCTAGTAAAGGATGACTAGCTTCATTTCGTGCCAATGCCATAAATAAGCCGGCGTTACCGCCGCTTAAAT
This sequence comes from Candidatus Saccharimonadota bacterium, assembly GCA_050486305.1. Taxonomy (GTDB): domain Bacteria; phylum Patescibacteriota; class Saccharimonadia; order Saccharimonadales; family SLHW01; genus SLHW01. The sequence goes on from JBJHDA010000001.1 coordinate 354,280, forward strand.
GAAAAGCTTGCTTGCGTTGTGCAGTAGTGATCTCGTTATCGCTCAGCTCTGTTTCTTCGAAGCGAAGCGGTAATACTGTAATTGCTGTTAACCGCGATACTACAGTAGGAAGCAGTCGATTTTTTGAAGTTGCAGTTAGGATTATCGACGTATCTGCGGGCGGTTCCTCAAGTGTTTTTAGTAGCGAGTTCTGCGCCGCATCTTGCATCATGTGCGCATCACGAATCACGATAATGCGCCGACGCGACACCTTGTCATTGTTGCTTGGTACTTTTAGCTTCAAAATACCTCTTATTTTACGTACCTCGTCGATAGATATTACCCCTTTATCATCCGGCTCAATTTTATATATTCCATGGCTCTTCTTGAAGTTAGCACCTAGAAAAGCATCAGCAATATAGTGAGCAACCGAAGATTTGCCTGCTCCCTCGTTACCCAAGACAAGTACTCCTTGCGGCTTTTGCTTAATAATTTGCCGTATAGAAGCTGCCGTAGCTGCATTAAGTAAAAGCTTCATTTATTGTCACCGACCCTATCATTAAATTCTGATGGAAGTGGCGCTCGGAATGTTTGGAGCGTTCCGTCGATCAACTGTACTGACAGTTCGCTCGCGTGCAAATAAAGCCTGTCGGCTTTGTCACCGCCATACAGTTGATCGCCAACAATAGGACAGTTGATATATGATAAATGTACACGAAGCTGATGTGTTCGACCGGTTTTTGGTTTGAGCTCCACGAGGGCTCGCTTCGCATGAGTACCTAGCACCTTGTAAGAGGTTTCGGCAACCTTGCCGTTTTTACCTGGCCTAAAGGTAGCGGGCGCTTTCGGATTACGTTCAAGCGGCACATTTATAGTTGCTGAACGATGTTTCGGTATGCCGGATGTAACCGCAATATATTTTTTTGTCACCTTTCTATCAGAAAACTGACGCTGAAGGTGTTTCATAACCTCATCGTTTTTTGCACATACCATCACGCCGCTCGTCAGCCTGTCGAGCCTATGCACGATGCCATAACGAACATTATTACCCGCCGCATCTCTTCGCCCAGTACGCTGACGCAAGAAGCTCGCAACGCTCGGCTCGTTCTTAAACTTGCTTAATGCGTGACTCAGTACTCCGGAAGGTTTATTAACGACAAGCACGGAACTATCTTCGTATATGATTGGTATAGATATGTCTGGAACTACCCCAGTAGTAGCCATGTCATATAGAAGCTCAATAGTATCACCCCATCGCAGCCTATACCCTGATTTTTCTGGCTTGCCATTTACTAATACTTGGTCGGTTTTGCAAAGCGACTGGAGAAAACTTCTACTTACATCACCAAATTGATCTGCTAAAAAATGATCGAGTCTATTTTTATCCTCTGCTGGTGACACTGTTAATTTCATGTCACTAGTTCTTATTTGGTCGAAGCCCGACTTCTTGTTGTATGCGCAGGAGGGTCTGTTGGGCTACAGGGCGTACAGTTGACTCCCCCTGCTCCAGCGCAGCAACTGCATGATCTGGACTGATTTCTGCGAGCTTGGCTTGATGTGCCGCTAAAAAGCCACGCACAGCTTCTGAGACCGCTGATTTAAGTGGTCCGTACTGCGTTTGGCCAATGAATTGGCGTTTATCACCGCCAAATAGCTCGAGTATATCCAGCAAATTACTAATACCAGGTCGGGTCTCATAGTCGTATTGAATGTTTTCTAAACTGTCTGTAGTTGCTGACATAATCTTTTTTGTGGCTGATTCTGGGGTATCAGACAGGAAGATAACACCTTTACCCGTATCATCGCTTTTACTCATTTTTTTACTTGGGTCTGCAAGGTCACGTATGCGTAACCCTTGGTCTTTACCAAAAAATTCGTGCTGCTTTTGTACTGGCTCTGGAACCGTAAACAATTCGCCGAACTTGCTGTTCATCCGTTCAGCAATATCTCGGGTAAATTCAAGATGCTGTGCTTGATCGTCACCCACGGGCACATACGTTGCCTGGTACAACAAAATATCTGCAGCCATTAATATCGGATAACTAAACAGGCCTACCGATACTCTCGATTTAATGTATTCATAAACTTTAGCTTGCTCGACAGTATGAGTATGTGTGTCTGACTCCCTTAGTTCGTTGACTGCCCCGGAATTTTCGTCATATATTTTTCCAGACTTCTCTTTAAATTGTGTCATCCTCCCCATCTCTCCTACGCCAGTAAAGCAGCTTAATATCCACGTTAGCTCACTGTGTGCAGATATGTAGCTCTGGCGGTAGACGTGCACGTCAGTATGCTCAACCGGAAAGCCAAGGGCGAGGTATGTTCTAACGGTTTCAATGATTGATGTCTGCAGTTTTGTGTGATCAATCGGTGTCGTGAAGCTATGAAGATCGGGTACGAACAAATTAATCTGATAATCCCCAGCTTTCTGACGGGCAATATCAATCATGGGCAACAAAGCACCTAAATAATTTCCGATGTGCAGGTCTTTATTTGCTCTTAGACCCGTTAATATTACTGGTTTGCTCATAAGATTACCTCTATTATATCGTAGTTAGCGACATGTTTATACATCGGACTGTAACCGACTGTGAATTTCGAGATAGGTTGCTTCAATCTGGCTCGCTATTACTTGGCCGATGACCTTCCCTGTATCAGCTGAAATTTTTTCGGCGCGATTATGAGCAATATGAAGCACTATATAATCAAACAGCTTGGCATCAGCAGATACTGCATTAATAATACGCTCTGATAGCTCAACTTCGCCATTGATGCCATTCAATTCGGTGATACTAGCGCTTGGATCTGTTTCAGCTTTTATTTGCTCGCGAGAAGCAGTTGTCATTCCATATGTCCTTTCATTAAAAAAACCGCCTACGAAAGGCGGATTTTACTTTGTCTGATTATCTATCTACTCACATTTTTATAAATACAAAGCGAACCGCCCGTGTAAACCCGGTAAACCAAAATACATAGCTGGTTCGCAGTTGTGTTTTCATACGTAAAAGATACGGCTTAGATAAAAAGCTGTCAAGCTTTTAACGCTTCGTAAACTGTTGTTTACGACGAGCGCCACGGAGACCTGGCTTCTTACGCTCTTTCTCTCTTGGATCGCGCCCGAGCAAATCAGCCCGGCGCAGGGTGCCTTTAAGATCCTCGTTTAGGGCGGTAAGTGCTTTGGCGATACCAAGCTGAATTGCTTCGGCTTGGCCAGTTCGTCCGCCTCCACTTACAACAACGCTAACGTCAAACTTTGCTGCTTCTAGGTCGACTGCTCCAAACGGCCGAGCAATCTCATACAGGAGCGGCTTACTGGTGTTAAAGTACTCTTTTACTTCTTTACCGTTAACGACAAATTTGCCGTTGCCGCTTTGCAACCTAACGCGAGCAGTTGCACTTTTGCGCCGTCCCAACCCGTAATGATAGTGTTTATTCGCCATTACTTAGACTCCTTATTAAGTGGCAGTTTTACTGGCTTTTGAGCTTCATGATTGTGTTGATCAGTAGCGTAGACCTTTAGCCGCTTCATTCTCTCATCCCGAAGCTTATTCTTCGGCAGCATGCCAAACACAGCCTTTTCAACCGCTTTTGCTGGGTTTTTTACCAACAACTCATCGAGAGTTGTTTCGCGAATACTGCCTGGGTAACCGCTGTGTCGGTAATATACCTTTTTAGTCTTTTTATCACCAGTAACCTGAACATTCTCTGCATTAACGACAACTACGTAATCTCCACCATCTGTGTGCGGAGTAAAGCTTGGTTTTTGCTTACCGGAAAGTAGTTTTGCAATTTCCGTCGCGACTCTTCCTAATGGAGCTTCGCTAGCATCAACAAGGAACCAGTCCCTTGTAACATCTGCCGGTTTCTGACTATATGTCTTCATATGCCTTTACTCCTATCTCTTCGCTTTCTGTGGCTTTGGCTTCTCTGCTGATGATTTTGGTGCGTTTTTCAGGCTAGCCGCTGGACTCGTTTTTGGCTTGGCATCTTGACTGTTGCTATCTGGTGCTGGAGATACTGAAGCAGATGCAATGTCGTCTACAAACTCTATACGTGCCATTTGTGCGTTATCTCCACGGCGGGCAGTCGTGCGTTCGATTCGTAAATAACCGCTCGTCCTGCCTTTTAGCCTTGGAGCAATCTCATCAACGAGTTTGTGCGCACTTGAAAGTGTATGTAACTTAGAGATTATTTGACGCCTGTTATGCAGATCGCCTTTCTTTGCTTTTGTTACAAGCTTTTCAACATATGGTCGAAGCTCTTTGGCCTTGGAGATCGTAGTCTCAATTGAGCCGTGCTCAATAAGAGAATCTGCCAGGCTTTTCATCATCGCCCTGCGCTGATCCGTTTCTCGATGGAATTTTCTACCCTTATAACCGTGACGATGCATGAATTAAAGCTCCAATTCAGCCATTTTATCTTTTACTTCATCAAGTGCCTTATTGCCAAACCCTTTTAACTCTCGTAGCTCGACATCGCTTAGGGAGAATAGGTCTTTTAACGTATGAACATCGTTGTTAATAAGGGCATTTGTTGTACGAGCAGATAAATTAAGATCCTCAATCGGCGTCATCAACTCAGCTGGCTCCTCAGATTCAGGTTCAGCTTCAATTGTCTGGCTCGTAAGTGGCGCTCCGGCCTCAACCTTAGTCTGTCCTGCTAGCGCAGTGTACTGGTTGACTAAAATGGCAGCAGCTTCCTCGAAAGCATCACGAGGAGTAATTGTGCCGTCAGTTTCGACAGTTATCAGTAGCTTATCCAGGTCAGTAATTTGCCCAACACGAGTATCCTCAACTTTATAGCGTACCCGAGTGACTGGGCTAAACACTGCATCGACAGCAATGAGGTCGGATTTTTTTCGCTCAGCTACCTCTTCAATTGTCCGGTACCCTCTGCCCGTCTCTACCACGATATCAATACTTATGCTGCTTTTTGGGTCATCAATCGTAGCGATTACATGATCAGAATTAACAACTTCTACGTCTGCATTAGTCTGAATATCCGCAGCAGTAACGGAACCGCTGCCTTTTTTAACAATACGTAGCGTTTGTGGCTCATCTCCATAAACTTGAAAACGGACACCTTTTAAATTTAACATTATCTGAACGATGTCCTCTTTTACTCCTGGAACGGTAGTGAATTCGTGAGTTGCTCCTTCGATTTTAAAGCCTGTAATTGCGGCGCCAGATATACTCGACAGTAAAACCCGTCGTAACGAATTTCCAAGCGTCATACCGTATCCGGTGTGCAATGGCTCGATAGTAAATGTAGCGTTAGAGTCACTGTGATCTTCAACGTTAACAAGTCCTGGTGTGTGAATTAGATTTGACATACTTTTTTCGGCCTCCCTTACCGTGAATAGTACTCTACGATTAATTGCTCATTAATATCTGGCTCGGCATCTTCTCTTGATGGTAAACCGGATGTAACGATTTCGAATTTTTTACGACTAACCTTAAGCCAAGCTGGTTTTTCTGATGGCGCAGGGCTAGTATCATCGATTTTCTTGAAATATTCTGATGTCTTGCTCTTCGGGCGAATGGTTATGGTATCGCCAGGCTTAAGACGAATTGACGGAATGTCTACACGGCGACCATTAAGCATAAAGTGACCATGTGTTACGAGCTGTCGGGCAGCTCTGCGAGACGGAGCAAATCCGGCCCTATAGACTGCGTTATCAAGTCGACTCTCAAGAAATTGAAGTAAGGTTGCACCGGATTGACCCTTACTTTTTGCTGCCTCTTTCATCAAATTACTAAACTGGCGCTCAAGTAAACCATACAGCCGTTTTACTTTTTGTTTTTCGCGTAACTGTATTGAATATTGGCTTGGCTTGCTTCGTCGGCCCTTCCCCTGCTCACCTGGTGGTGTCGATCGTTTAACTAGTGCCTTATGAGCCTTCGGGTGCAAGGCGTACCCTTCGCGTCGGCTCATTTTAACTATTGAGTGTCTGTCTCGTGCCATTGTAACTATACCCTCCTTGCCTTTCTCGGACGGCAACCGCCATGCGGCACGCCAGTCACATCGGTCAGAGTCTCTACTTGAATATTGTTGCCCTGCATTGCCCGGACAACTGCTTCTCGACCGAGTCCAATACCCTTCACAAATACGTCCACCTTGCTCATACCGTGTAGCTGCTTAACCGCCTCTGCAGCTTTGTCGGCTGCAACTTGCGCAGCATAAGCTGTTGATTTTTTACTGCCTCGAAACCCACAGGCTCCAGCACTTGAGCTAACAAGGACTCCGCCAGACTGATCAGTAAAGGTTACGATTGTATTATTAAACGTTGCTAGCACATGAAGTTGCCCGTACGGAACTGAGCGCTTCACTTTCTTTTTCTTCGTCTTCGCTTTTGGTGCGACTGCCTTCTTATCTTCACTCATAAAATATTCTCTGCTTCCCTTCTACGCTAGGTTTTAGCGGGTGCCTTTTTCTTAGCTCCACCAACAGCAATTTTCTTGCCACGACGTGTTCTAGCATTTGTTCGAGTTCGTTGGCCACGTGCCGGTAAGCCGGCTTTGTGCCGAAGCCCACGGTAAGTACCGATATCCTTCAAGCGCTTTATATTTCCAGAAACAGCTCGCTGAAGATCACCTTCGACAGAATATGATTCATTAATACAATCTTGTATTTTAGATATCTCTGCATCCGTAAGGTCCTTTACCCGTACTGTTGGATCTATTTTTGTTTTAGCTAATATTTCACTGCTTGTTGTACGGCCTATTCCATAAACATACGTCAAAGCTATTTGTACTTGCTTTGCGTCAGGAATAACTACGCCAGATATACGAGCCATAAACTACCCCTGCCTCTGCTTATGCTTTGGCTTAAACTTATTTATTACGTAAACCCGGCCTTTTCGGCGGACAATCTTGTCGTCAGGGCTGATTTTTTTAACGCTTGCACGCACTTTCATGCGGATCATCTCCTTTTTCGCTTGTGATGACACACTGCTTAATTGAATTGATAAAACTTATTTACGGAAGGTTATCCGACCCTTAGTAAGATCGTAAGGTGTCAATTCTACCTTCACGCTGTCTCCTGGCACAAGTCGGATATAATACTTCCTCATTTTACCAGCGACGTGAGCTATGATTTGATGGCCGTTCTCGAGCTCAACCCGAAACTGTGTTCCCGGTAATGCCTCAGTGATAACACCGTCTAACTCGATTACTTCCTTATTTTTAGCCATACAAATATAACAAGGGTTGATTATAACAGTAGTGTAAGCTGTCTGTAAAGTGTTTTATTATTTTTTCTTCTCATTTTTATTTTTGTTGCGGAGTATACGTGTCTTTAGAGAAGTTTTTTTAGTAGATTTTTCGCTGTCTTTTGGCTGATCTTCACCTAGTTCACCGAAGAAATCAGGCTGTTCATACTGGTCATACGTGATCATCATTGCTCGAGATTCGATCTTTCTCAGTGACTCAAGGGCAACAGCAACAAGAATCAAAATACTTGTGCCAGCGATGGCTAAGTTGTTGCCTAAAAACACTTCTCCGATGATTGGAATTGTTGCAATAAGGCCGAGTGAAGTAGCGCCGAATAGCGTAAGACGGTTAACGACTTTCCCTAGGTACTTTTCAGTCTCTTTCCCGGGACGGATGTTTTCAATAAAGCCGCCTTGTTTTTGCAGATTTTCTGAAATTTCTTTTGCGTTAAACGTTATATTTGTATAGAAAAAAGTAAACGCAAAGACAAGCACGAAGTACGTTATCGGATAAATATAAAATGTTAAACCACCTTCAATAAACGCCTGCGCAGTAGGAGGGGCAAACCACTCGGATAAGTTTGCGCCGATTGCTTGCCACTGCGGATTATCAGTTCCCAGCAAAAGCTGCCCTGCAAAACTAGGTATGCTCAAAAATGCAACTGCAAATATAATCGGTATAACCCCTGCTGTGATCATTTTTACAGGCAGGGTCGTTGTCACGCCGCCATAAGTACGGTTCCCTTGCACACGTTTTGCGTACTGGACCGTGAGGCGTTTAGCAGCCTCGTTAAGCTTTACGACCAGTACAGTTAATATGAGTACGAATAAGGTGATTATCACGGCAACAATTAGTTGTGTCGTATTAATCGGCAATGAACGGCCAAACAGATCAAGTGAGTAGTTTTGATCAACTATTGAACCTCCTAGTGCTCTGATCGTCACCGGAAGTTCGCTTACGATGCTAGCGGTAATCAGAAGCGAGATACCGTTTCCGACGCCTTTTTCCGTAATTTGCTCACCCATCCACATCAATATCATTGAGCCAGCAGTCAGTGTGCTCACCATTAGTATCCATTGTGTGAGCCCGACGCCAGCAGATATATCTGTAACGGCAGTACCTTCAATTGAAGCAATCGCTTGGCGAAGTAAGAATATTGCCCCGACAGACTGAATAATCGCGAGCGGGAATGTCAACATCCTTGTATACTGGTTGATTTTCTTTCTGCCAAATTCACCTTCTTTGTTTAACTCTTCCAGCTTCGGGATTGCCCGAGTAAGCAACTGCATGATAATCGATGCATTAATATAAGGAATGAGCCCAACGATCATAATCGAGAAGTTGGCCAATGCGCCACCCGATGCAAGATTTAAGAAGCTCAGAAACTGCGAACCGCCGCCAGCAGTTAGCACGGTATCTAGCAACTCACGCAACGTTACAGGGTCACTTACAGGGATTGGAATAACTGCCATGATCCGGAAAACCAAAATGATACCTAAAACCGCTAATAGGCGATTTGTCATATCAGAGTTTCTCAATGACCTCCAGATAATTTTCCAGTTCATGTGCTTACGTTTCCCTCACGTTTGTTTTAAATCTAGCTGTAAGTATAACGCATAGTGCCATTTGATTATAATGCGTCATTAGATTTTTATTTTTTGTCGTTCTTCGACTCTGTCTTTGCCTGGCGTTTTACCTGAGGTACCTGCGTATATGTACCTCCGGCTTTTTGCACGGCACTGACTGCAGACTCGGTTGCGCCTTGAAGCTTCACTGAAACTTTTTTTGACACTTCACCTTTGTTTATAAGCTTTACCCGTGTATACGGGCTTGAAACCAAACCAGCATCAAACAGGCTAAAATTATCTATCGTTTTTGCTTTTATGGAATCGAGTTGTCCTGTGTAGACATTATCTGTTTTCGCTCTGATTGAACGAAATCCAGGAAGCTTTGGTATTCGCTGAAGAAGCGGATTTTGTCCACCTTCAAAGCCAGGTTTTCTGCCACTACCAGCTCTCGCTCTTTGTCCTTTCGTGCCGCGACCAGCGGTTTTTCCGCGTCCAGCACTTATACCGCGACCAGCTCGTTTTGCTTTCTTTGCGGCGCTCAAGTTTAAGTCATTGTATTTCATTCTGAACTACCTTTCGCTTTTGTAGCCTTCTTTTCTTTCGGTCGAACCGTGGTTGTGATCCAATCTTTCTTCGGCTTTAGCTGCTTCAAGGCTTCAAGTACTGCGTACGAAATATTTACCTTATTTGACGATCCGAGCGATTTCGATAACACGTCACTAATACCGGCAACTTCAAGAACAACACGTACCGCTCCACCAGCGATAATACCGGTTCCGGGCGATGCAGGTTTAATAAGTACATTGGCACCTGAAACCTTAGCTTCAACTTCGTGGGGTATCGTATGCTTATACAATGCGACTTTTACGATATTCTTCTTCGCTACATCAACCGCTTTGCTGATTGCAGTAGTTACGTCAGCACCTTTGGAAACCCCAATACCAACACTACCCTTATGGTCTCCAACAACCACTAGAGCACGAAACCTAAAGCGACGTCCGCCCTTCACGACCCGTGCAACGCGGTCAATATTAATCACACGTTCATCAAACTGCTTTTCTTCTTTAATAAACTCTTTCTTGTTCGTTCGTTCTCTTTGCATAGCTATACCCTAAAACTCCAATCCCTCTGCACGAGCAGCTTCTGCAAGCGCCTTAACTCTACCATGATATAAGCGACCATTTCGATCGAAAACAACAGTTTTAACATTCGCTTTTTTGGCTTTTTTGGCAATCTCCTTACCAATCTCGCCCGCTTTGGTGCTCATTGAGCCATTCAGTTTTGCTCCATGACCAACAGTGGTTGCACTTGCGATCGTATGATGTGCCACATCGTCGATAAGTTGAGCAGATATATGTTTCTTACTAATAAAGACGGATAGCCGGGGCCGCTGAGTCGTACCTTGTATACGCGAACGAATGCGGAATTTCCGCTGAAATAAATTCTGATTTTTTTTCTGTAACCTATTCATATATCAACCTCTATGCTTCCTTACCGGACTTGCCGCTTTTACGTATAATTCTTTCTCCGACATACTTAATGCCTTTACCCTTGTAAGGCTCTGGCTTTCTCAACGCTCTGATCTCTGCTGCGACCTGACCCACTTGTTGTTTATCAATACCGCTAACCGTAATAATATTCTGTTCTACAGTTGCAGTTACACCAGTCGGCAACGCGTATTCTACGTCGTGTGAATACCCAAGACTAAACTTTAAGCCATTCCCTGATTGGGAGACCCGAAAACCGACTCCATTTATTTCAAGCTTTTTTTCAAATCCTTTTGTAACTCCAGTCACCATGTTGGCTACGAGTGTACGCAACAGTCCGTGTTTTGAGCGGTGCTCGGGAGCATCTGATGCACGCTCGACGATAATATTATTATCTGTTTGCCTTACCGTAATTCCCGGTAATGCTGCCTGAGACAACGAACCTTTCGGCCCATTGACAGTTATTGTCTCAGGGTCGACAGTAATTGTCACACCGCTTGGAATCTCAATCGGTAGTTTTCCTATTCGACTCATATTTAATATCTCCGTTTTTAATAAACCTTACAAATTAATTCACCACCAAGGCCAAGTTTTTTGGCTTCGTCACCAGTAACCATTCCTTTGCTCGTCGAAACAATCACGATGCCGCGCCCACGTTTTACCACAGGTATTGCATCTGACCCTGAATAGTATCGTCTGCCCGGTTTGCTCATCCGTGATATTTCGGTAATTCGTGGATTGCTCGTTGGGCTATTAATGACAATTTTCATCATTTTGCCAACAGGCGCAGATTCTACTTTAATGTCGTCAATAAACTTATTTTTTGCAAGTATACGAGCAACGGATTCTTTCACCTTTGAGTGAGGGATAAACACTTCAGATTTGCGCACAGCTATTGCATTACGAATTCTCGTAAGCATATCAGCTATAGGATCGTTTAGTACTGTAGTAGTTTTTTTCATAATTTATCCTCTCGTTTACCAGCTCGATTTAGTTACGCCGGGTATTTCGCCCTTACTTGCATGCTCACGGAAAGAAATCCTGGAGAGGCCAAACTGCCTCATGTATCCCTTTGATCGACCTGTCTGACTGCAGCGATTCGTTCGACGTGTTGGAGATGAATTACGTGGTAGCTTATGCAAAGCTTCATAATCACCAAGCTCTTTAAGCTCAGCACGCTTTTTGGCGTACTTATCAATCATTTTTTGGCGTTTTTTGTCTTTTACGATCATAGATTTTCTGGCCATGTGTTTACTCCTTGCCTTTCTTTTCAAATGGCATGCCAAACTTCTGCAAAAGTGCTTTTGCGTGTTCGGGCTGCTGACACTCTATAACAAACACAGCCTGCAAACCGTGCACTGTAGTTGTTTCTTCATACGTTAGCTCAGGGAACACTGATTGATCTGAGATGCCAATGCTGTAGTTGCCTGACTTATCAAACGCTTTAGTATTAACACCACGGAAGTCTCGCAGCCTTGGAAGAATTAGTGAGATTAACCTGTCAGTGAACTCATACATCCTATCACCACGCAAAGTCACCTTTAACCCAATCTTGTTACCTTCACGAAGCTTAAATCCTGCTACAGCTTTTTTCGCAGGTATTTCGATCGGTTGCTGGCCAGTGATCTTCCTTAATGTATTAGATGCAACTTCAAGTAACTTCTTGTCATCCTTAGCCCGCCCAGCACCAACGTTGACCACAACTTTTTGCAGTTTCGGTACCTCGTTAATGTTCGACAAACCTAGTTCATCACGAAGTTCTGAACGAATTGACTCAAAGTACTTGGCTTTAAGACGTGGGGTATATGTATCAGTTTTTGATTTAGCAGTCATTATTCTATCTCCTTGCCCGATGGTCGTGCAATACGCGTTTTCTTGCCTTTTGCGTCAACCTTATAGCCAATCCTAACCGGCTTCTTCTTTTGGCCCTTTGCAGCAGGGTCAACGATGCCAACTTTGCTTACGTTTATCGGTCGCGTCTCATCAATTATCCCACCTTGTGGGTGCTCACGGTTTGGCTTAACGTGCCGCTTTACAACGTTAACACCTTCAACGGTAACAGCATTAATTTTCGGATGCGTCTTCGTAACCTTACCTGTTTTTCCTTTGTATTTACCGGAACGTACGACAACTGTATCGCCTTTTTTAAGCCGAATTTTATAAACAGTATTTTCGGTGTTACCCATTAGAGTACCTCCGGTGCTAAGCTAATTATTTTTGTATAGCCCTGCTCGCGTAATTCTCGAGGGACAGGACCAAAAATTCGAGTTGCTTTCGGTTGCTTGTCTTCACCGATAATTACTGCTGAATTATCGTCAAAGGCGATAGTAGAGCCGTCTTTTCGATGAATCTTGTCCTTTGTACGTACAATTACTGCACGGACGACTGACTTCTTCTTTACGCCGCCGCTCGGGCTAGCTTGTTTTACTGAAGCAACTATCACATCACCGACTCGAGCATAACGACGCCGAGTACCACCAAGCACACGAATACAAAGCAACTCTCTTGCTCCAGAATTGTCACACACATTTACTCGTGATTCTTGCTGTATCATTTCTCTTCCTCCGGCTGCTCTGGCGATGCCTCTTCATGCTTAATCGGCGCGCGACTTACAATTTTTGCCAGCGCAAATCGCTTTCGGCGGCTAATCGGCTTCGTCTCGACGATTTGTACCGTGTCGCCAATTGCAGCCTCATTTTTCTCGTCATGCGCGATAAACTTCTTCGTTACTGAATATTGCTTTTTATAGACTGGGTGTGTTTTCCGATTCTCGACAGCAATAACAATCGTCTTATCGGCCTTATCAGATGACACAACACCAATGAAGGACTTAGCCATTACGTGTCTCCTTTACTAGTTGCTCGCTTAGGACGGTCATTACCCGTGCGAGATCTTTTCGTTTATGTCGAATAGCTCTGACGTTTTGCAGCTCACCCGTTCTTACGCGACGCTTCATATCAGCAAGTTCATCGCGAAGCTTGCTGCTTTCTTTGGTCAAATCCTCGGTCTTCATCTTTCGAAAGTCTGAAATCGTCATCTATCTATCCTCCTTAACAATAAAGCGAGTCTTGATAGGGAGTTTGTGGGCCGCTAGGCGCATAGCCTCTCGGGCAACGTCTTCACTAACTCCTTGCATTTCAAATAAAATCGTACCTGGCTTTACTCGAGCGACAAAAAATTCTGGGTTTCCTTTACCTGACCCCATTTTCGTACCGAGCGCTTTTCGGCTGACAGACAGGTGGGGGAAAATTCGAATCCAAATCTTTCCGCCACGCTTGATGTAACGTGTCATAGCCTGGCGCGCCGACTCGATCTGGCGACTTGTTATACGTTCATGGCCTTGCGACTGCAGGGCGTAATTACCAAAAGATATATAGTTACCACTTGTAGCTGGGCCACGTACTCGTCCTTTGAAGACCTTGCGATGTTTTGTTCGTTTCGGCATTAACATTATCGGGCCTCCCCTTTGTAGATCCATACCTTCACGCCGATTATGCCAGATCCTGGGTACTGTGCACGGGCAGCGTGGTAATCAACATCTGCGCGAACTGTATGCAGCGGCACACTACCTTCTACTGTCCGCTCCATGCGACTCATCTCTGCTCCGCCTAAACGACCAGCAACCTCAATGCGAATACCTTTTGCACCTGCGCGCATAGTTGCAGCAGCTGCTTGTTTGGTCGCACGGCGAAAAGCAATTCGCTTTTCCAGCTGGTAGGCAATGTTTTCTGCTACAAGCTTTGCGTATAGTTCTGGTTTCTTAAGTTCTTCAATGTTTACGCGTGCAGGGATTCCATAAATTTTTTCGATGGCAGACTTCAGCTCTTGGACGCCTGCACCGCCTCGCCCTATAACAACACCAGCCTTTGCTGTTTGAATAGTAACAGATACGAGGTTTGGAGATCGCTCAATATCGACTTTATTTATAGATGCTCGGGAGCCGAGTTTTTTATCGATGAGTTTTCGCACTTCAAGATCTTGAGTTAAAAACTTCGCATAATCGCGCTTGTCGGCGAACCATTTGCTCCGCCAGTTTTTATTAACCTGGAGGCGCATACTAATTGGATTAACTTTTTGCCCCATTATTTGGCCTCCTTATTTGCTGTTGCCTTAGTTGCTTTCTTCTTTGGCTGTCGTTTTTGTCCATCAACAACAACTCGAATGTGTGACGATTTCATTTCGTACGGTAAAGCCATGCCACGCGCTGCAGGCCGATATCGTTTATATCGAGGACCTGGCGTTACAGTTATTTCAGTAATCGTAAGTGTCTCGGGTTTATAGTTGTGATTGTAGTCGGCATTCGCTGCAGCACTCTGAACTGCCTTTTTTACTGCAGTCGCAGACCGACGAGGAGTATGCTCAAGGATAGTAACAGCATCCGACACACTTCGGCCCCGCACCAATGATGCAACAACGCCCACTTTCCGCGGAGCAATTCGAACTGATTTTGCAATCGCAACCACAGACATTACTTGGCTCCTTTCGCGAGCTTGCCACCATGAGTACGGAACTTGCGCGTAGGGGCAAACTCTCCGAGCTTGTGCCCGACCATATTTTCAGTAATAAAAACCGGAACATGAACTTTCCCGTTGTGAACGGCAATTGTACGGCCAACAAACTCTGGAGGAATAGTGCTTGCACGGGCCCACGTCTTTACTATTGTCCGGTCATCGCTGCCAAGTGCTTCGATTTTCTTTGCTAACTTCGGATCTACAAAAGGTCCTTTTTTTAGTGATCGACTCATATACTTCTCCTACCTTCGTTTCGCTTCGTGCCGACTACGGATAATTGATTTATTTGTGCTTTTGCGCCGTCGAGTTCGATAGCCAAGCGTCTTTTGGCCCCATGGTGTTACCGGGTTGCGGCCAACACCGTGTGAGCCACCATCACCTCCACCGTGTGGGTGATCAACAGCGTTCATAACAACACCTCTGACTGACGGCCTGCGACCCATCTTCCGACTTCGACCCGCTTTGCCTATCTTGATGTTTTTATGCTGCTCGTTACCAACTGCACCGAGACTTGCAGTACACGTCTTATGAACAGTTCGGACTTCACCGCTTGGTAGCTTAATTTGAACATTGTTACCTTCTTTGGCTACAAGTTGCGCACGAGCGCCTGCTGAACGAACAATTTGTGCACCACGTCCTGGCTGAAGCTCAATAGCGTGAATAATACTGCCAGCTGGAATTGAACTTAGCGGCAAACGATTCCCATGCTCAATATCAATTTCATCTCCACTGGCAATCTTCATGCCTGTCTTCATCTTCGTAGAAGCTAGAACATAGTGATACGCACCGTCTTGATCTTTAATACGTGCGATTCGGGCACTACGATTCGGATCGTATTCGATAGCTTCTATTGTTGCAACTGTTCCAGCAGGCAAAGAGAAATTAACGTTTCGATAAAACACTCGAGTACCACCGCCACGATGCCGTGTGGTAATACGCCCTTGATTATTTCGACCGCTGCGCTTTTTCTTTATTGTTACAAGCTTTTTAATCGGTTTGTTGTTGGTCACGCTCGATAAATCTTGCGTCGTCATGCCACGCTGGCCGGGAGTTGTTGGTTTGTATTGTCGAATTGCCATTACTTTCTCCCTTTCTTAGCTGCCTTTTCGGCTTTCTCTTGTGCTTCATCAATCGCTGCAAAAACTGGTATATGATCTCCAGCCTTAATGGTAACGTAGGCTCGCTTTACATCATTTCGCTTGCCAAACGCAGCTCGGCCACGTTTATTGATCATACGCTTAACTTTGCCCTTGGCGATAAGTATATTCACGCTAACTACGGTTACATTAAATTGTCCTTCTACCGCTTCTGCGATTTGCTGTTTATTGACATTTTTAGCTACCTCAAACACATAAACGTTTCTGTCTTTACTCAGATCGTATGCCTTTTCACTAACTCGTGGGGTTAATATGAACGTTGCGTTACTCATGCTGAATCTCCTAGCCAATTGCTAATGACATCAAGTGCTGGCTTTTCGATTAAAACTGTATCGGCATTTAGGATATCGAAAACATTGAGGTGTTGCGCACGAACACAAGATACATTTTTTACGTTACTGACAGCTCGTAGAAGGAGATCGTTTTTATCATTGACAACCAGCAAGATGGATCCATCGAGCTTCATCTTATCGCGTAACGAAGTAAACTCTTTCGTCCTGCCTTCTTTGACGCTTAATGACTCAATGATTTTAATAGAACCTTCTTCTAGTGCTACGCTTAGCGCTTGTCTTACTGCCTTCTTCCTGGCACTTTTATGCATCTTTTTCGTGTAACGCTCTTCACCAGATGGCCCAAAAGTGATGCCACCGCCTCGCCAAAGCGGGCTTCTAATTGAGCCTACTCTAGCGCGTCCCGTACCTTTTTGTCTCCATGGCTTTCGACCGCCGCCACGAACTTCACCTCGACGTTTTGTAGTTGCGAGATTCACACGGCCATTTGCGAGGTAAGAAACATATGCCTGCTGCAATAGATCATGCTTTTCCGGAACCTCACTAAAGACGGACTTTGGTAACGTTACTTTCGCAGTAGACTTAGCACCTGACTTTGTAAATACGGCTGGAGCTTTCATGCTACACTGCCTCCTTCAAGAGAACGATGCTCTTTCGCGGCCCAGGTACTGCACCAGTCACACCAATAACATTCAGCTCTGGGTCAACTAGCGCAACTTTTAGGTTTTTAACAGTAACCTGTTCGTTTCCAAGCTGACCAGCCATTTTTTTGCCCTTAAAGATTTTTTGTGGATACATCGAACCAATTGATCCGACACGCCTAGTTGCGCCTTTTGCGCCATGAGTTTTGCGTTGACGATGAAAATTGTGCCGCTTAATCGTACCAGCCCAGCCTTTACCTTTGCTCGTGCCTGTAACGGTAACGGTATCACCAACTGAAAAGACCTCAGGCGATATTTTGCTACCAACCGTGAGGTCCTCAGGTGTTTCGTTCACACGAAATTCACGAATAATCTTCGCGTCAATCTTAGCGGCTTTTAGGTGGCCTGTTTGTGGCTTTGACAATTGCTTCGCTTCAGCAGTTCCTACTTGCACAGCCATATAGCCATCCGATTCGTTGGTTTTTATTTGTGTAACAACACAAGGGCTAGCGGAAAGCAAAGTAATAGCGGTAGCTGTACCATCTTCGGAGATGATACTTGTCATACCGACCTTTCTTGTAATTAAAGCTTTCATAGTATATGAATTCCCTCTGTTATACCCCTGTAACAAATACTCGTGTTTCAGAGCATTAAAATTCTTGGTGGTTTGCCGGTTTCTATCCGTCGCTTTGAGTGAATAGACCTCGCAAACGAACCAAGTTGCCCTGAGGGGTTTATTGATATACCAAGATAGATTAGCAGAAATATGCCCTATCTGTCAATACGTTGCAAAAAATACAAACGATACCCGAAGAGTTTTATAGTTAATTTTCTGCTTACATCTTGATTTCAGCATCACAGCCTGCTGGTAACGAAAGGTTCATCAGGCTGTCAATTGTCTTTGCTGAAGGATCGTACACGTCAATCAGTCGTTTGTGTGTGCGCATCTCAAATTGTTCACGACTTTTCTTGTAAACAAACGGGCTCTTGACTACGGTATATTTCGTTGTTCTTGTCGGCAGCGGAATAGGTCCTGCGATCTTAGCTCCGGTCCTTATCGCAGTATCAACTATCTGCTTTGTCGACTGATCAATCACCTTGTGATCATACGCCTTTAAACGGATTCGAATCCGCTGCTTGCTTCCCGAAGATGGCTCCGCTGGTTTTACCGGCTTTGAAGCTTTCGGTTTTTTTTGTTCTGCCATACTTTACTTACTCCTTTATAAAAATTTTTATAATATTGTCGTGTTATATAATTTGTCACGCCAAATTATATAGCGTTAACAAAATATTTCGTGTAATGTAACATCTCTTTGCAGCTATATGAGAACTTACAAAGCGACTTTTAGTCATTACTTCAATAACGAGTAGGATTATACTGCATTTTACGTTGAATGAAAAGGCGGTTATCTCTTTTCACTTAGTGAATAGGGTGGTGGATGGCGTACCTTGCGCTGTATGCCTACACTACATATCAAAAAAAAGAAGCTCCAGTTTAACCTGGAGCTTCTTTTCGCTTGATGAAAATTACTGATGTTTTATTTTGTAATCTTCGTTACTACGCCGGCGCCAACCGTTTTACCACCCTCACGAATAGCAAAACGTAGTCCTTGGTCCATAGCGATAGGTGCAAGGAGCTTTACCTTAAATGTAACGGTGTCTCCTGGCATGACCATCTCTTTGTCAGCAGGTAGCTCAACCTCACCTGTTACATCAGTTGTGCGGAAGTAGAACTGTGGCTTGTAGCCCTTAAAGAAAGGTGTGTGACGACCGCCTTCTTCTTTCTTTAGGATGTATACCTCTGATTCGAATTCAGTGTGTGGCGTAATGCTGCCTGGCTTACAGAGGACTTGACCACGTTCAATGTCATCACGTTCGATACCTCGAAGCAGCACTCCGACATTATCACCAGCCTGACCCTGGTCAAGGCTCTTTTTGAACATTTCAACACCGGTTACGACGGTCTTTTTCGTGTCACGAATTCCAACGATTTCGATTTCTTCGTTAACTTTTACGACACCAGTTTCTACACGACCTGTCGCTACCGTACCTCGACCCTTGATTGAGAATACATCTTCAACAGGCATCAAGAAATCTTTGTCGAGCTCACGCTTCGGCTCAGGGATATAGTCATCCATTGCCTTTACAAGCTCCATAATTGCGTCTTCGTTTTCTGCGTCGCCTTCAAGAGCCTTTGTGGCAGAGCCCTTAACGATCGGGCAATTCTCATCGTACTCATACTTTGCTAGTAGTTCACGAATATCCATCTCGACAAGCTCGACAAGCTCAGGATCAGCAAGGTCCATCTTGTTCATGAAAACAACTATCTTTGGAACACCTACTTGGCGCGCCAATAGAACGTGCTCTCTTGTTTGTGGCATCGGACCATCAGCCGCAGATACAACAAGTACAGCGCCGTCAATCTGTGCAGCACCAGTAATCATGTTCTTGACGTAGTCAGCGTGACCAGGCATGTCAACGTGGGCATAGTGCCGCTTCTCTGATTCATACTCTTGGTGAGACGTAGCAATGGTAATACCACGCGCCTTCTCTTCGGGTGCATTATCGATCTTGTCATACTCAATCGGTTGGTTAACATCACTAGGTAGCTTCTTTGAAAGTACTGTCGTGATTGCTGCAGTCAGCGTAGTCTTACCGTGGTCAACATGACCCATTGTTCCTACGTTAATATGCGGCTTGCTTCTGTCAAAATCTGCCATTGTTGTAACGACTCCTTATTTCATTATTATTTTGCATGAACAATACAATCGCTCACACGAGTTACCAGAGAATCATACCTAAATTCACTTGTGTTGTAAAGAGTTTTTCTTGGTTTTCAGTTAAGAGCTTCCTTTAAGAGCCGGCTTTGGCTACGATAGCTTCAGCGACGTTTCCTGGAACGTCCGCGTAGTGATCAAGCTCCATGCTTGAGCTTGCACGGCCTTGAGTCATGCTCCGAAGGTTAGTTGTATAGCCGAACATTTCTCCTAGCGGGACAAAACCGGTGATTTCTTTTATGCCGGGCTGCAAATCTTCCATAGATTCAATACGTCCGCGCTTACTGTTTAGGTCACCGATCACGTCGCCCATAAATTCTTCGGGCGTAACGACAACAACTTTCATTACTGGCTCAAGTAGCGTTGGTTTTGCATTTTTCATCGCTTCCTTAAACCCGATGGATCCTGCAGCTTTGAAAGCCATCTCACTACTGTCCACGTCGTGATAACTTCCATCATATAGCTCTACTTTCACGTCAACAACCGGATACCCAGCCACAACGCCGTTGCTCATTGCTTCTTTAACGCCTTCTTGGACTGGCTTGATATATTCCTGAGGTACCACACCTCCTTTAATCGAGTCGATAAACTCAAATCCAGCTCCTTGCTCGTTTTGAGAAACTCGTAACCATACATCACCGTACTGTCCTCGTCCACCTGATTGACGAATAAACTTCCCTTGTGCTTCAACATCATCTTTCCGAATTGTTTCACGGTAAGCGACTTGAGGTGCACCAATGTTTGCCTCAACGTTGAATTCACGCTTCATTCGGTCGACAAGTATCTCAAGATGAAGCTCTCCCATGCCACTGATGATTGTCTGTCCGGTCTCATCGTCTACGGCCACACGGAAGGTTGGGTCCTC
Source organism: Candidatus Saccharimonadota bacterium (assembly GCA_050486305.1). Taxonomy (GTDB): domain Bacteria; phylum Patescibacteriota; class Saccharimonadia; order Saccharimonadales; family SLHW01; genus SLHW01. Next base: position 374,766 of record JBJHDA010000001.1, read on the forward strand.
TTCAGCTAAACGCTGAAGTGCGATAGACATTTTCTCTTGATCAGCTTTGGTTTTTGGTTCAATCGCAATCGACACAGGTGGCTCAGGAAATGTGATGCTTTCTAGGATAATCTGATCGCTTTGGTCGCACAATGTATCACCAGTAGTGGTGCCTTTTAGGCCAACAATCGCTGCAATATCACCAGCGAACACCTCATCGACATCTTCGCGCTTATCGGCTTGCATACGTACAATTCGTCCAACCCGCTCTTTCTGTCCGGTAGTGCTATTCATAACGTATGAGCCTGACTTAATCTTTCCGGAATAAACGCGGAAGTAGGCTAACTTACCAACGAATGTATCCGTCGCAATTTTAAAAGCAAGTGCTGAAAACGGCTCGGATTCTGCTGGTTTACGTTCTAGCTTATCGCCTGTCTTAGGGTGGGTTCCCCATGTAGAACCCCGGTCAGCTGGGCTAGGTAGGTAGTTGTTTACCATATCAAGGAGCTTTTCAACAATCACGCCACGAGCGTCTCCACCGGTCACGATAAAGAAATCGCCGGCAAGCACAGCGTTTCTAACCGCATGCTTTATTTCTTCAGTCGTTAGTCCTTCTTCACCGACCTCAAGATATTTCTCTAACATCTCCTCATCTTCTGCTACTGCATTTTCGATGAGCAAGCTTCGATACTTCTTTGCTTTGTCGAGCATGTCCTCTGGAACATCTCCAACCTTCAGCTCTTTATCGGTAAATTCATCATAGGTGTATGACTTCATGTCTATTAAGTCAACAACCCCGTTAATACTTTGCTCAAATCCGATTGGAAGATGTATAGGAAACGCTCGCTTACTTAGTCTTCGGTGTATCGATTCGAGTGACATATAAAAGTCACCACCAGTTTGGTTAATCTTATTAATAAGACATATGCGCGGTACGTTATATTTGTCAGCTTGGCGCCATACTGTCTCTGATTGAGACTCAACACCCATTTTTCCGTCGAATACGACAACTGCGCCATCAAGAACACGCAAAGAACGTTCAACCTCTACAGTAAAGTCGATGTGCCCAGGAGTATCGATGATGTTTATTTGGTGATCCTTCCAGTAGCAAGACACTGCCGCCGACACGATAGTTATACCGCGCTCACGCTCTTGCTCCATCCAGTCAGTAGTCGTTCCGCCTTCGTGCACTGCGCCAATTTTGTGCTTTATACCTGTCCGATATAAGATACCTTCTGTAGTTGTCGTTTTGCCTGCATCAATATGGGCGATAATCCCAATATTTCTAATTTTTCCTTGGTCGTATTTTTTCTGTGCCATTATCTCTCCTCTAAACAGCTGTTCTTATAATTTCTGGGTTCATGCAGGTAATTACTACCTCTTGGTAATTGAGCTCAACATCAGGACCGTCACAGTCAGCAAAATCTATATCTCCAGCATGCTCGGAAAGTGCGTCAGCTACTTCCTGCTCGCTAATCTCATCCGGGCTGATTACAGCGTCTTCAATTAGTCCGACTAGCCAAGGACACCTAACGCAGCGTTCAGGAAAATGTTCTTGAGCTGGATAAAGAATTTCCGACACGGCTAGTACCTCGCAAAGTGAGCAAAGGCACGATTGGCTTCAGCCATCTTGTGCGTGTCTTCTTTCTTCTTAACGGCAATCCCTGTGTTGTTATAGGCGTCAACTAATTCAAGCGCAATACGATCTTCCATGCTCATTCCTTTGCGCGAGCGGGCAGCGGAGACAAACCACATTACCGTCAAGTGATTCTGGCGCTGGCCTTTTACCTCGAAAGGAATTTGATAGTTAGCGCCACCGACCCTGCGAGACCGTGTCTCGACCTGCGGGCGCACGTTTGCAAATGCTTGCTCAAATACTTCAAGAGGGTTCTTAATCTTTAATTTATCTGCTGCCTTTTGCATACCGCCGTACACAAGTTTTTCAGCAATTTGCTTTTTACCGTTCTTCATCACCCGGTTAATGAGTTTCTGAACCATGACATCGTTATAGATTCGATCTGGTCGTACCGGACGTATAAGTGATTTGGTTACTTTCCTGGGCATACTGCTACTTGCCCTCCTTCTTGGTTCCGTACTTCGAGCGGCCCTGCTTGCGGTCCTGAACGCCCTGAAGATCAAGCGCACCACGCACAATGTGATAGCGAACACCAGGAAGGTCCTTTACGCGACCGCCACGAATGAGTACCACAGCATGCTCTTGCAGATTGTGACCCTCGCCACCGATATATGCCCACACCTCGTAGCCGTTGCCCAGCCGCACACGCGCAACTTTACGTAAGGCTGAGTTCGGTTTCTTCGGTGTTTTTGTTGTTACCTTAACACAAACTCCTCGCTTAAGTGGAGCAGGTTTTTCATAGTTCGTAGTATTTAGCGTATTAACAACACGATGCAGCGCCGGAGACTTGCTCTTTTTCGTCGTCTTTGCACGCGGCTTTCGTATTAACTGATTGATTGTTGGCATTGAGTATATTCTCCTATTAATTTATGTGTACTATTTACTGCAGTAGAGTCGCACTTGTTGCAGCTGCCAACCCTGACAAGTGCACACCCCTCTAGCTCGAATAGTACGATAAAGTATTTTCTAACTGCGCTATGGTATCAGCTTTCTTCCTGATTAGCAAGCGCCTCCGCCTCTCTCTCACGGGCCTTATAGCCGGTGCCTACAGGTATCTTACGGCCAAGGATAACATTTTCCTTCAGTCCATACAGATTGTCTACTTTGCCGCTCGTTGCCGCAGCAATCAAGACTCGGGTTGTATCCTGGAAGCTGGCTGCACTCAGGAATGAATCAGTTGCCAGGCTAGCCTTGGTAATACCAAGCAGCAGCTGGTTGAAGTTAATGAGCTTCTTATTCTCAGCAGCTAGCTTTTCGTTTGTTTCGACTGCTGCCTGCTTACTGACTATGTCGCCAGTTATAAACTCGCTGTCTCCAGGGTCTTCAACCTGAACTCGAGAAAACATCTGTCGAACAATCACCTCAAGGTGCTTGTCGGCAATGTTTTGGCCTTGCCCAGCAAATATTCGAAGCACCTCTTTCATTATGTAGCGTTGTGTTGACTCCACACCCTGTAGCCTCATTAGATCCTGAAGGTTAATTGAACCATTCGTAAGCCTTTCACCAGCAACGACCTTTTGGCCGTCAGATACAACAATCTGCTTATAGCTAGGAATCTCGTAACGAACAACACCTTTCTGATTTGGTGTGATGATCGCTTCTTTATCAGTAAATAGCACAGTTCCTGAAATCTTTGCAATAAGCGGGTTTGCTCCATCTTTATCACTTGCGATGACATCACCCTTTATCACTTGGCTCTCTGTAACAACAGCTGGATTTCTTCCGGCAAGCTTCTCTTCCACTTTTTCAGAATCCTCAGCAGTAACCTGAACGATATATTTTTCTTTCTCTTCCCAGGTCTTAACGGTGCCAGCTATCTCAGTTAAGTATGCTTGGCCTTTCGGCGTACGAACTTCAAAGATCTCCTCAACACGTGGCAAACCAGTAGTGATATCTTCACCGGCGACACCGCCAGAGTGGAATGTCTTTAGAGTTAACTGTGTTCCTGGCTCACCGATACTCTGCGCAGCGATTACTCCTACTGGATGAGCAATTTCGACAAGTCGGCCAGTAGCCGGGTCAATACCATATGATTTTTGTGAAATACCTTTAACAGATGAGCAGCTGAGTGCGCTCATAATCCGAACCCCATCAAGCTTTTCATCTGCTTGAATCTTTTCAGCGATTTCTTTTGTAATGAGGTCACCTTTTTGTACATATGCTCCTATTTTTTCAGCAGCATACCTGCCTTCTAGTCTTGACGCGTATGGGACGCCGATTTCATCCGAATCTGAGCGATACATTTTGAAGCCAGGGTCTTCTGAGTCTTCCTCAGTAATGAATGCATCTTGACTCACATCAACGAGTCGACGAGTCAGATAACCAGAGTCAGCAGTCTTCAAGGCAGTGTCAATCATACCCTTTCGAGCACCTCGTGTTGCAGTAAACGACTCCAGCGGACTGAACCCCTTCTTGTAATTTGATTTAATCGGGAGCTCAATCGTTCGCCCAGAAGCATCAGGAACCAGACCGAACATACCGACAGCAGTATTCACCTGTCCAATATTACCTCGTGCTCCAGACACAACGGACACCGACATAGCACTGTCTTCTGAAAGGAATTGCGTAGTAAGCATTCCCTGAACGGTTTTATCGACCGACTTCCAGTTTTCCAGCGTTAGACGATAACGTTCGTCGTTTGTGATGAAGCCTTCCTCGTATTGCTCACTAATCTTAGCGGCCTTTTCTTCGCCTGAGGCTATTACATCATCAATGCCCTCGATGTCGCTAAAGTCGCTCATGCCAATTGATAGGCCAGACTTTGTAGCATACTCAAAGCCAATGTCTTTTAGCTTGTCGGCAATTTTTGCGGTTTCCGCCTGTCCATACATCTCGTATGAAACAGCCATAACAGTAGAAAGCTTCTTTTTGTTCATAGCTTCATTCTGGTATGGGAAATCTTCAGGAAAAATCTCATTAAACATGACACGTCCAAGCGTCGTCTCACGTACTTCTCCCCGGAACAATATCCGAATCGGGCTTTGTAGCTGAATCTTGCCTGTGTCATACGCCATAAGCGCTTCACCCACACTAGAAAAAGGCGTTTTACTAACTTCGGTATTTATGCCAGGGCGATCGTAAGTTAGATAGTAACAACCTAATACAATGTCTTGCTCAATGTGTAGTATCGGAGAACCATCAGCTGGTTTTAGCAGGTTGCGGTTACTCGCCATAATATCCCGAGCCTCAGCTTGCGCCTCCTTGGATAGCGGCAAGTGAACCGCCATCTGGTCGCCGTCAAAGTCAGCGTTGAATCCTTTACAAACGAGGGGGTGCAATTGAATAGCCTTACCCTCGATCAGCTTAGGCTTAAACGTCTGAATCGATAAACGGTGCAAGCTTGGCGCCCGGTTCAAAAGAACATACTTATCTTTAATGACCTCATCGAGCGCATCCCACACCTCCACTTCACCTGCGTCAATCATACGAGTTGCAGATCGAATGTTGTGAGCATATTCCTGCTGTATCAATCTACCCATAACGAAGGGCTTAAAGAGCTCGAGTGCCATCATCTTTGGCAAGCCTGTTTCATCAATTTTAAGTTCAGGACCTGCGACGATAACAGATCGTCCGGAATAGTCGACTCGCTTACCTAGCAGATTTTGGCGAAAACGACCCTGCTTACCTTTCAGCTGATCCGATAAGCTTTTTAGGCGACGACGCTGACCGCTAGCTGCTACTGCGCGGCCTGAACGAGCGCTATTATTATCTATAAGCGCATCAACAGCCTCCTGCAACATACGCATTTCGTTACGGCAAATTACTTCAGGCGCATTGAGGTCGATTAATTTCTTTAGGCGATTATTACGATTGATTACCCGACGATAAAGGTCGTTTAAGTCGCTCGTTGCGAACCGACCGCCAGTAAGCTGAACCATCGGCCGAAGGTCTGGCGGGATGACAGGCAAAACAGTAACGATTGTGCTACTTGGCCGGATCCCGGCTTTATGCATGCTCTCCAGCATTCTCAGACGTTTCATTATTTTCTTTTTTCGCTGTCCTTTAGCCTCTTCCGATTCGGCAGAAAGCTTTTCGATCAAGGAATCAAGATCAATCTCTTCAAGCATCTCTCGTATCGCACCGCCGCCCATTCCGACCGTAATCAACTCCTTAAACTCATCAGGAAGACCACGATAGTCAATCTCAGATATTAGATGGAGTTTCTCAAGCGATGTTAATTGATTCTTTGTTGCTTCAAAGTTTTCGGTTACTTCATCAATTTCTTTCGTCTGCATCGCAGCCAATGTCTTTACATCAGCGTCTTTTGATTCAGCATCTTTTTCATAGCGTTTTTTAATCGCCTGTTTAGCTGCTTCAAACTCTGCTTCTTTGTCGGACAATATCTGGTCTCGTTTTTCAGTATCAACTGACTTGATGATGTAGCTTGCAAAATAGACAACTCTCTCAAGGTTTTTGACTGTCATGCCAAGTAAAAGCCCAATCGCGCTTGGAGTCCCTCGCAAAAACCATATGTGAGCTACCGGGGCCGCTAAGGCGATGTGCCCCATACGTTCACGGCGAACAATCGATTTTGTGACTATGTCACCGTTCTTATCAACTGCAGCCTCTCTCGAGCGGACGCCTTTGTACTTAGCATCATGCGGATTAATGTCTTTAACGGGTCCAAAGATACGCTCGCAGAACAAACCGTCGCGTTCTGGTTTCTGCGTACGATAATTTATCGTCTCCGGCTTTGTAACCTCACCATGACTCCACTCGATAATGTCTTCTGGACCAGCAACCGCTAATCGCACAGCGTCAAAGTCAGATATATCTGTTCCTGATGTGTAGCGTCTCATATTAAGCTACCTCCTTCTTTTCGTCAGCCGAGGACGATTGCTCATCGTCATTCTCTGATCCTTTATCTTCTTGTTTGCTCTCGCTCACTGTTGTGGTTGGCAAGTTGTCATCCAGCTCAATTACTTCAAACTCATCCGAAGCTGCATCTTCCGTTACATCAATATCAGATGCGACTGGCTGGGGAACGTCAATTTCTGCCTGATGATCTGCCTCATCCTTTATGCTTTCGGCTAAGACCTCTTCGGCGTCAATCACCGTCTCAGATGTTACGAGATCGACCTTAAGCCCAAGTCCTTGTAACTCTTTCACGAGAACGTTAAAGCTTTCTGGTACTTTTGGCCCTACGATGTCTGTGCCTTTAATGATCGACTCGTACGCCTTAGACCGACCGTATACATCATCTGACTTGATCGTTAGCATCTCCTGCAGAGTGTGCGATGCTCCATATGCTTCTAGCGCCCACACCTCCATCTCGCCGAAGCGCTGGCCACCGTTTTGAGCTTTACCGCCTAATGGCTGTTGAGTAACCATAGTGTAAGGTCCGGTCGATCGAGCATGAATCTTGTCAGCAATCATGTGATTTAGCTTAATCGTATACGCAATACCAACTGCAGTGGTCTCCCTAAATGGCTCTCCTGTTCGACCATCAAATAGCTGCTGTTTTCCATCTTCAGGCAACCCTGCCTCTTTCAAAAGCTCTTGAACTTTTGGAATTGGTATCCCGTTAAAAGAAGGAGTCGCCACTTTCATCCCGAGCTTCTTTGCTGCGATACCAAGTGCGGCCTCATACAGCTGGCCGATATTCATACGACTCGGCACTCCAAGCGGGCTCAGAATCATATCTATTGGCGTCCCGTCTTCGAGATGAGGCATATCTTCTGTTGGCAAAATACGTGCAATAACACCTTTGTTACCGTGCCTGCCTCCGAGCTTGTCCCCGACGGCAATTTTGCGCATCTGTGCTACAAATACTTGAATCTGCATTATTACACCGGCTTTAAGGTCGTGTTCATCACGGTTAAATACCTTTACGCCAACAACCTTGCCGTGCTTACCGTTACCCATCCGTTGTGAGGTGTCCCGGACTTCTTTTGCTTTTTCGCCGAAAATTGCCCGTAGTAATCGCTCTTCACTAGAGAGTTCTTGCTCACCCTTTGGCGTAATTTTTCCTACCAAAATATCGCCAGGGTGCACTTCTGCACCGATTCGAACAATACCATCTTCATCAAGGTGCCGTAGCGCTTCTTCTGATACGTTTGGAATATCCCGGGTAACAATCTCAGGGCCGAGCTTAGTCTCACGCACCTCAACCATGTAGTCACTAATGTGCACAGAAGTTAGCTCATCATCTTCAACAAGTCGTCGGGAAATGATTATCGAGTCCTCAAAGTTATAGCCATCCCATGACATGTACGCAGTCAAAAGGTCACGGCCGAGCGCCAGTTCACCGTCCTGGATAGACATGCCTTCAATAAGAACATCGCCTTCTTTAACTTTATCTCCAGATTGAACGGCAACTCTTTGATTTATTGAAGTACTATCATTACTCCTATCAAAATGACGCGGTGTATACTTACCCTTTGAACCGTCTTTATAACTTACAATTACTTCATCAGCTGTAGCTTTTGTGACCTCACCAGGTCCAGATGCTGCAATAAGCTGGCCAGAGTTTTTGGCAGTTACCTCTTCCATGCCCGTACCGACAATCGGAGATTGTGGTTGCACCAACGGTACAGCTTGCCTCTGTTGGTTGCTTCCCATTAAGCTCCGGTAGACATAGTTCTTCTCGATAAACGGAATCAAACCGGCGCTTGAGCCGATAATTTGTCGAGGGGATGCATCAATATGTGTAATTTCATCCGCATCTACTTCTCCAGAAATAAGTCGATTTCGAGCCGGCACACGAGCATCTACAAAATAACCATCTTCGTTAATTTCTTGACCTGTACTAGCAATTACCGCAGAGCCCTCTTCCGAAGCATCAAGATATACAATCTCGTTGGTAATCTTAGCTTTTACTGGCCATGTTTTTTGGTTGGTGATTTTTGCTAGCTTCGCAGCATCATCTTTCGTTATTTTTTTGCCGGACTTTACAATTACTTTGCCGTCAGCATCTTCTAAGTCCACGCTTGCGATATGTCCGGCTGCATTTTTGGCAGTTACACTGTTGATCACTTTCCTGTACGGAGTTTCAATGAAGCCATAATCGTTAATACGAGCATACGTAGCTAGATTCAATACAAGGCCGATATTCGCACCTTCTGGAGTTTCTACCGTACAAATTCTGCCGTAATGTGTAGCATGAGCATCACGAACCTCAAATCCAGCACGTTCCCTGGACAGTCCACCCGGACCCATTGAGCTGAGACGCCGCTTATGAGCTAACTCGGCAAGCGGATTAACCTGATCCATAAATTGTGACAACTGTGAGCTTGCAAAGAATTCCCGAACCGCAGCAACGATAGGACGAGCGTTTATCAACTGTGCCGGCGTTACAGATTCGATATCTGACATACTCATACGGTCTTTTGTGTTGCGCTCCATCCGCAAGAGCCCGATACGGAACTGCCGCTGCACTAACTCTCCGACGAGCTTAATGCGGCGATTTGCAAGTGAGTCAATGTCATCACCCGGCTCTTGAGTTTTATTCAAGCGAATAACTTCGGCGATAATTGCCGTCAAATCTTCTAGACGCATTATTCGATTTTCAGCCGTGTTAGGAACGTCAAGGTCGAGCCGTTTGTTTATTTTGTATCGCCCAACTCGGCTAAAATCAAACCGTTTAAAGTTATAAAACATGTTTTCAATCAAGCTCCGGGCATTTTCAACCGTAGCTAGATCACCAGGACGAAGCCGACGATACACTTCAATCAAGGCGTCGTTGGTCCCTTTTGTTTGATCTTTTTCAAGCGTTGCTTCTAAGTGACTGGCGCCACCTTCCTCATCAACATGCTTGAACGCCTTTTTCATTAATGCGTCATTCATGCCGAGAGCACGGAGCAAAGTAGTGACTGGGATTTTGCGCTTCCGGTCAATCTTTACATAAATAGCTCCATTTGCTGCCGTTTCGAACTCTAACCAGGCTCCTCTGCCTGGAATGACCTTAGCGCCGTAGAGACCTTTCCCGCTTGACGTGTCGGCAGTAAAGAAGACACCAGCTGAACGAATAAGCTGTGATACGACAACTCGTTCTGCGCCATTAATAACAAAGGTCCCTCTATCAGTCATCCAAGGATAGTCGCCGAGATAAATTTCCTGCTCTTTTATCTCACCGGTGACTTTATTCGTAAGCTCAACGGTTGCCTTGAGCGGAGCTTCGTAGCTCACGTTGTTTTCGCGGGCTTCAGCTTCTGTCATTTTCGCTTCTTCAAAGTGATAATCCTTGAAACGAATCGATAATTTTGTGCCGGTATAGTCTTCAATCGAGCCTATCTCTGCAAATAACTCACCGAGCCCTTCTTCTATTAACCATTGGAAAGACTTGTTCTGGTGATCTACCAAATTCGGCATCTCGATGATGTCTTGGCTTTCAGTAAAGTATGTTCGTTTTTGTTTTTTTTGACTGGTGACTTTCGCCATATAGTAGTCCACTCCCTTATTTGCGTTCGTTAATAATGACCCGTTATTGCTTTTCAGGTTTTGGTTTCAGATGGAAGTCACCTCTGACAACTGGCTATTACTGATGCATCAAGTGACTACAGCAAAACTAGAGCAGTTGTCCACTACTTCTTAGGCAATGATTGTAAAGCACGCCAACTAAATGTCAAGCCCGACGGGCAAAGTCATATCGTTTTACAAAATCCGTAAAACGTTATAATTATTTTTTTACCGTGGCAATGGCCGAGGAAATAACGTCATCAACCACACCATATGACTTTGCGTCCTCTGCTGTCATCCAAAAGTCACGCTCCATGTCTTTATGAATCGTCTTTATAGGTTTGCCGGTGTTCTTCGCCATAATCTCTTCTAGTAAGCGCTTTACCCGCAAACTTTCCCTTAGATCGATTTCTTGATCGGTCACTTTGCCTCTGGTGCCGCTTGAAGGCTGGTGAAGCATGACCGTCGAATGCGGCAGCAAAAACCGTTTACCTTTTGTGCCGCTGCTCAACAAAAATGCAGCTGCGCTAGCCTGAACACCGATACCGACTGTCTGGATATCCGACCGAAGGTATTGCATAGTATCGTAAATAGCAAGAGCGTCGTATACGCTTCCGCCAGGACTATTTATATAAAAATTTATATCTTTATCACTTTCATTATCAAGAAATAGAAGCTGCGCGACGATTAGGTTCGCCGTGTGTTCATTCACATCAGTGCCAAGAAAAATAATCCGATCTTTCAGTAAACGGGAATATATATCGTAAGCACGCTCCATGCGGCCTTCTTGTTCGATAACAGTTGGAACTAATACAGAAGATGGGCTACTCATTAACACTCCTTTTCTAGCAGTAAGCATACCTAATTTAGCAGTCATTAGTCAAGAGTGCTAATACGTAAAATGCAGACCTTCTATGCCGAGTGTTGCTCCGTACTCTCGTTAGTAAATCGGCTCGGTCCTTGCAGATTTCCCCGAATAGCCGCCTCGATCTCTGCGTGCTTCTTCAGCAATTTGCCACTCGTCAAGCGGCCCGGCAATATCCTTCACTTTTAGGCGGCGAGAATTCTCTCTAACCTTCTTGGGCTTTGGAGCTTTCGCCTCTTCTACGGCAGACTCCAGCTTAGGCAATATTTGCTCGGAAGCGACGATGTGATTAGGAGGGCCCGAAACCGCATGCAGCACCTTCCTCCCAATTTTTTTAAAAATTGAGCCAGACGTTTCTGTACGCTGAGCCTCATATGCATTAATCTCACGTTGCGCTTGGTCAATTAATAATTCTGCCGCAGAAACCGGTATGTTGCCCCCTCTGGCCACAATTCCCGCCTTTGTATCCAGAACTGCGCTAACAATCACCAGCCCGCCAGCCTCTTGGAGCAACTCTGGATCTGTTTCATTGAGTCGGTTGGCTACCTCGCAAATATGCGGACCCGCTTCAGCACTTATATAAATCGACCCATTTCGTGACTCAATCATGAAACACCTCCTCTTTTATAGGTGAGGGCTCAAAAGCGGGAAGTAAGGCAGTTCCGCCAAGCCTTAAGCGTATATCTTGTGCGGATGTAGACTCTTCTTCCGTGCTACTTTCGACAGCTGACAAAAGTTGCATTTCATGATTATGGTTCCCTAATTGTTGACGTGCACGCTGCTCAGCCACTGGCAAGGTTATAGCGTCAATCGTCCGTGTAACACTTTCTCTGCAGCTTCTTGTAATTTCTTTTAGTTTTTTAGACATATTTAATAATCATACTACAATAATTTTCGACATAAAGCGAGTGCTTGTACTTATTTTTTTGTGGCGTATGCTGCTAATTGTGCTACGGTTTTTTCGCTTAACATCCGCGACGCGATATTCTGTTTGGCTTCAGGCTTACTAAGCTCTGCTTGCATCTGTGGGTCTGTGTACTGACCTTTTAGAACCTGCATGCGTATCTCGAGCTCTTCTGGTGTCACCTCAATTTTTTCCTTTTCGGCAATTTCTGCCAATACAATACTCGCCTTAACCCGCTCTTCCGCCTGGGGTTTAAGCTCCTTTTCTTTGTACTGCTCTTCTGTCGTCTGCTTTGCATCAAGGAACTCCTTAATCGTTTGCCCTCGATACGATAAATTCTGTTTCAGCTCATTCAGCATTCGCTCTAGCTGGTCTTCAATTAGAATCTCTGGAATATCTAGCTTTGATTTTTTAGTAATTTCCGCCACGAGCTCTGACTCGAACTGTAAATCAGCTTGACGCTGCTTTTCAGTCATTAGCTCTTTCTTAATGTCTCGCTTTAAGTCCGCGACTGTCTTTACTGGGCCAACGCTTGCGGCAAATTCATCGTTCACTTCCGGCTTCTTCAGCTCATTGACCTCTTTCACGTCAACGCTAAACGTTACCTTCTCTCCGGCAAGGGAAGTAACGCCATAATCTTTCGGGAACGTCACATCAAACGTTTTTGTGTCACCGCTCTTCAGACCTAGTAGGTTTTCTTCAAACCCCGGAATAAAACTCTTGCTCCCGAGGGTCAGTGGATAGCTCTTGCCATCAGCGCCTTTAACCGGTTCGCCTGTTTTATCTTTGCCGCTAAAATCTATCGTTAACTGGTCGCCGTTTTTCGCGGCACGCTTAACAGGCAGTTTCTCTGCTGTTTGCGCACGAAGGTTTTCAATAACCTCATCAACATCTTTTTCAGTAACTTTCGCTGTCTTTCTGTCTTTCTTGATTTTGGTGTAGTCGGGCAACGAAACATCGCCGAGAACATCAACCGTAGCCTCAAACGACAACTCTGTAAACGGAACAAACGCTTTAATTGCAATCTCTGGGCGGTCTACTGGCCGGATTGATTCTTGTTTTGCCGCAACAGGATACAGCTGCTGCACGGCTTCTTCCAGAAATTCTTGCTGAAGCAATTTTTGGTCAAGCTGCTTTTCTGCAAGCTCCAACGGCGCCTTCCCTGGGCGGAATCCAGATACTTTTACATCTTTCGTTAGGCGCGACAACACCTGTCGCTTAACGTCGTTTAGCTCGTCTTGTGTGGCCGTCACATTCAGTACGGCTTTTGTCTTGCTTGGTTTATTCATTTCTATACGCATAAGTGTTAATCCTAGCAAAGAGTCGTGGACTTGTAAAAGAATTAGTTCGCTTTTATTTTTTCAGAAATGTCGTCGACAGTTCCGCTGAAGTCTTCGCCAGATTGGATGTTGCGTAGCGTAAATTCGCCGTTGCTAAGCTCGTCAGCACCGATAAAGAGCACGTACGGAATAGCTTTTTTGCTTGCAGACTTAATGCACTTTTCAAGCTTCCTTCCGGTCGCGTCAACAGCGACATTCAATCCATTAGTCCTAAGATTATCAATAACGCTTGCCGCAGCATTGTAAGTGTCTCCGATGCATATTGCGTAGATATCGGTTTCCGTCGCTAGGCTCGGCAGCAGCCCATGCAGTTCTAGAAAGTTTTGAAGCGTGATGTCACCCATACCGAAGCCGACTGTAGGCACCGGATCTACGCCAAAATCCGCAATCAGGCTATCATATCGTCCGCCGCCAAACATTGAACGATTGTTTTCAGGATTCGTGTCAAACACCTCAAAAACAATGTCGGTGTAATAATCAAACCCTCTGACAATACTTAAATCGAGCACAATATTCTGAATATCGCTTACCTGGCAATACTCAAGTAGCTTCCGAAGCGGACCGACTGATTCATGACTCTGTAAATTAGTAGGGAGTTCGTTAATTGCGCGGGCATCGAGCGCTTGAAGCAAGACATTCTTACTATTTGTCTGCTGGGTGCTAGTGCTCAAAATGTTATCAAGCTCACGAGAAAAACTGGCCCCATCAATTTTTTGCTTTCGGTCAATAAGCTTCATGGCGGCAGCCTGGTTTTCTTTCGTCAAACCAAGCACCTCTTCGAGAAGGAAGTTCATAAGTTTTCTGCTGCTGAGCTTGATGGAATACATTTCATCTGCCGCACCAAATGCTCGCAGTAAATCTCTCGTCAGTACAATCAGCTCATGTTCAGCGACTACACTGCTCTCTCCGAATATATCGACATTCAGCTGATAAAATTCGCGGCCTCGGCCACGCTGCATCCGCTCATAACGCCAGCATTGCGGGATAGAGTACCATCGCAGCGGATAGCCAAGCTCTTGCCTTCTGCCAGCAACCATTCTGCTCACACTAGGTGTCATCTCGGTCCGCAACGTAACACTGCGATTACCCCGATCCTCAAAAGTGTAGGTCTGTTGCTCAATAATCTCTTGATTACCTTTCTGTAAATACAAATCGGTAGGCTCCAAGATAGGAGCATCATACGCTTCATAGCCATACCGTTCGCAAACTGCGCGCATTACTGAAAACATATACGCCTGCAGACGTTTATCTTCAGGGTAAAAGTCGCGCGCTCCCTTATAGGGCTGTGTTGATAGCTTACTCATTGAAATTATTGTAACAGATAGGGCTTACCAAATGTTTAGAAAAACTTCAACGGCTCAGCCAAGCAGCATAATCTAAATACGAATATTGAACTTTTAATGCACCAATCGACTGGTGCATTCATTTTTTGTCTATCAGCACAAGAAAGCGCTCATCTTCGCCTACGGGCAAATTGGATAAATCTCTTGTTGAGCATAAAAAATCCTTCATAGTCCGCCAGACCCGTTTTGCGAGAGGATTCGCAAAGCGGAAAATAAAAAAACAAAGTGAGGTTACTAGAATGAACAGAATTTAGTTTCTGGTAAAATTATGCGCCCGCCCTGCTTGATGATAGGAATCATAAAGCGGAAGAGCGAGGCTTTGCACGAAAGCTGAAGTTGCAAAATGAGCTGGTGCCGCGGGAGAGACTCGAACTCTCACATCCGGAGATACTAGTTCCTAAGACTAGCGCGTCTACCAATTCCGCCACCGCGGCGCACCATTAATTCGAACGTCACCATTGTACAGACAGACACAATACATACGCAAACTGTATTTACATCGAAGGATACTACGCTCGATAAAAGAGCAGCTGCCCGCCGGCATGTTTATTTGCTTGCACCAAGCTCGCCCCCCTGAAATTCATCGGCTCTTCCCATGCTGGTGCTGACACGACAAATGTGCCACTCGGTGCTACGTGGCGTAAAAGCTTTTGCAGCGTATTGACTTGCAGGTCGTCATACGGCGGATCACATATAACCACATCAAACTGCCTGGAAGCATTGGTATTCGACCAACTGGCAACGTTTGCCCTGGTTGCCCGAATGTTATCGCTCAAACCAAGTTTGTCGATATTTTCTGTGAGCTTTTTATAGGCCCGCTTATCCCGCTCAACCGCTGCTACAAAATCAGCCCCGCGACTTACCGACTCAATTGCAATAGCCCCGGTACCAGAAAAAGCATCCAGGACTTGCAGCCCGGATATATCACCAAGCACGTTAAAGAGTGCGCCGCGCATCCTATCGCTCATCGGATGTGTACGCCTATTTCGTGACGATGCAAAAATTCGGCCCTTGAGTTTCCCGGCAATTATACGCATCAGGCACCACCTGTTGAATAGGCCTCTTTGCAAGCTTCATACCAGGCGAGCGTCACTGCTTTAATTATTGTTGGTCCAAGCACGTGCCGAACTTGATACGCCAGCTTTGGAGTCCAGCCCTTTTTATAATATGCTTCATACATTTCCAACGCGGCAATTTCTCTCGCCGAGCGGCGAAACCACTCGATATGCCCGATTTCTTCAATAGTTTGTATGTCATCTTTTGTAGGTACGGCATCTCCAAACCCTAACGGCGCAATTATTGTTGCAATACCGATTTCGAAAAGGCCATGTGTTGTCATTAAGCCTTTCGGCCCCCACATCTTCCAGTTATTTGAAAGCTTTTCTCTGGTTGTTTCACCCGGCATTATAAGCTTATCCTTAATCGTAGTACGATCGTCAATCGTTTTGCCGCCACGCAGCCTCGTCAATTCTTTTTCGTATGGATAATGATGCGCTGGCGTAAGTCCGTCGACAATCGCATGCGCCAACCATGCAGCCTCAAATGCAGCAGATTCTTCTTTATAGTCACGTAAGCTGCTTACGAGGCTGTCATAGTGATCGTTTATCAAATCAATAAGGGCTGAGTCCGACTCATTAAACGGACTGTAGTAGTGCCACGGTTCGTCTTGAGCAGGACTTTTGCGCTTTATCGCATCTGGTCCGTTTTTCCCTTCGTACCGTAATATATTCCGTGAACTCGGGAACTTATACTGATTATTGGAAGTAATTTTATTTAAATGGCGTCGTGCCACTTTATCGAATTTTTGGTGCGCACCGATAATCTTCCCTGAATACTTTGTTATTGTTGAGCCTGAATACATAAAATCGGTTACCGTTCTGAACGCCCTTCGGCGCCCTGCATCAATGTTTCCGGATACTGACAAAATAACAGCAGAGACTGCGCACGGAAACTGATAGTTAGTTTAGGTTTGTGACTGATTGCAATGCCTTGATTCGCTTCCGAAGATATGGATATTGTAGCAAATTATAGTCAGATTCGATACAGTCACGCGCGGCCCCCCTTGCGTCTGCAATCATTCGCGTATCAGTCAGAGAAGCCACCCTCAGATCAAGCGCGCCATGCTGAAGTGTTCCGTAAATCGAGCCAGGGCCTCGGATCTCTAGGTCAAATTCTGCAAGTCGAAAGCCATCGTCTGAAGCTTCAAGAGCCCGCAAGCGCCGCGATGGTGTCTTGTCCTCGGACAATACAAAATAACAATACGACTGATGTTCCGATCTCCCTACACGACCACGTAGTTGATGGGCTTGAGCCAGCCCAAACTGCTCAGCACTTTCAATAATCATAACCGTAGCGTTCGGTATATCTACCCCAACTTCAACAACAGTAGTTGCTACCAGAATGTCAATCTTGTGGTTAATAAAGTCACGCATAACGGATTCTTTCTGCTGTGCCGGCAACTTTCCGTGGAGCAAACCGATCCGATAGTTTGATAGCTCGCTCTGCTTTAGCTTCTCATACATCTCGATGACCGAAGCGCCAGGCCGTTGATCGGAAGGGTCGATTAATGGACAAACGACAAAAACCTGTCTCCCGGTTTGGAGCTGTTTAGCTACGGCTTTGTACATTTGTGTCCGAGCGGAGGGGATAACCAGCTTTGTTTCTACTGGCTGCCTGCCAGCCGGTTTTTGGTTTATGATTGAGATATCGAGCTCACCGTAAAGCGTCAGTGCCAAGCTGCGGGGTATTGGAGTTGCGGTCATGTGAAGTACGTGCGGCATATAGCCAGCTTTTTTTTGTAGTTTTTTGCGCTGCTGGACACCGAACCGATGCTGCTCATCAACGATGACAAGCCCAAGTTTTCTCATCGCTACATTTTCTGATATCAGCGCATGGGTACCGATAATAAATTTCACTTCACCGCTCGCGATTTTATCTTGTAGCTGTTTTTTCTTTCTCGGCGGCAGGCTGCCAACCAACAGCCCGACAGTCCGCCCCAGACCAAGCGGGCGCAGGAGGTTTGCCACGGTTTCCGCGTGCTGAGCTGCAAGTAACTCGGTCGGAGCCATCAGGGCAGCTTGATAATTATTTTGCATGACCATAACCGCTGCCATCACCGCCACCACCGTCTTGCCGGCACCTACATCGCCCTCTAGTAATCGGTTCATCGGATGGGCGCTCTCCATATCTTTTAGGATTTGCCAACAAACTTTTCTTTGCTCATCGGTTAATGCAAATGGCAGCTTTGATACAAATGATTTCGCAGCAGCTTCATCGAACGCAATTCTAACACTTGAGTCATTTTGGGCAGCCTGCTTCTGGAGCAGCGATGCATAAGCAAGCTCAAACACTTCGTTAAAGCCGTATCGTTCTTTTGCTCGCTCTAAGGACCTCATTGAGGAAGGAAAATGCATCTGCTCTATCGCTTCGTTGTAAGGAATCAAGCTGTAACGCTGCACAACGGCTGGAGGCAGCTGCTCAGGCAGTTGTCGTATAGCCGGCAGGCAAGCACTCATAATACGTCGCATCTGAACCGAGGTTAACCCTTTTGTTTCTCGGTAAACAGGAACAATTCTGGCGGTGTGCACATTCATGCTGCTTGCTTGTTCTACCGATGGGTTAATAATACTAAAGCGCTGACGGCTCAGCTTGTATTCGCCGGAAATAAAGTAGGTTTCATCGTGCTTTATTTGTCTTGCTCTATACGGCTGGTTAAACCAAATAATACGCACAGAGCCGCTCTTGTCTTGGGCAATCGCTTCGGTAATGTGCATTCCCCGCTGCACATAACGACCCTTGATGCTGGTAAAGCGCACCCGTGCACTCACAAGTCCCGGCCGAAAACTCGCAATTAATGATACGTCGGAAAAATCGTTGTAAGTTCGCGGAAAGTAACGAATTACGTCATCGATTGAATGTAATCCTAGATGGCGCAATGTTTTGCCAAGCACTTCTCCGACACCTGAAATAGACTCCACTGGATCAGTTAGCTGCATGTGGTGTAGTATACCTACTTCACGCGTCGAACAAGAAAGAATACGCTCGGCCCAAAGTACATCTTTGATAGCACCGGCTGTAGCATCCGTTCTACAGCCAACATAATTGAAATTGGTACAACTTTCTTAAGCAGCGGGCTTCTAAGATTAGATACGGATAGACTTCGTTCAACCTTAAGCCCGGCGTGTGCGAGCTGCTTGATAACCGTTTTTGGGTTATGGTTCACAAACGCCACTTCATCATCCCGGCGATTTTCGGGTGAACGTATATCAACCGGCTTCGTAGGTAGCTTTTTCCGCTTTACTGCATGACGTAACCGATTTCTGGCATGTGCGTAGTTTGCCATCTCTAAGATTAAATAGCCGTCCTTCTGAAGTACTCTCGCAATTTCATCAAATTCTTTGGAAGGGTCCGGTAAATGATGCATCACTCGAATCATCGTAATAAGGTCGATACTATTGGTTTTAAAATCGAGGCTGTCAGCTTGCATCTGCTGCTGATTGATATTTTCATGGTCCTTTAAATAGTCTTCCGCGATTTCGAGCTGTTTTTTAGACGGTTCAGCGAGCGTTACCTTGTTGGCATATTTCTTTAGAAATACACATAGCCTCCCATAGCCGCCGCCGATATCAACTGCGTGCTTGAACGACTTGCCGCGTAACAAGCGGCTGATAGCAATCTGTTCAGCGCCGTGTTCATAATCACGCCCTTCCCAATAGTGCAGGTAGTTATAGTCTCCTGTATCGTACTGGTCAGCTCGCTTTGCAGCTGTTTTGGGTGACTTTTTTGCGTGTGTTTTAGACTGATTTTTTTTCATACCGCGGTAGTATACCAGGTTCAAGCTAGGATCGCTCAATTAGTGCTGTGTTTTTTAACGTTTTGCCCTTTCTGAGCAGTAATTTCCCGTTTAAAAAATGACCTTCTGCGAATGTATCGCTTGTAATTGCCTGACCGTTTACATATACCGAACCTCCTGCAATCAGCCGACGTGCATCGGAGTTTGAGCTCGCTAGCCCGCTCTTTACAAGCGCATCAATTACACTATCGCCCGATGAAACTTGCGCCGAATAAGTTTCGTCGCGGATTGTTTTGAGCTCGTCCTCAGTTGCCTCATCGATCGTACGTTTTCCAGTTATAAAATCTGTTACATTCTGTGCAAGTAACATCAAATCTTCACTGTGAACGAGACGTGTTACTTCTTCTGCTAGCCGTCGTTGGGCATACCGCTCTTTGGGCGACTGCTGATGGGTTTGGATAATTTCATCAACTTGGCTTTTATTCAGCTCGGTATAAATCTTTATATAATCTTCCACACCACCATCATCAGCGTTAAGCCAAAATTGGTAAAACTGCGTCGGGCTAGTCTTGGCAGAATCAAGCCACACAGCACCCTCTTCGCTTTTACCAAATTTTTTACCCGTTGCCTTATTGATAACCAGTGGCTGGGTTATGACATGGGCTTCAGCGCCGCGAGCCTTCCGTATCAACTCAACACCGCTTAAACAGTTCCCCCATTGGTCGGAACCACCAAGCTGTAATGTGCACCCAAACGTATCAAAAAGGTGCAAATAGTCCATACCTTGAAGCAGCGTGTAGCTGAACTCTGTATAACTTATACCTGAGCCGCCCTCACCCATACGCTGAGCAATATAGTCACGTTGAACAAGCGGCGTCATACTATAATGTTTGCCGATATCCCGTAAAAAATCGAGCACTGTCATGTCTTTTGTCCAGTCAAGATTATTTACGAGTGTAAAATCTTGACCGGAAAAAACCTTTTCAATTTGCGCGCGCGCCTTTTCAACATTTTGAGCAATAACTGACTCGTCTTGAAGTTCGCGCTCCTTGTCTTTTCCGCCCGGATCACCGATCAAACTGGTCGCACCGCCAGCGAGCAGGATAGCCTTGTGCCCGTGACGCATAAATACTTTATCGAACATCATCGCAGCCAAATTGCCAACAGTCTGCGAGTCAGCGCTAGCATCAAAGCCGTGATAAAACGTCCAGCTCTGTGAGTCGAGTGCTTTAATGTCCTTAAATGTCGACTGCTGGACAAAGCCCCGCCAGATTAATTCTTCAGATAATGTCATTTCATCAACCAGTATACAACATCTATATTTACATCGTTCGCAAGGTGGCGTTTGTATTTTTTTTAACGCTTATTTTTTCTAAAGTTTTGGTATACTTTAGTAATAATCATCGACATGATTTTTTAGGGAGATAAGTACACGTAGAACTATGGTTAAGAAGAAAACGACAAAGCGATCGGCTAACACTGGTCGCAAGCCCAAGACGCAGGCGAATAAGGCAAAGAAGCCGTCAAAAAATGCTTACAAAACCAGAAGTGGCCGAACAATCGAACTGCACCGCAACATCATTGATAAGCTCCGGGCAAAAAAATCCGATGCAGCTCGAAGAAAAGCCACGCGTCTTGCCGGCATGCCAAAAGGCAGAGTGAAACGGTTTTTTTATAGATTGCATCCAAAGCGGCTATACAAATACTGGTTTAGCCGCGAAGGAGCAATCATGTTTCTGCGTATTACCGGCGTCGGTATTATCGTTGGGTTTCTTGTCCTTGTTGGGCTCTTCGCTTATTTCCGCAAGGACCTGCCGGATCTACGAGACATTTCAGGAAACAATATTGGCGGAAGTATACGTTATTACGACAGAACGGGCGAAACACTACTCTGGGAAGACTTTGATGCCGTAAAGCGTGTCCCTGTCCATGGCGATGACATATCAGAACATATGAAGAACGCTGCTATCGCAGTTGAGGACCGCGACTTCTTCAAGCACAGCGGCTTTGACATCCGCGGCATTTCCCGAGCTGCTATCCGTAACGTAACCGGACATGGAGAGGTGCGCCAAGGTGGCTCTACCATAACTCAGCAATTAGTTCGATTAACACAGGCGGAGGTTGGAGCCGAGCAGACCTATTCTAGGAAACTCAAAGAGTTAATCTTGTCTATCGAGCTGGAGCGGAGCTTCACAAAAGACGAGATTCTTGTCGGATATCTAAATACTGCTCCGTTTGGTAATGTGCAGTATGGCGTCGAGTCCGCCTCACAGGACTACTTCGACAAACCGGCCAGCGAGCTCACTATTTCAGAGGCTGCATTTTTAGCAGCTATCCCGCAATCGCCCTCTTATTATTCACCGTACGGGGCAAACTTTAACCCGGAAGCAATTGCAGGCAGAACACAGTTCGTTCTCGAGCAAATGCATAACCTTAATATGATCTCTGACGAAGAGCTTGAAGAAGCCCTCGAGGACGACATTCTTGCAGGAATTGGCGAGCCTAGAACCAGATACGGCAGTATTCGCGCGCCTTGGTTTGTGCTGACCGCGAAGGATCAGCTTGAAGCGGCCTACACAGAGGGTGCCTTTCAGCGCGGCGGGTGGAAGGTTATTACGACTCTCGACCTTGAACTGCAAGAGATTGCGGAAGAAAGCGTACAAGACGGCGTCGCTCAAATCAGAAGTCAGGGAGGTGACTCAGCCGGGTTTGTTGCTGAAGACGTAGAAACCGGGCAAGTTGTTGCGCTTGTTGGCGGAACTGATTTTGAAAACGAAGAATTCGGGCAGAACAACTATGCCCGGTTGCGTTTACCGCCAGGTTCAAGCTTTAAGCCATACGACTATCTCGCCCTGATGGAACACACGGAAAACTTCGGTGCCGGCTCGGTGCTGTACGACCAGCAAGGGCCACTTCCTGGTTATCCATGTACGACCGGTTCAGGCAGGGATGGTAACTGTCTGCGAAACTTTGACTTCCGCTACCCTGGCCCGGTCACGCTGCGGTATGCACTTGGCGGCTCCAGAAACGTACCCGCAGTAAAAGCGATGCTTATTGCCGGTATTGATGACACTATCGAGCTAGCAGAACGCCTGATGGCTAACCCAGGCGAACCTGACGAAATCGTTCACGATAACTATAACTGTTACGCCGATGATGAGCTGACAGTCAGGGCTGAATGTTTTGCTTCATCAGCAATCGGTGACGGCGCCTACCTCCGACTCGATAAGCACGTCCACGGCATGGCTACCATCTCACGCAACGGCAACAATATTCCGCAAACCTACATTCTCAGAGTCGAAGATTCAGACGGCAGAGTGCTGGATGAATGGGAACCAACACCCGGCGAACAAGTTGTCAGAGAAGACGCAGCTTATATCGTTGCTGATATGATGGCAGACCCGAACGCCAGCTATATGAGCCGAAAACCACACCGCTACAATGGCTGGGATTTCAGCCTGAAAACCGGAACCACGAATGACGCAAAGGACGGCTGGCTTGTTGGGTTCTCAACTAAGTATGCAGCGGGCGTCTGGGTCGGCTCACACAATCGGCAAGTAGAGATGACTGGCTTCATGGAAAATATGACCCAACCAATCTGGCAAGGATTTATGGAGCGAGCCCACAATGACATCGAGCCGATTGAGCGGCCAAGACCAAGTGGCATTCAGGAGTTACCCGCCTTCGTTATTCGTAACAATGTTGGCTTAGCATCGGTTGAGCCAAGCCGCTCGACTGATCTCTACCCGAGCTGGTTTAACCGCCGGTCTGGCTCCGATGAGCGGCAAACTATAGACATCGTTTCCAACAAGCTGGCTACCGAGTGTACGCCGGACAGAGCCCGCCGTGAGGTAACCGGCAGCGATCCGGCACAATTCTCAGGTGATGAATTCGTAGACCGAGCTGCCGACACAACACAAGAAGACGATGTCCATGATTGTGACGATACACTTCCAGGCATAAGTTTGAGCGTCAGCGAATCTGATGGCAACTATAGGATTCGAGCAAATGTGACGCAAGGCACCCACCCGATTTCCAGCGATGACTTCCAGGGAGTTGTTGAATTCCGCGTTAACGGAAGCGTCGTGCAGGAATACGATATAAACAGTCCGGGTAACACCCCAACATTCACCTACTCAGGCAGTTTTAGTGGTACACGAGAGCTTACTGCTATCGTTGTGGACAGTGTGCTCTATGACAACCAGGACAGTACTACTTTGAGCGGACTTGGCGGCGGCAATAGCCTGTCTGCTTCGGTATCCGGCGGAAACGGCAGTTCCTGGGTCTTCACCTGGACGAACAATAGCGGCCGCGTAACCGTCTATCGGGATGATAATGACGAGCCAGTGTCATCCAACTGCACCAATGTTCATAGAAACAACTCGAGCTGCAGTGCCGACGACTCAGCCCTGAGCGCTGGGGAGACGGTGTACGTTGAAGACAATAATTCGAAGTACGTCCTAACACTCTAGGCAAACTTCGTTCGTTCCGTCCTACTTGTGGTTACTCTTTGCAACACATACTAAGTGAGAAAGCTATTCAGCGCAGAACGCACGTCCTTAACACCGCTATATCCGCGCGGTGTACGAGTACCCTGCTGCCTCGGCCCAATCACTGTGTCAAACCCGAGCTTCTTTGCCTCGGCAGTTCGTTTTTCAGTATACGCAACGTGACGAACCTCACCAGACAAACCGACTTCACCAAACACCACCGCATCAGCATTTAGCTTCATACCTTTCGCAGCAGAAGCGATTGCCATACAGACGGCCAGATCAGCTGCTGGTTCGGTAATTCGAATCCCGCCGACGATATTCAAATACACGTCCATATCGGCCAAACGCAGTTTCGTTCTGCGTTCAAGCATGGCAATCAGCACGTTTATTCGGTTTAAGTCGATGCCACTCGCAGCCCGTTTTGGATAACCGTAACTGGTTTTATTCACGAGCGCCTGCACCTCTACGAGTATCGGCCTGGTTCCTTCGAGAGTTGCTAGCACAACTGAGCCATCGGTTTTTTGCCGCTCTGCAAGCAGGGCAGCAGAAGGATTACTTACGATTTCAAGCCCTGTCTCCTTCATCTCAAAAATAGCTGAATGCTCTGTTGAGCCATAGCGGTTCTTTATAGAGCGAAGTACCTTAAAGCCGCCATAGCGGTCACCCTCAAGCTGCAGCACGACATCAACGATGTGCTCTAACAGTTTTGGTCCGGCAATAGACCCTTCTTTGGTGACGTGGCCAACCAGCAATAACGCGGTACCCGCCTGTTTTGCTGCCATTGCAAGCAATTTTGTACTATTGGTAATTTGCGAGACCGAACCAGCAGCCGATGCCACCGCTTCGCACGCAACCGTTTGAATCGAATCCACAATAACTAGATCGAACTCGCTTTTTTGGATCGAGGCTAAAATCTCATCCGTTGAAGTAGAAGATACGATATTAAGCTTCGAATCAGCTAACCCGAGCCGCTTCGCCCGAATCGCAACTTGGTGCGCCGACTCCTCACCGCTCACGTACAAAACATTCGATTTTTTTGCAACTAAATGAGCAACTTGTAAAAGCAGTGTACTTTTGCCGATCCCCGGCTGGCCGGCCAGTAAATTTACACTCCCTGTCACAATGCCGCCGCCGAGCACTTCGTCCATGTCAGCCAAGTTTGTAATAAGACGTTTTTGGTCGTGAGCCACGGCTTTCGCGACCGACTCTGGCTTTAACGGCTGAGCGACCGTGCCCGTGCGTTTGCCTGTGCCGGAAAGCGGTTTTGTGATCACCTGCTCTTCAAGCGTGTTCCACTCACCACATGCAAAACATTTACCGCTCCAGCTTGCGGTCTCGTTCCCGCAGCCACTACACACAAACAACACTTTATCTTTGGCCATTACCCCTATTATACACAGCTATTGCTGCTACAGCGGGTCAATAGTGGCAGGCGGACGGGTATCAATGGAGCTCGTTAGAGATTCATAGGCAATCACGGCGTTATTACGCTCTGAAACAAGTGCATTATAGTTATCAATAAGGCTTCTCAACCTATTTACAGTCTGATTATAATTCCGGACACTTTCATTAAAATCACCAACGCTGTTGTTGTATTCTTCTGTTTCGTCATTTTCCAGTAAAACGTTCAGCCGAGCGCGCTCAGCCTCTAATGAGGCAGCTTGCCGATCGAGTTGCACTTGCAATGACTCGATGTCAGTCAACTGGCTTTTCAGTTGGTCATCGAGCTCTTGTACGCGTTGACGAGCAGCATCAAACACAGCCGCATATTGTTCACTATACTCCACCACTTGTAATCGGTCTTCAAAATACTTTGCATAATATGCCTCAAGCTCTTCGCTAAGTTCACGAACCTCCGTTGGCAAAATCGAATGTAACTCATTGGCAACTATTGTGGGGTCACGCTGCCTGTAGGCCTCCATAGTCCGCTTTATTCGCTCGTCTCCGAGGGAGTCAAATACTTCGAGGTTTAGTGCGTCAATACGTTCTCGCTCAGCACTGCTTAATCGTTCGTATGCAACGTGGAGCATCTCATGGGCCGCAGTAACCTGACGGATGCCGTGCAGCTGTTCATCAGTCACATCATAGATATAAATTCCCTGCCGGCTGGCATAGCACCCAAGAACAATTGATTTTTCTGCTACTGTGCACCGACTGCGAAATGTGTCGCTATCAAGCAGCTGCGGATCGTAGACATAAAAGTAACGTCTGCCCAAGTCTGTCATCGTCGTGTCGTCTGCCAGCTTCTGTATGTCAGCAGATGGCTCGTAATCCCTCAGGAGCCACCAATCAATGACATCATCCTGGCGGAGCACAAAAAACACACTGGCTGCAAATACGGCAAGTGACACTACTGTAACTAATACTGTCCCGATACGTTTCATCTCTGCTTGCTATAATACGCTATCTTGCTAGGTTTTTGATGCAGGCTGCTTGCTTTTTGATTCGGTTTTTACCGAAAACACCGGCTCATCTTTCCGAGCACTCATATGAATGATGTCACCGCGGTGAGCAGAGCCCTCCAGCAATGCTACCGCGATATAGTCCTCTATCGTGTCAGCTAGTAATCGCCGCATCGGCCGTACCCCATTATGCGGGTCATACCCTTTCTCTAGTAAGTACTTCTTCGCAGACGGCGTCACTTTCAAACCAAGCCCGTGCTTTACCAGCCTTCCTTGCAGCTCTTGCAACTGTAGTTCAAGAATTTCCTGTACCCGCTGTTTGGTTAAAGCGCGAAACACTATTGTTTTATCAATCCGGTTTAATAGCTCGGGGCGTAGCATCTTCTTCAGCTCATCGAGCGCTTTTTCTTTATTGCTGTCGTGCAGGTCATCCAGGCTCTCAAGGTCTTTAGCCGAACTTGCGCGGAAGCCAAGATTTACTTCTTTTTGCAACTTCTCAGCACCGAGGTTGCTCGTCATAATCACAATCGTATTTGTAAAGTCGATCTTACGCCCTTTGGCATCGGTGAGCACACCATCCTCTAATATCTGCAGCAGCATATTAAAGAAATCTGGGTGAGCCTTCTCGATCTCATCGAACAACACCAGGCTATATGGCTGTCGCCGCACCTTATCTGTGAGCTGTCCGCCGTCGTCATAGCCGACAAAACCTGCAGGTGCTCCTACTAGACGTGCAGCAGTATGACGCTCTGCAAACTCACTCATGTCAATTTTTACAAGCGCCTCTTCTCCGCCAAAGAATTCACGGGCCAGCACCCGAGCAAGCTCGGTTTTCCCAACACCCGTAGGACCGAGAAATATAAACGACCCAATCGGACGCAAGTCAGTGCTAATGCCTGTCCGATTCCGGCGGATCGCCTTGGAAACAGCGGTAACCGCCTCATCTTGGCCGATAATATGCTTGGACAGATTTTTCTCTAAATTAATAAGATAGTTTGCCTCAGATCGGATTACCTTTTTAACCGGAACACCGGTGATTCGGGCGACAACCTCCGCAACATCGTCACTTTTCAGCTTCAATTTTTTAGCAGCACTATGTTTCTTTTCTAGCTCGTGCAGCTTTTCCTGAATACGACTCGCATCTGTTTTAAAGCGGGCTGCTTTTTCATAGTTCTCGTTGTCTGCCGCTTCTTCCCGCTTCATATTGATAAGCCGTAACTCTTTGCGCAAACTGCGGACCTCTGGCGGCGTCTTTCCTTTATCAACCCGGATATGTGCAGCGGTCTCATCCAGAAGGTCAATTGCTTTATCAGGCATAAATCGGTCATTAATGTAGCGTTTTGCCAAATGAACCGTGTCGTGCACCAGCTCGTCCGTAATCTCGACATTATGATAGTTTTCATAATGCTCACGAAGTCCTTTTAATATGGCGATTGTTTCGCCGATGGTCGCCTCTGGAACTTGAATCGGCTGGAACCGCCGCTCCAGTGCAAGATCTTTTTCTATATGCTTGGTGTACTCTTGGGTCGTCGTAGCACCGATAACCTGGATTTTGCCGCGTGACAGCGCCGGTTTTAAGATGTTTCCGGCATCCATTGAGCCTTCAGCAGAGCCAGCACCTACAATCAGATGAAGTTCGTCTATAAACACGATTGTGCTTTTATCGTTCTCGAGCTCGTTCATCACCTTCTTTAGGCGCTCTTCGAACTCGCCTCGGTATTTTGTACCGGCAACCATTGCCGCTAAGTCAAGGGTCACGATTCGCTTATGAAGTAAGCTGTCCGGAACATCTTCATCAACGATCCGCTGTGCCAACCCTTCTGCGATGGCGGTCTTACCGACTCCCGGCTCACCGATCAGTACGGGGTTATTTTTTGTTCGGCGGTTCAGTACTGTAATAACTCGTCGAATCTGGTTTGCGCGGCCGACGACAGGGTCAAGCTTTTTCCGTCTGGCCTGATCCGTTATATCCATACTGAACGTGTCTAGTATCGTCTTCTTGCGTTTTTTCGTCCGGCGCGAATTGTTCGTTCCGTCGCCGTTTTCGTCACGCTCATACTGCTGCCGGTGCAAAAATTGCTCCAGCTCGGTTACAAGCGACTCTACGTCAATGCTCATATCCCGCAGCAATGTAGTTGCCCGCGCATTTTTTTGCGTCAGAATACTATAAAGAATATGCTCCGTACCGCAGTAATCCTGGTTGTAGTCCTGAGAAACTTCGTACGCCATACGGAGCGTCAGCTTGGCAGTCTCACTTAAGCCTTTCGACCCCATATTTAATACGAGAGTTTTCGGTGTCAAGTTCAGCGCAGAACGTGCCCTGTCGAGCGTTACGCCCGCGTTCTCCAGCACCTTCGAGCCCATGCTGCTGCTTTGAGCCAACACGCCAAGCAATAAGTGTTCGGTTCCGACATAAGCACTGCCGAAACTTCTCGCAATAGCAGTGGCATGCTGCAGGCTGGCCTGCGCATTGTCCGTCAGGTGATTAATAAAATCTTGGAAATCAGATGAGTTAGGCATCATGGTACTGTATCAAACCCTCGCTTACATAGCTGTATAAAAACCCGCATATACAAGCTCTTATACGTACACCCATTATAGCATTTAGCACTCTCAGTGCAAGAGTGCTAAATACAACGAGCCATACTTTCTTATTTATATCATACCATGTTTGTGTGTTGGAGTCAATAGCTCCTTACCATTCCGAGCCTACTGGCAAGAAGGGAGATAACTATTCGCCGTGTTCTTCGATTGCCTCTAGGAGAGAGCTTTCGAGCTCTGATTTTTTCTTTAGCTTTTGAGTGGTTTTCTTCGATTCAGGCTTCTTCTCCTCGGCTGGCTCGGGCTTTTCTGCTTTTGCTGATGCCTCAGGAGCAGATGGCGCTGATTCGGATTCCTCATCAAGTTTTTCGGCCGAGACGATATCGATCTCATACCCAGTCAGCTTACTGGCGAGACGGACGTTCTGTCCGCTGCGGCCGATCGCAATACTGAGCTGATCTTCGTTAACGATAACCTTTGCTTTCTTTTGCTTTTCGAATAATTCTACTTCTTCGATCTTAGTTGGGCTGAGTGCATTCATGATGTACTCTTTTGGCTCTTCGGCCCATACGACAATATCGATCTTTTCTTGCTCACCGATTTCACTCATAACGGCGTTGACGCGGGTCCCGTGCCCGCCAACAAATGTACCGACCGGATCAACTCCTTGTACATTACTCTTGACCGCTAGTTTTGTCCGGACACCGGCTTCACGCGCAATATCTTTTATTTCAACGGCGCCGCCTTCCATCTCTGGCACCTCGTTCTGAAACAGCCACTGGACAAACTCGGTCGAGCCTCGGCTAACAACAAGCTGCGGTCCGCGGAAGCCGCGCTCTACATCTTTTAAGAAGACCTTGAGACGCTGACCGGGGTGATAGCGTTCACCTTGGATTTGCTCGCTGCGAGGCATAATGCCTTGCGCCTTTCCGAGATCAACACGTACGATATTCCCTTCAACCCGTGATACGATCGCGTTAATCAACGTACCAATTTTGTCCTCGTACTCATTGAGGATTATCTCACGCTCAGCTTCGCGTAAACGCTGTAAAATTACCTGTTTAGCGGTTTGAGCTGCCACCCGACCGAAATCTTTCGGGTCCTCGTGTACTTCAATCTCATCTCCGATTTTCACGTCTTTCTTCATGGCTTGGGCATCTTTCAGGCTGATCTGCGAACGGTCGTGCTCGACTTTTTCGACGACTTCTTTCGTTGAATACACGTCAACATCTCCTGTGTTGAGGTTGAGCGTAACTCGAACTTCTTGTTCTCTGTCGCCATAATCACGACGATATGCCGCAGCCAGCGCTTGCTCAACAACCCCTTTTACAGCATCTTCATCTAGGTTTTTTTCTTCTGCAATAGCTCGAACTGCCGTCGCAATCTGTTTAAAGTCAAAATCCATTTCTCACTTCTCCTTTACAATAATCTGATATGAAACGAAAAAATCCGACCTGAGTGGATGGCCGGATGCTCAAGTATTATAATACTCCAGTCCAGCAGAACAGTCAAACGTTAGTCATGATAGGAATCGCACCAGGTGGATGCGAAATGCACGGCAATGCTACAATTGTCTGGTATGGGAAAAACCGTTAAACAACTAGTGACGTATTTTCATCCGTCACACTACGACTTACAGCTTGATCTCGACAAAAATAAAATGAGCCTTAATGGCGAGGTAACGATTACCGGCAATAAGGTGGGTCGGCCAACCAAACGGCTTACATTCCACCAAAAAGACCTCGAGATTACTGAAGCACGGATTATCAAGCATGATAGGCACGGCGAAAAAACAATTGAACCGCTGCGTCTAGTTCACCATAAGTCTTACGATGAGATTCGTATCCATGTCGACGAGTTGCTGTATCCGGGCAAATACACGGTAACATTATTTTTCCGGGGAGCAATCACCGTACCGATGAATGGTGTGTACCCCTGTAACTTTACGCATAATGGCAAAAAGAAACAGTTATTAGCGACGCAGTTTGAAAGCCACCACGCAAGAGAAGTTTTTCCCTGTATTGATGAACCCGCCGCCAAAGCTACGTTTACATTAACCACAAAGACGGCGGCCGGAGCCGGAGAAACCGTCATATCAAATACGCCGATAGCCTCACAAAGCACAGTCGACGATAAGCTCTTAACGACATTCGAAAAAACTCCGGTAATGAGCACCTACCTCCTTGCTTTTGTAGTTGGTGAGCTTGACTTTAAAGAAATCAAGACGAATACCGGTGTCACTATAAGGACTTACGCAACACCTGACAATGTGGCGTATGTCGACTTTTCACTTGAAGTTGCAAAAGCTTGCCTTGAGTTTTACGACGAATATTTCGGCATCCCCTATCCACTCGAAAAGTGTGACATGGTGGCATTGCCCGACTTTGCCAGCGGCGCCATGGAGAACTGGGGCTGTATTACGTACCGAGAGCAAACACTCTTGGTCGATCCGGAACACTCGACACTTTCAACAAAGCAGTACGTTGCCATGGTTATCGCTCATGAACTAGCCCACCAATGGTTTGGAAACCTCGTCACAATGAAGTGGTGGACTGATTTATGGCTAAACGAAGGTTTTGCAAGCTGGATAGAGTACCTGGCTGTTGATGCACAATTTCCCGACTGGAACATGTGGACGCAGTTTATTGCAACTGAGCAACAGCAAGCGCTTCGTCTCGATACACTGATTCATACTCATCCGGTAGAAGTTCCGGTTAATCATCCTGACGAAATCAGGACTATCTTTGATGCAATTAGCTACAGTAAAGGAGCTAGCGTCATACACATGCTGCACGACTATCTCGGGGCAGAAGATTTTAAAGCCGGACTTCGCCACTACCTGACGAGGCACGCTTATGGCAACACCGAAACAAATGATTTGTGGAGGGCGCTTGAGGAGGCGAGCGGAAAACCGGTTCGGTCGTTTATGCAAGACTGGACGGGTCAATCTGGCTTTCCGCTCATTAAGGCAGAAGTTGACGATACGAACGTAACACTTACGCAAAAACGCTTTACGACCGATCCAGCGGTGAGCCTTTCAAGTAACCTTACATGGCCGGTACCGCTACTGATTGACGAGCTAGACTCTCCGCAGCTGCTTGAAACGAAAAACGTAACGTTAAAATACTCTGCTGATAATCCGCTCAAACTCAACGGCTCTCAAAGCGGATTTTACCGCACGACATATAACGCTTCGCATATGGAAAGACTCGGACAGTTCATAAAAAAGGGTCGATTACCCGCCTTAGATCGTATCGGCATCGTCAGTGACACACTAGAAAGCGCCAAATACGGTTACTCTGATACCGTCGAAGCTGTGGCGTTTCTAGATTATTACGCCGATGAAAACGATTATGCTGTTTGGGAAGTTATCAGCAGTTGGCTCGGCTCACTGAAGCTTGTTATGAATGATGAGGAATTACGTGATGATATCAAGCCGTTTGTACGATCCCTCATAGCAAAGCAACTTGATCGGCTAGGCTGGGAGCAAAAAACAGATGATACCTACTTTGACAAGCTACTACGACCGATTATTATCAGCATGGCTGCTGGAGCTGATGAGCCATGGATTGTTGACAAGTGCCTAACACTATTTGACGCGATTCACGATACAGATGAAGTCCGCGCTGATTTGCGATCTACAGCACCAGTAAAAGAAGTGAAAAGGGGCCTGGTTCACCCGGACTTACGCGGCGCTGTTTTCGGCACTGTCGCCAGACGACGCAATGACCAAGAGACATTTGATAAGCTTGTGCACCTTCATAACACTTCGCATTTGAGCGAAGAAAAAACAACTCTTGCTGCTGCTTTGACAGCTTTCCAAAAACCAGAGCTAATCGACCAAAGCTTACAGATGATTGCCTCCTCGGACGTGAGGCTACAAGATACTTCGTATTGGATCGCTTACAGCTTCCTCAATCGTCATGCAAAAGAACAGACTTGGGAATGGATGAAAGCGAACTGGCAATGGCTTGAGAATAATCTCGGGAGCGACTTAAGTTTTTACCGAATGCCGCTCTATGCTGCTCGGGCGTTTAGCACTGAAGCTTTTACGGAGGAGTTCCAAGCGTTCTTTAAGCCGCGGTTGAAGCCTGGCCTAGAACGGCCGTACAAGCAAGGACTGGAGATGCTAGCCTGGCAAGCCCGATGGCGCACTGCAAGCCTTAAAACCATAAAGCAATATTTTACTGCCAAATATCATCAATCAGCCGAATAGTGTCACCGTCGACAGACACGACAAGTAGTTGATAGTTTCCACTATAATTATTTTCGCTGACCCAACATTCGGCGGCATACGTCATCTGTTTTAATTTTGCTGGTGTAACATACTCGTAGCCCTTGCCATGCTTTTCAGACGATCGAAATTTCACTTCGACGAAATGCAAACATCGTTTTCGCTTAGCGATAATATCGATCTCATACCGCGGTGTTTTGTAATTTTTATGAATAATCTTATATTTCTTCTTGCGTAAAAACTCTGCGGCACGCTCCTCGCCGTGGCTTCCATGATCTTGCGATACTGAGCGCGGCGTCAGCAAAACATCACCCCTTTGCCTCTGCGAAAGCTTGAACGGGGCGGTACGAGCGCCGATGTAGCACTGAAACGCCAAGTTCAGCCAGAGCGGCTCGGTGCATTTTTGTCCCATAGCCGACATGCCGCTCAAATCCGTAGCCAGGATGCACTACTGCCTGTTCTTTCATGTAGGCGTCACGGGCGACCTTCGCGATAATGCTCGCTGCACTAACACTCGGAATGGTCGCATCAGCATTTATGACAGTGCGGACGTTGGGCCATTCTTTGAGGAAATTAACATTGCCATCAATAACAATTTCGGAAGACCGCGGAATATCAATTACTTCTAAAGCTCGACGGATGGCCAGGCCAACCGATTGGGTTAAGCCGAGCTGGTCAATCTCGTGCGGAGAAACCCAACCGAGAGAGTGTGTAGCAGTTCGAGTAATCAGCGTAGAGAAAGCTTCGCGTTGCTTTGTTGAGAGTTTCTTAGAATCATTCAAGCCTTGGATGTCGTCATGCAGTCCGACAACCCCGACAACCAGTGGCCCAGCCCAGCAACCTCGCCCGACTTCATCAATTCCGAAAATCATAACCATATAGTAACAAAGCATTAAAAAAACCTGCAGCGCTTATCGTTGCAGGTTTTAACAAATACTAGAATTATTTATCTGATTTATCGGATGTCGCCTCGGATGCGTTTTCAGTTTCCGCTTGCTCCGCCTCAGTTGCGGTTGGCTCTGCTTCATTTGCTTTGTTAGTTGCTTCGCGATCGAATGAAACGCTACTTAGACGGGCTGATTTACCTGTACGTTCACGCATGTAGCTAAGGTAGTTGCGTCGTACTTTGCTGCGCTTTACCACCTCGACTTTCTCGACGAGCGGACTATGCAACAAAAAGCTTTTTTCAACACCGACGCCACCGGAGACTCGGCGTACGGTAATGCGGCTAGACAAACTGTTCTTTCTGTCGGTACGTATAACAAGCCCTTGAAAAACCTGGATCCGTTCTTTGCTGCCTTCTTGAATTTTCTGGTGGACGCGGACAGTATCGCCAGATCGGACATCTACCACGTTGGGCTTTTTTAATTTATCTTGTATTTTCTGAGTGACTGATTGCATAACGTGAATATCCTACACAACAAACTGTTCCGCGTCAAGAGAAAAGTGAGGGCAAGGCATAATAATAGAACGAATCTCAACAATCACGAAGTTGCGTCACCTAGCCGATTACCCGATATATCTCTTCGAGCGTTGTCTCACCTGCCAGCACCTTTAATATTCCGTCTTGCAGCATACTCTGCATGCCTTCAGTAGCAGCGGCAGCTTCTAGCTGGCTTGTCGTAACCTTCCCGGTATCTCCTTCAAGGAGCGCCTTGACTCTGCCGCTCATTGTGAATTGCTCGCGCAGGGGAAGCTGTCCCCGATACCCATACGGATTGTTAGCAGAGCTGCCTGGTTTGTACAAAGTAACATCTGTTAAATCTGGACGGTTGATAGATTGCGGCATGCTATCGACCACTTTTTTTATAACTGCTAGCGTTGCTTCATCAGGACGGTAGCCGATTTTTGTTTCGTCATCGAGCCTTCTTACTAAACGCTGGGCCATCACCAAGCGGATCGAAGAAACAAATAATGGGTTTTTGCCAATTACATCCGACATCCTCGTTAATGCAGCAGCAGCGCTTGAAGCGTGGAAAGTTGCGAGGACCAGATGCCCGGTTAATGCGGCCTGCAAGGCAGTCTGAGCAGTATCCAGGTCGCGAATCTCGCCAACCATTACTATGTCAGGATCGAGCCGTAGAATAGACCTTAAGCTATCTGCAAAATCAACGCCTTCTGACGACTTGGTAGCAAGCGGTATTTGCGTAATGCCCTCTAGTTGATACTCAACCGGATCTTCAATTGTGATAATCTTTCGCTGCGGCGTATTTAAGGAGTTGAGCATCGAGTATAGAGTTGTTGTTTTGCCCGAGCCAGTCGGCCCAACAATTAAGACAAGACCGCTTGGCTTTTTTATAATGCCGTCGACAACGCTTCGCTCGGAGGCGGAAAGATGCAGATTATCAAGGGTGTACATTTCTGGCCGCATATTAAATAGCCGCATGACTATATCCATCCCGTGAATCGTTTGCACCGTCTCTAGCCGTACATTCACTTGTACATTACTGCCATCTGCGAGTGATACGCTTTGAGATATATGCCCTTGTTGCGCATAATCCGCAGCAGTTGAGACATTACCAGCACTCGCAATAGCAGAAACCAGCGGTCGATGCTTTTCAAATGAAAGTTCAGCGATAAGCTGCAAGACGCCATCAATGCGAAACCGTATTCGAACGTTTTCGCGGCCAGTCTCAATGTGAATGTCTGAAGCGCCTAGTTTGTGCGCCTGCTGCACAAGATAACCCAGCATATCATCAGCTCTTACCTGTTCAAGTGTTTGAGAGACAGACCGGATGAGCTCCTGCGTTCCAGTTTTATCTAACGTGATGTCTTGGTATTCGATTTTTTTTGGCGGATCATATAGCTTCATATACTCACGAAAGCCGGTGTCAGAAATCAGGCCAAAATTTATCTGCTGGTCAAGAAATTGATGCTTCAGCGACTCCATGGTTTGCTTTGAAGTCATGTTGGTTACCCCAAAACGAATCGCATGACTATCCGCATATACCGGAATTACTCTGAGCTCTCTAAGCGAAGCAACCGGAAGCACGTCCGGATAAAGTTGTTTATTCGGGTCAGACGTATCAATATAGCTTAAGCCAAGTATCGCGGCTCGTCGCTGCGTCGACAACTCTTCATCTCTGCGCGCATCTTTACTCATGTTTTATTCAGTATAAATGCTTATGCTCAGATATTCCACATAATTGTTTATACTGAGAACTAAGCTGCTATGAACAAAGCCCAAGACAATACAAAACTTCAACTCGTGCTGCACAACATTAGAAGCGCGCATAATGTAGGCTCATTGTTCCGAACAGCCGATGGGCTCGGTGTTGACAAGCTATACTTAACCGGTTTCACCGCTTACCCTACGCACCCGGCTGATACGCGTTTGCCGCACGTGTCCGCAAAAGCAAGCTCAGCAATCCACAAAACCGCTCTCGGTGCAGAAAATAATGTGGCGTGGGAACACATACAGTCGATAGAGGATACTTTTTCGCGGCTTCGGGCGGATAACGCGA
Organism: Candidatus Saccharimonadota bacterium; assembly: GCA_050486305.1. GTDB lineage: Bacteria > Patescibacteriota > Saccharimonadia > Saccharimonadales > SLHW01 > SLHW01. The sequence goes on from JBJHDA010000001.1 coordinate 411,156, forward strand.
GCATCATAGCGTTGGAGCAAGCAAAAAATTCGATCAGCTTACACGATGCAGTTCTCGCGGATAATACTGCTATCGTTCTTGGCAATGAAGTCGATGGCCTGTCGCCAGACATACATAAACAATGTGACACAACGGTAGAAATCCCGATGCTTGGCTCGAAGGAGTCGTTTAACGTTGCCGTAGCGGGAGCGATTGCTATACATTGGTTCCGCTACAAGAAATAAGATGTTATAATACGCGTTGTTAACGTTATGGTAAAACAAAAAACAAGCAAACGATCAGTGGGCCACAAAAAACGACACGGCGGCCATCATCGAAAGACAAAAAAATACCATGCCTCCTACTGGCCGTATATACCTGTTTTGATCTTAATCTGCAGTCTGTTTTTACTAGCTTTGGTACGCAGCCCAGCCGGGTCAAACGTGCTTGCATTTGCTACGGAGATTAGCAGCAGCGCTCTACTGGAGCAGACAAACAGACAGCGCGAAAATGCCGGTGTTCCGACGCTGACACTTAATGAACGGCTGTCTGCAGCAGCTCGCGATAAAGCGGAGGATATGGCTCAGCGGAATTACTGGTCACACAATACGCCTGAAGGCGAACAGCCCTGGAAATTCATCGATGCGGTTGATTACGAATACACCAAGGCCGGCGAAAACCTCGCTTACGGATTTATGACGAGCGAACAAACAGTACGGGGTTGGATGAATAGTCAGTCACACCGAGAGAATATGCTAGATAGCTCATTCACTGAGGTTGGCTTTGGCTATGTCAACGCAGTTAATTTCCAAGGCTCAAGCGAAGAAACGATTGTCGTCGCATTGTACGCCAACCCAGTAGCGAGTAGTACACACCCTGTCATGAACGAATCAAATAATGCTGAAACGGTCATTGCTATGACGGTGCCGGACACCCAGCAAGATGTAAAAAGCGTGACACGTATAGAATCTCTAGTAGGCAGCCAGTTCGCCTGGATGACATTTAGTCTCGGCATCCTTAGCGGCGTTACAGCAACAGGGTTGCTTGCCTCTCACGGGGTTAGATTACGGCGCCTAATAAAACGCGGAGAAAACTTTATACTCCATCATCCGCTGCTCGATATCTGCCTTGTGTCACTGCTTTTGCTGCTCGCATTCCTCGCGGACCATGTCGGCCATATCTTATAGTGTTATGCCTACTGCAGCTTCACCATTGCAGCACCTGCTACGGTCTTCAATTGCGTAATTACTACTTCATCGGTTTTTATCTGCATCGGCAGCTTTACTATCTGCTTGTTATCCGATGGACCAAGTACAAAAACCGTCTCAGTCGTTCCGGGGTGCTGATCAATCACCTTCTTAAGCGCAAGCAGCTTTTCCTGGTCTGAGCTATCTGTAATGCGTATATAAACTCGAGGAGCAGTTTTCACTTTCGAGGCAGTTGAACCGGGATGACTTGTCCCCTTGGCTGGTGTCTGTCTGCCAGGCTTTGGCGGTTTTTTTTGTCTTCCGGTCGGCTTATACGCTTTTGCTTCTTTGTAAGGAATCTCCCTCGCTTCCTGAGCGATTATTTTACAATCTGCAAGCGTATTCCCATCTCGGTCACGAGCGTCAACTTTACCTGTAACGAGCACAACCTTATCTCGCTCCCAAACTTCCGGATAAGAGTTGTAAATGCCGGGAAAAACGATAACTTCAGTACTTTTCGTCGTATCATCAACCGTTACAAAGGCCATCTTATCGCCTTTTTTTGTAGTGATCTCCCGGCTCGCTTGAATAACACCGCCGACCGTCATCTTACGGTTGTGGTGCTCAGGGGTAATGTCCTCAAGCTTGACGGCTTTTTCTGACAAGAAATCTCTGAACGACTCGAGCGGATCTTCCGAAACATATATCCCTAGTAATTCTCGCTCCCACTGAAGCTGCTCATGTTTCGGTATTTCGTCGAATGTTTCATCTAATGAGAGTTTAATCTGGGCTTGCGCCTCGCTGTCTGCATCACTTGAGCCAAATAAGTCCGTTTGGCCACTTAACTTTTGTTTATGTAGCCGGTGATTGTACGCCAATAACGTGTCAATGTTATGTAATAGTTTAGCCCGGTCACCAAACCTATCGAATGCTCCTGCTTTTATGAGGCTCTCGATGGTTTTTTTGTTTGCAACTTTTGTGCTAACAGATGAAAAAAAGTCCTCAATCGTTGTAAACGGCTTTTTCTTGCGTGCTTCAACGATCTCTTCGACAGCCGCTGTGCCGACATTTTTAATCGCATTCATGCCAAAACGTATTTGATTTTTCCCTGGAACTACCGCAAATTCAACGAATGACTCAACTACATCTGGCGGCAAGACTTCAATTCCCATGTGCTGACATTCGGCTACTTCGATAGCCAACCGGTCAGTATCATCATAGTCGCTTGTCATTACAGCAGCCATGAAGGCGCTCGGGTAGTTTGCCTTTAAGTAAGCAGTCCAGTAAGCAATCAAAGCATAACAAGCAGCGTGAGACTTATTAAAGCAGTATGCTGCGAAATCCTCCAGCTGCTTCCAAAACGTCTCCATCTCTGATCTATCGGCACCTGACACTGCGACAGCGCCATCGATAAACTCGACCTTCATCTTGCTTAATACTTCTGGGATCTTCTTTGCGATTCCTTTGCGCAATGTATCAGCCTGGCCGCCGGTAAAGCCGCACATATCCTTACTTATCTGCATGACCTGCTCTTGGTATACAAGTACACCGTAAGTATTCTTCAGGGCCTCCTCCATTTTTGGGTGGAAGTACTCGATTGCCTTGTTTCCATGCTTCCGGTCAATAAAGTCGTCTATAAACTGCATCGGCCCGGGGCGATACAAAGCGACCATCGCAACGATATCCTCAAACACAGACGGCTTCAGCTCTTTTAGGTAGCGCTTCATCCCTGCAGATTCCAGCTGGAAAACGCCAGTAGTATCACCTTTGCCTAGGAGTTCGTACGTTTTCTTATCCGTTAAGGGAATTTCATCAACTGCAATATCCTTACCGTGAACCTTACGAATTATACGTAAAGCATTTTTTACAATCGTTAAATTAGAAAGACCTAGGAAGTCCATCTTTAACAGGCCGAGCTCTTCGACATTGTCCATAGGATACTGAGTGGACACCACACCCTTCTGTGCCATCTCGAGCGGCGTAAACAACGTTACGTCATCTGGAGCGATAACAACGCCAGCTGCATGTACTCCATGGTTTCGGACCGTCCCCTCCAGCTGCATCGCTAAATCGAATATGCGTTTAGACTGAGGATTATCAGCATACTCCCGGGCAAGTTCTGTGTTATCTTTGATGCTGTCTCGGAGCGGTATATGCCTTCCTTGTACCGGTGCGGGTATCATTTTTGCGAGACGGTCCGCCTCTGCATACGGCACCTCCAATACGCGAGCAACATCACGTACGGCGTTCCGGGCAAACATACGACCGAACGTTACGATATTTGCTACTTTTTCTTTCCCGTACTTTTCAACACAATAATTAATCACTTCGTTTCTTCGTGTGTCTTGGATATCTATGTCAATATCTGGCATGCTTATTCGGTCCGGGTTTAAGAATCGTTCAAACAGCAAGTCGTGCTTCAGCGGGTCAAGTTCGGTTATGCCGAGCGCATAAGCAATAATCGAGCCAGCAGCAGAACCTCTCCCAGGACCAAAAACTATTCCCCGTTCTTTTCCCCACGCCATAAAATCCCAAATAATAAGGAAATACCCATTAAATCCCATCTGATCGATAATGCTAAGTTCGTACTCAGCCCGCTCAACCACATCTTTTGAGAGATGCTTTTTTAGCGCCTCAGGGCTCCTTTTTTTTTGTGGCGGCTCTTCATCTTTGTAGCGACGGTAAAGACCCTCGTACACAAGTGTGTCTAGATATGTTTTTTCAGTGTGGCCTTTCGGAACGTCGAACTTTGGAATTAATATATTGCCGAGATCTAACTCTACATCACAACGGTCTGCAATTTTTTTTGTGTTTCGGACGACGTCCGGATTCGTTTTTCCCCATCGCTCAATAATATTGGTGGGTGATTCAACATGTAGGGGGAATTCTTTTAAGCTCATTCTTTTTTCGTCTGCAAGATATGAGTTTGTACCCACGCACAGCAAGACTTCATGAGCCTCCTGATCCTCGTGCTTTAGATAATGAGCGTCGGTGGTTACTACGGCAGAGATTTCCAGCTCTTTTCCAATACGTAAAATCTGGTCATTTATCTTTCCCTGCTCTTTGTTTGACATAAAATGATCCGGGTGCCCGTGGTCCTGGACCTCAAGATAATACCGATCGCCAAAAACTTGTTTGTACCACCTGGCTACTTCGAGCGCCCCGTCATAATCATCGTGCTTGAGGGCATTACCAAGCTCGCTACCCATACATGCACTCAGGACAATTAACCCCTCGTTATACTTTTCGAGTAAATCACGGTCGACCCTCGGGTAATAATAAAAGCCTTCTAGGTTGGCAATCGTACTCAGCTTCATCAAATTCTTGTAGCCAGTGTTGTTCATGGCTAGCAGTATTATGTGGTAGCGCTGCTTATCCTTTTGGGGGTCTTTATCGGTATGTTTACGATTTGCGACATACGCCTCCATGCCGATAAGCGCCTTTAGTTCGCGTGCCTTTGCCTCTTTGTAGAACTCGATTGCTCCCGAAAGGGTGCCGTGGTCTGTTATCGAACATGCTTGCATACCTTGGGCTTTGACGAAATCTAATAAATCGCCGATACGGCTCAGTCCATCAAGAAGGCTGTACTCCGTATGATTGTGGAGATGGACAAAGTCTTCTCTCGTAAGGTGACTACGAGTCTCATGTGATGTTTGCTTATCAGCCAAACCAAAACTCCTCGCACTTATTCTGTCGTATAACAACAATTTCTACTATTATAAATCATCTGGTGGTGTTTCGATTGTTTCTTGGAAGCTTTCAGCAATCGGACCAATGAATGGTATAGCCTCTAGCAACGACAACACCCATAAGATTAGTGCAATAATTATTGTAGCACCGATAACACTTCCGAGACCCATAAAAACACCTCGGAAAAACGCCATTTTGTAATACCGCGACCGGTCGTAGTGTCCGCTAACGACTATCGATTCAATAGATCGGCCGAGCAGTTCGTAGTCGACCTTGGACGGCGATTTATTTTTTTGCCGAGCCACGCTTAGCTTCTTTAGATACGTACTTTTTAAGATGTTCGATAGCCTTGTCGGCCTCTTGGATAGCTTGCTGTAAATCTTTATCGTCGCTCTCGCCCTCGTGAATCGCGCTAAGAAGCCCTTTCGCGCGGTCTTTGACTTGTTTTGCTTGCTCAAGCGCGTCAGTTAACCCCTTTTTTGTCTGCCCTGAAGCTTTTGCAAGCCTCTCTTGCCCCTTATCAATTAAGTTATGGAGTTCGGTATGTGCGCTTTTTAATTTTTTCTCAGCTTCTAATCTTGCTTTTATTGCAGCATCTTTGATGTCTTGCCGGGTTTCTTTCCCGCTCTTTGGTGCGGTGAGTATACCGGCTACATAACCGGCTGCGGCTGCGAGCAGCGCCCCAATTGCGTATTTTCCTGTCTTGTTCGCCATACGTCTACTCCTCTTTATCGTCGTTAGTTTTTTTGCTAGTTAGGTGATCAGCAAGCTTTGTTACAAGTTTGCCTATCGCCAATGATCCGGACGCTTTTTGCAAAAACTCTACTGCGCCCTCCAGCTTTCCTGCGATATGCTCCGCTCTCTCAGAGATTTCCTTTATCCGGTTTGCTACCTGTATCGCTTTTGCGAGCAAGATTATGCCGAGCACTAAAAAAATCGCTAAAAAAGTGCTCAGAACGATTACTAAAAATATCAGTGCTTCTTCCATGTTAGGTCCAGTATAACAGTTCTGTCTATGAACTCATTATTGAATTTTCCGCAAATATGCAGCAAACTCGTCCTTTATCTCGCTATGCTTTAAGGCAAAATCAACTACCGTCTTTACATAGTCAAGCTTGTTCCCTGTGTCATAGTAATTGCCGTTTTTTATTTCAAGTGCGTGCATCTTGTGCCCATCGTTTATCATTTTTTGCATCGCAGTCTGGATGTAGAATTCATCACCTTTCGGGAGGTCTTCTTTTGTCTCTCGGAGGTAAGGAAAAATTTCTGGTGTTAAAACATATGCTGCTACGCTAGCAAGATCACTCGGCGCATTCGCCTTACCTGGCTTTTCGACGATAGTACTTACGTCAATAACGCCGTCACGTACTTCGTTACCAGCGACTACCCCGTATCTGTCATATTCAGCATCATCTGTAAGCCTGATACAGGAAAACACGCTGCGGCGAGACGACTGATACTCTTCAATCATTTGCTGAAAGCGAGATGGATTTGCCACGATAAAGTCATCTGCGAATGTATAAATGAACGGCTCATTGTCAATTAAATGCTCAGCATTATAGACCGGGGTTGCGTTACCATACGGCCCCTTTTGTCTTATGTATATAAAGTTCGCCAGATCTGAGATTTTTTTCGTCTTATCCAGCAGCTCCTGCTTACCCGATTCTTTTAAGCTAATCCGCAAATCAGCGCTCATATAATCGAAGTGGTCTTCAATTGAGCGTTTATGGTAACCAGTGACGATAATAATATCCTCAATACCAGCTTCAACGAGTTCCTCGACAATATACTGGATAATGGGCTTATCAATGAGCGGCAACATTTCTTTGGGCATAGCTTTTGTTTGGGGCAAAAACCTCGTTCCGAACCCCGCTGCTGCGATTACTGCTTTTCTTATCTTCTGTTTCGATTGCTGTGTTGCCATTTTACTCATCCGCCTTTCTTAACTATATTTATGAAAGCTTATCGTTTAATAGCTCTTTAACGCGTGCCGGGTTCGCCTTTCCATGGCTGGCCTGCATCACCCTCCCGACAAGAAAGCCGATAGCCTTTGTCTCGCCGGCGCGTACGTCCTCTGCTGCTTGTTTATTATCCGCTAGAACTTTATCGATCAGCGCTTCAAGCGCCTTATCGTCAGAAAGCTGAATATAGCCTTGTTGCTCGGCGTATGCGTTAATGTCTTTCGGACTCGCCCCAGAAAACAATAAATCATGCAGCAGCGCCTTGGCATTCGTCGAGCTAAGCTTATCAGCACTTTGAAGTGCTTCCACTGACTTATAAATAACCTTTCGCTGTTCTGCTGTTTTTTCCTCGGTCTGCTTGAGAGTCTTATCGTTAGTCCGCGCAGGCACTTCTACCTGCACCATCAGGTTTGCTATCGTCGCAATTTGTTCTGTAGATACATCAGGATCCACTAGCACTGGTATATACGCCACAGATTCATCCAGTTCAGCCTCTACAAGGATTTCAATCTGTTCGTCTGTCAAGCCTCGCTGCTTCAGCTGCTTTCGAGCTTGGTCGGGCATGATAGGAATCGAAGCTTCGACTTTTTTGATGTACGCTTCAGATAGCTCAACAGGAGGAATATCCGGCTCAGGAAAATACCGGTAATCATGGGCTTCTTCTTTGCCGCGTTGCGATACCGTCCGCTGCTTGGCTTCGTCCCACCCTCGTGTTTCTTGCAAAACAGACTCACCTTTCTCGAGCACTGCTGTTTGCCGGCTTATCTCATAGGAGACTGCCCGCTCGACTGAACGGAAACTATTAAGATTTTTTGTTTCTGTTCTTGTGCCTAGCTCTCCCGATTTACTAATCGAAACATTGACATCGAACCGCATGTTCCCGTGATATAGGTCGGCATCAGAGACCCCTGCATATCGCATCAGCAGATAGAGTTCACGTACATATGCCCGTGCCTCCTTTGCAGAATTCATGACTGGCGCAGAAACAATCTCGAGGAGTGGCGTGCCTGCACGATTTAAGTCAACCAGACTAAAGTCGCCAACTTGCGGGTGAGTACTTTTACCTGCATCTTCCTCTAGGTGTGCCCGCTCGATATCTACCCGCTTTACCTGGCCATCTATCATTATGTCTACGTAACCATTACGAATGATCGGATATGCTTGTTGAGTAATCTGGTACCCTTTTGGCAGGTCAGGATAAAAATAGTGCTTCCGATCAAACGCGCTATAGCGCTCTGGCTTCGTGCCAAGTGCATATGCAGCTCGACACGCGAGCAGTATTGCTGCCTCATTTAACACTGGCAGTGCGCCAGGCATGCCCAGGCAAATATGACTTATATGCTCGTTTGGTCCAGCGGTCCGCGCATCATTATTAACCGGCGCGAATAATTTCGTTGCGGTTTTTAGCTGCACATGACATTCGATGCCTATCGCTGGAACATACTTATTTTTTTGTGTCATTTTCTAATGCTCCTAGGTCACGTAGTGCTTGCCGAAAGCCTACAAGCGCCTGTTTAACTTCTGGCTCCTTAAGTACCTTCTCTGGTTGCTCACTTAACTTCTTGGTTAGGTTATGCGCATACCAGACAGCATCGTTATCGCTGAAGCGTCGTTGGGCTGAAACAATTCGTTCACCCATCTTCTTGCCCTTAAACCGTCGTTTCCGTAATGCGTCATCAAGCAGTTTATCTGCACGTTGGACTGCTTCTGGCCAGGTATCCGGATGCTTGCATAGTTTTTGTAGATCAGACCATTTCGCTTGGAATTTTTGAGTATTGAGCCGACGCGGGATTTTTTTGTACGCATACCGTGCGACTAAACCAAACACCAGAAAAGCGACGAAACCCGCAGCGATTGCAATTTGCGCCTCAAAACTTAAGTTCATACGAGTATTTCCTCGACTTGGTTAGCGAGAGCGAGCAGGGATCGATCACTACGCTGTGGTGCTAAAAGCTGCAGTCCTATAGGCAGACCATCATGAAGACCGGAGGGTATACTTATCGCCGGAAGTCCAGCTAAGTTTGCAGCAACAGTTAAAATATCCGTCAAGTACATCTGGATTGGATCCTTCGTATTTTCACCGATTTTAAATGCTGTTGTTGGGGCCGTTGGCCCAAGTAACAAATCATACGAAGCAAATGCTTCCTCAAATTCCTGTATTAACTTCGTGCGCACCTGCTGTGCACGCTTATAGTATGCATCGTAAAACCCGCTCGAAAGCACATACGTTCCTATCATAATCCGACGCTTTGCCTCCATACCAAAACCATTAGAGCGGCTCAACGTATAAGACTCTTCGAGTGTTTTTGCGCTCTGATCTACATACCCATATCGCTGCCCATCATAGCGAGATAAATTGCTGCTTATTTCAGCTGGAGCAATAACGTAATAGCACGCCAAAGAAAGCGGGAGGGTCGGCAGCGATATGCGCTCGACGATTGCACCTTGTTCTCTAATTTTACTGCAGGCACGTTCCGTCGCATCCGCAATATGCTTAGGCAACGAATCTGGCATATACTCATCAATGATACCGATTTTTTTCCCTTGTAATTCAAGCCCTTTAAATTCTGTGTACGGTTCCGGATCGCGTTCGATTGTCGTGCCGTCCCACTGATCGGTTCCTGCCATGCAGTCAAGTACAAGTGCTGCATCAGCAGTCGACCGAGCCAGAGGACCAATAACATCAGTGCTGCTCGCCATAGCTACTACCCCGTTTCGCGAAACAAGTCCATACGTTGGCTTATAGCCCACTACACCACAAAATGCAGCAGGTAACCGAATAGAGCCACCGGTATCCGTACCGAGGGCGAACGGAGCTAATGATAGTGCAACCGCTGCTGCAGAGCCACCGGATGAGCCACCAGGAACCCTCGTCTCATCGTAAGGGTTCTTCGTTGTAAACCAGTCGCTATTTTCCGTACTTGACCCATGAGCAAAAGCATCAAGATTTGCCTTCGCTACGCATATCGCCCCCTCGGCTTCAAGCCGCTCGATAGCAGTTGACTGATATGGCGCTTGAAAATTGCGCAGCATGTTGCTTGCTGCTGTGCTGGCACCATCAAATGCCAAAAAATTGTCCTTTACTATAAATGGAACTCCCGCGAGCCGGCCAGGATTATCACCGTTGCGTATCATTTTGTCTATGGATTCAGCACGCTTCATTGCCCGAGTTTCGCACGTAGAAATAATTGCTTGATACGATTGTTTCGCTGCAATCTCGTCAAGCGACCGCTTGACGAGGTCAGCTGCGCCTACTTTGCCAGTCTTGACGTCTTCAGCGAGCAAACGTATCGGCATCCACTCTGCCTGACTCATGTGAGCACTCGCTTTACCTTAATGTAGCCGTCTTTCGTAACCTGTGGTGTATTTTGCATTACCTGTGTCTTGTCATAAGGAAGTGCGGAAATCGTATCAGGTCGCGTTACGTTCTTTAAGCCGGTTACTTGCGAGGTTGGTGGAAGCTCGGATACATCGACCTCCTGCAGCTGCTCAACGTATGACAGTATGGTACTTATCTCGTCTTGAAAACGGACAATTTCTTCATCGCTCAGTTGCACTCGGGCAAGTTGAGCCAAATGTAATACATCTTGCTTTTTTAGCTTCGCCATTTTATCTAGTATACCAAATAATTACGTTGATCGTTTCAGTTCATCAATAGTGTCTCGAAGTTCGGCGGCTTTTTCAAATTCCAAATTCTTAGCGGCCAGATCCATCTGTTTGGTCAAGTCGTCAATGATACTTGGCACCTCATCTTTTGGTACTTTCTTGATATCTTTCCGTAGCGCTTTAGTTTGTTCACTTACAGTAACGCCCACCTGCATCGTCTCACCGATCGCTTTACGTATCCCGGCGGGTGTGATCTTGTGTTTTTTATTGTGTGCTTCCTGTATTTTTCTTCGGCGGTCTGTCTCGTCGATTGCGCTTTTCATACTCTTCGTTATGCTATCGGCGTACATTACAACCCTGCCATGCTCGTGTCTGGCAGCACGTCCGATAGTTTGTACAAGAGCCTGTTCACTTCGAAGGAACCCCTCCTTATCCGCGTCAAGTATCGCAACCAGACTGACTTCTGGCAGGTCAATTCCTTCACGTAAAAGGTTTATGCCTACCACAACATCATATACACCAAGCCGAAGATCACGTAATATGTCTGTCCTGTCGAGGGTCTCTACGTCACTATGGAGATACGCTACCTTGATGTTTAACTCATGCAAATACTCCGTCAGGTCTTCGGCCATTCGTTTTGTTAACGTTGTTACGAGCACTCGTTCACCTGCTTTTACTGTTTCACGTATCTCGTCGATTAAGTCATCAATCTGACCGTCTATTGGCCGGACATCAATAACGGGGTCAAGTAAACCAGTTGGGCGGATGATTTGTTCGGTTGGCTCCGGGCTTAGACGTAACTCATACTCAGCAGGGGTCGCACTGACGTAAATAGCCTGATTCACGTGCTTTTCAAACTCAGTAAATGTTAACGGCCTGTTGTCAAGCGCACTTGGCAGGCGAAACCCGTGCTCCACCAAAACTTCCTTCCTTGCCCTGTCGCCGTTGTACATACCCCGAATTTGCGGAATCGTCATGTGCGACTCGTCAATAAACAGCAGATAATCATCAGGAAAATAATCAAGCAGCGTAGCTGGTTGCTCACCTGGCTCACGATTTGTCAGATAACGGCTGTAGTTTTCGATCCCCTTAACAAACCCTGTCTCCTGCAGCATTTCAAGGTCAAAGCGTGTACGTTGCTCCAGCCGCTGCGCCTCAAGCAGCATGTTATTTTTTTTGAAATAACGTAAACGTTCATCAAGCTCTTTTTCGATTTTTTCAATCGCATGATGCAGTTTTTCTTGCGGTGTTACATAGTGACTGCTAGGGAATATGGCAATCGCTGACTCAGGAGACAAGATTTCACCCGTAAGCGGATTTATCTTTGTAATACGATCTATTACATCGGCAAAAAACTCGACCCTATATGCCACTTCTTCGCCCGCAGGAAAAATATCAACTACGTCGCCGCGAACGCGAAAAATTCCTCGTGCAAAATCCACGTCGTTCCTTGTATATTGTATATCTGTCAGCTGCCGCAACAGCTTATCACGTACCCTACGCTCACCTGTCTTGATGCGCACCGCCATGTGGTCATAATCTTCAACAGAACCTATGCCATAAATGCAGCTCACACTTGCAACGATAATGACATCTTTACGACTCAACAATGCATCGGTTGAAGCATGACGCAGGCGATCGATTTCTTCGTTTATTTGACTATCTTTTTCAATATAGGTGTCTGATCGAGGTATATACGCTTCTGGCTGATAGTAATCAAAATAACTCACAAAATAATGCACAGCGTTATCTGGGAAATAAGTTTTAAATTCATTAAATAACTGGGCTGCGAGAGTTTTATTATGGCTCAAAACGAGAGTGGGCCGCTGCTGCTTTTGTATAACATTAGCCATAGTAAACGTCTTGCCGGAGCCGGTTACACCAAGTAGCACCTGGTGTTTTTTTTGCTCGTCCAAGCCCTCGCTCAACGCTTTTATTGCAGCCGGTTGATCACCTGCCGGCTTATAATTTGGTAAAAGTTGAAAGCTCGCCATGTCTGAATGCCATTCTATTCAATCTGTGACTGGTTCACAAATGTATTTTCATCTGCGATGCATTGTTCTGGATACGTTAATATGATCGGATATCCTGCATTCCGACATTCATCGAATGATGTAATTTCGCTCCTCGTAGCTTGCCCGTACAGCAAACTGAGGCCAGCTACTATGATGCAAATAACCAGCAGCGCAACAATTATCTTTGCTGGCAATTCATTTTTTTGCATACTGCGTTATCGTCCACCAGTAGAACTGACTGTAAAATCGTGCAGTTCAATACTGCCTCCAGCCAACTCACGTAAAAGCTGTGAGCGCACGTGAGACCCTTGTCCGATATACCTGAATAATATTTCGTCCCATAAGGCAGACTGCATGTTTGCTGTCGTTCTCTGCTCGCAAGACAAATTGTTTGAACAGTTGATAATCCCATCGAGTAAATTAAAAGAAACCGGACGGGAAGCGCCATCAAACAAAAAACCAGCGTACTCCTTCCCGTGCCAAAAACTTAGCGCTGGCTCAATATTCATGAGTATGTCTTCAACTTTGCGAAAAGCAAAATCTTCAACCGTGAGATGCGGCTCAAAAAATTCTGGATGTTCTACAGGGTCAATATTAGCAAAGTGATTATGCAGCACTCGCCAATGCACCGAGATGTCTGAGACTTTTTTCTGCATTGAATCACGATCAGTAACAGCAAGTGCAATCTTCTCGCCGAAGCTTTGCTCCATTTGCTGCAGCTTAAAATACGAGGAGTATATCCGAAGCTCCTGCATTGCTATCAGTGTCAGCGTCAAGAGCGCTAGGTGCAAAGCTGTCCAGTTTTTCTGCGGCAAAGGCAATAACACTACTGCTCCAAGCTCTTTCACATTTACTATATTTGATTGAAGCTTGGAGCTAAGCGACAAACCAAGCTCCCCCCAATAACGAGATGACGGGAGATGGAAGCTTATGGCTCGCTCTTCAAAATCCGTTGGCATGAGACCGTTGTATTGCTCGTAGTAGCGGCGCATCCAGGCATCACTCTCCATATGCATCGCAACAGCAAGTACATGAACAACCGGCTCTCGTTTTAACATTGATTCTACAGAACGATAGCCAAGCTTTTTCATAGAGCGCCTCGGCGGTTTTTCTTTTAGCAAGCGCTTGATAACACTATGTTTAGCCACCCATACCTGTTTGGGAATGTTCAATTTTTGCACGTAGTGATGAACGTTCTTAAGTATTTTTGTAGCGTCATCACTTTGATTATGATTAATGTGTTTTGCAATAAACTCGTCGTGCTTCTTTATATACGCGCATAATCCCGCGTATACTTCTTTTTCATTGCTGTCCTTCGGATCAAGGCCAAGCGACTTCAGAGTTAATTGATTTTTTCCAATAATTTCTGCTGAAAGGCGAACGTCTACCCCGGTCTGTCCTGTTGCATTTTCTAGCTTCTGGAATACATCGTGTATAGCGGAATCTGATATACCGAGCAGCTTATTTAAGTGTTGCGCCATAGTAGCTCATCTCCCGCTTAGTACCAACAGAAACTAAAGATAAACTATGTAGATCAGGCAGTACTAGGAATATACCCATGCAATATCCCCTAGCTCAAAACGGTTCTGGGCGATACCAGTCAGGTGACTTTTCTAAAAACTCTTCAAGCTCTGCCTGTGTCAGCAGCCCGTCCTGAGCACCAACGTGCTGTACAACGTTCATTGAGTTTATCGGCGCCCACTGCAACGCACCCTCAAGAGTATTACCCTTAACGAGTGCTGCAACAAATGTTGAGGCAAATGCATCGCCTGCGCCTGTACGCTCCTTTGGCGGTTCAGGATCCGGATAAAGTGGCATCTTGAGCCTCGTCTCGCCATCACTCGCATAAGCACCGTCGGGGCCATCTGTGATAACTACAATTTTCGGACCATAAGAATGAAGCCGATTCATTAAATCATGCAGATCATTGTAGTCACCGCCGGACACTAAGACAGCCTCTTCACGATTCAATATAAGAACTTCTGTATGCTGGTATATCTTATTCAATCTCTCAACGCCAGCCTTCATCTGGAATGTCCCGGGTTGAAAAGCCAGCTTAACATCAGGATTTTCATCAAGCCATTCCGCTAATTCGTCATGAAAGCCGACAGCATTTTCACTTATAGAACTAAAGTATATCCACTTTGGCACTTCACTTGGCTTCAGCTTCGGCCAGTGGTATTCATACTCTTCGTGCTTAATGAGTATCGTACGCTCCTCTTTATACCAGAGAACGTAGTGGTAGTTGCTCATTTTACCCGGATTTATCCGAACGAGCCGAGTATCTACATTTTCATTGTGTAGCTTTTCTATTATATCTCTGCCTGCTTGGTCACCCCCAACGTTCGCCTCTAAGGCGCTTGATACGCCAAGCCTTGCAAAACTAACGGAAGCGTTTGACGCATTACCAACAGCAATTTTTTCTTCAACGTGGTCAAAAGGTATTTTACTCCCGTACTGCATGGCGATCCATGACCCATGCTCATTCTCATAGACATGAGCTTGATCATCAAGCAGTTTAATAAAAGCGTCGGTTACCACATCACCGACCGACAAGACATCAATTTGTTTCATTTTCCCACCTTACCTTTTAACTGACTTTTTGGTTATGCTTTTAGTTTAACATGCCTTAACAGCTTTTCCAGCACTGTTAAATAAATCGATTTTCGATTCTACTACGTCTTGCACGGCATCAATTACATTATCCATTAACTTTACAACTGCGTATTCGCTGGGGTTGTCAGCCAACATTTTTTCTAAGGTTTTTCGGTACGCGACCCGCATATCAGAGTTTATGTTTACCTTAGCTACCCCAATCTTAACCGCATCGATAAAGTAGTGTCCCGGAGTCCCGCTCCCGCCATGCAAACTAATATTGCAGCCGATAGCGTCACGAATGGCCTGAAGCAGCTCAAGGTCAAGCTTTTTGGGCACTGGATATTTGCCATGCAAATTCCCTACGGCTGCGGCAAACGTATCAACTCCAGTTGCCTCAACGAAGGCTGCAGTACCTTCCGGTGTACTGAAAGTCTTTTTTATTTCATCGTAGTCTATCGCTTCTTCGTGCAAATTCGATGAACCTCCAAAATAATGTGGTTCGCTCTCTACGAGCGCGCCCGTTAATTTAGCGTAGTCAACAACCTGTTTTGTGCCAGCGATAATCTCTTCGTCAGACGCGTCTTTTTTGGCTTGCGAAATATCAATATGCACAAACTCAAAGCCGGCCTCAATTCCCTTAATTGCATCTTCTACGGTTGGACTGTGGTCAAGATTGACATACATCTCTACATCAAACTCTTCCTTGTAGTTATCAACCATGTCACGGACATTATCTATACCGATGGCGTTTACTTCACCTTGACTGACTTCTACCATAACCGGGGCATTTTTTTTCTTAGCGGCGCGTGCAATCGCAACCAGAGTTTCTTGGTTGTCAATATTAAATGCGCCTATAGCAAACTTTTCTTTTTTGGCGCGCTCCATCGCTTCACGAGCCAGCGCACAGTTTTGTCTCATCTGCTGTAATGTTTGTGGCATATAAGGCAAGTATACAAAAGATGCTTATGGTTTTAAAATCGAATTTTTTTATTAACCTATGGTTTTACTAAAAGCGTTTTTCATTTACAAAAAACTGTAGCAAATCAAGAATTGCTTTTCTTGTGCATCAGATCATGAGCCGCGATTGCGATATGCTTTGCAGTAAGGCCAAACCGCTCGAGTAACTCATCTGGATTACCCGATTCGCCGAAACGGTCACGCATTCCAATCCGCTTCATCGGAACCGGATGGTTTTCGGCTGCTAGCTCTGCAATGGCTCCGCCAAGCCCTCCACTTATCTGAGCTTCTTCGGCAGTGATAACATGATTTGTTTTTTGAATGCTCTGGAGAATCGTTGCCCCATCAAGCGGCTTAATTGTCGGGACATGAACAACCTCAGCGTCGATACCCTCTTTATACAATGATTCAGCGGCTTTAAGAGCATGTAATGTCATGGTTCCCGTGGATATGATTGAGAGATCGCTCCCTGGAGACAGAACATATGCTTTGCCGATTTCAAACGGAGTATCTTCCGTAGTAAATACTGGCGTCTTTTCTCTGGCAAGCCGCAGATAACCAGGTCGCTTCTTATCCTGCGCTAGCGCCAGTGTTGCCTTTTCAGCTTCGACACTGTCACCTGGAGCGATTACCACCATATGAGGCAGCACGCGCATTAATGCTATGTCTTCCAACATTTGATGCGTCGCACCGTCCGGACCAACTGATACGCCTGCATGCGAGCCAACCACCTTCACCGGCTGTTCATTCAAGCAAATCGTCGTGCGTATTTGTTCCCAGTTCCTTCCTGGACTAAATGCTGCGTAGCTGCTTACGAACGGTATCTTACCTGCTGCGGCCAAGCCCGATCCAACAGTAACCAAGTTCTGCTCAGCAACCCCAACTTCAATAAACCGCTCTGGGAAAGCGTCCGCAAATAGGTTCATCTGGGTCGAGCCTGTTAAATCAGCACATGCCGCAACAACATCGTCATTATTTTTTCCTGCTTGCAACAAGCCTCGGCCGAAACCTTTCCTAATTGGCTCCTGCTCTAGCTCTCCATGTATATCTTTTAGGTGTAGATTTTTCATAATTTACTCGTGTTCACCCCGTATTTTGCCCCGTAGCGTCCGTAAATCTTTTAAGGCTTCTTTTGCTTGCTCTTTGTTTGGCGGAGCTCCGTGCCAATGAAAGTCATATTCCATAAAATCAACACCTTTGCCGGGCACGGTGTGTGCGATTATCATGACGGGCTTTTCAACAATGGCCCGGCTCATGTTCAATGCGTCGATTACTGCCTCCATGTTATTGCCGTCTATGTCAAGCACAAACCAGCCAAACGCCTCCCATTTCGCCTTTAGGTCTTCCAGTGGCATAACGTCTTCAGTGGGTCCGTCTATTTGAATATTGTTCCGGTCAATAATTGCAGTGATATTGTTAAGGTTGTATTTGTTCGCCAGCATCGCGGCCTCCCATACATTACCCTCATTAATTTCACCGTCTCCCATTACAACGTATATCCACCGATGCATCTCCTTGTTCATTCGCATTGCCAAGGCAAGTCCGCATGCCTGACTTAAACCGCACCCGAGTGGACCGCTCGTATTTTCTAGGCCTGGCAGCTTTGTGCGCTCCGGATGACCCTGCAGCCGTGAACCAAGCTTTCGCAACGTCATAAGCTCCTTGCGTTCAAAGTAGCCAGCATGTGCCATAGCAGCATATTGCACCGGTACGCAGTGTCCATTGCTAAGTAAAAAAATATCCCTCTTATCCCAGTTCGGCTTCTTCGGATCATGTTTAAGAACGTCAAAGTAAAGTGCCGTTAAGATGTCAGCTAGCCCGAGTGGACCAGCGCTGTGTCCACTGCCAGCACGCTCAAGCATCTTAATAATATCCTGACGGATATCATTTGCAATCTTCTCTAGGTCGCTAATTGTATGTTTATTTCTCACGTTTATAACTGTTCCGCTTTACTAACTAGTGTATCATAGGCATTCTTCGGGTCGGCTGTCTGATGGATAGCTCCGCCGACATTCAAGACGTCTACCCCTGCCTCTACCAAAGTTCGTATGTTTGACTCATTTATACCCCCGTCCCAGGCAATCTCAACCTCCGGATGAATATCGTGAATAAACCCAACCTTTTCAAGCAAGCCAAAGTCTGCTTCTCCGCCATGATGGCCAAGATCCCCGCTAAAAACCAAGACTTGGTCAAAGCTGTGCATAATTTGCTCAGCCCATTCCGCTGGGGTGTCTTGCAGAAGTGCAAGCCCAACCTTTATGCCTTCTTTGTGTAGCTCTGCGGCGAGATGCATATGATGAACATGTGCCTCATTATGCACAATCACCATATGCGGATGCGGTTTCATATGTAAAATCGTGTCAAGATACTTCATCGGCTCCTGGTACATCAGATGCAAGTCTGCCTTAACGTGATGAGGCCACCATATTTCTTCAAGAGGCGGGGATGTAGTCGGCGCGAACTCTCCGTCCATCAAGTCGATATGGATCCGAGGAGCAAATGACGATACGAGCTGAAGCTGATTTCCATACGACTCGAGGTCAAACGCGGTCACCGTTGGGCAAATCGCCGCATTCATTGCATTTCCCTTTGCTGTGCGAATATATTAATCGTTTTACGTAAAGCCACTGCAAACATTCCTGCGAACAATAAGACTAATTTGACCATAAGCTTATTGTAACGATTAATCGTTTGCTAAACTAGTGGGTAGATGGAGGATATCACGAGTGGTGTATAAAAATACCAGGGAAAAGCACAGCCGTAAACGAAAGCTAATCATCATAGCAGCACTCATTATAGTTTTAGTAGGTGCTGGAGCAGCACTGCTCCATTTCTACCCTAACGAAACAAACGATGCGCCGGCGCAACAAACTTCCTCTGAGGCAACAATAGATACAAGTATAGAGAAAGTTACTGGGCGATACTTATTTACCGGAACGACTGTTCCAGCTCGTGGCATACAGCAGCAAGCTACACGACCAGATGGCTCAATTGATTACAACCAGCCGTTTTCAGAGCTTCACACGCTTGAACCAGAAAAATACGATGCCTGGATGACAGAGCTTGAGTGCCCGATCACTGAGCGACAAATGACTTTTCGTGAACAAGTCGATACCTTAACGTTTAATTGTCTGCCTGGATTTGTCGATCCACTAGTTGAATATTTCGAACTTATAAGCTTGGCTAACAACCATTCCGGTGACCTCGGCCTGGCAGCTTTTGAAGAAACGCAAGAAAGACTCAATGACGGAGGCGCTCAAATATTCGGCCATTACCTACCCAGCGAAACTGAAGACACCTGTGAAGTAATTGGTCTTCCGGTGCGCATTCAGTCTGGCGAAGAAGAAACTAACGGTCGCCTCCCCATTGCTTTTTGTGCATGGCATTACTTCAACATGACGCCGGAGCAAGGTGAACTTGAGGCAATACTTGAATACGTCGATATATTGCCCGTATTCGCCTTTACCCATGCTGGCGCTGAGTATTTTGCCGAAGCGCAACCACCAGAAGAAGAACTTACTCGAGCAGTGCTTGACCTAGGTGCCGAGTTTATTATCAATAACAACCCTCACTGGGTGCAAAATACCGAAGTTTACAACAATAAATTAATTGTATATTCAACGGGTAATTTTATGTTCGATCAACTGGATGAAGAAACTAACCGTGCTGCCAACATCGACACAACTATCACCGTAGAATACGATGAGAATGTTGCTGCGTGGCTAGAACTTGGCGAGGAGTGTGTCGGTCGGGGCGATCAGTGCTTAAGTCAAGCACGTGAATTAGGGCTAGAAAAGATTAATATCGACTATACCTTTGACGTTGTGGCAAGCTATAACGGCTATCGAGAGCTTCCGCGTAAAGCCAGCGAACAAACCCAGGCCGCCATTGAAGAGCGTATGAACTGGCAGCAAACTCTACGCGAACTCGGACAAATCAATTAGCGTGTAGCTTCTATAAGCGGGGATATGACAGCGTCAGCTATGGTCCGGACTTCTTGGTAGTAAGCGCTGTCACTGAAGATGCTCACGATAACTGAGCGGCCATTTGGTAGCTCTATTATTGCCGCATCAAGCCAGCCTTCGTCATATAAGCCCGGCTTATTATAAACAGCAACATTTGCCGATGCCGAAAACGCAGATGGGAGACCCTGCCTAAATTCACGCTCAGGATAATCACTTAGGGCATCACGGAACAACTCAGTGTTATCGGCCGTTAGATCACTTTGATTATAGAGCCGCTTTAAGATCGTGTTGGCATCTTGAGTCGTAGTCGTAATCGCCAACAAATCAGTATCTGTTAACCCCATATCCCGTAAACGATTATTGCCCGTATCTCTCCCTTGCTCCTCCCACATCTGCTCAGGGCACGGACTATCGGAATCGCGAAGCATTACAACAATACACTCAAGACGCGTTCTTCCTTGATTATATGGCTCGTCCGGATCATGAATACCCGACTGTATATCAATAAGCCCTAAGTACGCGACATACAGCTTATAGATACTCGCTGTAAAATACTCTGCGTCCTCACGGTGCGATGCTAATACTTTACCTGTCTCCGGATCTTCAAGCATGACTGAGTGTTGGCCACGCAGATTCGCCAATACGGCATCAAGCTCAGACTGGACACTTGGGAGCTCACCTAGTGTTTCACCCTGATCGTTCTGTGAGTCATCGTTGGACTCATTTGTTTGTTCTTGGCTAACACTATTAGTAGTGCTGTCTGCCTCCCGCTGCTGCATAAAAAAGTAATAGGCAGCACCTCCTAACAGAAATAGCCCGACAAGAGTTAGCGGAACCAGCAAATGGCGATGCCGTCTAATACCTCTGTATGACTTCGTATTTCGTCGATGCATTCTATATGTAGCCTACATGAGTGTTGAAAAAATCGATAGAGTAAGCATCACAGCTAGTGAGGTAAATCGTCCAGTTGCCTGATGCGCCGGCGAAAACGCGGCGCGTCAGCAAACGGCGTGTTTAGAAAAGTCTCCACAAGCATATTTACCTTGTCCTCTGCCAATGTCCTTGATGGCAAACACAGCACGTTAGCGTCATCGTCAGAACGTGCCGCGCGAATCGATTCGCGGTCGTATCCCAGCGCAGCGCGTATCCCCTTAAAACGATTTGCAGCCATACACATTCCTTGTCCGCTCCCGCAGATCAATATTGCTCGTGCGCCTTCATCATCACTCCCGAGCAAATCACTCACAGCTTTCTGGGCGAATACCGGAAAATCATCCTGTGGATCAGGTCTTTCATCCCCTTCATCAACCACATCATAGCCAGCACGCGCTAAGTATTCAGCAAGCTTCGTGCGTAACATATATCCATTATGATCAGAGCCAAGGTAAACTTTCATATGTTCGTCCTCTCGACTACTTTTTGTGGAGTAAACGGCCGAAGTCAGCTACTTGCTCAACAAGTCGATTACTGTACCCCCACTCATTGTCGTACCACACGACAATCTTCGCTAAGTTTCCGCCAACAACGTTAGTTAGCAATAAATCAACCGTTCCGGAGTGGCTGTTTCCGATATAGTCATGGCTTACGAGCGGCTCCTCGCTCACGCCGATTATTCCCTGATAGTACGGCTCTTTTACCGCCTTACGGAATACATCGTTTAGCTGTTCACGAGTGGTCTCACGCTTTAAAACCATCGTGATATCACTGAGCGAAACAACCGACGTAGGGACTCGAATACTTAGTCCATCGAACTTATTTTTCAAGCTTGGTACTGTTAGGGCTGTTGCGATTGCTGCCCCGGTTGTTGTCGGTACGATATTTTGAGCTGCCGCTCGTGCTTCCCGCAAGTCTTTATGTGGCCCGTCTTGCAGATTTTGACTGGCAGTGTAACTATGAACGGTCGTCAGCATAGCTTTTTCTACGCCAAAGTTCTGCTCCATGATATCCATAACCGATGCGGCACTGTTCGTGGTGCAGCTTGCATTACTGACAATGTCGCCTGCCGACTCAAGTGTATCTTCATTTGCTCCTATCACGACTGTCTGTATATCGCCACCCTTTGCTGGTGCAGACAGGACAACCTTCTTTGCCCCGGCAGTCAGATGCGCGCTGGCTAATTCTTCCGTCGTAAACCTGCCGGTCGACTCGATCACCACGTCGACATTCTTCTCTTTCCATGGCAGCTTAGCAGGATCTTTTTCCGCATAAACGGGTATTTCCGTCCCATCTACCGTAATTGCGTTATCATTATTGTTTATGTCGTGATGGTATTCGCCGTAATTCGTATCGTATTTCAATAGGTGCGCTAACATACGTGTGTCGGTCAGATCATTAATCGCGACAATCTCTATGTCGGTACGCTCAAAGGCAATGCGGAAAGACAATCGCCCAATTCTTCCAAAACCATTAATTGCCACCCGTGTCTTCATATCCAAAGCTCCTCTTATTTATCTATTAGCCACTAGCATTATGGGCTTCATTGTACGAGAGGAGGCAGGCTTCGTGCAAGTTATTGCGTTTTGTAGCGCTCAATGCATTCGTTAATAATTGTCTTCGCGTCTTCGACTGATCCCCAGCCAAGAACCTTTGTCGTTCCCGGCTTCTTCAGGTCTTTATAGTGATTGAAGTGATATTCAACTTGATTTTTCCACTGGTCAGATAAGTCATCAAGTGAAGAAATAGCGTTACCGCTGTCACGATCATCAGCAGGCACTACTACAACCTTATGATCCATTTCGTTGTCGTCTTCAAAATTCATAACGCCGATAATCTTTGCCTCTAGCCAGATACCCGTTGGTAACGGCTCTTTCGTTACGATAAGCGTATCGAGCTCATCACCGTCTTCATCAAGTGTTTGCGGAATAAAGCCGTAGTTGCACGGCTTTGCAAAAATACTCGGCTCGACCCGATCAAGCATAAAACAAGCACGCTGGCGATCCCACTCGACTTTTAATGAAGAGCCCTCGGGTATCTCCACAACAGTATTCACGTTGCCGTCAGAAACGTTTCCAGGTGTTAAAACTTTGTTAAAATCAGCCATATTTCCTCCGTAATTTCAGTTTATCCATCTATACAATTATTACATTTATGCCATGAGTCATGCGTGATTATTGTACACTACAACATAATGAATATCATAGGACACCGCGGTGTTGCCGGGCATGAGCTTGAAAACACCGAGCCAAGTTTTATCCGCGCCATGAACATGGGGCTTACGGCTGTGGAGCTTGACGTCCGAAAAACAAAAGACAATAAACTGGTTGTCTGTCATGACCCAGACCTCGATAGGATTGCGCTCAGAAAAGAACGTGTACAAGACCTAACACTATCCGAGCTCAAAAAAATACCCCTTATCAACGGCACACATTTACTAGCGCTCGATGAAGCACTCGAGCTTTTGGAAGGAGTGCAGATTATTGTCGAGGTAAAAGACGAGGGGTGCGGACGGGAGCTGCTCCCAATTATTAAAAAATACCAACGGCAATCAATAACTATCGCATCATTTAAGCTGCGTGAGCTGGCTGTTTATCAAGATCTTGGCATTCGTAATGAGCTGTACGGTGTTGAGCACACGAAGCCATTTGATATAATTCACTTTGCTAAAATACTACGGCTTGACGGCATCGGACTAAACTTCTGGCTCTTAAACCCGTTAACCTACTTTTTGTGTAAAAAAGCGAAATTAAAAATATACGTCTATACAGTTAATAATATGTTTATTGGAAAACTCATAAGATGGCTCTACCCGACCGTTGCGATCTGTACCGACTATCCAGAAAAGTTCCTTCAAGATACCAAATAACGCTATGTATAAAGCGACATTTATAAAAAAGGAGCAAGTAGCAGATGGGACTTTCTCGTTTTGGTTTTCGCTGCACGAGCGGCTCCACTACACACCCGGCCAATTCGTAGAACTAACACTTCCGCACGATAGCAATGACAGCCGCGGGGAAAAACGATGGTTTACGCTATCCTCTTCTCCTTCTGAAGAACATATTTCGATCACAACAAAGCTGGCAGAAAAACCAAGCAGCTTCAAAAAACATTTGTTCACTTTAACTCCCGGAGACCCCGTTGCGATATCAGATGCAATGGGTGATTTTGTTCTACCTAGAGACACATCAAGACCAATTGTATTTGCTGTCGCAGGCATCGGCGTAACACCCGCTCGTAGTATGCTTACTTGGCTGCAAAAGCAACGCTTACCATACAAGATTCATATGTTGCTTGCAGCTAAAAAACGCTCAGAAATCCCGTTTCTTGATTTATTTGCAAACACTGTCGATGAGCTTAAGTTATTTTTATCCTCAGCAGACAATAAAAGATTGACTGCCCAGCACGTTATTGAAGAAATCGAGCAGCACAAGTCCGCAAATTGTCTCATCTTTATCGCCGGGCCAGAGCATTTTTCTGAAGTTATGCGCGATGACCTAGTCACGCTAGGTGTGCCAAGCCAACGGCTTATCATTGACTATTTTCACGGCTACGAACAGTAGGCAGCTTCGATTCTCGCCCCTAATTGACTGCTGTTGCACGCGCTTTCGGCGCTGCAGCAGTTGGAGAGTACGTACGCTCATGCTCCTCAAGATATTTTCTAATCATCAAGGCAGCAGTGGCGCCCTCACCAGTGGCACTCGCAATCTGCATCGTTGCTCCACTCCGAACATCACCCGCACAAAATACACCTGGCATGGATGTTTCGAGCTCATGGTTCGTTTTAATCATGCCGATCTCATCAAGCTCAATACTGCCATCCTTTAGAAACGCCGTATTTGGCAAAAGTCCGATAAAGACAAAAACACCGTCTGTTTTGAATTCTACTTTTTTATTGGTGGACTTATCGGTACCGATCACCTTGGATACGAGTGCATCATCTCCGACAATTTCGTCTGTGGTAGTGTTGAAGTGAACGGTAATCTTGTCGCTATTTTGCTCAAGCTCGCTTTGCAGAATCTCACTCGCACGGAGCTTGTCTGAGCGAACCAGCATGTCGATCTTTTTCGCGAACCGCGTCAAGAATAATGCCTCCTGTACTGCTGAGTTGCCGCCGCCGACTACCACCAAATGCTTGTCTTTATAAAATGCGCCGTCACAAGTAGCACAATAGTGTACGCCACGGCCATAGTATTTTTCTTCTCCGGGCACACCGAGCTTCCTGTAGTCGCTCCCGGTAGCTATTAACACTGCTTTTGCATACACGTCGCCATCAGTCGTTTCCAACTTCTTGTACTCGCCCTCATCTTCGATTCGCATCACTTCGCCGAGCCGGATATCAGCACCAAAACGTTCAGCCTGCTTTCTTAGGCCTTCTGACAGGTCTAAGCCGGACAGCCCTTTCGGAAAGCCAGGGTAATTGTCCACCCAGTCAGTGATCGCAGCCAAGCCGCCAATAACGCCTTTTTCGTATAGTACAGTCTCTATCTCTTCACGTGTGGTGTAGATCGCTGCTGATAGCGACGCCGGTCCGGCGCCAATCATAACGACATCGTGAACTTCTCTGGCATCACTAGATTTTTGCTCTGACTCTTTAGCTGACATAAATAAAACTCCTTTTACTGCTCGTTGCGCTAGCGAAGACTCTTCAGCAGAAGATCTCCTGCATCTCACTGGTTTATCTCTATACAAAGCGCCTTGAAAAAGCTATCCCTGCAATTTACTTACGCAACAGCTGGCGCAAGCTTGCCAAGATTATACCCTACAATGACTTCTCGGCTGTCATCTTGCTTTGTAACCACGGTTACGGGCACCGTCAAAGCGCCACTCAACTCAAGTGCCTCTTTTTGCCGTTCTGGCGATTCGTCAAGATTAACCTCTTCGTAGGTCATGCCTTTTGCACCGAGCCATTTTTTTACCATGACGCAATAAGCACAAGTGTTTGTGGTAAATATTGTTATGTTTTTTGGCATTGTATTTTTCCTTCTTACCCTTTCGTTTTTTATCTATATCTTATTGTATATAGCGTAGTTTTATAAATCAATACGCTATATGTTGTGTTATTGTACGCCAAACAGCTCAATGTCGAACACGAGTGTTCCAAGCGGGCGACCACCATCTCCTGGCGAGTAGCCATCAGGGGCTTCACCGTACGCGAGCTCGCCCGGTATTATAAGCCTTCGGGTTCCGCCCTCTTTCATCCCGGGTATACCCTCTTGCCAACCTGCTATAAGACTATCTAGCGGGAAAACAGCAGGCTCGCCAGAGTCACGGGAGCTCTCAAAGATTTCACCGTTTACCGCATATGCCCCTGTGTAATGGGCGACAACAGTATCACCTGGCTGCACCTCGGCGCCATCGCCCTCAACCAAATCGACAACCTCTATCTCAGACACATCGCCTGCGATCGGTTCAAAATCGCTTAAACTTGTTCCTTGTAGCATTTCTCTATCCTCATCAAACTCATTAAACTCATCTGCAAACTCAGCCGGGTCTATCTCTGCCGTCGAATCATTTGAATTATCCGCAACGACCGAATAAATCACTATTCCGGTGAACGCGATTGTCGACAGCAGAAAAACGCCTACAATCACTATAATAAAAATTCTCTGTGTGTTTTGCGCCATGAACCCTCCTTTTTTGTCTCTCTAAAATGACGTCTTGGGCCGTAGTATAGCGCATTTAACGGGCTTATGCAGTACGGAAATGTTCCGGCTTTTTTGGGAACCCCTTTTTACAGCCATCGATTATATGCTGCTTTAATTTTTCCGAAACAAATGGACGATCAGCAAGCTCATTAATCGCCAGCCACATCGGTTCGTGTATATTCTGACCGAGTTTATTTATCGCCGCCTCTTCGCTATCTGGAGACAGTGCCGGTTGACCTCCAAGATACTCGCAAAGAAAGATGTGTTGTGTTCCATACGGGTCTCCAGCCTCTTCGATAAAAACCAGCTGTACGTCTCCAACCGTAAGACCGGTTTCTTCGCGCAGCTCCCTCCTTACTGCCTCCTCAGCCGTTTCGCCCAGCTCAATTCTGCCGCCAGGAAGTGTGTCGTACATTTTGCCAAATTTATTACGATTGATAACGAGAATTTTATCTTCATTAAGTACGATTGCTCTGGCTGCTTTTCTCATAGTAGTGCAGTATACCAGTCGTCAGCCGGCTTTTTATAAGACATCGTATTTTTTCAACGCTGCGGTGAGCTTTTTCGGGTCAGTGCTCCGCTGTATTTCAAGTAGCTTCTGGTACAACCCACCGCTTTTTGCAAGTTCTCCCGGTGAGCCGACCTCGTCGACCTGACCTTTCTTGATCGTAATGATTGTATCGACGTGCTGAATCGTGCTCAACCTATGCGCGATAATGAGCGTTGTGCGCTCCTTCATGAGCCGCTCAAGCGCCTCACGTACCAGAACTTCACTTTTGCTATCAAGGCTGCTTGTCGCCTCGTCCAATAATAATATTGGTGCGTCTTTCAAGATTGCCCGGGCAATTGCAATCCGCTGCTTCTGCCCGCCAGACAGCTTTAAGCCTCTTTCGCCAATTTCAGTGTCATACCCTTCGGTAAATGCTGATACGAACTCATGCGCATTGGCAGCCTTTGCTGCTCGTACCACCTCGCTTTTGCTTGCTTTCGGATTGGCGTATGCAATATTTTCCCATATCGTCCCGCTAAACAGAGCAGGCTCTTGAAATACCGTCGCGATGGATGTATGCAGGCTGTTCCGGTCTACTCCGGCAATATCCTGGCCGTCAATCAGAATGCGTCCCTCGTCCGGCGAATATAGCCGCATCAGCAGGTTTGCAATCGTCGTTTTTCCTTCACCGCTCTCGCCTACGAGCGCTGCTTTTTTGCCTGCCCCAACCTCAAACGTAATGCCGCTGATTACCGGGTTTCCTTTTTCGTACCCAAACGAAACCTCTTCGAATTGAACTGTACCGTCATTCACCTGTATCGGTTTTCGCTTACTCTTATCAACCTCTGCAATTTGCTTATCCATTATGTCGAAATAATCTTTGCTGTCCGTCACGGCACGCTGGGTGTTCTCAACCAAGAAGCTGATCGTAAATATCGGAATACGGATCTGCATGGCATACAGTATCAGCGCCACCGCCTGCCCCGGTGAAATAATACCCTGTGCTCCTTGTATAAAAATCAGCATAAATACACCAAAAAAGATTAAGTTTAGCGCCACACGCCGCTGAAAGTCTTTCACATGCCAATACTTCGATTGCGGCTTCGTCAAGCCGATAACGGAATTAACATGTGAGCGAAACGATGCCAGCTCACGCTTTTGCTGAAGGTAATTTTTTACGACCTTTATCTGAGTAATCACCTCTGCAAACCTACCGCTAGCAATATCAAGGTGCTCGTTTTTCTTCTCTTGATAGCGCTGCCATTTCGGACTGCTGCGAAATGTCATATAAACGTAGATCGGATACAGCAGGAACAATAGTGCGGCAACCTGCCAACTATAAACAGCGACAGCTATGAGTGAAAAGACCGTCGTAAAGATAAACTGCAAAAAATTATTGCTGAACATCTGCATGAAGTTTGTAATCTGCTGTATCGAGCGATTCAGGCGGTTGATAATCTTTCCGGACTGCTCAGTATCAAAGTAAGTCTGCGGTAAATTCAATAAATGCTGGTAATAGTTGCTGCTCAGTGATTTATACATTCGTGCCGAAGCGACATCGCCAAGATAACCGCTCCAATTGCTTAAGATGTTCTGCATGAAATCAAGTGCAAATATAGCAAAGGCTAACCAGGCAACATAACCAATCCTTGCGTCCGTGCCAGCCTGCATTTCATCTATCGCCCAGCCAGAAATAAGCGGTGTCAATAAAGACATAAGGCTGAGCAATACGGTAGCAATGCCAATAACGGCGTATGTCTTCCATAAGCCTCTTGTGGTAATTATGAGCCGTACAATATTTTTCATGCCATTTAAAACCCTACCTTAAGAAACGTGTTTCCCCTAATTCACTCTTACGTCACTCCGCTCGGCTATAGCCGTACGGCATCCAGCTCCGCAGCTGCTGCATCGGCAATAGTATCCAAGATTTGGCCTAACTCTGGGCTGGCCATTGTTTTCCTGTCCGACCATGCCGTAATACGGAGTGCAATATGCTTGCTTGATGCATCTCGCTCCGACTGGTATATGTCAAGCGGACTAATCGTATAGCGCAGGTGATCCACCTTTGCTAAAACGTTATCCGCAACCGAATAAACATCCTGATACGTGATGCCGCCTGAAACCTTTAGAGAAATATCCTGTTGTATCTTAGGATACTTCGACAAAGGCTTGTAGCGATTTATTCGCGGAGCCAGCCTCAAGGCATCAATATCTACTTCAAATACGGCGGTCGATGCAGGCAATTTTAATGCCTTGCTAACAGCCCGCTTCGCCTCTCCCACTACACCGACTAGCTTATCGCCAATCATAATGGCTCCGGACCGGTTTGTGGCAAACGGGGCAATCATTTGCTTTTCTGCAAGACTGTCGCCAGTTAAATCATCAGTTAAAGGAACAATATCGTACGTAATGCCAAGCCGGCTGAATAGGTAATCTGCATAGGCGCGTGCCTGATAGAATGCCGAGCCGGTGCCAATCTGCTGCCATGTCTTTTCGTCTGCGGAATACACGAAGGCTAACCGGTTGTGCTCTGCCGGTACGGCAGGTTCATCATCGCTCATTACTGACGACACGTGGGATTTTCCAATTTCAAACAGCGCGAGCTCGCCATAACCTGCCTTGATATTGGCATGTACTTTCTCTAATAAGCTAGGGCTTAGGCTCAGCCGATAGTACTGCAGGTCAGGACTTAGCGCATTTGATAAGCAAAATGCTTTTGATGTGTCCTGTGTAGCCTTTTCAAGGAGGCCTCCGTGAACAAAACTATACGTCAGCGCCTCATTCGAGCCAGCTGCCGCTAATATATTGCGTATAGAATCACAGAAATCGAGCTGTGCGTTGCGCTCAACAGGAGCTAAGCTCCGTGTGGGCAGCTCTTTCGGCAGTGTATCAAAGCCCATAAGCCGGCCGACCTCTTCGACGATATCCTCAGGTATCGCGATGTCAGTGCGCCAAAACGGCGGCTGTACCACCAACGCATCAGCTTCAGGCCGAACGATAAACTCGACGGCTTCGAGGTGATTTTGTATATCGTTGGCTGATGTGTGTATACCCAACCTATCGGATACAAACTGGGGCGCAACGGTAATACTTGGCTGTGGCTGGAGTTCATCCACCTCATCTACGATGTTGCTAGCTACGGTGGCGCCAGAGACATATTCCAGCATAGCGATTGCTTCGCCGATAACCCGGTCATTCTGATGTGGTGATTGCCCCTTATTGAATCGTGTGACCGCGTCAGTAAATAACCCAAGCCCCATGCTCGTACGACGTATCGCGTACATATCAAAGTTCGCGCACTCTAGAACGATCCGTTTCGTGTTCTCGTCAACTTCCGTATCAATTCCGCCCATAACGCCGCCGATTCCGACTGGAGTATCGTGTGACGTAATTAAGATTGTCGAATCATCTTCAAAAGCCAGCTCTTTGCCATCGAGCAGCGTAAGCCTGTCACCTTTTTTGGAGTATCTCGTTTCAAGCTGCAAGTCTTTTTTGTTGGTGACTTTTTGTAATTTATCAGCATCATACGCATGTAGCGGCTGACCAGTCAGTGCCATTAAGTAGTTGGTGGCGTCAACGACATTGTTTATTGGCCGAATACCGACTCTCGCTAAATACGCCTGAACCATAAGCGGGCTTTGCTTCACCGTAATTGAATCAAGCAATACGGCCATAAACCGCGGCACAACGCCTTGGATCTCGTTTCGTACGGTTAATTTAGTTTTCGTTTTTTCAAGCGAAGCGATAGCAAGACGCTGGCGATACCATTCCGGTGACGCAAACTGCAACCCCTGTATGCCCGCAATCTCCCTGGCAACCCCAAGAATGCCGAAACAATCAGGACGATGCGTAAACATCTTGTTTTCTATATCAATGACGGTGTCGTTCAGGTCATATACTTCGGCAAAATCGGCCCCAGGCTGAGCCTCGATATCCACCGTTACAATACCGCCATGATCGTCCCCAATCGCCAATTCCTGAGCGCTTGCTAGCATACCATTGCTAACTTCACCGCGGATTTCACGTGCTTCAAGCACAAACGGCTCCGAGTCAAAGCTTTTTGGCACAGTTGAGCCTGGGGGCAGCCAGGCTGCCAACATGCCCTCTGTAACATTTGGTGCTCCACAGACAACTTGCACATGGCCGGAGTCGTTCCGCTCCACACCATTTATCTTTCCTCCATCGTCAATCAAGCAGACCTTGAGCTTATCAGCGTTCGGATGGCTCTCGGCAGAGACGACCCTGACGACAACTATACCCCTGTACCGGGCTGATAAGTCGACAACTTCCTCTACCGCCCCCAATTGTTCACCAATTTTGCGGATTATGTCTGCGTCAGAGGTTGTAATATCGGTAAACTGCCTTACCCAATTTAGACTTACTTTCATGATGTAAACTGCCTTAAAAAATCTAGTTTTGCGGACTCAAAATGCCGTATATCCTCGATGTTGTTTTTCATCATAACCAGCCGCTCAATGCCACCGCCCCACGCAAAACCGGTATACGTCTCTGGATCAATATCCGCATGACGAAGTACGTTCGGGTGGATCATGCCACAGCCCAAGAGCTCCAGCCACTTCTGCTCCTCCGAATCATCCTTCCTTAATATCTCTGGCCGCTCAATCGCCAGCTCAAAGCTCGGTTCAGTAAACGGAAAGTAAAACGGCTGTATTTTTGCCTTTAGCTCCTCGCCAAAGTATTCACTTAAAAATGTCTGCAGTGTCGCAACCAGGTTACCGGCGTGAATCCCCTTACCTACAACAACTCCCTCCAGCTGGTAAAACGTATGCTCGTGCGTTGCGTCAAGATCCTCGTTCCTAAAAACCCGCCCAGGTATCACGACTCGAATATCCTCGCCCTGCTCAAGCGAAGATTTGTACTGTTTTAATACCCTATTTTGCATTGTGCTGGTGTGTGCAGGCGCGATGAAGCCTTCTTTTGTCATAAACGTGTCGTAATCATCGCGCGCTGGGTGATCATCCGGAAAGTTCAAGCTTTCGAACATATGATAATCATCATCAATTTGCCGGGACTCTACTGCGTTAAATCCCATGCGATAAAAAATGTCGAGTATCGCACTAATCTCTGTCGTTAAGGGGTGTTTGCTGCCGACAGTCGCGGGCAATACATGTGGCTGCTTTTCTCTCGGGGTGTTCACGTCAAACGGCGCAGTCACATCGATGGGTGGCAATTCTTCTGCTGCTTCCTCCGCCGACGCGGCAGCCTGGAGCTCATTTTTAAGCTCATTTACTCTGCGTCCAAAATCTGCCCGCTCACCTTCAGGTAGTGTCGGGATTTGCGAATAGAGTGCCCGAAGCTCTGTCGAGCGGAGCACCTGGCTGATAGGTTCACCCGCTTTGAGCCGCTTTTTCAGCACATTTCTAGCATCAGTAATAGAATCCTTGCTCATAATACTTACCGTTAGTATAACAGATGTGTTTGCTATAATACCGCCATGCGTGTGACAAAGTATCCACAGAGCTGTTTTCGGGTAGAAAAGGACGGCAATGCCCTGTTAATCGATATTGGCAATTTTGCAACCAGTCAATTCAGCCGAGCAGACATCAAGCCATTTGACGCTATTTTAATTACCCACCAACACGCCGACCATATCGATCCAGAGCTGTCAGCCTGGCTTGACGATAAAGCCATCCCTATCTACAGCAATCAAGACGTCGCAGATAAATTCCCCGAACTAAACATACGCGTTATAGACGACACTCAAACCGAGCGAATTGCCGGCTTTGACGTTACTGCCCGTGATTTGCCGCACTGTAAAATGCCAGATGGAAGCGATGGCCCGCCTAATACGGGCTTTGTTATTGACGGGCACTTTTTCCACCCAGGCGACGGTATCGCAATCTCTAGCTTGAGTGTAGACACACTCGCCGCACCAATTGCCGGGCCAAGCGTATCGGTTTATAGCGCCGTTCAGCTAGCCAGACAGGTAGATGCAAAAACGGTGATTCCAATGCACTACGACAACCCGGTCTTCTTTAATGATCCGAGCGTATTAAAAGAGCGCTTTAGCGAAGCAAACGTTATCGTGCTAGCAAACGGCGAGGAGGCGGACATATAGCCATGGCTAATTTTTCATTTGATATCGTCAGCGAATTTGACAAGGCAGAAATGAACAATGCGTACGATCAAGCCCAGCGAGAGATCGTTAACCGCTACGACTTCAAGGGGACACCCGCAGCCATCGAATGGCTCGGTGACGATAAAGCCGGGCTAAAGATAACCGGTAATAGTGACTGGCAAATTGATGCACTGCTCGACATCTTCCGAAAAAAGCTCGCCAGCCGAAACATCAGCCAGAAAGTACTCGACACCAGCAAGCCGGCAGAAACTTCAAACCTGAAAACAACAAAAGAGGTCCCCTTTATACAAGGACTCGACCAAGACAAAGCCAAGCAGCTTACCAGGCAAATACGGGATCAGTACCCAAAGGCAAAAACCCAGGTACAGGGCGACGCCGTCAGAGTAACCAGCAATAAGAAGGACGAGCTACAAGCTGTCATGCAGTTGGTGCGCCAACTCGACCTGCCGTTCCCCGTTAGTTTTACCAATTTCCGCTAGCGGTTTATACTGGTCATATGCAGCAAGGCCATCGGGAGCTTACAGAAGCCGCCAAAATCGTCCTTGATGAAAATAACCGAGGCAATTTTACCGTGCCAGCTGAGCCGCTCTATCCGCACCAATGGCTGTGGGACAGCGCTTTTATCGCCATCGGGCTTCGGCACTACGACGTCGACCGGGCCAAGGCAGAATTGCTCCACTTGCTTGAGGGGCAATGGGCAGATGGTATGATTTCGCACGTTATCCATGCTGGTAAAAAGAGTGCACGCGACGCAAACATCTGGCGAAGCTGGATGAACCCGAATGCACCGGATCATACTTCAACCAGCGGCATCACACAGCCGCCCATCTTAGCCGAGGCAGTTACCCGAGTTGCTAAAAAACTGCCCAAGCATGAACGAAAAAGCTGGCTCAAGCTCGTTTACCCCAACCTCATTCGCTATCACGAGTGGCTTTACCGCGACAGAGATCCCCATAACGAAGGTCTGGTTCTGCAAATCCACCCGTGGGAAACTGGACTTGATAACAGTCCGCCCTGGATGAAAGAGCTGCACGATCACCAGCTGCCTATCTGGATACAAGTTATCCGCTCACTGCGGCTCGCCCCGCTGTTCAACATGTTCAGAAACGACACAAAAATTATTCCTGCCAAGCAGCGCATGAGCACTATCGATGCCCTCGCACTTTACAGCGTACAGCGGCGGTTACGTCGGAAAAACTACGATATAAAACGGATCCTCGCGCACTCCTTATTTGCAATAGAGGACCTCAGTTTTAATGCGATCTTTATCCGTAACAATCAACTGCTAAAAGACATCGCAAAAGAACTTAAAGAAGACCTGCCGGAAGAACTGCTAGAAAACATGAAGTCGACTGAAGCAGCGTTCGAGCAGTTATGGGACCCGTACGCCGGGCAATATTACTCCCGTGAATTCGTCAGCCATCGACTTATCAAAGAATCGTCTGTCGGCACATTAATCGCGCTGTATGCAGGTGTCGTTCCGAAAGAACGAGCAGAGCAATTAGTCCGACTGCTAGAAGATGAGCAGCAATTCGGCACAAGCTTCCCGGTGGCTTCTTGTCCGGTCAGCAGTGATTGGTTTAATCCAGAGCGGTATTGGCAAGGGCCCGCCTGGGTTAATGTGAACTGGCTCATTATCGACGGCCTAGAGCGACACGGCTTTCATGACCACGCCGATGCGCTGCGCGAAACAACCATTGAGCTTATCGAACAGCACGGGTTTTACGAGTACTTCAGCCCGATTGATGGCGCGCCCGCAGGAGCACAGAACTTTAGCTGGACAGCAGCGCTAACAATCGACTTACTAGAGAAAAAATAAACCGCCCAATCAGCGGTTCTTTAAGACGAACACCTTCTGACTATTTAAGTCAGAAGTAAAATTACTTGCGGCCGCAAGTATTTCATAATTCTACCTGCTTTAAACAGTGATCAAGATTATGGGAGTTAGCAATGAATTAAAAATTAAAGTACCGTAAGGCGCATTACCAATAAAATGGCCTGTTCTGTTCTGCCGTATCAAACCACCGGCCATGCCGCATGAGCTGTTGCTGACGCGGCGGAGTTCCGAGTTCAGGTACATATGTATAGTCATCTAACAACGAACCGTCCGCCTTGACAACCCGGAAGCAGTAGTTGCCACCAAGATCCGAGTTGTCATACATTGAGAAGTTGAACATAGCCGTAGCCCCTCTTGAGGTTTCGTTCACTAATTGAAAGTTATTACTTTTTACATAAACCTGGTTGACGGTACCACGTTCGTTGCTGGGATCGTTTTCACTGGGTGCGGCAGGACTATTGTTGGAAGTTTCGGAATCGCTATAGAAAGTTATATTGCCGCCGCCTTCCTGGAACTCATAATACACTCTTATGCCTATGTGGCTTACGCTAATAGTAGTATCATCGAATGAATATGCGGTAAACAACGCTCCAAGCCCAGCATTATTTATGTCCGCCGGCTCCCAGCTCTGTCCCCATAGGTCGTTTTCGTCTCCAACAATTAAAGTATCGCCCTCCATTCTGCTACCTGCTGTGTCTGACAGGAGAGTGCCATCCCTGACAAGATGACCAGCAGGCATAATTACGGCACTATTAGTAACCGTATGGCTAATGTGAGCCTCAATACCTTTAATCGTGGCCTCGTTCGATATAGCAAAGCCGAAATCACGCACGATAAGACTTTCTGTCCCCTCAGTTGACAATAAACTTGCTTCCGCAGAATCAGGTGAAGTAGTCAGTGCATTAGATATACTAGACCAGGGAACCGTACCAAAACCATCTGGGTCGGTCTCTGCGACAGAACCTGACGCAACTCCAGTATCCGCTTGACCCCCTTCACCACCTTGGACAAGTAAATCCTGATAGTTCTGTCCAGAGAAGTCAATGCTACAAACATCACCGAGGCGAGGAGCGTACTGGAGCTTGAAATCCCCGGCAGTTGCATCTTTATCGTCGACATCTATTAGCATACGTAAGCTCACAGGCTGGTTCGGCTCATCAAGCGTAGCCGTTTGGTTCTGAGCCGCAATCGGGTTTTTGGCTCCTCCAGGGTCGTGATAATAAACATTCATTGCGATATGATCAACACTGGCTGTCATAGTTGTAGCCGGATCCATAACCAAAAATACCGACAAAGCAAAGCCAAAATCACTCGAGTTGATGTCGTCAGCCGTCCATGATTCACCCCATAAGTCATCGTCCCCTCCGTACACAGCATTGCCAGGGCTATCTGACCACCCTCCGCCGCCGCCAGCGTAATTATCACCTATGGTATCTTCATCCTTTACTAAATATGCCCTAGACTCATCAATATAGCCTGAACCGGAGCCTAGGTTAAAATACCTCGACACTTCTACTTCTATACCTA
Organism: Candidatus Saccharimonadota bacterium; assembly: GCA_050486305.1. GTDB lineage: Bacteria > Patescibacteriota > Saccharimonadia > Saccharimonadales > SLHW01 > SLHW01. The sequence goes on from JBJHDA010000001.1 coordinate 447,649, forward strand.
AAATTTCAGCTCCATCAGGAATATTAAAGTTAAAGTCTGTCGCCATCAGATAATTCGTCAACACGCTGGTCTGGGATGCGCCTCCGTTCTGAGCAGCAGCATCTGCGGTCTCACCATCATCATGTATGGCATTTTCTGGATTAGCCCAGTTAAGGAATCCGACTGAGTCTTCATTAACAACGCTGTTTGAATGCACGTAGTCATCAACCCCATCTACACCTTCTACGTTATCGAACCACCGGAAATCAGACTGCGTAAATGTTGGCGGAGGAATGCGTAATTCGGGGATAACAGAGTATGTATCCAGCTCACTCCCGTCTGCATTTACGATACGGAAGCAATACGTCGCCTCCGCCGGAGCATCGTTATCCACTAGCGCAAAATCCCATATGCCGTAGTCCCCGTTTGGAATGGTGTTTGTGTTAGTAAAGTTATTGCTCTCCACATAACTCTGCATCACGGCGTTGCCCGAGCCTGGGTCAGGGTCGTCAGAGCTCGGAACAATACTCGAACCATCCGGGATTTCAGAATTATCGTAAAAAGTTAGTCTATCAGAAATAGAATAGGTTATGCCTATCTCTACATAATGAATCTGACTGGAGGAGTCCTCTGCATATACTGTTGGACTGAAAAAGTCCTTGATACTCTGCCACGTTCTATCTAGTATGGTGCTTGACTGACATACCGGCACACAAGGGTCCCCTCCAGAAGAGTGTGTATGATTAGCGCGAATCATCACTCCAAACGTTTCGCTGTTAATATCTCCTGGATCGAGTGTCGTGTTCCACATATCAGACTCACCACCGACAGTAGCAGTGCTTGGGGTTCCGGAGTTGGGCAATTCAAGAGATTTCAATGTCGAGCCACTTATTGGTGAGCCGTCTTGAGCCAAACGTATGGTGTGAGTATTCACTGAAGTTTCACTTGATTCAAAGTCAATGATGGCCTGGGCTCGACCATTAACCCTTACGGTGATGCCCTCGATTTCCGCGTTTTGCGGTATAGAAAAGTTGAAATCTTCAGCAAAAATATCACTTCGCTCCCCAGAGTCAGACAGCGTAACGCTAGCATGGTCAGAGGTAGCTGTAATGTTCATCGGCGAACTCCAGGTAGTGGTAGATGGCGACACTGGCTCGGAATAAGCATCTGCAGGCATAACATAATCTGAGGTGCCATCGAATGGATCAATGACGTCCGTATATTCCTCTCCACCAGAAAAGTCTGCGGTACAAACAGCATCCGGCCCAAGCTCGGCGTATTGGAGCTTGAAGTTACCCGATTCAGCCGGCAAATCGCCTTGGTCAGCCGAAACCGTCGCTCGCAACCGAAACGGCGTACCTTCGGTCAGCGCCGTGGCGGGTTGATCCTGTGCGCCAAGCGAATCATTAACAGCAGCACCAAATTGATACACACTAACCCTCGGGTTAGTATAGCCGGTAATTCCGATCTGTTGCTTATCATCCTGAGCAAAGGCGGTACTGCTCGCCCCGCCCGGCAAGTCACCCGGGTCCGACAGTTTGGTAAATGTATCGGTAGTGCTATCTACGGAATAAATAGTAAGGTAAGGGCTTTCATCGTGAGCAACCGACATGTAGTTGCCGTCCGGCGAAAAGGCAACCCCTCGGCCATCCCCAGTTGGTAAATCACTTGGATCCGGCAGTTTGGTAAATGTATCGGTCGTGCTATCTACGGAATAAATAGTAAGGTAAGGGCTTTCATCGTGAGCAACCGACATGTAGTTGCCGTCCGGCGAAAAGGCAACCCCTCGGCCATCCCCAGTTGGTAAATCACTTGGATCCGGCAAATTTGTAAAAGTATCCTCGCTCGAATCCACTTCCTGTACAGTCACGAAAGGGCTGACTTCATGAGCAACCGCGTGATACTTGCCATCCGGCGAAAAAGCAGCACCATTAGCCCACCCCTCAACGGCATCGACACTCCCTGGCGCTACTCTGACGAGCAGATTATCTGCCTCGAAAACTGCTACAAGTGAACTCTGCTGTACGGCAGAAACATAATGGCTGTCAGCAGAAAACGCTACACCATACGGATTTGATGTGGGCGGATTACTTGGATCAGTAGTTCTCGTAAACGTATCTGTTTCCGTATCAATCTCGAATGTTACTAAGCGAGGACTACTAGTATATCCAAGCGCAAGGTACTGTCCGTTCGGGCTAAAGGCAACACTCAGTCCGGCACCACAGCCCGTCGGAGCATTGATAGGATCAGGGAGCTTAACGTATGAGCTAGTTGTGGTATCAAATTTATAGATGCTTAGAAATGGACCGCAGCCCGCTTCATGGGCAATAGCCATATAGTCCCCCTCCGGACTGAATGCAATCTGCCGACCGCCACCTCCAGGCTCTATATCAACGTCATCAAGTTTAGCCAATTTTTGAGACTCATTCTCAAACCAGCGATAACTGCTCTGCTCAGTTTCAACGAGTGAGGTATAGGTTACTTCGGTGCTCAATGCCGCAACGCGGACGTCATCGCGCTGGTTGGTGGGGTTGCCGCCCCCTTGCACGATACGTGTTAAGCGTACTTGGGCATCGTCTAGCTGGGCCTGGCTCCACGAGCCGTTGAACGTCGCACTGAAGACTCCCCAGGAATTAAATGACGGTGTCACCCGCGTAGCGCCCTGCAATGAGCCGCCGATGCGCAGGTCAATGTCTATGTCGTCAAGCGTACCACCATTAGCGTTGGTAGCACTCTGCGCCAGGATATATACGGTAATACTGGTTGCCTCATCAACATTGGCAACATTCGTTAACCCGAACTCAACCGATACCGTGCCATCGCTAGAGCCAGTCGGCCCAGTACCAATGTGCGTACTGGTAGTTGGCGACCCGTTTACATCCTCATTTATATATGTATAGCGGTCGGACGAACAAGTACCACCATTACATTGTGACCATTCGGTTGTAATGTCTTGGTTCGGCAGGGTAACGGCAGTTGCGGCCTGAACACCAAGCGCAATAAACGGTACGAACGCCACCGCCAACAACAGGCCAGCCAGTGCAGGAAAGAAATTCTTTCGCACAGATCGCCTATAATCAGCACGCCTTGCGTGTCTGGCCACCCAAGAAAAAGGAGCGATACCGTTCTGTTTAATAACACTAATAAAGCGCTTGATAAGTGAAGACTTAGGCTTATCAATAGCCAGCCTCTGCTCTCCACGCGGCAGAACAGGTCGATGCTGTTCGTTTATGTTGATCGAGGTACGGCTCTCGCTGCGATTAACTGCTCCAATGCGCCGTGAGGAGCGCTCGTTGGATACCCATGAGGACGCCGATTGCCTTGAGTGTCGAACAGCCGGGCGAAAATCACGGCTATCTGAAGCTTTCATCTGTACGCCTCTTTTGCGAACCGACATTTTCCCCTACCTTCAGTGTTTTAATTTTTCTATACACCCGAGTGACAATAAGCACAATAACTATACTATAACTTAAGGAGTGCAACAGAGCAAAAGGCGTATTTTTAGTTCGTGGTTTGCTCATCGTAAAAAATACTTGCGGCCGCAAGTATTTTAACTCTCTATCTGTTTATCTGCCTTTTTGGTATCTAGCTGCATATCTGATTGATTGCTAATCTGGTCAACCACCTTTGTCAGCTGTCGGCTTCTTGTGCCCTCTACTTCGTGGTAGGTTTTCTGCACTGTTTCCAGCTGATTCCCCAGCTTTTCGAGGCTGCTGCCGAACTTCTCATACTCATCCTGGAACTTGGAAACCAGGCCAAAAATTTCCTGCAAATTCTTCTCGTACCCGAAGTTCTTATATGCCTGCATCACTAAACGAAGTACCGCCGTAAAGCCAAAAGGGCCTGCCAGCACGACCTTCCGCTGGGCACAATACTCGTTTATTTCCGGAAGTTTTTCGTAAATAAAGCTAAATATCATCTCGTTCGGAATGAACATCACCACGAAATCCAGCGTTTGATCCTCCGGATTAATATAATCCTTCGAGGTAATGCCCTTTACCTTCATCTTTATGGAGTTGCCGAACTTTTTCAGCGCCTGCTTTTTCGCAGCTTCGTTTTCAGCCGCCTGGTACTCCATCAGATCATCAAACGGAAACTTGGCATCAACGTTGAGCTTAGAGCCATCTGGCAGTTTAATCGTAAAGTCAGGCCGGCCCTCTTGGGTCTGCGCTTGTTTTAAAAATGTGACGTTCTCAACAAAACCGGCTGCTAGCAGAAGATCCTCGGCCACTTGCTCCCCCCACTCACCGCGCAAGCGATTATTAGAAAGTAAGCTTTTTAGCCCTTCAGTTGAAACCTGCAGCTCTCCGGTTACTTTTGCCGTATTTAATAACTGTTCTTTTATCGCGGCGTTTTGTGTCCTTAGGTTACCAACCTCTTTTTGGCTGGACTCAAGCTTTTTCTCCAGGCCGCTGATAATCTCCTTTAAAAGCACGCGGTTATTCTCCAGCACATCTTTTATGCCGCCTTCTATCTCGTCTTTGCTGCCTTTTCGCTGCTCTTCGTTCGATTTAGTAAGCTGCAGTGTAAACTTCTGGGCAAGAATGTAGAGCACCGCCCCTAAAACAGCCGATGCGATCAACGCTGCAATAACTATTTCTCCAATATTCATAAATATAAAGACCCTTACCCACCAGAATAGGCGTGTACCTAATTTCAAATTGTGCGTAGACTCGCTCCAGTTACAAGTCTACGAGAGGGCCTCGACACCGTTCGCTCTCTACAACAAACGATGAAATCGAATGCTAGATTAGTTACTTGGCTCGCGTTTTCCAACATGCCCAGGTTCTAAACATTACGCACTTGACGGTTAGGGATTTCATAAATGCGATGTAACCGTAGAGAGAGACTGGAATACCTCTCATTCGCGCCTTTCATTTAGCACCTACATTTATTCTATCATATAGGCTTAGTGGTCGTCTTCGTCATCATGATGGTCATCGTCGTCGTGGTGATCGTCATCTTCATCATGGTGATCGCGCTGCTCAGAAGAAGAGTGTCCATGCCCATGTCCGTGTCCATCATCAATATATTCGTGGGCGAGAACGATTATGAACGAGACGATAACCGCGCCAAAGAATAATGCGACTGCCTGGAGGTCAAATAATTTATGTTTCTTGTTGTTCTTGTTTATGAACGGAATAATATCACTCATGGCGATGTAGAGTAAGAACCCAGCGCTCACTCCTAAAATTATCCCGAGCGGAAGTACTTCGCCCGAACCAAGGTAGTAGGTTATTGTTGCAGTGGCTGCCGTTGCAAACGAACTGACAACATTTACGAGCAGCACCCTTGCCCGGGACATACCCTTCGACAAAAGCAAGCCAAAGTTTCCGATTTCTTGCGGGATTTCGTGCGCAACAACCGCGACTGTCGTAGCAATACCGGTTGGGATGCTTACTAAAAATCCAGCAGCTATCACGATGCCATCTATAGCGTTATGCAGCGCATCCCCGGCAATAACTAAAAATCGATTCGGGTCTTTGTCCAGGTGTTTTCCGTAGCGATGATGATGAAAGTAATGCAACCACCGCTCCAGCAAAAAGAACACCAGTATGCCAACCATCGCTGATGTAAACACCGTTTGTGCAGCGGCCTCGTGAATGCCCTCTGGCAATAGGTCAAAAAATACTGCCGCTAACAAAGCACCGGCTGCAAACGGAGTCGCATAATAGGCAAACTTTTTCGCAAACGCTCGTTTACTTAATAAGATCAGCCCGCCCACGAGTGAGAGCAAGCCGCCAAAAATTGAAAAAACTAAAATATAACCAAGTACTGACACAATACATCCTTTTTTACTTTTTGCTGGATACAAATGTAGAGGACAGCCAGCTTTTTTGCAACTTTGTCGCAATTTTGTGCTAGAATTGCGAAATGAACAAAGAAGATGACTTAAAGCAAGTGCTCCACCGTAATGGCTTTAGTATGACAAAAGCTCGCTCTGAAGTGTTTAAGGCTTTGCGAGCGTACGGGCCTTGCCAGATCCATGTTTTGCAAAATAAACTTAAGCCCGCTGTGCATCGCGCCAGCTTATATCGGGTTATTGCACTTTTTGAATCTCTTGGTGTCGTAAACCGAATACCATACGGGTGGAAGTATAAGCTTGAGCTTAGTGACATGTTCACAGACCACCATCACCATGCTCACTGCACAGAATGCAACACAATACTTAAGCTAGACGAAAACGAAGATGTCGAGGGCATGATTGAGCAACTCGCCACAGACAGCGAACTGCAGCTGACTTCCCACAGCTTGGAAATACACGGAATCTGTAAAGATTGCCAGTCAGGCAAAAAATAGACCCCGAACGTATCGTTCAGGGTCGGTGGAAGCCTCACACTTCCGCTTAAATAATAGCGCTTACCCCTTGTTGCTAGCAATGACATTCATCACACTTACGGTGTGCGATCACGGACGGTCACGTGCCTAAATAGCATTGCGGACATCCAGCCGATAGCTGCCCCGCCCACGATATCAAGCGGTGTGTGCACACCTAGGACCATTCGAGATATGCCGGCCAAAATGGTCATAATGATAATCGGGATATGCCACTTCTTCGGCGTGTGATTATAAAGAACGATGCCAATCGCTACCGCCATTGCAGTATGACCGGAAGGAAACCCCGGACCGCGCACCATTACATCGTGAAATACAATGTTATCAAACAGCTCGTCTGGCCTGCCCCGTCCAAACAAATCCTTACCTACTCCAGACAGCAGGTACGCCAATGCGCCAGCCATCAGAAGCCGCAGTACGATAATATAGTTCCGCAAAAACAGATACAGCAGCGAAAGTGTGGCAAAGAAGTACACGCTGCCGAGCTGCGTTAAAACAAAGAAAATAGGTATTAAGAACCCTGTCTCAATATAAAAGAACGAAAATATCGCTTCTTCTAATGCGGTTGCTTCCTCCGGACGGGTCAACAATGCAGCAACGATGAATGTAGCCAGCGCAACCAGGACATGCCAATCTGATTTTTGGAAATAATTCCTTTTCTTTTTTTGCGGCTTCTTTTTAACAGTTCGACTGCTGCTTCGAGCTGGTTTGCTCTTTTTTGCTTGTGGCATAGTTAGAGGTATTCTACCCGCTTATGCTAAAACGAGTCAACCAGCTACTTACTGGGCTGCCTGTCGAACAAGCCTATCGACTAGCTCAGGCATACTGATCCCGGCGGTAAGTGCGGCCTTTGGAAACAAGCTCTGCTCGGTAAAGCCAGGTAGCGTGTTGAGCTCTAGCGCAAACAGCTCGTCATTTTTGATCATGAAATCTACCCTGGATAAATGGCGCACCTGCAAAGCATTATGAATATTCACCGCTATGGACTGTGCTGCCTCCTGCAGCTTCGCATCAATGTTTGCTGGCGGACACAGCTCCTGAGTTTTACCGTTATATTTGTTTTCGTAATCAAACTCTCCAGACTCAGGCGGGATAATTTCTATCACCGGAAGGGTCTGCCCGCCTAAGACCGCAACAGTTATTTCGTCTCCATCAATCAGCTTTTCAAGCAGCATCTTTTCGTCATGTAAGAATATAGCATCGAGATCAAGCTGCGTTTCTGTTGGGCTGCGGACTATGTGGGTATTAATGCTCGACCCGCCAGTAACAGGCTTAAGAACATAGGGCTTTGTCAGCATCGGATCATTCTCAATCGACTGGCGTGTCACAACTCGCCACTGCGGCGTTTTTATTCCAAGCCGAACAAGCTCTTGCTTAAATAAGTCCTTATCAAAACACAGACGAGACACATCCGCCGTCGCACCGACGTACTTCATTCCTAGCTTGTCTAAGACTTCCTGAATCGAACCGTCTTCACCGCCAGCTCCATGTAACACCGGAAAAACGACATCCACATTTTCCCAATACTTACCAATTGCATCTGTGTCATCCTTCGTGTCTAGCGAAATAACGTCGTGCCCAGCCTGCGTTAGCATCTGGGCTACAAACGCAGCGGAGCGGAGTGAAACTTCCCGTTCGGCTGAGTTGCCGCCTTTCAATACTAGTATTTTCATGCGCTTCTGCTTCTTAGGTTACTACGTCTAATCTAAATTAAATTATCTCAGCAACTTCATTATACGATTTTTTCCCATGGAAGGTCAGGCTTGCCAAAATGCCCATAAGCAGAGGTTCCTTTGTATATTGGGCGACGCAAGTTAAGCCCGTCAACGATGCCCTTTACTGATGTCTCAAGGAGTGAATCAGCAAACGCTTCAAGCTCTGCTTGCTCAACTTTTGACGTCCCCTGGGCGTCAATTGTCTTCATAAGCGGATTCGGCTGACCAATTACATAGGCCAAGCCGACTTCACATCGATCCGCCAGTCCTTTCGCCACAATGTTTTTTGCGATATACCGTGCTGCATATGCGCCTGATCGATCAACTTTGCTCGGATCTTTCCCACTAAAGGCACCGCCGCCGACTCGGGCGTATCCGCCGTAGGTATCCACAACGATCTTTCTGCCTGTCAAGCCGGCGTCAGATTCCGGGCCGGGTATATGCCATACGCCGGTACCGTTAATTACGATGTCCTCGACTTCCGGCAACGAGAATCCGTACCTGTCTAACACTGGCGTAACGATGCCTGTAATAGCATCTTTTTGAACCTGCTCGGGTGTCGTAGTCTCATCATGTGCAACGGCCAAAACCAGCTTTTCCACCCCGATTGGTTTGTCGCCCTCATAACGGACTGTTACCTGTGCCTTCCCGTCTGGCCGTAGCCAAGCAAGTTCACCGGATTCGCGAGCCTCATCAATTTGCCTAGTGAGGGCATGTGCCAACGTTATTGGCAGCGGCATCAGCGTTTCTGTTTCCCGGCAAGCAAATCCAAACATCATGCCTTGGTCGCCCGCCCCGTCTTTGTCAACGCCGACAGCAATTTCAGGTGACTGTTGATGTATGTAGTTATGGAGCGTAGATTTGTCAGAAAAGCCCCACTTTGGGTTAGTATAGCCGAGCTTGCGTATCGTATCTCGCGCGATGGTTTCGTAGTCTAGCGTTGCATCAGATTTTATTTCTCCGAGCAAGACGATTCTATCCGCCCCGACAACAGCTTCAATCCCGGTGCGCGAGTTTGGGTCGTGCTTGATTGCCTCGTCAACAATTGCATCGCTGATTGCATCGCAAATTTTATCAGGATGCCCAGCGCAAACGCTCTCACTTGTAAATAATGTGCTACTCACTTAAATGCCCTCCATCTCAAAACTAGTTTTTTGTATTACCGATGCGCCCCTACTGGCCTGCACCTCTGCTCCAGCTGAAGCTATCTCTCCTATTATTGCGACGACTGCCACATCATCGCGTACACTTCTTTCGCATAAATCTGCGGGCAACTCTAGTTGTACTTCTCTCATAAAAAATATCCTTTCTGGCAGGTAGCCGGAAAGGATATCTAAGAAGCAAAATATCTTTCCCGGTTTACAGCCGGGCTTGGATGGAGCACCTTTTCTGCTGTTAGCAGCTAGGTTGCCGGTAGGTCTGAAAGCCAAGTCTCTCGCTACACTCTTTATATCTTTAAATTGTTAACGTTTAGTACTATACGGCACCCATCGAAAACACGCAACCTAGGCGCTTTCAGGAAATCGCGCGCAATCCAATAAGTTGCTGCCAAGATTGGCTATTCTCGAAGAATCTGCAGGATAAAACCCACGCTCTTGCTTGTTATGAACTGTGACTGTGCCATCAGGGTCTGCGCGAAGCCACTCGTTATCTATATGAAAAAAGATTGGTGGGTCAGATTCGTCTTCGTCGACAGGAGCAATAGTGCCAACCCGCAACTCATGTACTGTCCCTTCAATTACAAGCGGAACAGTGACAACTGCCCCAGTTGCATCTGGCGACTGCGCCTCTACAGTTTGGCGGATCTGAACCAATTGATCATAGGCAGTTGGCTGCTGTGTGTGCTCACTTTCGGGTCCAATTTCAAAACTCATAATAAACACCTTTTCATTTTAAATCCGTGTACTCTACATATTATTGTACAGAGCAAGCAAATTGTTTACAATTCAGTATCCCTGGAATAAGCCTCATTAATACGTTATAATCACCACGTCTTTTAATTTTCCTATACAGTGGGATGTAGCCAAGCGGTAAGGCAACGGGTTCTGGTCCCGTGATCGGGGGTTCGAATCCCTCCATCCCAGCCAATATAAAAACATCGGCAAACGTCGGTGTTTTTATATTGTTGGGATATAGGCGACCGAGAACCACGCGAGTGAGCAAAGCGAACGTGGGTTCGGTGAAGCGAAAGCTCACGCAGGAGCTAGCTCCGAGTAAGCTTGAGCAGAAGAGGCTTGCCGATATCCCTCCATCCCAGCCATGAAATGACACCACCTTGTGTGGTGTTTTTTCATGGCTCTGAGAGACTTCTAACCCCCGCAGAATGAGCGCAAGCGAATGTGGGGTTCGGGGCTTGAACCTCACGCGCAGGTGCTCGCATCGAGCATGAGGCGAAAAGCCACTATGTCATCCCACCATCCCAGCCACGAACTATTCGCTTCGCTCGAGTTCATGGCAGCACCATTGGAATAATGAATATCGGAACGGAGAAGCACATAATTTAATTTTCTAACGGCAATCAATTGCTCTAATCAGTATCGACTGGTATATTTTCATTAAGCAAGCCAGGTGTTATGGAAAACTATCCGCCCCAGAACGAAACCCATAGAATGCGCTCATCTGAAGTAGATGCAGCTAGAGAAAAACTGCAGATTGAACATGCAGCACTCACCCCTGAACAGCAGCAGAAATGCGAACTATATGTACGCAAACATGGACAGCCTATTAATGGAACTATAATCGATAACCCAGACAGGTCTGGGCTGAAGTTTGGATCTGATACGGCGCCCTTTTACGATAAGGGTACATTTGGATTGCCGGCTGATTTATTTGCCGAAGAAGCAGCCCATGCGATGATTAGGCTCGAACAAATGCTTGGAAACCCTGAGTAGTGCTACAGTGCCGCAACAATATCACATCAGCACGTCACTTTAGCCTGTAGAGCGCAGCATGCACGAGATCATCCCTCCATCCCAGCTAATACAATAGCGTGGCATTTTCCACTGCAATAAATACCCTGTCATATACCATTTAGTGATTTACGGGGGTTTTTACGTTTATGAGATCAGTGGTGCTGTCAACTGTGCTGGCAATCGAAAATATTAAGTTTGAAGTTTTTCTCGTCTATATCCTCGCACTCATCGCAATTCTTTTGCAGGTCGTCTCGTTGCATGCTGCAGATAGCTCAAGTTCCAGCCTAGCCCGGCCAGCGAGTATACAAAACGGCCAACCGTTAATGGCAGCAGCAGAGGAAGAGCCCGCCCCAGAGGTTAACCAAGCTTCAGCCACAGTGCCAGAAGAGCCTGAGCAAGCAGAAATCACTAAAAAAGTTTGGCCGATGAACGGCAGAGTTACTGTTGAGTTCGGCGTGCCTCATCGGCCATGGCAAAACAGACACACTGGAATCGACATTATTAGCGACAATCGCTCCGGCGCGGCCTCAATTACTCCTTTTACAGACGGAACTGTTTCGGAAATTATCCGTTCTGGCCGTGGCCTTGGAAACCACGTGATTGTCGACCACGGAGAGGGCATTTCTTCCGTTTATGCACATTTATCTAGAATTAACGTGCGGATAGGCCAAGACGTAAAACCCGGCGATACACTTGGATATGAAGGGAGCTCCGGAGCGACTACGGGTCGGCACCTGCACTTTGAAGTGCGGGTAAACGGCGTGCCAAAAAACCCACGAAACTTTATATTTGGGAACCCCAACGACTAGCTGGCTCACTCGGCGGCATCCCGTAAATTATTCAACTGCCATTTTCTCGAGTTTCGTTAATGTATGAGCATACCGCCTACATTGCTGTGGGCGGATTTGTGTGAGAGGTAAAAAGAGGTGAAGAAAATATACGATGTCAGTATCGTCCGCAGGTACAAAGTAAAGCCAAGTGCGGACAATATTCAGGGTATAAAGCGGCGCAAACAAGCGGAGGCTAAGGACTCCTTAGTGCTGCCACTAAAAGAGAAGCAGCGGCCACATGCAGAGAAAACTCCCAAGCAAAGCACAAAAAAGGAGCCCTTAAGCTCGTATATGATTGATCCCGATTATCTTGACTACATCACAGGTGAATCAACACCAGATGACATGCAACCTCAGCAGCAAAAACCAGCAAGCGATGAGTGGGAGCTCGGCCCAAAGGAGACAGACGGCAAGCTTGAATTACTGATCTCAAAATTATCAGCAGCTTGGGGTGCTACAGGAGCTGTGGCCAAACAAGCGATCGACCGGGCAGCGGAACTCTGGCGCAAACACGTTTCCCGAGCAAATGCAGCAAAATACTGGAGTGCGACCAAAGCTGCTCTCTTTAAGCTAAGTATTGCAACTTACGATAAGCTCGCCGTATTACGAAAGAAGGCATTGCGTTACCTAAAGGTGTTGCTGGCCTTGCGCATCCCTGCTACTTATACCGCTGCCAGAGGGGTCATCCCTACTAACGTACGCAGGCTTAAATTCTTTGCCAAAATCGCACTGCCTGTACTCGCGATTGTTTTACTGCTTACGGCAGGAGTGTTCACAACGAACGACACGAATGGCACGACCACTGACATTCCGGTTGTCACTACCACTGATGACGATGAAGATGACGAACCTGATGAGCCGGAGGCAGACAACAACAGGAACGGCGAAACTCCAGAGGGTAACGCAACAGAAATAAGCGATACTGCTACGCCACAGCAAGGTAATAACGGTAGCGAGGGCAGCACAACTGGCACGAGCACAAGTCAACAGCAGGCACAAGACGATAGTGAGGACATGGGGCCCATAGGTGGTGGTGACGACTCAGCTTTCACTCAAAACGGCCGGACCAGTAGTGAGTCAAGCGGTACCAACGGTACTAGCAACGGCACAAACAATCAGGAAGATGACCAAACAGATGATGTAACATCATGCACTTTGATCGAAAATACGCTCAGGGAAGTAAGCGGCTTACTAAAGCCTGGCGAAGAAAGCGAAAACTGCACACCTTGAGGCTGTTGAGAAGCCTGCCCCCCGCCTAACTACATCAACTCAGTATATCGGCCACCATCTCATCAATCTGGTTGTCTGATAGATTCGCCTTTACGGCGTACCCTTCTATACCAAGTTCACGCAGCGTCGGCGGTGCATCGGCCTCGCTTAAGTTAGAAATAATCAACACCTTTATGTCCTTGCCCCAGTCGCTGTTACGAATTGTCGTGAGAACTTGCTCGCCGGAAATATCCGGTATCATTAGGTCCAGCAACACTAAATCTGGTATTTCTTTTTGTATAAAATAAAGAGCTGTTATGCCGTTGTACGCAATGAAGCAGGTGTAGCCAAGCAGCTCAAGCCGTGTTTTATAAATCTCCGCCAAACTTGAGTTGTCTTCTACGATGACTATCTTTTTAGAATCTGCGTTTTGTTCCATGTGCTGATTTTAATACATCTACGATGGTAATACTAATTATCAGTAACTCGCTAAATGTAAGGTATAGTATAAGCATAACCAAATAGGAAAAGACTTGACCGGAAATCTGGAAAGAGATCCCAGCCTAGACTTCGGCGGAGAGCTGATAGAGCTCCGCCCATATACCAAGCACGTAGAGCAGAGCCTGGCGGCTGAAGCCTTGGCTCAAATCTACTTTTATAGCCCGACAGACCGTAATTTTACACAGGGCTGGTCATTTGAAGAGCTAGATATGCTCTCATTGCGCGAGCCAGCTGTAAACTTTATGCTCCACATGAAACCGTTCGACAACCAAGACAGGTTTTACTGCCTTCGTGACAGCGAATCCCGCTTTGTTACAGTCGGCAAATTCGTTACCGAGCTCAATCAGCCGTTCGTAGGCGACAAGGTTGAGGCCCACTCAGGCATGCCAATAGTAACCGATACGAATACGGGGTTAGGTGTGATACTCCGCGAGCGAGACTCAGTCTTCAGCTATTTTGATAACCATGAAGAGGCACCTCCTTGGTGCCCAATCGATGCGCGCCTAAAGGAACTTATGTTGACAGATGAAATACGACGGAATATAGACGGTACCCTTTTCGTATCCGAAAAAAACGCCCTCAAACCGCCTGGCCAAACTTTTTAATCAGCCCCCGACCCGACATAAATCGGCTCTAGCTCGGCAATCTGTCCTAGCAATTCCACGCCTACATCAAGTGCCTGTACTTTGTGCTCAATAAACTCATACGACCCAAAAGGAGCAACAGACTCATTTTTGCCTTCTACTGGGATAGCAACAGCTGGTGTAAATACCTGGAAGTTTTGCGATAGGGTTATTTTGTCATCTTTGAGATTAAATAATGGTACAAGCGGTATCGGACTCTTGCCATCCGCTACTTGCTGCATTTTTTCGCTGCCAGGTATCATCTCCATCTCTGGATAGTTGGGGCTTTCCAGGTCAAATACACCGACAAAGTATTGGGTGTCGTCAACTTCATCCGCGGTAAAATCAATTGCTAGCCATTTATCGTTCTCTTCTGTGTTTATCAGCTCGTTCGTGATAATACGAATACTCTGCTTGCAATCAACAGCTTCGCCAGGCTCTGCAGTGCGCATTACACAAACCATCGTTTGCAAAATACTTGATGGTTGGTCGGGCTCAAATACCTCCTGTTGGAAAAGTGCAACCCCGACACCGTCAGATAGAGCACCGTGCTTAATAAGTTTACTCTTTACGCTCATACGAAAGTGACTAAGCTCGGTCTGGAATTTAGCCTCAATAATACTCTGATTGATTTCCGCCTCGCGTCGAATTTCGCCAGAATTAGCGAAATCATGATGTCCGACCCAAGAACGATTATCTCTCATGTCAAGTATCCTTATCACTGATTGTACTGTATTTGCGTAATCACACAAATAATTGTCATATTTTATAGTGCTAGGTGATTTGCAGGAAAACGAAAACCACTAGTCTTCTATATAAAAACAATCCCAGCACACAGGGTTATACAGATATTGCGGATTACTCGGATCTTCCGGAACGATCTCCGGCAAGCCTTCTCGAATAACCTCATTTGTCTGAGCATTGCGTATTTGCGTAAATCGCGCGTTCATATCAGAGCAATCATCGCCAGCACAAACAGCCTCATGCTGTTGAACTTTCGGGCCAGCCTCAAGCAATTTAGTGTAGGTAGACATTGGTTTACCCATACCAGAAAGATCCAGCGTTGCCGCTAGCACAACCTTACCTTTGCTTCGCCATTGCTGGACACACTTGTAGGCGTCATCCGCCTCAAACATAAATGCCTCGTCTACGCCGATAACATCCACGTCATCAAGGGCAAAACGCGCCGTCCATTCGCTCAGTTCTTGCAGCGAATACGCTCTGATTTTTTCGCCATTACGAGACGCAATCCCGTCATCCCTCAGCTCAGCGCCAGGCTTAAGTCCAATCACGTTATAGCCCGCATACGTGTACTTCTTCATATCGGAAATCAGGGCTGCCGATTTTCCGCTCATCATCGGCCCAACGTGCAACACG
Source organism: Candidatus Saccharimonadota bacterium (assembly GCA_050486305.1). Taxonomy (GTDB): domain Bacteria; phylum Patescibacteriota; class Saccharimonadia; order Saccharimonadales; family SLHW01; genus SLHW01. Next base: position 463,131 of record JBJHDA010000001.1, read on the forward strand.
AATTCGGGTGTTTGTTTTTCTGTTTCCCCCATAATTGCTATGTAGTATAGCAACCAATTTCTGAAATTATAAAATTAATTGCCCCGTTTTTCGCGAACCGTTTATTATCGAATGTTATACTGGAACTGCACATCATCTCAGTTATTTTTGCGTTATGAAGTATATATTTATCATCGGTAGTTTAGCCATTGTAACGATAGTGACCTTCCTGATACTTCAGCCAAATAGGAGTAATGAGGAGCAGCCTACCATGGAGCAACCAGACATCACGTTCGATACTATCCTCCGCGAGCTAGAAAACGACGAGGCAGTACTGATCGACGTACGTACACCAGCGGAGTATGAAGACGGGCATGCAGCCCCGGCAGTGAACGTGCCCTTGCAGGATATCCAGGACGGGGCCACGCCTGACGCAACGACAGACCAACACGTTTATCTGTATTGTCGAACCGGCTCACGCTCAGCACAAGCTACCAGCGAACTACGACAAGCAGGCTACAACGTTACGAATCTTGGAGGCTTACAAAATATGATTGCTATCGGCGCAGAAATCACCCCCTAGACCTAGCGCTCTATGCTGGAGTGATTCCGCAGATTGCGACTGACATGCTTTCATATGCAACTACCAGCAGCGTTAAACTGGAGTATTTTTGTTTTAATCAATAACACTCATGGTTGCGGATAGCGCAAGAGAGCATTACCATTAATAAGCTATGAGTGAGGCCTATAACATACAGCATAATCAGCCGGAACTGGCTGAAGCACCAAAGCCAGTCGAGCAAGTCCGTATCCACTCACTACGATCAAAACTTGTATTAGGTGAGTGGGCCGCGGAAGCTGCTTGTGCAGAAATGGATTCAGACATTTTCTTCCCAGACGAACAGCGCAACTCCCGTATAAACAAGGAGTTGACTGCTGAAGCAAAACAAATCTGCAGCGAATGCCCGGTCCGTGAAGAGTGCCTCGACTATGCTCTCGAAAATCACCGAGAAATGCTCGGTGGCATCTTCGGCGGGTACACTGAAAAAGAACGAAAACGGCTACTTGGCTTGCGCCAAAGGACTCGACGGACGAAACCATAATAATGCAGCGAACTACCCGGGCTTACTTTACTTTTTGAAACTTGGAAAACTAGGGCTTCGGGATGTCGGCAACCAGCGACAGGGCGCAATAGATAAACGAAGGGCCGCAAAAAAACCAAGCGGTAATTGAATGGTGCAATATTCAATATGCGAGCCGACTTGCCTTATTCATGTTCGGCTGGTAATCGACGGCATATAGCTGGTGTATGAAGAAATGTCATAAACAGCTCTGAAGTAATCATTAAGTTGCGTGTGCGACATCGTGGTAATCGTGTTTTGTTTATAGGGCGACTGTAAGTACGCTAGATAACGCTTATCACCTGCATGGCCTGCCCAAAAGCGCTCGACCACCGTGCTCAGCCACTCAGCGACCTCACCGGATTCTTCCGGCGAAAAGACAATAGCCTCTTCTTGCGGGAAGTAGCCGTAATCATCCGCCTCCTCGTATTCCAACAATAGCGGGTCTATGCCAAACGGCTTTAAAAACTGACTATACGTCGGGTCAACTAGGTATGTCGAGTCACCTTCTTGTATGTTAAGTAGCACGTGCCCGCTCGTCTTGAAATGACGGTAGCCGAGCTGCGCATTTAATGCATCATCAATTTCCGGCTGAATCAGCTGGCGGGTTTTTACACCTTGCTCGTCTAGGATTTTTTGTAACTCAAAGCAGCTCAGGCCACATAACGGCATACGAAACTCAAGGCCGCTGTAGGCGTCTCGGAACAGGCTGCGTCGTTTCCCGATTTGTTCTCGTACAGCAGGTAACGCTGCCTCGACCATTTCAGTGAGCTCAGACCACTCCCTCTCCATTTGTTCTGGCATAATGCACTATTCTGTACTGTCTCACCACCCCAAGCAAGCACTACCGCCATATATGCCGCTAGAAAACTGCGCAAGTAGTAACGAATCGTAGCGGTTGATTACCTGGCTTGTGGGCTTTCGGGATCCAAATGCAGCGTGTCCATGCTCGCGTAAATTTCATCAATCGATATGCGCACTTCGTTCAGCCCGTCGCCTGCGTAGAAGCTCTCTTCCGGCTCCTCGCCAATGACTTTTGGCAAAGCTGCCCACTCCTGCGAGAGGTTATAGGCAAACTCTTCACGGGTTATATTGCCATCCATGTAGTCGTGAACGCCTCGGCGCTCAATCAGCGCTATCGCCAGCCTATCTTGCAGTTCGGCCGTAAACACCTCGGAGCCATCTATCCCCTGTTCTTCAATCAGCCCTTCCAACGTCGGCCGGATAAACTGGTATCTGCCAACGGCGCTGCTTGGGCTGCCGTTTTCAACGTAATCACGCTGCCACGCCAGCACATCGTCTACACTCATAGATGTAAAATCCGGCTCGTCAGAATTACCCGCGTTACCATAGTAGGCATTGTAGTTGCCGCTGCTTTCCCCTTTCGCGATGGTCTCCAGCATCTCGGTATAGTTATAGTTTCGTGTGATAGTTCCCCCCTGATAAATTAAAAACGCAGCAGCCAGTATCGCAACAGGTAAGATAACCCGCTTCGACAAAAAGCGAGGCTTTTTCTTCCCTCTCATACGGTTTGTGAACAAATAAAATTTGTAGATAAACTTGTTAATTGCTTGCGCCCTCCCGCACCGTTAGAGATTAGTGTATCGTGGCTCCGTGCGCAAGCTAAATTCACACACGTTATTAGTAAAGATTGCACATAGCAGACCAGAAGTTAACCACCCGGCCATCTGAAGACGGCTGGTATAATGAGCCCATGTTAAAACTTATAAAAATGATGCTGGTGCTCTTTGCCCTGCTCATTGTCTTGCCAGCTGCCGATACAAGTGCGCAGAGTGTCGAAAATTTCGAGTTTCGCTCGTTCGAGGCAGAGTACTTTATAAGCCGCGATGATGAAGGGCGCTCCAGTATGCATGTAGTCGAAACACTCGTCGCCGAGTTCCCGGAATTCGACCAAAACAAAGGCATTATCAGAGAGATACCCCATAGTTACCAGGGGCAACCGCTCTCGTTCGAGCTGCTATCGTTAGAGCGGAACGGCGAGCCCGAGCCTGTCTATGACGAGTCTAGATCTGGTGAATTTATACGGGTCAGCACCGGCACGGATGACTATCTTCACGGCACGCAAACCTACGAAATCACCTACCAGTTGCGTGACGTCGTACGAGATTTTGATGAGCACCAGGAATTATTCTGGGATATAAACGGCACCAGCTGGCGTCAGCCATTCGGCTCGGTCAGTGCAACCGTGCATCTGGATAACGATGTTGCGGATAATTTCACCGGAACCGTCACATGCTACGAAGGTCCGGCTGGCTCACGTGACATGTGCGACTACCAGGTCGAGGATAGCCAGGCAGTATTTACCTCTACCCGGCCATTCAGCGCCAGAGAAAACCTTTCTATCGTAATGGAGTTTGAGCCTGGTACCTTCGAGCCGTATGCAGAAGGAACCGGCGGGACAGTTCGTGCCGTAATCGCAGCACTATCTGCAGTGCTCTCCATCGCCGGGATTATCACCGCCGTACACCTCAAACTACGAGCCCGCAACCATCCTGGCCGCGGTGTAATCGTCCGTCAGTACCTCCCACCAAAACACACCTCGGTGCTTTGGGCAGCTATGGTTAATCAGCGTAAAAAAATCATGCAAAAAGCTGTCACCGCACAGATACTTGAACTGGCCGTAAATCGAAAAATAAAAATCGTTGATACTGGCAAAAAGCAAGCCTTCGGTCTGGGTAGAACCATCTACGAGTTAGAGATCATCGACTTGACCGATATCTCGCTTGAAGGCGAAAAGCTCCTGCGAGCGCTTTTTGGCACGGAATACCAACTCGGCAAGCGGCATAAAGTCAATGATTCCAGTAGCCAGGTAGGGCTCCGCATGGCAGCTTTGCAAAAGAAGCTTAAAAAAGAAGTCATCCGCCACAGCTACCGCAGAAAAACTTCTGGTAAGTGGGTGCCGGCCGTACTCTCCATACTCGGCTTCAGTACCGGGCTTTGGGTTCTTGTTTGGCTCGAAAGTCTCGGGCTCCAAGTTGATTTTACAAACGATTGGCGGACCTGGGGCTTCCCGATCGGATTATTGAGCGCAACTGTTACATTCCTTATTCTTGGCAGCAATCTAAACCCGCTGACAAAAAAGGGCCGCGAGCTATCTGACTACCTAGAAGGCATGAAGGAGTACATATCACTGGCAGAGACAGAGCGGCTTCGCTTTGCCCAAAGCCCGGACGGTGCCCAGCGCACAAAGATAAACACCAATAACACGGAGGAGGTCATCAAGCTCTACGAACGGCTGCTCCCCTACGCGGTACTCTTCGGCAAAGAAAAAGAGTGGTTCAAGCAACTTGGCAACTATTACGAACAGTCTAAGCAAACACCGTACTGGTACGCTGGCACCGGCCATTTTAGCGCCCGCAGCTTCTCTAGCGCGATGAGCCAGGTCAGCTCTGCCGCCTCGTCAAGCAGCAGCAGCGGCTTTTCTGGTGGCGCCGGTTCCGGCGGCGGCGGAGGAGGCGGTGGCGGTGGCGGCCGCTAAGGAGTATTACTCTGGCCTTCTTGAAATGATGTGGTCAAAGTTCATTAGCATCGCTATCGCTCCCTGCCGGCTTGATTCGTGCCGAAGCGGTTCTATCAGCCCTTTCGCAATGTCGGGACGATCACTCACAAGTGCTCCGTACCGAGCAAGCAGAGCGGCTCGATCGCGGAACGTCTCAGCCTCAATCTTTATAATCGGCAGCCCGAAGCCCCGCCCAATCGCCAGCCTGTCTAATGCTTCATAGGCATAAAAGGCACCGATGCACATTCGCCTTGGCACCATTTCATCGCGTTGGCCGCTCCCATAAAGCATACCGGTCATAAACTCGGCCAGATCATGCTGCCCAGCTGCTTCTAGCTTGGAGCGTTTCTCGGCAAACACATCATCAAACTCGCGCACACCGTTACTTAGCTCGGCGTTAATTTCCTGGTAACTGCTTAATACCTCTTGAGCGCAAGCACCAAGTGTTACCTCATGACGTGTCCGTAATTGCTCCATCGCTTCCATAACAAATTTACTATATTAAATCACAAAATATACGATTGTGCTACTGTCGATTGCAGCAATATCGGAGTATAATATATGTGTAAATAGGAGGGTCAGTCATGAAGATTCTTATCGCCGTCGCAAGCAAACACGGTGCTACTGCCGGGATTGGCAAAATAATCGAACGGACGCTGGCTGAGCGTGGCCACGAACCGCACTTCCGTGAGCCGAGCGACGTAGACGACTTGTCGATGTACGATGCCGTTATACTCGGCAGCGCGATATATGCCGGTAACTGGCGTCGCTCAGCCCGGAAATTCGCTGCTAAACATGGCCAAGAGCTACTCGCTCTCCCGCTTTGGGTGTTCTCTAGTGGTCCACTTGGGTTATCAAAAGATGATGATGAATACACTGGGCCGGTTATCGAAAATCTAGTCGCCCAGCTTGAACCGGTAGAGCACAAAGTATTTAGCGGAAAGCTAGACCCATCGCAGCTAAACCTTGGCGAAAAGGCCATCATCAAAATGGTAAAAGCTCCCCAGGGCGATTATCGAAGCTTTAACGAAATTGTGGATTGGGCAAAATCAATCAGCGATTACCTTTCGGATATGGAGTAGTCTGCGTGGCCGAAACTCATCTAGACATGCTCAACCAAGTCCAGGCCATATTTAACGAGCAAGTGTATTTAGTTGGCGGAAGCGTCCGCGATGTCTTGCTTGGAAAGCAGCCGACTGATTATGACTTTACCACCACGCTCTTGCCCAATGACATCGAGCAAGCAGTCAGAGCCGCAGGGCTAAGGGCGCATACATCGGGCAAGCGTTTTGGTACTATCGGTTTTCGCTTAAACGGACATCATGTTGAGGTCACGACGTTCCGTACTGAGGAGTATGATGGCCGGAGCCGTAAGCCGCAGGTTGAGTTCGTCCGTGATATCACCGCCGACCTTGCGCGCAGAGATTTTACGATCAACGCCATGGCTATCCGCGATGGAAATCACATTATTGACCCTTTCGGCGGTCGGGAGGATTTAAACAACAAACTTATCCGGGCAGTCAATAAGCCATACGAGCGGTTTCACGAAGACCCGCTGCGCATGCTCCGGGCGGGTCGATTTTCTGCTCAGCTCGGCTTTGCCATCGATCCGGATACGCAATCAGCCGCCTCTAAAAACGCAATCGAAATATTGCGCATATCTAAAGAACGCTGGGTGCGCGAGCTAGACCTTATCTTAATGAGCCCGTCGCCAGCAACGGGGATGCGCTACACTGCCAACACCCGCCTGCTGCACTACATGATGCCAGAGTTGGCCATTCAAATTGGATTCGACCAAGATAGTCCCTACCACGAACTAGACTTGTGGGAGCACAGCCTCAAGACACTGGAGCTGTCACCAGCAACTATCGAGGCCCGCTGGGCTGCCTTGCTCCACGATATCGGCAAACCGTACGTACGCACCGTAAATCAGCACGGCTACAGCAACTACGTCGATCACGAATTCGTCGGAGCCGAAATGGTTTGGAAGATTGGCAAATATCTGCGCTGGGGGAATAAGCGGTTAGACCACGTTGTGCAGCTAGTGCGCGAGCACCTTTCAGATGATGATAGCCCAATTGCCGAGGCAGATTCAGCGGGGCGCTATCGCAATAGCAGCGAAGCATAGCCCGTCGTTACCTGCTAGAGTTTATTACAATAGTAGGGGTTGATATTTTTGCTATTCTGTGTAATAATAGTGGTCTATTTAACGGGAGGTGAGCTACGGTGAGCAACGAAAAAATGGAACAAGAACCTGGTTATAAAGCAGAGGAAATGCCCGAAACGGAAGCGCCCTTATTTGAGCAGTCCGGCGAGACAGACGTCCAGGAGTTCGGTGAGCAGCCTATCGATGCAACAACCGAAGAGCACAATGATAAACCCGAAGAGCAAGAAGCCGAAAGCAGCGCAATCGAGTACGAAGTTAGCTATCGCTGCGAATCTACAGAAACGTGGCAGTTTACTATCGATGCCACAAACGAAGGCGACGGCATATTTACCAGCACGGTAGCCCCGCATGGCGGACCTGACCCTGAATCTGATGAGTTCAACCCAGACGTCGTGCACCCCTTCAATCTCGAAGCCGGAGAGTCAGACTCCCTAACCGTAGGCGAACTGCCGCGAGATATCGCTTGGTACGAGTGGGCCACCGAAGACGAATTAGTAGAAGAGCTGCGCGATGAAACGGTAGATTATACCGGGTGCGAAACAGCAGAACCAAAGCCAGACAAAGAGCCAGAAGCAGAACTCGGGCCGTTGCCGATGTCGGTATCAATCGGTTGTGTCACAGAAGATACGTGGGAGTTTACGATAGATGCAGGCTGGGCTGGCGAAGGTACTTTTGAAAGCATTGTTGCCCCGCATGGCGGACCTGACCCTGAGTCTGATGAGTTCAACCCAGATGTCGTGCACCCGCTTAATCTAGAGCCTGGCGAGACCGGCTCAGTCACGGTAACTGATTTACCAGAAGTTGCACACTATGAGTGGACGACGGATGATGAAGTACTGCTATCGCTGCAAGGCAGCCAGGTAGACTTTTCTGCTTGTGCCCCTGAGCAAGTAGTAGAAGAAGAAAAAGAAGAAGAAACTATTGCAGAAACCAAAGAGCCAGAGGAGCTGCCTGAAACCGGCATGCACGCTGCTCCAGAGATCGCTGCGCTGGGGTTTGTTGCCCTCGCGGCCGGTAGCTACTTGGTTTACCGGGGCCGCAAACACGCTTAAAGTGTTTCACCCTTTTTGTTGAGTCTGGGAGTAGCTCAAAAACAGCGGGAACTTTACTCACCTAGCATGTTTTTATGTTCACAAGCAAACTCTTCCTGCTGTAAAACAACACTCAGCCAAACATCAGGTAAATAGAGTTGTGTTGTCATTATGGTTTTGCTTACTTGGCAAAAGTAGTATTAGATAGAATATATATGAGTCAAAACCCAGAAATACCTCACTCCTTATACCCTGTGGCGTTCGGAAACGAAGAAGAGACCGGTATGCTGATCGACCACGGTGAAGGGTTTGATGAGCCGTACGGTCTCGTGCAAGGCATCGAGTACTACGTACCAGAAAATCTCCGTGGCCATAAAAGCTTCCTTACGAACGGGGCAAAGATTTATGCTGGCGGTACAGGTGATGAAACCGAAGGGCTGACGAACCTTGAGCGCGCCACCGCGGAGTGCTCGACGCTAGATCAGCTCGTCGCTCGTATCCGCGCGAACGAGAAACTACTTATTGACGTATCCAGCACCTACGCCAAAAAATACGCTGATACGCACGATACACCGGTGCATGTACGCATTCAGCGGCGTGTCGTCGACGGCCACGGTAGCCGCAAAGGCTGCCACGACAACTTCTCTGTCAATGGTAAAGACATTAACGATCCGAGCGAACGCACCAGCTTCCGTCTGCACCCGATGGTGCTAGGGCATATCGTTACGAGGTCGTTCGTCAGCGGTGCCGGGCATTTTACAGATAACGGTACGCATTACGGTCAAAAAATCGGCGGTCTAGTACAAACCGAAGGTCGTAGATACGGCGGTACGGTATATCGGATTACATCAGGCGGTGCCAACGAACGGCTAGAAGTCCGCTCGAACGATATCAACATCTCCGACTGGGCTATCCGGAGTCGTGTGGGCAGCACCGCCCTCGCGCTTGCGGTTGCAGGTACTGAGCTGGCAGATGGTTTTTCTGCGCACGCCAGTCACAACCAATACTTCGCCATGGCAAATTATTTCAACGAGCTCAACCTACACCGTGACGGCAGCATCGAAGCGTCCGGTGCACAGCACGAAGCACTCGATTTCCAGATGCGACTCGCCGAGGTGGCGCTGTTCGAGCTCGAGCATATCGCTGGACCGTTGCCAGATGATCTGCGCACCGCCGCCGAAGAGCTTTACTTCTTTTGCCGCGATTACAAACAAGTCCTCGATCAGGACGCCAGCGTTCGGTTGTTGGCCGATCGCGCTGATTGGGCTGCCAAGGCAGCGTATGTGCTAGACCGTATCGATGCCGACCAAAATAACGGTGTGCTCCGCAGCACTCACGATATCCAGGCCCAGGCAGATGATCTGCGCTACGATCATATCGCGCTGCGAGCAGTACCAGGCCTTAAGTCGCCTCGGGTGACGCACGGCTATGGTTATAAACACCGTGATGCAGGTAATCTCAAGCACTCCGCATCGGAAAAAGATGTCGCTCGCGCTTACTGGCAGGCTCCGGAAACGACACGTGCCCATGAGCGCGCCAGGATATTAAAGGAAGACAAGGTCACCCATTGTGACTGGCACACCGTGAACCACATCCAGTCAGACGGCACGTACCGCTACACAACCTTGCCGAATGCCGCCGGTACGCCAGTCGACATGCAAAAAGTCGTTGAATTCTCCAGCAAGATCTAGCCGAGCCAACCGTTCACTGCCACTTTCGTAACGCTTTTTAATTGGTTGCATATGTTTTTAGTGAGCCTGGGAGGGCTCAGGCTGAAGGCTGCTGACTTGTTACCTCTATGTACTGGCTGCTATCGGAATTTTACGTTAGTTTCTCCCACAAAATCTGAAAGGCCATCTTGTGCATGTTTACCACGCCTTCGTCTTCTAGTAAGACGCCATACGGCTCCTTGGTTTTTGATATAGAAAAGATCGCTATTTTATTGGCGTATATAACCGTATAGCTCGTTGGGTCTAGTACGGTCTCCTTTACATACTTGCGTTCAGAAAACTCAGACTCTCCCCCGCCTTCTCCTACAGCAATCACGTGGGCATAAATGCCATACCGCACCCGACGCTTCGTATAATCTTCAAAAAACCGATACAGCTCCTGCCGGATTGATTGGGAGGCATACACCCGTATTAGCTTTTCCTCTTCTTTTCTCATTGTGTTTAGAACATCTCGGAGCAAGGCTGTAATGCCATCATAGCCCTCGTACACGCCAATGCTTGCCTTGCCGAGCGCGGTCGATTTTATGCCTTTTAGTAATGGGATGGTGTTCTTCACATCACTTTTGGCGTATGTTAGCTCGTTTTCTTTCTGGCTAGCCAGCCGCATAAGAAACGAAGGGTCTTCTGCAGTGTAGCGAAGCTGCTTATTTGTCGGCTGGGCCTTCACAAGCCCCATATCTTGTAGCTTAATCAGCGAATTATAAACAACTCCACGATTCAGATTGGTTTGCTTGGCGATTTTCCGTACCGAAAGCTGCTCATATTGCAGTAACGCATAATAGACGCTAAAATCCCTCGGCTCTAGGCCGAGAAACTGCAGTGTTGAGGGCGAAATAATATCATTCATTTTGTAACGTTTTACTATAGTTACTTCTTTGTTTTTGTCAATAAATATATGCCATTTGTTATTGTACTTTACTAGCTACTCTCTCACGCTACATATATGGAGCGAGAGAACTCCAGGGAGACATACGACGGGAGGCGGCCGGGCTTAACGCAGCGGCAATATGTTACTGGTGGCGAAGAAGAATCAAACCTAAAGCGCCGCTGGCGGGCATACGACTTTATGATCGGCGGTAACACTTTCACCGAGGAGTACTTAGGCGCCCTTGAGGTATCACCCAACGAATCTGTTGCAGATATCGGCTGCAACGAAGGGCGAGACCTCGCCTACCTAAGACAGCTCGGGCATGTCGGGCTATCTATCGGTATAGATGTAGACCCGCAGATCTTCGAAACGTCCCCGCACTACCGCAGCCAAGCACCAGAGCGACCCATCCAATTTATTAGCGCGCGTGCCGAAGCACTTCCGCTCGAACCGCGCTCGCTAGATGTTATCACCGCTTCTTTTATGCTTTATCACGTTGCCGAGCCAGACAAAGCACTACGCAACATGAGTGAATGCTTACGGCCTGGCGGGCGGCTCGGCATCACAACAAGCGGCCCAAATAACAAGCCGAGACATAGAGCATTCGAACGCAAGATCGCTCAGCACCTCGGCGTAACGCCGCCGCCGCTGTTTAACGCATCCTTTGATAGCCATAAGTTACGTGACATCTACAGGAGCTGGCCAGGCCCAGCAACTGTGCACGGACTCGCCACATCAGAGTTCGATGACATGAAGCTACACGAAGAAAACAAAGCAATTCGCTTTACGAACGAAAGCTACGGTGCGTACATTGACTCGCTAGCGAGCATGCGCAGCGAATTTAACCCATCACTTGCAGATGACGACAGCGTCTGGCGCGAGGCAATCGAGGCAGTCGTTGAGCCAGAAATTACCGAGGCAATCAAATCTGCGGGGTATTTTGAAGATAGTGTAGAGCGAGCCTACTTAATTTGCAGAAAACGCACGTAAAACTTGCTCCATCCGCCTCCGGCGGGAGCCTGGAAGGGCTCAGGGAGGGATGAAAAATGAATGCACCAGTCGACTGGTGCATTCATGATTTCATATCAAATATCAATTATCAGATAGGCGGTACGCGACTGATTGTCCCGCATCGCCTATCTGCTGCGCCTTGCCCTCGGCTTCTAGTTCATTCATATACCGCACTACGGTATTTCGCGATACGCCTAGGGCATCACGAATGTCTTCGTTCCCCATTTCACCGTTTTCTTGCAGCAGCTCCAGTACCCGCGCCTTGCGCGCTTCTTTCTAGCTGGTCCGCTCCAGCGCCACCGCGCAAACCCCCATCACATCACTGCTAACCTGCTTCACCCTCTCCTTCGTCGGCCGATGCACCAGCAAAAACAGAACGGCTACAGCCAGAGCAATAACAAGATAAATCATGGTTTGATTATACCAATCAATAAAAAGTATTGACTTATCGTTCATATTGTAGTATTGTAGTAGAAGGTTTCAAAAGTACCCCCTCCAAGTAACAACGAGGAGGATACTATGTCTGAAAGACATACCACCAAAGCGCACATCAACCAGTCTCCGCAATCAAGCGGAGATTTTTTTGTGCCCAAAACCAAAGACCCAACCGAACAACAAAAAAGCATCGTCATAACTGGCGGCCCATCAACTGGCAAAACCACCGCGCTCAAACACCTAAAAACAAAGCGCTCGGATCTCGCCTACATAGGCGAGGCAGCAACTATGGTACTATCAAGCGGTTTCCCAACGCCCGATGAAGAAAGGCCCTGGACGCAACGCTGGCAAAATTCGTTGCAAATCGCGATAGCCGGCATGCAGCTCGGGCTCGAATCAGCCACACATGAATATGCATCGTCACCAGTCATACAAGACAGAGGTCTGCTCGACGGCGCCTCTTACCTTGAGCGAGGGGTCGATGAATTCGAAGAACTCATCGGCATAGACAGGCAGACCATGTTAAAGCGCTATCATGCAGTCATCTACCTCGGCTGGCTTACCACGCGCACATACAGCAATACCAACAACCCGCAACGGTTTGAAGATGAAAGCCGTGCAAAACACCTATCGGAGAAGGTCAGGCAATGCTGGGGAGGACACCCAAACCTTATCGAAATACACGACCAAGACAATCGGGCGGCAAAGATCGAGAAACTACTCCCTGCTCTGCTAGGTGAACGACAATGAAGCCAAACAGCAAGCCAAAAAAGCTGCTGTGGGGTATCTGCGGCGTCGGTATGGGGCATGCCCACAGGCAGCTCCCTCTAATCCAGTACTTTTCAGTAAATCATCAAGTTGTAATTATCACATGCGGTGATTCGTATCACATGTACAAACAAGAGCTTAAAGGCAACGCGAAAGTCACCGTTGTGTACGCCCAACCGCCATATTTACCTGATGGGGCTTCAGGAATCGGTTTTAAAGAAGCGATTAACTTAGACCGTAATCAAAACATTGATTTTTTCAAAACTAGTGCCGAGGCATTTACCACACTGAACAACGTCATCAGTAGGCCAGACCTGGTGATTGGCGACTATAAGCCATATTGCGCCCAATATGCTTATGCTCACAATGCTCCCGTTATAACGTTCGACCAGCAGAGCAAGTATTTGTCAGGTGACTTCCCAGACTCAATTAGAGGATGCAGCTACTCCGGCGAAGTTATGCGACTACAAATGTTCTACCCAAAAGTAGAAGAACGGATTGCAGCCTCGTTCTTTAAGTTCAAATCGAAGCCTAACGCACCTGAAGTGACCATAGTGCCGCCGATAATCCGACAGAGCATTCAAGCAATCAAGCCTCAGAGAAAAAACGACGGATCGTTGCTGGTATATTTATCTGAATACCCTGATTTGCTCAATGCCGTACAGTTACTAGAAGCACTTTCAAGACAGCACGATACAACAATAAAACTATTCGCGAAAGGAGCCAAAAAATATAAGCACAAGTGTAGAAATCTAAAGCTCAGAGAACCAAACAATCAGGCGTTTGTTAATGCACTGAAAACATGTAGTGGCATAATCTGTACTGCCGGACATAGTTTATTGTCTGAAGCAATGTACCTCGGCATACCGGTCTATGCGCTCCCGCGTAAACAATACGAGGCACTCATGTGCGCTCGCGTCATTGCTGGCAACGGATTTGGTACAACCTCAACAATGCTCAATCAATCAAGCATAGCTAAGTTTATAAACAACCTGCATACATATCGCCAATCAATTCATCAAAACTCAAACAATATATTACTGCGAACTGACGGCACCAGTGAAGTTATAGATATAATTAACCGCCACCTAGGACCTTGGAATAGTTAATGTCTCTAGGAGGTGTAAGGGTTATTTCATCGTTTTCTTGCAGGAGCTCCAGCACCCGCGCCTTGCGCGCTTCTTTCTGACTGGTGCGCTCTAGCGCCACCGCACAAACCCCAACCACATCACTGCTAACCTGCTTCACCCTCTCCTTCGTCGGCCGATGCACCAGCAAAAACAGAACGACTATCGCTAGCGCAATTACGATATAGATCATACCTCGAGTTTAACATTTACAGAAACTCAGCGATGCCAATACCTGATGATTGATATCAGATGTTTGATGCTATGCTGTCGATATGAGTCTAGATGTAAATCAGATCATCTCATTCAGAGATACGTGTAATCTAAGATGACATGTCGATTTCTTTCAAGTCTAGCTGAACCCTGTATTCCTTTAACTGAATAATTTCACCTACAGGCTTGATGGCAGAGAGGAGCGTTTTATCGGCTTCACCTACGATGATGAGACCTCTTACTTTTTTACCGTTGGCTAACTGGTCTTTCACCCAGCTTATGTAGTTAAGTATTTGGCCAACTACTTTATAACCTGATGAATCACGCTTGAGCTCAATTACAACGAAGTCACCGTTTTTATCTGTTGCAAGAATGTCAATTATGCCTACATCTGTTGTGTATTGTTGACCTGTATTTCCAACATCATCAACATACATTGATAAATCTTCACCAAAATTAATATTTGCCCAATTATTAACAACGTACTCTTCCAGGTGTTCTTCTAGTGGCATAAAGCCGGTATAATCATCACTTACAGCGGATTTTAGTCTTGTGCTGTCGGGTTCAATCTGAATTTCATTTGAATCTTCTGGGTTTACTTCTTCAGCTTTTGAGTGTGAATACTGCCTAGCGGTTACAAAGATAACGTCTTGAGTAACCCATCTGAATTCTGAGTCTTTAAACTCTAGGCCATCAGTGAGCGATTCACGAATTTCTTTAAACTCAGCTCTTTGTTTAACTAATTTCCTAAGACCTTCAATATATTCGTTATAAAGTTTGTATTGTTCACCTGGCGGAGTCTTATGAGGGATCTTGAATTCTGGGTTTATGAATCGTGAAAAGACCTTCCATTCTGCTGGCTTTAATGGATTGTATAAGTCTGGGTACTTGAATCCTAACAGCAAAGATATAAACCGTAGGTTTATATAAGTATTAGCTGGAGGATGTCCATTTTTTTTGCTTCGTTTCTTTTCAAGTTCATCGAAAGCAGTCTTAGTTCTATTGATTCGTTCAGCAACATCTACATTGTTGTCAAACAGATGTTTCAGTATTTCGCGTGTTTCATCTGGGTAGTCTTCTGCATAGTGCATCAACATCCGTTTAGGAAAAAACATTGATCCCGCAACGAGGTTATTATTAAGTATTGAGTCGTCGATATTGCCAGCTAAATCTAGAGATTCAATGTCAAAGTGTGTTTGAAAGTGATTTACTGATTCAAACTTATAGCCCTCATGCTGCTCAACGTGTTTCTGTATGCCGTGTTTACGAACGTGATTAAGAAATATTCTTAGCCAATCGTTGTAGCGACTTGCCTCATCTTCCTTCACTGTATTCATACTAATGTCCTCTCAAATTAATAGTTTTATCGTACTATACTATTCTCCGGCCGATGCAAAAATAAGAATGCCTCCACCAAAGCCAAAGCTACTAATAGATAAATCATACCTCGAGTGTAACAATAACAGAAACTCAGCGATGTCAATACCTGATGATTGATAGCTATTCCGGTAGAGCAGATTATCTAAGGTGCTGGCGATTCAATACTGTAATCTGAATTGCTTATAATACTAAGCAGAAAGGAGGACATACAAAAATGAGTGATATTGATAACAGCTACGAACTACAAAAGATTCGTGAAGCACTGCAAAGTATTGCTAGCACACTGAGCTATATCGCGCACAAATAGGATATTTTATTATTACGGATTTATCATTTTGCCACTTCGCGGCTCCAGTCGTCGCCGAAGAGGTTGGCCTGTTCGAGTACTAGGTCGGTGGCCATTTTTTGTTGATCTGGTGGATAGCCGTATTGGTTGAGTAGCTTCTTTACTTCAATGCGTAGGCGGGCTTGGGCACTTTCACGAACTTGCCAGTCTACACTTACGTTCTTGCGGATTTTTTGTACCAGCATTTGAGCAAGCTCACGTAACTGAGCGTCTTGCATGACTTCTTTGGCGCTTTCGTTCATGATAAGCGCATCGTAAAAGGCTACTTCGTCTTCGTTGAGTCCCTCTACCCTACCTGCTTCGCTTTCTGTACGGATCTTTTTGGCTAACTCTATAAGCTCTTCGATGACTTGGGCAGCTTCGATAGTTTGGTTACGGTACCGGGTCAGAGTTTCTTCAAGCATTTCCGAGAATTGCCGTTCACGCACTGCGTTTTTAGAGAATTTGGCCTTAACTTCATCATTTAGTAGTTTTTGCAGAGCTTCGACGGCAAGGTTTTTGCGCTGCATGCTCCGCACTTCTTCTAAGAATTCATCAGATAATATCGATAGGTTTGGCTTATCAAGTCCAGCGGCCGAGAATATATCTACGACGCCTACGGGAGTAATGGCTTTATCTACAATCTGCCGTATGGCTAGACGGTAATCATCATCTGTTGGTCCGCCTCTGCGATCAACTTTATCTAGTCGAGCCTTTACTGCCTGGAAAAATGCGACTTGTTCGCGAATAGCTACTGCTTCTTCGTGTGGCATGGCCAGTGCAAAGGCCTTGCTTAGCTCCAGTACATGTTGCTTCAGCCGCTTCATGCCGTTTTCTTGCGCGAGTATGAATTCTTCTGCGTCGAGAATAATCTGCAGCTGTTCATTAGTGTCTGCCGTGAAGTAACGCATATAGTCGAAGCCATAAAAGAGATTTTGCACAATCTCAAACTTTTGTTTCATCAGCGCCACTGCCTCAGTGATATCGAGCGCTGGCTGGCCTTCGCCGCCGCTTTCGGTGTAATCGTTGAGCGCTTCTCGCAGTGCAGCCGCTACTCCCAGGTAGTCCACGACTAGACCTCCTTCTTTGCCAGGATATACGCGGTTCACTCGGGCGATGGCCTGCATGAGCGTGTGGCCTTTGAGCGGTTTGTCTAGATACATAGTGTGGAGGTTCGGCACGTCAAAGCCAGTTAGCCACATATCACATACAATCACCAGCTTTAGGTCGTTGCTCGGGTCTTTCATTCGCTCTGCCAATCGGCCTAGCTTGTCTTTGCTATGGATGTGCTTTTGCAGGCTGCCTTCATCATCTGCCGAGCCAGATATTATTACCTTGATAAAGCCTTCGTCTATGTCGTCTTTGTGCCACTCGGGTCGTAGCTGAATGATCTTTTCGTATAGATCAGCAGCAATACGGCGACTCATGGTTACGATCATTCCTTTGCCATCTATGGCTTCGAGTCTACCCTCGAAGTGCTTAATAATATCTTCTGCTATCAATTGCAATCGGTCACTATCGCCGACGATGGCTTCTTTTTGTGCAAACTCAGCTTTGAGTTTTTGCTGGCGGGTTGCTTCTTCGCCTTCTAGCAGATCGCCGACTTCTTTGTCGAGCCATTGCTTGGTTTCTTCGTCCAGGCCGAGGTCGATTAGTCGGCTTTCGTAATAAATAGGCACAGTTGCCTTGTCTTCTACGGCTTGGTGTACGTCATAAATGTCTACGTAGTTACCAAACACTGCTGGGGTAGAGCGGTCATCTTGTTCGATCGGTGTACCAGTAAAGCCGATGTAGCTGGCCTCTGGCAAGGCGTCACGCATATACTTGGCATAGCCATACACTAGCTGTGCGTCGCTTTGGCGGATGCGAGCTTTTAGGCCGTACTGGCTGCGGTGTGCCTCGTCTGCGATCACGATGATGTTGGTACGTTCACTCAGGGTTGGTAGATGATCTTCATCCTCGCCTGGCGAGAACTTCTGGATAGTCGTAAAGATCACGCCGCCGGCATCGCGGTCTAGTAGTTCTCGTAGCTGCTTGCGAGTAGTTGCCTGTTTCGGCTTCTGGCGGAGTATGTCTTGGCAGCTAGCGAATGTGTTAAACAATTGACCGTCAAGGTCATTACGGTCGGTCACGATCACGAGCGTCGGATTCTTTAGCTCGCTAGAGAGGATGAGCTTGCCAGCATAGAACACCATACTAAGTGACTTGCCTGAGCCTTGGGTGTGCCAAACCACACCAGCACGGTGGTCGCTGTCTGGCTGAGCCGACTTTTTGGTGGAAGCAACGGCTTTGTTGACCGCCCAGTATTGGTGGTATGCGGCGACTTTTTTGATGTACTTTTCTTCTTTGAGTCCTTCGCGCTCAAAGACGATGAAGTGTCGGACTATATCAAGTAGCCGCGACTTATCAAATACGCCGCGGAGCATTACGTCTAGTTGCGGTACGTTGCTCTTTAGTTTTTCGCCCTCTATCGTCTTCCACGGCATAAATCGTTCCAGCTGGGCGGATATTGTGCCGAGCCGGGCTTCGTGCCCGTCGCTGATAACGCATAGTTCATTAAAGCGGAATAGTGAGCCAATCTGGTCTTTATATGTTTGTATTTGGTTGAACGCGCGCTTGACGTTTGCCTTTTCGCTGGCGGCATTCTTTAGCTCTATCACGACCAGTGGCAGACCGTTTACAAATAGCACGATGTCTGGGCGGCGATTGTGTTCACCCTCCACTACGGTAAATTGATTGACTGCCACAAAGTCGTTGTATTGCGCCTGATCAAAGTCAAATAGCTTAACTACTTGAGTGCGGATCGTTCCGTCGTTATCGCGATACTCTACATGCACTCCGTCTATTAGTAGCTTATGAAAGGCGTGATTATCTAGCACGAGGTCTGGGCTGTTACTGCGCAATGTTTTTTTGATAGCTTCTTGTCGGTCGGTTTCGGTTAGACTCGGGTTTATCCGCGCAACGGCATCATCTAGCCTGCCAACCAATGCCACCTCGCTGTATTCTCGCTCTCCAGAGCCATCTGGCCCGATGTCTGGCCCAAACAGCACTTCCCAGCCAAGCTCACGTAATGTATCTAGTGCTGATTGTTCAATCTTGTCTTCTGTCATTCTATCTCTCTCAGTCCATAGTATACATCGAAGCGCTCCTTCTCCTTATCATCTAGTTGGCCTATGAAAAAACTAAACAACTCTAAGGCAAGAGATTTTACATCCTCGTCTAATCCTATACCGTAGACCTGATTGTTTGTCATCATTGCATCCTTGATCGCAGCTAATTCTTCTTGTCGGTAAAAATCTAGGCTATCGTGAATTCTGGTAACTACATTGTGAGTTGAACTAAAACTCCCTGAAGCCTGCAGGCTGCTTGGATCTTCAATGAGCAAAGAATCCGATGTTTTTATAATCTCTTTACTTGTAGCGTCTTGAAGCACAAGTGTTGAATATTCTTCATAGTCAAACTGGCTAACAACATCAGTGTTTCTGTTGACCCAATTATCCCTCAGTATAGCCTCAGGTTGCTCTAACTCATTTCTAATAGCACCGACTGTGTAGTCATCAAAAAACACCCTGCTTAGTTCTTTCGCTATCTCATCCGGGCTTAAGCAAATTATTTCTTGCCTGTTTTTGTAATACTCTTTAAGTCTACCGTCCATGCAAGCTAAATAGTATACATCGTATGTTTTTTGCTTCAAAAAATCATCGATTGTGCATGCTATAAGAGCATCTTTTATGCCTTTGTCGGAGTTATTTTTACCATTACTGTTTCGCATATTAAACGGTGGATTGCCAGGAATTACCCATTTGCGAATTTTCTTGTACGCCTCCACAGGATCTTTGATGTCAATCACCTGGTACGGTATATCCTCCATGATTTGTAGTTTACGAACATGTTCTTGCTCGTTTACAGTCTCCAGTGCAGTCGTGTCAAATCCGAGCATTGGTAGCAAAGAATTTCGCTTCAATATATTTAAATTTTCTTGAATACCCTCGGTCTTCTGCTGCACTAATTCATCGATAACAATTTGAGGCATGTATATCGTTGCCCGCTGGGATATTTTGATTAGTGTATCTCTTCGGCCGAAAAAAGCTTGCTGCGTACGATCTGCGTAACATGAGTTGGTATCAAAGATGACTGCAATTTTCGACATGTTTTTTCATACCTTTAATTCCCCGGATATTAAGCGTGGTAAAAGTGAATCACGTAAGCTTGAGAGAATAGCTATATTATTTATATTCAAAATAATCTGATCTACGATATCATCGAGTTGGCCAACTTCTTGTTTTTGCTCTTTTGGTATAAAAATCTTCATATGATCAATAGACTTTCCAGCGTGTTTAATTGTAGTACCCGTTGAATACACGTCTATCACCCTTTGAGTAGTCGGTGATTTCATATAAAAATATATGTACCCGCTAGAAATGCTTTCGTGCTTTGAGGTAATTTTTTGAATCCCACTAGAGTAAGCTCCTTCATATCCAACCCTGACCATACCGGGTGCACCATCAAATGAAACTAGTACATTGTGTTTATTTACAAAGCAGCCGTTTGCTATATCTTTTTTTATGTAAACTTCGGATCCTTTATTTGTTAAATCACCTACTCGGTAAAAACTAATTGTGTCTTCGTGGGGCTCCGCTTCATATTTTTTTGAGCCAGGCTCAATCCCTCGTTTAAAATTTAATACATCTTTTGCGGGCTTACCTTCAAGCTTCTCAGTCTCAGGATTGTCGATGAAGTAGTGCTTGAAGAGGGCTTGGCCCATTTGCTCCAGCGTTTCATTCATTTGCCGATTCAATTCAATCTTTTCATTAATCTTGCCTAGAATTTCTACAATCTTTTGCTGCTCTTGTAGTTTGGGGAGAATAATCTTAATAGTCTTTACGGCCTTGGTCGGGGTAGCTATCGATGGTACACCAACCTGTGCAGCATGCTGCATTAACTCATGCTGACCAATTGCGGATTTCATATAATAAAGTAGGTATCTCGGATTTACCTTGTTCTTATTTAGAGACATCCGTAACTGTGATTGTGAAGCTAAATAGTAGGGATACTTTCCATGCGGGACAATACTCACTTGCCCAAGAGTTCCACGATGGGTAACAACAATATCATCAGGATATGCAAGGCTACGTTTTAACGATCGCGCCTTCTCTTCGCTAACAAATGAGAAATCACCACCTACTTCATATCCGTAAAGATTCCCGCCTTTAATAACAGGAACACCCGCCTCAATGAAGTTATCTGCTTTGAGATTTGATCCAAAAGGACCCATCGCAAGATCGACAAGCAAATCTCCAAGCAAAACAGTCTGAGTCATCTTGACACCCTCCCTGCTTTCTTGGCGAGCTTTGTAAATTTCTTCTGTTCGTCCATAAGTACTTCTGGATTTTTTACATAATGACTTGCTTGACGTTCGTGTTGCTCAAAGTCGAGTGCAGTTTCTATCCCACACTGACGGCAGAAGTGGCTTAGTGTACCTGCAGGCTTATAGTACAAAGAACGAACTTCGAATTCCTTACCCTCCAGTACAATAAGTGCAAAATGTGGGCACGCGTTTTTGAGTTTGATTAGGTTGTTCGAATCACGTCTTTCGAGAAATTTATTTATGTCAAAAGATATCCTGATTGCAATTATTGATACGACCGTCAAAATGAACAGCCCGACGAACTGCCAAAAAGTCAGGCCCGTATTAAAGATCCCGTTCAAAGCTTACTCCCGCGCAAAACAGTCTGCGTCATTTTTTCTTCTCCCATTTCTTCGTAGGAAATTGACTAAAATACGGTCCACGCAAATCAGATAATTTATCAAGTTCAGCATGGATTCTAATTTGCTGCTCGGCATGATTTTCTGCTTGTTCGCCGACATCAAAAAATTCCCCACCGTACAAAATACCTTTACCTCCAATGTATGTACCGTGCGCAAACATGTTACGAATTTTTAACCAGTTCTTAAACAATGACTTATTCAGCTTGTTTTTGTCACCGAGCAAGCGTTTATAGATTTTGGCCAAGATGTTTATTTTGGTATCTAGTGATATGCCTCGGCCGTTCATCAAATCGTACATAAATGCTAAATAAATAGGCTGGTAGTCCGCGTTTGGGCAGCGCGTATAAAACTCTGCCACATAAGCGTTTATCATGTGTTCTATGGATGTAGCTTGCGTTATAACCCTTCCGATTAATGCCTGATCCATAATAAGCTTGGAGGTTAAATCATCTGACAAGTCAGCCTTGGTCATTTTTCGCCTCGATACTGTTACGGTGAGCATTTTTTGCACTTAACAGAAGACTGTACTCTTTCGGCTTCACTTGAACGTCGTAATCGTTGATAAGGGGCCTCATGAGGCGAATTGCTCCGCTTCTCAACCCTCGATTAGATAATCCAATATCCCGCCTCATCTCTCTGAATACATTGGTCATTAAAACCATGGTGTAAAATCCATTGCCGGGCTGATCGCTCCTATATGTATTTTGCAGCATATCGGAATATGCGTTAATTACTCTCGGCGCAGAGTAAAGCACTGCGGTTTTGTGAAAGTCTTTCATTCTCTTAACGATATCTTTTTGTTGCTCTGGTGTAGCTCCTGTTTTTTGATCTTGTACGTCGGCTAGAAACTGCAAGATAAAGTTTACATACTCCTGGTACATCTCTCGTTTAATCTCAGCATTCCTAGAGCTGAACTGCGCCTTCTTGTCTAGCGAATACTTAATCAAGTAACCAACTATACCACTTGATATAATGCCGACAAGAGTGAGCCAATTTTCTGTTGTCATTCGTTGCCTCTTTTCCTAAACCTGACACTAAGAAAGCCAAAACTCAATTCTGGAGTAATCTCAATTTTTCGTAACAGTCGAAATTTTCTTTTTGAGTCTTTCACGCTGCTACGAGTTACGTTCAGCAAAGTTTCTGAATTATAACCTTGGGTTGTTATTGCTCCTGATTCGACTGCTCCAAAATCATTGCCGGCATATTTTATCTTGTGCCTCTTTAGCTCGGATTTTTCGATACTTCCAAATACGAGCATATGGCCATAACCAAGATCATCAAACGCCGCCTTAATGCCAGCGAGGAATATACCGCCTATATCTTGGCGGTAGATATCCGGAATATTTTTTTCTGTAGAAGGTAGCGTTGAAACATAGCGCATGTGTTTGGCTATTGCGGCACACAGTTCAATAAACCTTTTGGGGCTTGGCTCGATTTCTAATCGCTCGAATACTAGAGCTGTCTTGCTGTGATTATCGAGCTCTTTAGTGTTTTTAGTCGGGCATTTTTCACCCATTAATCGCCAAACGTTTTGATACGATGCGCTGATAACATCTGCGAAACGTCCGTAATCGAGCAATGAATATTCATTAAAGAGCGAGTTCTTGATTCGCTCGAATGCATCAGGCGTCATCGGATTATTGACAGGTTGGCTCGGTAAGTCTGCAATTTTTTTATAAATCATAACCGATCTTCTTCAGGCTGTCTTTTATCTTCTGCTCTAGCTCATGGCTTTGTTCGAATTGCTGCTTTAGGTCGGTTGTGAGACGCTGCATTTTCTCGTTGAATGCTTCGTCGTCTTCTTCTACTTCGGCCGCGCCAACGTAGCGCCCTGGGGTGAGTACATGGTCGTGTTCGCGGATCTCGTCGAGTGTGGCAATTTTGTAGAAGCCAGGGATGTCTTCGTACTTATCATTTTGGTCACG
The DNA here is from genome assembly GCA_050486305.1 of Candidatus Saccharimonadota bacterium. GTDB lineage: Bacteria > Patescibacteriota > Saccharimonadia > Saccharimonadales > SLHW01 > SLHW01. The sequence continues at coordinate 486,500 of JBJHDA010000001.1, forward strand.
GAAGTTGTGATACACCTGGGCGATTTCGGCTATTTCATCTTCTGTAAGCTGGCGGTTGCGGCGATTGATCATCTCGCCTTTTTCGCGGGCATCTATAAATAGTGTTTTGCCAGAGCGGTTGGTGCGATCTCTAGCGACAAACCATAGACAAGCAGGAATACCTGTGTTGAAGAAGAGTTGTGGCGGTAGAGCTACCATGCAGTCAACGAGGTCAGCCTCAACAAGGTTCTTGCGAATCTCACCCTCCCCTGATGTGTTGGAGCTCATAGAGCCATTAGCCAAGACAAACCCTGCTATACCCTTAGGGCTTAAGTGATGGATGAAGTGCTGTACCCAGGCAAAGTTGGCGTTGCCCTTTGGCGGGGTTCCGTATTTCCACCGAGAATCGTTTTGCAGTAATTCGCCACTCCAATCACTCACGTTAAATGGCGGATTGGCGATGACGTAGTCGGCCTTTAGATCTTTGAGCTTATCGTTGTGCAGGGTATCGCCATACTGAATGTCGGCATCTATGCCGCGGATGGCCATGTTCATCTTGGCGAGCTTCCAGGTGGTCTGGTTCGACTCCTGGCCATAGACAGCTATGTCGCCCAGACGGCCTTCGTGCTCCTCAATAAATTTTTCGCTCTGTACAAACATACCACCGCTGCCACAACACGGGTCATAGATTCGCCCTTTGTAGGGCTGGAGCATTTCGACTAGTAGCTTGACGATGCTTTTTGGTGTATAAAATTGACCGCCACGCTTGCCTTCTGCATCGGCAAACATGCCAATAAAGTATTCGTAGATACGGCCAAGCATGTCTAAGTTTTTGTGGCCGGTGCCATTTAGACTGACGCTACTGAACGTGTCTATAAGCTCACCGAGGCGACGCTTATCCAACGCTTCGCGGGCATAATTTTTCGGCAGTACACCTTTGAGCGAGGGGTTTTCGCGCTCGATAGCATCCATGGCATCGTCGATTAGTACTCCGATATTGGGTTGTTTGGCATTGTCTTTGAGGAATGACCAGCGGGCCTCTTTTGGCACCCAAAACACGTTTTCGGCAGCGTACCAGTCGCGATCTTCAGGATCGTAGTCTTCATCTACGGCTTGTTTATAGCGTACTTCAAACGAGTCTGAGATATATTTAAGAAAGATGAGGCCCAGCACCACGTGCTTGTACTCGGCTGCATCCATATTGTTGCGCAGCTTGTCTGCTGATTGCCAAAGTTGCTTTTCTATTTGCTGTATATCCAACGTAATACTCCTGGTTATAAGTCGCTCAGTCAATCTGACGTTGCAGTGTAAGAATTTTAACATCTTATAAGGTGTTTTTCCACGCTCAGAGGCTAGCCTTAGTTTGTAGTAGAATGAACCTAATGGATAAGTTATCAAAATCTGCTCATCAATGGGTCAGAGAAAATCGTAAAAAACTACTACAAGAATTTTGCTCCGACACTATTTATAAATCTCAGGGACAGCCTTCAACCATATTCATGGCTGGTACTCCTGGAGCGGGAAAAACAGAATTCTCAAAAAAATTGATCGAAGAGTTCCCGGTAAAGATGGTACGTATTGACGCTGATGAAATCAGAGAGCTAATGCGCGACATCGGCTATAACGGTGCAAACGCAAAAGTATTTCAGACTGCTGCAACGAAAGGCGTTAACCAACTTTACGATCAAGCGTTAAAGAAAGGATATAGCGCAGTCGTTGATGGGACATTTTCATATGGGAGCTGGAGAGAGAACATCGATAGATCTTTAGGTAGAGGCAGACTAGTTGAGATTTATTACTTATATCAAGAACCGGAAATTGCTTGGGATTTTGCAAAAAGGCGCGAAGCAAATGAAGGTCGAGCAGTCCCAGCAGAAACATTTATCGATGCATATATTAAATCAATAAGAAATGTAAATGAAGCGAAGCGCATATTCGGGAACAAAGTCAAAGTAAATTACGCCGAGAATGACTATCGAAAAAATGTCAAAAAAATCGAGCTTGATATCGATAATGTTGAAAGATATCTACCTAAAATATATAATGAAGACGAGTTAAAAGGTTTGTTGCATGAAAGAAGCAGTTCGTAAACTATTTGGAAAGCGCAATCAGTATTATTCTTATACTGATTTTTCTTTGCATGCCTCAGATTCCGAAAAAAAGCGCTTGATGGAGAAAACTCTACAAGAAGCCAATAAGCTACAAAAAGAAACGGCCGGAATTAAATAATATTCTTGTGTGATTTTTTGGTGACAATAATGTGATAGGTGAGCTCGATGCCGAGTAGCTCAGCAGCTTTTTCTAGTTTTCTAGAAATCGTTTCATCAGCAAAGCTTGGTGTTGTGTCGCCGCTTGGGTGGTTGTGGGCGACGATAATGCTGGCTGCTCGATCAGTAATTGCATCAGCGAAGACTTCGCGGGGGTGGACTAGGCCGCTAGTGAGTGTGCCTATGGTGATCGTGCGCTTCTCAATCAATCGATTGGCGCCGTCTAGTGTCATGACGACAAAGTGTTCTTGTCGCTTGTCCCGAATATCAGCCAACTGTTCTACTGCTTTGTCTGTGCTGTCAATAATCGGCTTGTCACCATCGACTAAATATCGCCTGGACAGCTCTATTGCCGCCAGAATTTCAGTAATCTTTGCCGAGCCAAGTCCAGTCACGTTATTAAGCTGCTCGTAAGTAATGGTTGCGCCGTGTTTCTGGAACAACTTTAGTGTATCTTTAGCAATTTTACCAACATCTGCTTGCTTATTCCCGCTACCAATTAGCGCCTGCAGAAGCTCAAGATCAGATAAGTTTTGCGCACCCTTCGCAGCAAGCTTCTCCCGCGGACGGTCACTTTTATATAAATCAACAATACGCTTATGCTTCACACCCTCGACTATATCGAATAAACCGTCTCACCCAAAACTAAACACGCAAGTCGACTTGCGTGTTTAATAAAAATAAAATATAAAGATAAAATTATCGAGCGAGCCCTGAGCCTATCCAGGCTCGTAAAAACCGATGCAGCCAGTCAGGCTACTAGCGAATAAAGCCGGAATCACGGTCTTTTTGCTCCGCTAAAGAATTCAAAAAGACCAATCCCTTTAGGGTTGTTGTTTCGGCGCTTTAGTAGCCTGGTGCTTGGTTGCAATAGGGTTTTTACGTCGCCTGTCGACTTTGGTGCTACCGTTTGACGAAACAAATGGTAGCTAAAATTGTCGCCTGCGTGGCGAAACCCCACAACAGCCCTAGGGTTATAGAAGAAACTATTCTCGCTCGTAGAGCGACCCCTAGCTATTTCTTGACAACCGAAGCCACACGCTGGTGGCGGACGGCGGCAGATAGGCGGACCACGAGGGCACCAAGACCCAGTGCACCGATTACCAGCGAAGCAAATACCGATACAACCGGTATGAGGTTAATTGCATACAGCGCAACCAGCCCGACAATGAAGCTGACAAACAGGCTTGGCGTCTTTTTATTACCGAAGCGGGAGAGAAGAATCCATCCCAGCGCGATACCAACGATGAACTTACTGATGTATAGCCCGACCGCAAAGGCAACCCATAACAGGATTGCAAGCGGAATACCAAATACCGTAACCATCAATAGTGTGCCGAGCGGTATGGTAACCAGCATGGCAACCAAGCCCCAGCCAAAGCTAGCGAGCGGACGGTTCCGTACAACTGCTGCAACATCGGCTAGCGGCCGCCGGGCAAGCAACAGCAACACTGCCCCGACTAACAGCGCCGAGATGAATGACCACAGCGTAAAGACGTAGCGACCAACGCGCCAATCACCTACACCGCCGAACCGCTCAAGCCCGCCTGCACGCGTCAACTCACCAGCAACTTGCGCGCCATCGGCAACCTCTGCATCTTGATCTGACCGATACTCGACATCACCTGAAATAACTGCGCCTTCGTTTATGCGTAGCCGCTCTGCAGAAATCTTTGAATCGGTACCGATTGCACCGTTAATAGTAACCCGTGAACCGAAGCCGGTTACGCCGTGCGTAACCGTGCCGTTTACCGTAATGCTCTCGCCAAAGTAGACGAGCCCACGGCCAATCGTGCTATCGGACGCCAGACTCATGGTAGAGCCAAAGAAGGTAACGCCCCCGCCAACTTCTGCCGAGGAAAGGCTAAGTGATTGCCCGGCAGCGCGCACGCTCCCGCCGACATCGCCGTTAACCGTTATGGTAGAGCCGGCTACAATCAAATCACCGCCAATCTGCCCGTTAACGGTTATCTGCTGCCCTGCAGCATACACGTCTCCCTCAACATCACCGTCTATCTGCAGAATGTTTCCTGCTATGAATAAATCGTCCTCGATAACTTCATCGCTGCTAACGGTAACGTTATCGTTTGACCGGTACTCTGCCGCCCGAGCCGTGCTAACAAACCCGATAAACCCTAATGTAACCACTGCAAGAACCGTCAGAACCAAGAATTTCTTCATGCCGCCCTCCTTCATGTAAATGTAATTTGTCTTATTTATATTTTACACCATTCGTCCATCATTACCCCTATAAACAGCCCAAAAATGAATGCACCACTCGACTGGTGCATTCAGAAAACAGCAACCAGCAACCAGGAAGCAGCAGCAGCCGAGCCCGTTCCTGGCTCTCCAAAAACAGATGACTCATACCGCTAACGTGCTGAGATAAAGCTGGCACTTGCTCCGCTTCAACTTAAATAATAAAAGCGGAGATGCTTGTCACTGTGCCAGCGTCAGTACGGTAGTGAGGATGAGGCAATATGTTTTTTGGAGCCGCCAGTCGTTTTTTGGGTTCCGTTTTGGTCGACACAAAAATGGAACAAGATTTGGTTCTTTCCAAAAGAACACCCCTACCATTTTTATAAAAAATATACCTATACGCCTGCCTACAAGCTTGGTATAGCTTGCATATCCGCATTGGACCCCTGCCCAAACACAAACGTAGACTCACGGTCATTCACTGCCCGCTCCATCGCCAAATCTACCAAGTTATAAATAACAGCCTCATAATCCATCCCCATATATAACTGACAAGCCTTCGGGAACGTTCCATAACCGCCAATCAAACTCGGGATCAGGTTTGCCTCAAGAAAATGCGGTGTGCCATCGGCATCAAGCCGTATGTCGACCCGCCCGTAGTCACGTGCGCCGAGGGCGTGGAATGCACCGAGGGCTAACTGGCTTACCCGATGACGCACGCTCTGGTCAGTCACTGGTATGACTTGTTCATTGTTTGCTGATTTCGCCGCTGCACCGAGCACACGGTGCCCGCGTTTATCCGCCTCGGCAATGAGCTCTACCGGCATAATCGATAGCTCGTCACTACGATACTCGCGCATGACTGCGACACTAAACTCCCTGCCTGGCAGATACCGCTCGATCAGCGAGTCGGAACCGTGCTGATGAGCGATAGAGGTGACCTTGGCTTGCAGCGCAGCAAAGTCGTATACGACTGAGTCACTGCCGATACCCAATCCGCCGCCGCGATTAGCCGGTTTTACGAATAACGGGTACGGCGCAGTGACAGCAGCCTGCGTTAACGGAGTATGTTGCCGGGCAATATAAAACGGCGATGTCTGAAGCCCGGCTGTTCGTACAGCTTGCTTTGCCAGCGTTTTGTCGCAGTCAAGCTCGTGTGCCACGCTAGCGGAACCAGTATGGGCGATGTCGTTGTCTTCTAAATAGCTACTGAGCCATACCCGGTTCTCGTCGTCTAACCCCAAAGATGGATTACGTGGCACAAATTTGGAACCTAAAAACACCAAATCTGGCTTTTTGGCAACGAGATCATGCAAGTCTGCCACGTTATCGATAAGACTAATGCCTACCCGTGCATATCGCCTGGATAGGACGTTATAAATGGCCAAGCGTGAGGGCTTGCTCATAGAGCTAAGATAACTCTTTGAAGAGCTGACAATTTCTATATGTTTATTCTGTTTTATCACAATTTTAACCGTTCTACAGACTGTGTCGTCGCCTGTTATACATAATTTAATACTGTCGTTACCTCTGGAGATTCGGTTCCGCCGACAACAAAAAATATATTGTATACGGCGCTGGTATGGCTGAGGTAACTTTTAAAACGAAGAGATATAAGTAACCGTTCGCTTGCATCTAGTTTAACACGCCACCCCTGATTCGGCTACAGCCGCTTCTCTATCCACAAATATATAGAGCTAATAAATATAAAAAATAGAGCGGGCTGCTTTGCCCGCTCTAATACGCTCAGAATTTGGTTTGTACCTACGCTCGCCGCACTGCCCGGACAATAGCCAGCAGTATAACCGCACCTAACGTGGCTACGATTAAGCTCCATAACGTAAACCCGGTCACTCCTTCGCCGCCGAACATTCCAACAACAAAGCCGCCGATCAAAGCTCCAACGATACCAACCGCAACGTTCGCGAGAACTCCTTGCTGCTCACTCGTGCCCATAATTAACGAAGCCAGCCATCCTGCTAAACCGCCTAATATAATCCATGCTAGTATGCCCATTCTTTACTCCTCGTTTACGTTCTTGTTTGCTATCTATTGGCTAATCGTTTCTTGCTGTCAGGTTAGTGATGGTTTGCCCTTCCATCATCGGCTAAGTCTGGATATTGCCGGTACTTCCTGTCTAGAAACGTGTCGATACGATCGTTTAGTTCGTTTGTTTGCATAAAGATAAGCCACCTCCTTTTGCTTAAGCTTAATCATTGTGTACGGAGCCTGCTTCGTGCGACCTCCCCGTATAAGTACCCATGATATTGGCTGAGCGCAAGTCTGGCTGTAAGACAGTTAACGCAAAGCGTGTTAGATAATTAACATTACTGCTACGCTTACTCTGGAAGTATGATGCTGCCAGCTGAAGTCTGGTTTCGCTGCTCGACACCAAGCTGCGCTTCGCGACCGTCCTCTGAAATAACGATAATGCCGGCATTGCCGAATATCGTCCCGCCAGTAAGTCCATGCCCTTTTTCGCTCAGCCCTTGCCGAAGCGCCTCTGGAAAGTCATCCTCTACCTCCAGCGTATTTTCTACTTCGTAAGGAAAAATGGTGGACGGGAACGCATTACTAACAAAACGCGGCCGATCCACGGCTTCTTGTGCCGTGTAGCCGAACTCAACGATATTGATAAATTGCTGAAGCTGGGCTTGAGCCTGCGTGTCTGCGCCAACATTACCGCCGAGCATATATAAGTTGCCATTGTTAGTAACGAGATACGGGTTCGAGGTATGCCGTACCTTATAGCCAGGCGACAGAACGTTCGGGTCGTCCTCATCCAGCGCCATGAACCGCATGCGGTTGTTTATGTGAATACCTGTATCGCCAATTACTAGAAATTGCGCACCGAGGCTCGTGGTGACGGCAGCAGCATTCCCTTCCGTATCGACGATATGAAACGTAGTAGTGTTGCTTGCTTCGCCATCGAGCGGATCCTCAATCGGCCAGACCGCCGTCTCATCAAGGCTGATGTTCTCCCGATGGCGCTCGGCGTGCTCCTCCGACAAGATGGTATCGACCGGTACGTCTACTCGGTCGGGATCGCCCACGTGATAATACCTATCGGCAAACGCGCGCTTTAATGCCTCGATCTGCAGGTGGACCGCGTCCGGGTCATTTGAGTCATACTGGGAAAAGTCATAACCCATTAGGATATTGAGAGCGGACAGCATGGTAATACCTTGGCTGTTTGGCGGATTCTGGTAGACGGTGAGCCCATCCCGGTAGTCAAGGCTTAAGGGTGTCACAATCTCTGCCTCAAAGCCCCAAAAATCATCGATGGTTAAGTAGCCGTCGTCTTGATCGGAGTACGCAACGATTGCCTCCGCAATCGGTCCGCGGTAGTAATAATCCCGGGCTGCCTGAACAGCCTGACTACGCTCCCCGTCCTCCAGCGCCTCAGCGTAGGCATTGGCAAGTGACTCGAACGTATCTGCCATGTCGTGTTGGTGCACGGTGTCGCCCTCGCTTAGCAGGTTGCCGTTTCTTAGATAAATCTCGCCCGTTTCATCGTAATTAAAAACTCTGCCGGAGGATGTATTGAGCCACTGCTCCATATCTGCGCTTACTTCGTACCCCTCTCTGGCTACTCTAATGGCAGGCGCTAACACCTCGTCTAGGTCGAGCTCGCCGTACTCATCGAGCCATAGCATCCAGCCGTCCCAGGCGCCCGGCACGTTCGCTTGATGCATGCCGAACGAACCTGCCCTGCCGCGGTAATTTTCTACTGAGGCGTTGCTGCCTGTTGGGCCAACTCCATCCAGGCTCGTTACCTGGTTTTCATCCGCATCGTAATAAAGCGCCCAGGTGCCACCGCCAAGCGCGCTGGAGAACCACGGCTCGACAACACTCAACGCTGCAGCCACCGCTACTGCAGCATCCGCTGCCGTTCCGCCAGCCTCCAGAATCTCTATCCCGATGTCCGTCGCTTTATCATGGGCAGTCACCACCGCCGCAACATGAGCTTGCTGGCCTTGTGTCGTGTTAACTTCTTGTCCTGCTTCTTCGGCATTATTGTTTCCATACACGAGATATAAAACACCAGACACCAGTACTCCAGCGATGAGTACGGCCAAAAGGCCAATACGCGGGTTACGGAAATTCAACATATGTGCTCCATTGCCAAACTATGGTAAACGCGAGCACGTATTTATTAAGTGAAATAACTAACTGCTCAAATCGCTTTTGCTTATATGTGCAGAACGATGGCCCTGTAAGTAAACTAACTGCTCTATCCGCTAATGATTGTTACCGTTACGCTAGCAGTAATGGAGATTTAGACGTGCCATACGATACAACTAATGAATTGCCCGACAGTGTAAAAAGCGTACTGCCAAAACATGCCCAGGAAATATATATGAAATCATTTAATAGTTCTTGGGAGCAGTACAAAGATCCGGAAAAACGACGTGACGATGCCGATAGGGAGGAAGTAGCCCATCGTGTCGCCTGGAGCGCAGTAAAACAAAAATACGAAAAAGGCCAGGATGGCAACTGGCATAAGAAATAAGCGAGACACCACATAAAAAAAGAGGCTGCAAACAGCAGCCTCTTTAATTTCTACGCTTCCGCAACCTCGATTAAGCTAAGAGCGCTTTCCGCCTTTTTTACCAGCCCGCCTTGCTTTGTCCGGATCGTTCGCAAAGTTTGCTGGATTGTCCTCCTTGCCTTGCGACTTACCGCCTTTGCTCGCGATGTCTCGCTGCTTATCTTCGTCCATTGAAGCGAATCCTCTATCGGAATCAGCCATGTATACCCTCCCTATTCATTAGTTTGCAAGCGTTGATTATATGGATGGCTAGGAAAGTTTCTATGCAATAAGTTACATACAGCCTTCGAACATTTTCATTATATTCGTAGTAGTAAAATACTTCACTGTGATGAAAAAAACTGGCCTCATACTAAGCATTGCTAATGTTAATGCAAGGGGGTAGTTTATGTTTAGCACACCAATAAGTGAAGATGAACTTGACGCGATGGCGATGGATTACGAAGGCCATGTAAGTTATGCCAACAGCGAATCAGATAATGATTTAGGAGGCGAAATATCGCAGCGGATTCGTGAAGCTGAGGTGGATGACACCCACCCCCGAACCGATACCGATATGGACGTACAGGAACTATACGACGCAGGTCTGTTCGCTTAAACCGCGCTCAACTCAAGATTCGCGCTGACGTTTTTGGGTAATGTGCTGGCCAAGAAGCAGTCAGCACTACACCCCGGGTCAGCGCGACATGTTATATCGAAGTATCGCCTTGACGTTTATTTTGCTCGACGGTTGCCCGTTGTTCTCTTTATAGGTAGCGGTAATTTCTCCCGCCTGTGCTTTGACGCTTGAAACGACCTTTTCTAGCATGCTGATATCCTCTGGGAACTCGTACCGCTTCATTGCTACATTCTCCTCTTGCACACTATCTCTCGTCTGGCGAAGCGCTTCAACAAAAAGGTGATCAACGTTACCGATAGAACTGGCGGACATAACGTTATCCATCCCTTCAGCTGCGAGCCCGTTTCCGCGCGCCTCCTCAAAGCGCTGCAACGCTTTGGTCCTTTCATCATCTTGGATGGATTCCAACAGGCTACGTACTTCTTTTTGCAGAGCAGGAATTGTTCTCGGGCTTTCGTGGTTTCCTCTTATCTCCTTGTCCAGGGTGTGCTTGTAACGAAGCAGGCTCCGTACATGCGCGACCCTCTCCTTGGTTCCGGCCAAAATGAGCGGGTCACTATATTTTTGCAAAAAGGTGTCCGCCCGTTTTGCCAACAGGTGTAAGTAGTTATTAATGTCAACGTCTTTGTTGTCGTCAGCGGCACCGTGCCCATGATACATCGCTCTCCCACGGCTGGCACCAGTATGAAACTGTTGGTTTTTTTGGAATTCATCTAGGCGGAGAGCGTCCTCGATATTCTTAGGTAAGTTGCTGTCTTCGATTTGCTCCATCGTGGCCACGTCAACGCGGAATAGCTTTGGTCGATCTAGGTTTATTTCGAGCAGAAAATAGTTTTTTAGCGCTTTTTGCATAATGTGTAATGGCGCTAACACGAACGAATCATCGACACTGTGGATTACATTCACCTCATACGGAAGCTTTACATAGCGCATCCTGTCGGGGTCCACGAACAAGGCCAGCCCGTACTTTTGATGCCGCCAAAAATCGGCATCATCAATAAGATCCCATACACGCCGCAGGCTTTTATCTGCCGTATCACTTACTCGGATTGCTGGATTGCTTTCGATTTTATGCAGTATGTTTTTTAAGCGGATTGAGTCCTCCTCAATCGTATTGCTCCGGCTTTCTGGATGTGTCGGCATATATAAACTTATGCGGTCTTGACCCTCTGCACCAGATCGTAAATCTGCCGGTATAATACTTTTTAGCTTGAGCTCCATGAAAAATACTCCTTTGGCAACGTTATAAATCAGTACATATGACTGCTACTTGCGGCTAGCTAGCGCCACCTATGCTCAAGCTGATATGACGAGTCAGGGCCAAATCTGCTGTTATATTTTTGCTTTGCCTTTCTTTTTTGCTGGTATCTTGCTTGTCTGTACTCTTTTGTAAAACTGCTGTTGTATTTCAACATCCCCTCCTTATTGTGTTAGCAAACTGTACGGTCTTTGCTCCTTTTTATCAGTAGTATTTTTCATTGCTACGCTGCAATAAACCGCGGATAGTACCCATGTTGCTTCCTGGAGATTTTCTGGTTGGCGCTAACGCTCGAGCCAAAAACCAGGCAGCAGATAGATTATGAATATACTCGATGGCATTATTATTGTTACGGTTACTCTGTTTGTTTTGCGCGGAGTTCATATTGGGCTGACCCGTCGGGTATTTTCTTTTACCGGATTTTGGCTCGGCTTCTTTGGCGGTGCATATGCCTCGATTTATCTCATCCCGCTTTTTCAGGAACCCGTTATCCGCTTTATGAGTGGTGTTATCGTTATATTAGGGAGCGCAGTATTTGTCGGTGCTTTCGGTAAAAAAATCGGAGACTATTTTGCCAGCCGTGTAAAAGACGTAAAGCTTCGCGGCGTAGACGTCGTACTAGGCGGACTATTTGATGCACTGTTAATTATCGGTATTTTCTGGCTGCTGTCGTCAGTATTTAGCGGCGTCCCTGTCTATGACGTTAACCGACATATCAGTCAATCTTCAATTATCCAGGCTGTACATAATCGGTTTCCGCCGGCACCGGAAGTGCTCGCCCGGGTAACCCGTTATATCAACTCGGAGGCGTTTCCTCCGGTTTTTATCGGTCCTGAGCCGCGGCCGGTTGGTCCTCAAAACCCGCCAGAAACTGAAGAGGTAGCAGCTGCCTTGGCAACAGCTGGAACGTCAACGGTACGGATAGAATCAGCGGGGTGCGGTGGCATTGTTTTTGGGTCTGGCTTTATTGCTGCGGATGATGCAGTGGTGACAAATGCGCATGTGGTCGCCGGCATAAGCAGTCTGAGTATCGTTGACATTGAAGATAGGCATAGTGGAGAAATTGTATATTTTGACCCGGCGATGGACATCGCAATAATCAGAGTCTCTGGCCTAGCTGGCGAACCGCTTGAGCTGGACACAGATCGGCAGCCAGCAGGAACCACTGCCACAACGCTTGGTTATCCATCGGGCGGTGAGCTAGAGCCATCGCCGACGGTAATCCTCAGGCAGCTTGATGCACGAGGGCGCGATATATATGACAGCTCGCGCACTACTCGCTCAATTTACGAACTGCAGACAAGTGTGACAGTCGGTAACTCTGGCGGACCAGTCGTGCTGCGTGATGGCAGTGTAGTCGGCATGATATTTGCCCGCTCTGACGCACACCGCAACACCGGGTACGCCATAACAGCCGATAAAATTGCTGAGAAATTAGCGGAGGCAGCGGCCAGCGACGAAGCAGTAGATAACGGGGTGTGTGTTCAGCCGCAGTACAGAAGGTAAAGGCTTTTGGCTTTTTTGAGCATATATGGTGTCTCAGTACGGCGCTGTGTATAAATCATGCCTTGTATAGCTCTACCTGTTAAATAATTAACACTCCCTCTATACTATTTACCGTAGACTACGTTCATGGACAAGCTAGACCTATAATAGATAAGCTGGGGGTAGAATGCTTGAACACTTTAAACCATTATTTTCTCGATTTGTTTCCCGTGAATATGACAGCGGTAATACCATATTGTTCCAAGGTGAGGCGCCTCGTGCAGCCTGCATCGTTGAGTCAGGCGTAGTACGAGCGATAAACATTTCGGCGCAGGGCGAAGAACAAACCATTACCTTCCATACGCCGGGCGAGTTCTTCCCGACTACATGGATATTCGATAAAACACCGACGTCTCTGTATTTTTACGAAGCCGTCACCCGCTCAAAAATTTGCTTTATGCCCCGGGCAGAATTAATAAACAGTTTTCAGAAAACCCAGAAAGCCCAGAACTTATTAATTGATCACCTCGCCACCAGCCACAGTGCAGCCATGCTGCGCATCAGCGCTCTTGGACAATCAAAAGCGAGAGAGAAGATTATGCTAACACTTTACTATCTGTGCCAACGTTACGGCGACTCAACGGGAGACTCCGTCGCGATATCACTAAACTTGACCCATCAACACCTGGCAAGCCTGGTTGGGCTTACTCGGGAGACAACCGCGACTGAGTTGAACAAGCTAAAGCGCGCCAAAATAGTCAATTACAAGAATCAACGCTACACAATTAACCTATCCGAACTGCTGAAGCTAATAGGTGAAGATAGCTTTCGCGATATCCGAATCCATTCATAAAGCCATACGTAATAAATCAGAGGGCACAAAAATATGAGCGGTCGACTTCTTGCGCTGCCTCTAAGCTTTACTTTTCTTGACGGGCATCGTGTTTTAGCACCTCATCAACTAGCTTGAGCAGCTCTTGCGGGGAAGCCCACGCCTTTAGCATGTACTTATTCGCACCAAGCTCATAAGCTTCGTCAATGTCCTCTTTTGTGTCCATGTTACTAAATACAACCACCTTGACATTGGGGTGCTTATTGACGATATTGTACTGCTTCAAGAAATCCAACCCGCTCATCTTGGGCATTCGTAGGTCTAGCAGTATGAGGTCCGGCTCGATATCTTTGGTGATTTCAATGGCCTCTTTGCCATCGTAGGCCGTATAAACGTCATAACCCTTCCGCTTTAGTATCATTTGATACGCTTCGTTCAAAGTTTTTTCGTCTTCAACGATTAGAATTTTCTCCATATTATCGAGCCTTTCACTTAGATGCCTTTTACTATTTTCATGCCAACCTTACGCAATTAGAGGAAGTATAGCCCACCATACAAGCCAGTCACTGTGAAATATTTAACTGTTTCCCGCCCTTCGCCGCACTTTCAACAGGAAGTGAAATCGTAACAATAGAGCCTACTTTTACCTTTGACTGGAATGTTATTTTTCCGCCGTGGGCTTCAATAATCTTGTTCGTCAAATACAACCCGATGCCAGTTCCGGCTACCTGGTCGCCTAGGTCATTATCGACGCGAGAGAACTTCTTGAAAAGCAACGGCATATCCTTATCAGAAACCCCTACTCCAGTGTCCCGTACGTGTATGCTGATATGTCGCAGTGCTTTTGTAACCCATATGACTATTTTGCCGCTTTCTGGAGTATACTTGCTGGCATTGCTAACGATATTCTCCAACGCCATACGTAAGTAGCCCTCATCTGCTTGGATGATAACAGAATCTTTCGGGAGACGTATCTCAACTTTTTGACTCTTTTCTCTGATTGTCGGCTTTTGCTCCTGAACGATATCTTTTAGTAACGATTTTATATCGATGTCTTCGTAATCAAGCGTCACCCTGCCAGAGTCAAGCCTTGCTACAAACAACAGCTCATTCACTGTGTTAAGCTGGCGTTCGTTACTATCATAAGCATGCTCAATTAGCCCGATCTGGCTTTTTGAGAGTGGGCCGGCATACCCATCGCGTAGCATCCCAAGATATTGCTTTACTCCAGTCGCTGGCGTCCGGAGCTGGTGTGATGCGAGTGCAAGCAGCTCGTCTTTTGCCTGGTTAATATCAGTTGTTTCTTTTTCCTTCAACTTACGGATTCTTGTCTGTGTAAGCATGTAGATAAATGCAGTCACAAAAAACGTAAGCGTCATACCAGATACTAATGACAATAATGGGCGGCGACTTTCACGTAAGGGAATCAGTGGCTGAGTATTTGTTGCCGTTACGGTAATAGCCTTCCCGGCCACTGATATTGCATCCGAGGCACTTCTTAGCTCATTTGAACTGGGGTCCATTGGTTCCTCCGGGCTCTGATAAAGCAGGGTTTCTTCAGCTGGTGTAACAAGATGAAGTGTGTACATAGAGGGGTTATTGTCATCCATCAAGCCGCCAAAAAACTCCTGGCTATTGAAGGCAGCGTAGGTGTAGCCAATCAGCTCGTCTCTTCTCTCCTGGACAGTTTCGGGATTTTGGTTTGATTGATAGATTGGCGATACCAACAAAAAGTCAATCTCTAGCGATTGGTCGAATAGCGTTAGGAGCTCAGAATTGCGAATATCGATGATATCAGCCCGAGACATATCCCGGGAGAGCTCTAGTGATTGTTGAACTCCATCTATCGAAAACAGATCATACCCAATCAATCCGGTTGTAGCAGCTGCATCCTCTGGAGCGAAGTAGGCAATTGCAGCATACTCTGGTTGCTGCTCGTCCGTACTGATACTGTAGTTCTCCAGGCCTTCATTTTGTCGCATACTGGCCTCATGATCTTGCCGTTCATCATCATGCACAAATTTTGCATAACCAACTGCTTTTATACCTTCGTGTCGTCCTCCTGGTTCCATCAATGTCCAAAATTCCTGCCAGGACATATCCTTCGTTGACCGGTCTTGGCTATTCGCTACGATAATTCTTGTTGCATCAAGCAGGTCTTCATACCCGTTAATCCTTGTCTGAAGCCTGGTGCTTGCCTCACGAGCATGCCGTGTTATAACGTTCACTCTTCGTTCTTCTACCACCTCGCTTGAATACTGCGAGGCCATCACCACAACAATAACAAGCGCTATCATAACAACAAACGCCGGCATGGCCGTATAAAAAAACCATGAAAACGCCTTACTTGTATTTTTTGAGCTTTTTTTAAAAACCATGGGTCGCCTTATTTCTGTGTATTGTATAGCAACTGGAGTACGAGCATGAGTGAAAAATCTTACACTCCTACCCTCATTAAAGCCAAAGCAGGGATGATAAATAGAGCGTTCTTGCAGTCTTATGCTCTACCGTGACATTTTCTTTTTTAGCTATTTGCCACGCTTACACCAGTATTTTGGCTTAACTCTTCCCTTAGGCGATATTCACTATCTTCCAATGTAGGCCGTGGGCTCGCCTGGGGTTCGCTACCTCAACCTCTTCATTCAATGACTTGCCGAGAAGTGCCTTGCCAAGCGGGCTATGATTAGATATCTTGCCTTTTTCCGGGTCTGCTTCAATCGGCTCGACGATAACGCAATCAAGCTGATTGTCGTTTGTGACGATTCGCACTCGAGAGCCAAGCTGAACCCTCTTGCCGGTTGGCCTTTGAATTATCTTTGAGCGGTTGAGACAATTTGTAATTATCTCTATCTGCTCCTGTACGTACTGAAACCTCTCTTGCGCTCGTTGCCAGCCAATATCTTCTGGTAAAGCGGCGGTAGATTTTTGTGTTTTTAAATAGTTGAGCGTATCCATCAGCTCTGCTTTTTCCTTTTTATATGAATCTAAATCGTTTCTTAGTTCTGCTGCACCCTCTTTGCTTATATAGTTCACTTTCAGATCATTTGTTATAACCATGCATCCCCTCCTGTTTATTTGGTGATGCGATTACACCCTACTCTCGCCTCGCAGACTGTAAGAAAAATGACGGCACACAAAAATACAACTAGCCCACAAGAAGAAGCTTAAGAAAAAACGAGTTACTGTTCTTTTGCCTCTTCTTTCGGCTCTGCTTCTGGCTGTTCAAAAATTGCCGCGATAAACGCAAGCGCAACAAGAACAAGCGACATGAAGTCTAGAATATGAATCGAGTACGTATACAAATTAAATAGCGCCCAGAACGAAATAGTAAGTGCACACATAGCCAGTAGCAAGCGAGATATTTTTATTTGTAATATCTTGATGACAACCAGGGAAAAAATTGTTATTAGCAACGTTATGCGAAGCGCCAGAAAATGCGTTGAGGTGTCTGCTAGTGTCATGACAATATTTTGCGGAAAAAATATTGTACCGATAGTTAAAACAAGTAGTGCAATGACTGAAGCCCCGATAATCATAACGTGCCTGTGCGCTCCTTTTTGTTAGTCCAGCTTGTTATTAAACGTATCAGAATAGCGTTGCGTAAACTGTAAAAATGTTTACCAATATCATGCTAAATACTTTACGAAAAAATTATTTTTTATTGCAGAAACTCGTGCTGTCAAGTTGTAGCAATGCAAAAATTAGCTTATAAACTGCTTCCCTTACCGGTAACGATCTTCATCCTTTTCCATTTCCTCTTTCAGTGTATCTTTGACGTTACGGGAGCCTTCTGTTGCAGCATTTTTTACCTCATCCTTTACGTGCTTTACGCCTTCCTGTACGCGATCTTTTTTCTGCTTTAGCTCATCCCGGGTCTCTTTGCCGCTTTTTGGTGCATATAAAAGTGCGGTAGCCGCACCGACTATCGCTCCTGTCATAAACATTGCTAAACCAAAACCTGTGTTCTGCTTATTCATAATAGTTAAGTAAGCCCTTTCTTTTCGTTATAGTTACTCTTCCATCCAACCGCTGCCGCTTCATTTTTTTGGCAAATTAATAGGGTACCTATCGTCATCAGGAATTAAGCTGGATGTAGTAATCTTTATAGACCTGAGATTGATGAGGTACCCTTTTGCTCACTCGATGCATTTGGTGGGGAATGCTTTGAGTGTAGCCGACGCCCTCTGGTCGACTAACTGTGATTGTAAATTAATGAATGCGTGCGAACTATGATTTTTTTCACTCACGTAAATTTAATGTTCCCGGTGTATATCGCTTGCATCCTTTTCTTCCCGAAAATACACTCGAAACGGACGCAAAGCTTGTGTCGTGTGACTCCTCATGACCAACCCCCTCTTTCTCCCTCGCACTAAAACGATAGCCCGATAAAGTCAAAGCGGCAGTAATCTATCTCACATGATGTTTGTCTATCTGATTTCATGTGATTCATCAAGCGCACAAAACACGCTCCTACATTACAACTTAAGGAAAACACCGGCTATGATGCCCATAATGCCGATCAGCGCAATGAGTGCTACGGTCGCCAACCCGAACGGAACCGCAAGAACCGCCGCCAAGAACAGCAGGCAAACCCCGGCTATAATGAATTTTTTGTTTGTGGTGCTCGGAGGAGCTGTTTTTTCTTGCTTAACTTCCTGGATCAGCTCCTCTGGCCTCTCACCTTGTGCTCCGGATGGTGATGGAGGTGTCACTGGGGCTTTAGCTAAATCGGCCGGGTCATAGCCAGCTATCTCGTGCTCTGGCTTTTCATCTGAGTTACCGTCTAGTTTACTATTCGTTGCCATAATTATCCTCGCTCGCTATGCATAATGAACTATAAGTGCTTGCACTATCTGTAATATTTGTCATATATCCGCCGAGTTACCCATCTATCGTCAGGAGTGTAATTTTTTTGATAGGCGCTGATTGGCAGGTTCGCTACATTATCATGCATATGGAAACTGATGTTGTTAGCCAAAAATTAAACGAGCTACAAAGCTATATAGACCGAGTGCGCTCAAACATTGAGGAACACAAGCGGCAGATTGATGAGCTCGAAAGAGACGCCAGTAATCTAAAGCGAAAGGTCGCCCAAGAAATCAGCGAAGTCGCAAAAGAAAATCAGCCAACGAGCGCTGCAGAAAACTTTGTGGATTCACTCGAGAAAGAATATCAAGAAAAGCAAGATGAGAAGATAAACGAAGCAAAGCAAAAAAAGGAATACCGGTCTCTGCTAGAGCGGCATGTCAGTCAAGCAGAAAACATCTTTAAGGAATTAAAAACACAAGAGAGAACACTGCGCGAGCTTGAGCAAAAATCAAAAACCTGGTTAAACGAGGCTGACCAGATAATCGGGCGACACGCGTGATTTTAAATAACTGCCTCCGGGAAATGCTGTTGCAAATCTTGCAAAATGATTTGCCTTACATCATAGTAAAACTTAATGACAGAGCGCTACGGTGAATCTGGAGTTGAATCATTTGAGGGTGAGTTAAGACTGCAGGCCCTACTGCCAGCGGGAAAAGATCAGCGAATCGCTGCTTTTTGTAAGGCCAGTATCGAATCATTACAGGAAAGCCCTAGATACAGGGACTTAGTCGGTAGACTCATTACTGATCGTGATGACTTAACCCCGACCAATGCTGTTAACCTGACGTTGCGGGGTCTTCAGCGGCAACTAATGCTAAAACCGCGGAGTGGCTACCCTGAGGTATTCGAAGATCAGCATGCCTGGAAAGAGTCTATAGAATTCGTTTGTGAAACACCTCCCGCCTATGAAGGCTTCAGTTATGATGTTTTAAATCGCAATTTACAAAGTAATGTTTCGGGGCGATACAAAGCAGTATCGCTTATCGCGACGGCAATGCAGTCAAGACTCGGGAAGCGCCCGAGCATCTTAGATGTAGGCTGCAGCAGAAACCACGGCTTAAAACGTTTAACACTAGGGAAAAAATACCCTTTTCGATACCATATAGCGGGCAGAATAATCGAAGATAAGCTCGGCAATCCGCTTGCTGCTAACCCTGACCGTCGCTCAACCAGAAAAACGAGAGAGGCACTCGACCAAGGGCTCAGGCTGAATAGAAGCCTCGGGATTGACATCGAGCCGCTTGACGATGAAGGCAACAGGGCATGGGCAAGAAGCTGCTCGTTTTACCCCAGTGAGCTGCTTGATACACGGCTCGTGAAAGAATATGATGATCTAGACCAGATAGAAAGAAAAAGTATTGGGTTTTACCAGGCTGATTTCTCTAGAGTTACGGCAGAGGAATTAGAAGAAGAAGCTCCTGTTTCACGATTTGATATGGTTACATTTTCAACTGTCTTATACCAAGCCTCAGAAGAGGAGCGGACAAAAATGTTAAAAACGGCTACAGCTTTGCTTAAGCCTTACGGTATTATACTTATTCAAGATTTTGTGGACATAGATACCGATGATCCGTCAAGGTTAGTGTTTTATGAGCACTGGCATGACGAGCCATATAAATACCGCACAATACTGCTTGACCCAAAAGTGCGTGGAGGCAATTTTATTGAGCAGTTCAGATGGGACAACGGGAGATGTAATACCCTTCTCCCACCAACTGATAGCAAATATACAGTTGCTGAAGAGCTTTCGTCATTAAAAGCCTATGCTGAGCTTACAGGCCCGGCAAAACACGACGAAAAAACTCCAAAAAAACCGCAAAAAGATTAGGCTTTCTTTTCTTTGCTTTCTGAGTCAAGTAGCCATGAGATCCGATTGGTATATGCTGTCATAAATTCTTTGTGTGTTTTTGTGAGGTTTCCATATGGCTGATAGTAGCTATAAATGAATGCGCCGCCCTCGGGGATGTTTAGCGGGTACACCATACTGCATTCAATACCAGCGCCTGCCTGGTTAAAGCGGGCCTGTTGCGGAGTGAGCTCCGGGACAAACAAATATTGCCAGTCTTCAGTATGCTGCGGGGAGTGCTCCTTAATCGCTTGCGAGATAATGTTTGTCGGATGATTAACTGGTATTCGTATTTCGTGAAAAGGTTTCGCCGTCATCTGCAACGTCTTTTTTGCCTGCTCGGTTTTAGAGAGTGCAATCCTGTCTATCGTTTTGTTCTCTTGATTAACGAGCAGTAGCACCGTTATTCCAAGATCAAGTTTCGTAGCAGTTAAAGGGTCGGCAAACGGCGCGTCAACAATCGCCTGGTAATATGCCGATCTATCTTTATGCTCTAGGTTTAGCTGTTTCTCAAGTCGTTTGATGTATTGTTCTATGTCGATATCTTTATCGGCTCTATTCATTAGAGCTTATTATATATTAAAAGAGATAAAACAGCACTCAAATAAACCGTCTGCTCTGGTTGCCAACGTTTCTTTTTGCGGCAATTCCCGTAACCCTGTTACCCTCGTGCAATATAGAAAAAAAACTGTCACTAGTGATATAATCAAAAATAAGCATAAACGTTTACAAATAGGAGAAAGAAATGCCCAAGAAAAAATCAAAAGTAACAGCGGATAACGTATGGGGAGTAACCCGTATTGGGCTCGGCTTAGTATTATTCGGTGCTTTTGTCGACAAGCTGATCGGCATGGGGTTTACGACATGTCGGGACACAGCCACGAACACTATTAATGTTATGTGTGATAGCGCTTGGCTAAGCGGCGGCTCGCCGACGACCGGATTCTTACAGTTTGGTACACGAGGGCCCTTAG
This sequence comes from Candidatus Saccharimonadota bacterium, assembly GCA_050486305.1. GTDB lineage: Bacteria > Patescibacteriota > Saccharimonadia > Saccharimonadales > SLHW01 > SLHW01. The sequence goes on from JBJHDA010000001.1 coordinate 507,380, forward strand.
CAGAATTCTATCAATCTCTAGCGGGGAACCCCTTGGTAGACTGGCTTTTTATGCTCGGCCTGCTTGGTATCGGTCTCGCGCTACTGCTTGGTATCGGGATGCGCATCGCAACTATTTCAGGGGTTGCATTGTTTTTGATGATGTATACAGCGACTATCCCGCCTACGAACAACCCGATTGTTAGCGATCATATTATCTACTCTCTTGTTCTTGTCGGATTGTATCTGCAGAATGATAAGCAACGATACGGACTCGGTAGCAAATGGAGTAAAAATAAGCTCGTCAAGAAATACCCGGTCTTACGATAAGGAGCCTACAGTCTGAGACGAGCGAAAAAGCACTATGCCCTTTTAGCTGCGATAACCGCCAATTTCATATGGGGTATGGGCGGGTTCACCATAAAAATAGCCGTAGAAGATATCGGCGTCACCGATTACATTGCTACGCGATTTATTCTAGTAACTCTGTTGCTGTTGCCATGGGCAATCAAATATTTTCCCCGTAAGCTTTCAATTAAAAAATGGATCCTGTTACTGTTTATTGGACTCTTAGCTGGTCCAGGGAATTATTTTTTAGTAGTCAACGGTCTTGATGCCACCAATCTCTCCTCTGCTTCTTTTATACTGCTTGCAGAACCTCTTATTGCTTTTTTGCTTGCTGGTATTTTGCTGAAAGAACGTATCAGCAAACAAATGAAGACTGGGCTATGGATAGTCTTTTTAGGTGCATTACTAATAACTGTTGGAAGTGTCGGGGTTAACATTGCTGGCGTGAGCCTTATTGGCAATATGCTCATACTAGGAGTTATTGGATTATCTGCGCTTGATCTTGTTTTATCAAAGAAAATCATGAAAGACGTTTCGCCCCGGTTTCTACTTTGGCTGATGGCCTTTTTAACTTCTGTATTTGTCATACCTTTCGTGTCACTTGAACAAGCATTTATTGGCCTCGCTAACTCGTCGTTTGTAACTCAGTTAAGTGTTGCCTGGGGGGTTGTCATGAACACACTAATTGCCTACTACTGTTACTACTTCGCAATTAAAGCGCTAAAGGCAGGTGAAGCTGGAATGTTTCGCTATGTTGACCCTATTGTCGGTATAGCAGTAGGCTTTTTGCTGCTTGGAGAGCAGTTTTCTTGGCTCTATGTAGTTGGCGGTTTGCTTGTAGCAAGCGGTGTCTATATAGCAGAATCATCGGTAAGAAAGCATCATGTGCGACATTTTTGGCAGCGTCACCGCAGAAACCATCGTAAGCACCACCACATATTACATAGAACATAAGCACAATATGTTTAAATAGGACATATATGCAAGAATTTTTTCCGTTTTTTATTATTCTCTTGGTTGCTGTCGTCTTCTCCCAGATGTTCATGCGCATGCGGATACCTTGGGTCGTATCTCTTATCGTCGGGGGGATGGTTATCGGGCCAAATGGGCTGGGCTGGTTCGAGCCTGACAACACAATAGATTTCTTGGCGACGATCGGCTTAGTATTCCTGATGTTCATGGCAGGACTTGAGTCAAAACTGTCCGACATGAAGGGAGTTAAAGGCAAAATTTTACTCGTCGGCACCCTAGCCGGACTGATACCCACCGCTACTGGTATTGCTGTTGCGCTTGCCTTTGGCTACAACTGGACCACAGCAATCTTATTAGGCATCATTTTTATGTCATCGGCGATCGCTCTACTCGTACCTAGCTTTCAACAACACAACATTATGAATGCAGACTTAGGTAAGACGATTGTCGCTGCTGCCATTATTATCGATGCGATTAGCCTCCTGCTCTTATCTGTATTTTTGCAAGTTACGACCGGGAACGATGCGACAGTAAATTCGCTGCTTATTTATCCGTTCGCTTTAGTTATGCTGGGGCTGTTTGCATGGGTACTTCCAAAACTGCGCTGGGTCGCTACATCAGGCTTGGATCACGACGAGCAAGACTTGTTTGAGCGCGAGCTTCGCTTTACGGTCATGATCCTCATCGGCTTAGTAGTATTTTTTGAATTCGTCGGTTTGCACGCGATTATTGCTGGATTTTTCGCCGGAATGATTCTGTCGAAAACAATGACGAACTCACTCTTAAAAGCCAAGTTGCATGCAATTAGCTATGGCTTTTTTGTACCGGTATTTTTTGTCGTCGTTGGCGCAACAACTGATCTATCGGTGTTTGCCGACGGACTCCAGGCAAGTTTGCTCATGCTGGTTATTATTATTACGCTCATGACATCTAAGTACCTGAGCGGATATATCGGCGGTAAACTGAGCGGCTTTGATGACCGTTCGAGCTCATTTATTGGCGCTTCGGTTATGCCGCAACTCTCTACTGCGTTAGCAGTGGCGTTCCTTGGGTTCGGCGAGGGTATATTGGATCAAGAGCTTCTCTCTGCAATCGTGGGATTAGCGATAGCTACGAGCATCATTAGCCCAATCATCGTCAATAACATCGGCCGGAAAATTGCTATTGCAAAACCAGAGCCGACTGCAGAACCTGCGTCAGGTTCGGTTATTGTTGGTACTAAGGCCGCTCCTACTACGGTCACCGATCGGCCTCCGGATCAAGAGTGAACTGAGGACAATTTTATGCCACCTCAAACAAGAGGTACAAACGCATAACCGGGATACTCCCTGATCGAATGGCTCCCGTCTTTGTGCTTATCAAGAACGTAGATGCTGTCTTTCACCGGTATTACAAGTCTTCCGTCCTTCACAAGCTGCGTCAACAGCCCCTCTGGTAGCTGAGGTGCAGCAGCGCTTACTAGTATACGATCATATGGGGCATGCTCAGGTAGCCCAGGTTCATCGCCCGCCGCATGAAACGATACATTTTCTACCCCTTGCTTGCGGCAATTTTCCCGTCCAAACACAACGAGTTCAGGCACCTTCTCGACAGCATATACCATCCCTGCTTCGCCAACTAAATGTGCCAATAATGCCGTCGTCCAACCTGAGCCAGAGCCAACATCTAATACCTTTTGGCCCGGCTGCACACCAAGCCAGTCCAGCATCCGCCGCACCGTTGACGGCTGGCTATTGGTTTGGTTAAACCCGACTGGCAGCGGCGCATCGAGGCCGGCAAGCGACCGTTGTTCAGGCGGCAGAAACTCTTTTCTTTGGTGCGCTCTAAACGCCTCGTCAATGTCCGGCATAATTTACAGCCCTTTTGTTACATTATCTCAGCAGGCTATTGTATCGTGGCAGCAAACGCATGTATTTATGTTATTTCACAGTTAGCTATTCCGCCGAACGTCTCTGCTGCTTCAGTTTCCGGCGCTCTCGTTCTGAGTACCCACCCCACACACCGAACCTTTCGTCGTTATCGATAGCAAGCTCAAGACAGTCAGTCCTAACCGGGCACTCCGCACAAATTCGTTTCGCTTCTTTGGTGCTGCCACCTCTTTCCGGAAAGAACACCTCCGGGTCAGCCGAGCCACACCTACCAAACTCTATGACTATTTCCCTTCTAACAGAAGTATCGCCGAGTAAGTCACGCAACCGCTGAAGGACTGCTGCTTCAGCAGAAGCCGCTTCGTGCTCGAGTACCTTCTGTGCGCCTTCTTCTAACGGGACGTGGTCATCAGCTTGCTCGGATAGCCCAGTGTTGCCAGGATCTTCCAGAGTATCGAGATACCCTATATCAAAGTCCGTAAACTCCATTTCAATACGCGGTAAGTCTGAACCTATTTTTTCGTACATAAACGACCTCACTTTTTTGTTTGCCACCCGTTATATAGCAGTGTAGCAAGTTTTTTAATTTTATATATTCTGTTGCAAAAAACACTTCGTGATATTGTAGGTATACTATGCGGCACAATCTCTCCTACTATGTACCCTGGCTGCTTTTTGGTATTGTGCTCATTGTTCCCTTTCTTGGCTGGCTCAATACGTATGAGTGGAATCCTGTGTTTACAGCACGAAGCTTATTTCCGTTACTTGGCGTGTGGGCCTGGAGTATCATGTGGACGCATTACGCCTATGGCTACCTGCGGCTGACGTCACCTGAGGTTTTTAAAAAGAATGAAGCCTACTCTAGAGTATCTGCCTGGTTCGTGCTTGCGTTCCTGCTGCTGCATCCACTGCTTCTCGCCTGGTCGCAGTTTCAGGCACTTGGGCTATTCCCGACTGAGAGCTATTACGTTGGCGTAGCACCGACATTGCGCATATTTGTTACGTTCGGCCTTATCGCGCTGCCGATTTTCTTGTCATACGAAATATTTATGAGACTGCGCGGCGCAAACTGGGTAAAACGGATATGGGGCTGGATAAGTCTCACTCAAATTACGGCGATGGTTCTTATTTTTACCCATGGGATCTCTATCGGACAGACTGTCCTACGCGGCTGGACGCTTGGCTACTGGATACTGCTCGGCGTACTCCTCGTGCCAGCATTTTATGTGGTTGGTAAGGATGATTGGCGCCAACAACAATCGGCTCGTTCTGAAAAAACTACTCCTTGACATACTTGTGTTTTGATGTTATTATGATACCATGAGCGATATTGTTGGTCCTGAAGATTTCGCGCGCAGAAGACGAGAGCACGAAGAGAGGCGAAAGCTGGCGGAGAGTGAGGCTGACATTACATCAGGCCACCCTTCCCAGGCCGGGAGAAGACTTGCTGCAGAAATTATTCGGCTCATCCCAAATGAAGAGCAATCTCCCCCTCCAGCAGTATCAAATAGCTTTAACCGAATCGTCTACAAATCTATCCGCGGCGTAATTTCTACTAGAGAAAATACGAACCAACCGACTGAGCAAACAGAGCAGAAAAACGAGACAAGTTCTGACTATTCACCTACATCGACGCTTCGTGAAACGCTTTTACTTGACTCGAAAACGCTGCAAGGCATCAGCAACAAGTTAGCTGCGGAATACCAAACCGCATATATACCTTTATTTGAGTTAGCGGATGACAGTGCGCCGGCTAGGCAACAGATCGCCGTAGTTTCGCATGTTCGCTCAAGCGCTGAAGTGCGAACCAGAAAGTGGCTCGGCAGCATCACCCAATCCATAGCAGAAAAATCGTCCGACTCAGGACAACTTTTGGACGATTACCCGAACTGGCAAAATACGGTTCAAAGCTTGGCAGAAAGAGCTCGCACCTCAGTTGACCGTACTGCAGCTGCAGACGTGATACAAAGACTCTCAGACACCCCCCCTTCCACGTACACTAATGTCATCCAGCCACATCGATATGCAGCCTGGCTCGCAACAGAGGCAACGATAGACTTCTACCATGAATATGCGTCTTCCCTGGATCGTCTGATTTTTGCCGGCACCGACGAGGAGCTAAGGGCGGCTATGGTTGATGTCGACCAGCGTCGGCTCATAGAGGCTACGCATTCACAAGCCGGACAGCGGCCTAACAAAATCAGTGCCGGAATACTCATAGACATGGCTGGGGCAGCCACTCCTTACCGTGAGACTGAGGCACTCGATTATCAAAATAGGCTTCTTGCGGAAGCGAACCAGCGAGAACTCTGATACAATAAACGGCAAGATGGGAACACAGAAGACTGACCGCAAGGTGCAGACTCGACCGCTCGGTATCGCAGCACTCGTTGCGCTCATAGTGGGCGCGATCTTCTTGACACCGTTTTTTGGCGTTATTGTCACTTCTGTCATTTTGGCCTTTAGCTTTTCGCCGATAAACAGGTGGTTCACGAAACGTACCAAGCGCCCGCATAGTGCGCCGCTGTTGACGCTGTTGACCGCCTTTTTTATGGTCGTGATTCCACTTGTGCTTATCCTTGGAGTCACCGTTGCTCAAACACGTACGTTGGCTGGCGAGCTGCAAGAGACAGTAAACGAACTGACTGTGGGCAGAGACACCGAAGAGCTGGTTTTACAAGTAAACCAAACACTGTATACCGTAACTGGCGGCTTAGTCGATGTAAGTAAAGAGGAAATTATCAGCTTCGCCTCGACCGCGGGTGCGGAGATTGCAAATGGACTCATCCGCATCATTACAAATGTTATCGGCAGCATCCCGGCGATGCTAACAGCCGTCGTGCTGTTCATTTATATATTCCTAGCGGTACTTACGTACCAAAAACAAATCATGCGTTTTATTAAACGGCTCAACCCGCTAGGTGATGATGTGTACGACCTATACGTTTCACGGACCGCAGCCATGACGAACGGAATGGTGCGCGGGCAATTCCTTATTGCACTTGTACAAGGCATCGTCGGTACGGCAACATTCGCGATTGCCGGTGTTCCATATCTGGCATTTTTCTTTTTGCTGCTTACGTTCCTGTCAATCATACCGCTCGGAAGCGGGATTGTAAGCTTGCCGGTAGGTATCATTCTGTTGGCTACCGGAAATATATGGCAAGGACTTGTTGTTTTGCTTGGCCATCTTCTTATCGTTGGGAATATCGATAATATATTGCGTCCGATTCTCATTCCGAAGGCAGCCAGGTTGCCATCAGCCCTCACATTAATCGGTGTGTTTGCCGGATTAGCAATGTTTGGCTTTTTGGGTATTATCATCGGGCCGGTGTTAATCATACTGATATTGACAACTCTTGAGGTTTACATAGCGAACAAAGAAATGACGGAAAAGCCGGCTAAAGCCGTCACGAAATAAATAATTAAGCGGAGCCAATGAACAAACCATCCCGAGGGGAAAATAAGCCAACATTGCTACGAGACTCAAAAGTAGTAGGCACTTCGGTGCTCGTGAGCATATCTGATGTTGCGATAAATGCCATCGTCGCCGTAATTACCGGTAGCGTGGTTATGCTGTCGCAAGCCCTCCAGGGACTGTCGGACCTTATTACAACTAGCCTGCTGTACCGCGGCGTAAAAGTCAGCCGGCGTAAACGTGACGAGAAGCACCACTTCGGGTATGGCAGAGAATTATTTTTTTGGGTTATCATAGCCGGCGTATTCATGTTCTTTGGGACAGGGATGTTGTCGATATTTTTTGGCGTCCGTCAATTCCTCGACCCTCAACCATTACAAGATATATCGATTGCCCTGGTTGTTCTTGTTATCAGTTTCTTAGCAAACGCTTATGCGTTCTCATTGAGTGTCCGTCGTTTGCGGCAACACCTACCAAAAGGATCGTGGTGGAAAAGTGTTAGGGCATCCTCGCTCATTGAAACGAAATCAACTTTCCTGATCGACTTTCTGGGAACGTTGGCAGCAGTGGTCGGATTCTTAGCACTTGGCTTGTTTATTACTACCGGCAATAGTCAGTTCGACGGATTAGGCGGTATCGTGATAGGTGGACTGATGATGATCGGCTCGAGCTTCATCGTCTTTGACGTAAAAGGCTTGATTGTCGGACGCGCCGTCCCAAGGGAGACCGCACAAAAAATCAACGTCGCCGCACTAAGTATTCAGCACGTGTCCCGTGTACTCGACCTACGGACCACTTACATCGGATCAAATAAGCTACTTATCATCATTGAGGTGCACCTTGATGACCGATTAAAAACTGACGAGATCGAGATTGTCGGCGATGAAATAAAAGCCTCGATTCGCCAGGCCATCCCACAGGCAAGTGTTGTTCAGGTGGAGGTAGAGACTCCGGACGAAGAGCTTTCCGCCCACGGCGAAAGGCATCAGCAGTGAGTAAACGCGCGGTGCTTAAGTTTTCCCTGCTCGTCCTCCTGGTATTGCTCGCTTTTTTTGGCGTTAATCAATACGAAATATTTAATAACGTTAACGTTGTGAGATGGCAAGATGGCATCCAGAACCTCGGCATCTGGGCGCCGATCGGCTTTATACTGCTCTACACAATCGGAACGATCGTTTTTCTGCCTGGTACGATTTTTACGCTGATCGGCGGCGCGGCATTTGGTGTGTTTTGGGGCAGCATTCTCGGCATCATTGCAGCTACGTGTGGAGCTCTCGGCGCACATTTTACTGCACGCCTGCTCGGCAAGGACTTTATTGACTCGCTCGTTATGAATAATTTCAAACGGCTACATCGGTACAATAATAAAATCGCTTCTGAAGGCTTCCTTACAATACTCATACTTCGGCTGACTCCGTTTATCCCGTATAACATCTTGAATCTCGCGTTGGCTTACTCGCCGGTAAAAACCAGGGATTATACCCTGGCAACCGCAGCCGGTATCGCACCGGGAATCATAGCGTATGTTTACCTTGGTGAGGCGGTAGCCACCCTTTCTCTGCGTAATATTATTTTTGGTGTTTTTGGCATATTGCTCTACATGGTTTTTACCGCAGCGCTTGTTTGGCGGGTGCGACAAGCAAGGATAGCTACAAAATAACCCGAATCCAAGCTGCAATTAGATACGGGTGGAGAGTCTCCGCTTCACGTTAAGCAGTATGCGCTTAGCATCGAGCCGCCACTCCCATCCTCCATATAGAAGTACTGACCCGAGCACAAAGCCGGACAGCAGCCAGTTGGCGTTATCTGATGATGCTGCAACGTGAACGTCTTGTACTCCCATCGTTTCACTGTTCGGCTCGACAACATTCCGGCAGCGGTTCGTTTCTGGATTTCGTTCTTGGCCCGGGCCACAAGGGACCAAGTCGGTTGAAGCAGAAGATATTGAGCGGCAGCGATTCGTCTCTGGATTGCGTTCTTGACCTTCACCGCACGGTACGAGCTGGCTCGCTTGATTTATGTTCCGGCAGCGGTTCGTTTCTGGATTTCGCTCCTGTCCTGGCCCACATGGAACGAACTGACTGGCTGCAGCTGCTACGTTACGGCAGCGATTCGTCTCTGGATTGCGTTCTTGACCCTCTGGACACGGCGATAGTGTTTCTGTTGACGATTCTATGTTCCGGCAACGGTTCGTATCAGGATTACGCTCCTGGCCTTCTGGGCAAGGACGAAGCGGCATCTCCTCGTTCTCCTGATGCGGGGTAGTGCTGTACGTAATCTCCCAGGTATCGTTGCCGAACCAAGACCATGACGCCGCTTCGGGCATACCAGCAGGGTACGTCTGTGTATCAGCCTCCTTCTGGTCTGTCGTTAGTAAATAGACAGTACCGCTTGGAGCTACCGGCAGCTGTACATCTGTTTCACCCTCGTAAAACGCTCTGTACTCATGGCCATCCAGCTTATCATCCTCTGTAAACCAGTAAATTGTAGTGTTTGCGCTAGACTGAAGCCCGCAACCGTACAAGCTTACCGTATCGTTTGTTGTATTGTGAAGCTCGATAAAAGCGTGTTCAGCTCTTGGGAACTCGCTTCTCGGTCCTTGAGGATTTGGCAAGAGCTCTGAAAAAACAATACCGTCACAGTAATCGGTGTCCGTAGGAGTATTTTCGTCGGGATCTGTTTTTTCATCTTCAGGATTGTCTTGCTCGTTGCTGTCGCCTTCATCATCATGGCTGCCATTGTCCGTATCGTCTTCGCCTGGCGCATCGGGCTCATCACAAGCAGCCGCTTGCCATGGGCTAGGCTGACTTGAAATAAAAAAGTCCTCTGCATTATTTTCAGAATTCACTAAACCTTCATCACTGAAACATCGGAATAACGAAGTATCAGGGTCTTCGAGCGACAGTGCTGGCTCCTCCTGGTAATACGTAGCAGATCCGTACCCGACCAAATCAGCAACTTCTTCTGAATCATCTAAAAGCAGAACGCTCCCGTCATGATAGTTCAAGTACCCGCTGGCAAAACGGCCTTCAATATAATAATCAGCTTCTGGCAGATAGTCCTCATAGCTAATCACAAAGAACTCCTTTGGTGGGATTTTTATAGCAGTGCTTTCTGTGTCATGAAATGCAGCAACGACACGAGTGGTGGTACCAGCCTGATTTATAAACTCAAGCCGCCAGCCATCAATAGAAACGTACTCATCGTGTGGATTGTAAAGTTCCACGAACTCCATGGTTCCGTCCGTCGACAGCTCACCATCCTCGTCCAGCAACGATCCGTGTGTTTGTAGCTCCGTAATAAAAACGCTCGCTGCTGATTCACTATTGCTGTCGGCCTCAGCGAGAACAGAGCGAAAGGCTGCGGCTGGCCAGCTAAGCGCTAAGATAAATGCGATAAACAAGTGTGCTATAGCTTGTCTTTTCATATATGGCCCTCATGGTAACGCTTACGCTTTTAAAATTCAAACGAGCGGTGAGGTATAATGAATGACATGTCTCAAATATACTGCAGCAACTGCGGAAAACTCATTGCCTCATCAGCGAACTACTGCCAGTTTTGCGGCACTGCGCAGCATGGCATTGAAGCAATGACCCAAAAATCCATGCATAGGCAAAACCAGCACACCCACCCACAGCAAACGACGCCACAAAACAATCACGTACAAAAAACCATTGAAAAACGGCGACTGTGCCCAAGAGCGATGTGGTCATTCTTTTTAAGCTACATAGGTAAAACCAGCCTACTATTACTCCTTTTTCTGCTCGGCAGCTTCTTTGAGCCGCTGCTTTTCGGTCCGCTATTACTCGGGTACGTGCTGGTGCTTTATATTACTGCCGTTATCGTGCATCAAAATTATTATTTTGAAGTAAATGGATCCTCATTCAGAAAAGAGCATGGCGTTATCCATAAAACTGACGTGACAATTCCGTTCAATCGGATACAAAACGTGAACATTACCCGAAGTTTAAGTGACCGGATTCTCGGTCTCGCCAGAGTAGACATCGAGACTGCGGGGAGTTCTGCAATTAAAAAACGCAATATTGCAGGTGGAAGCTCCACAAAAGCAGAGGGACATTTGCCTGGTATAACCATGCCTCAGGCACGTGAAATTCACGACCTACTGATTGAACGTTTTAGCCAATACCAAAACCACCCCGGATCGAGCAGCCCTTAATCTTTTGTGTTTGTAGTATCGACTTGGCGAATTTCTTCTGTAGCAAGAAAGTAATTACTCACGATTCCAACAATGGTACCGAGCATGGCAAGCCCGAAAAACATAAGAATCATTGCGACGATTCTGCCCTCAAAAGTTTCCGGATAAATATCGCCATAGCCCACGCTTGTAGCAGAAACAACTGCCCACCATATACCATCAAAGAAGGTATTAACTCTGTCGTTTGCAGCAGACTCAGCTAAATAAAAGGCAGCACCGCCACAAAATATAACCACAACAGCAAAGAGTGATACGAAAATATAACGAGAGCTGTTACGTGCGTAAAGCTCTGTTTGCTCACTAATCGCTTTTATTCGAGCGTATAGCCGGACGATTCGCACGAGACGAATCAGCTGGACCGAGCGTAGCGCCTGGAACATGCCGCCTGTTATCGGGATCGAAGCGAGCAGCAAGTACCAGTTGGCCTTAAAATACTTCATCTTTTGTTTTGAAGTCACAAATTCATAGGCAAAATCTGCTAAAAACAGAAAAGCAATCACAACATCTACGGTATAGATCAGGCGTACTTGCTCAGCGAGCAAATCAGCGCTCAGCTCAAACACCAGCAAGCCAGCCGATAGCAGCGCTAGCGATGCTATCACGATATCACGCAGGAGGGATTGGCGATGCGGCAAGAGCTGGACTGCAAGGGTCTTCATTACCTAGTATTGTAGCAAGTTTATTCTAGTGCTGCACTTTTGAAATGTTCATACGGGTGCCACGCCATTACAACGGGACACGGCCAGGCTTTAGCCACTGGCTCTCCGTCGGTTTTTGCCAGGCTTCATCCTGCTGTAGAGACGGAGGTACGGCTTCTCCGCTTGCATATGCGGACCGTTCAGCTTTTTGGCTTTCTACTTTTTCACGAAGAATCGATACGATCGTTTCATTCAAGCGATAGTCAGGCGAAAAATGATTAATAACACCGTTAACTACCATATCAACTAGGTCATCGAGCTGGTCTTCGTTTCGTACCTCGCAAATATCTACAAGGCCGCTGAGTATCTGTAGTGTTTCAACATCTCGACGACCAGTTTCAAAATTATGCTCATCTCCTGCTAGCTCTGGGCTCGATGGATGCCGACTAAATTCTTCTATCTGAAATTGGGGAGCAAGTACATGCTCCTCGCCTGCTGTAGGGTCTGCTTCTAGTGTTCTCATTTTTTTCTCTCTCCTAACTAAAAAACTCCGAGGGTTCGACTGAGACCTCGGAGTTTTTCGTTTCTGCTTTTATTATATTCTACGAAGCTTCAGTCGTGGCAAGCTGACCAATTAAAATAATGACTAGAATTTCTAGCTGCTGTACTTTTGCCTGCGCCAATGAAGCTATCATATGTCTATATGTACGCCGTTTTGCGCAGCGTGTCAAATCGAGAAAATCAAACCTTCCTACATATGCTCAATGTCTTTTTTTATTGTCACTGCGTACTCAGAGAAGTACTTTCCGATTTCCGGTAAATCGAATATGGGTAAAATCGCCTCTTTTGGCTCTCGTTCTAGCAGAAAATAGAAGGATTGTATAAGCAATGTCTCTGGACTAACAGCCCCGTTCGTCAGCTCATCATAAAAATGACGCGATAGGGTAACCGTATGGCTGCTTTTTGAATTATCTGCCTGCGAAACAACAGAAACATGGAAGCTTGCTTCCGGGAAACCATGCTGTTTTTCGACGATTACCTCATGATCTGTGCTGCGATTCATAGCTGCCCCCGAACGATGGTCTGCTTGCGATCAGGGCCAACCGAAACGACAGTGATTGGCAGGCTTGTTTTGTCTTCAATAAATGACACGTATTCTTTTAGCTGTTGTGGCAATTTGTTCCAGCTCGTGGCGCTTGTCACGTCTTCCTTCCATGACGTTAACGTCTCGAGCTTTGGCTCGATGCTCTTATGCGTCATGTCGTACGGGAGCTGATCTGTTGCCGTTCCATCAAGCTTATATGAGGCGCCCACTTTTAGCTCGCTAAGACCTGATAGCACATCGCTTTTCATCATAAATAAGTCCGTTACACCGTTTATCATGCAAGCATATTTGAGTGCAACGATATCAAGCCAACCGCAACGCCGTTCTCTCCCTGTGGTTGAGCCGAATTCATTCCCATTTTTTTGTATTTGTATACCGACTTCATCTGTCAACTCCGTCGGGAACGGCCCACTGCCCACACGTGTGCAGTAAGCCTTAAACACGCCATATACTTTACCAATCTGACTCGGCGCGATACCAAGTCCGGTACAAACACCCCCTGCTATCGTATGTGATGACGTGACGAAAGGATATGAACCATAACTGATATCCAGCAGTGTTCCTTGTGCACCTTCAGCTAATACCCGCTTTCCTGCTTTTAATTGTTCGCTCAAGTAATAACTGTCGTCTACTTGTTGTATATTTTTCAGTTTTTCTATGGCGTCACGCCAGCTTATCAAGTCATCAGTTAAATCGTATTCGTAGTCCAGCCAGGAGAGCTGCTCTTCATGCTTTCGCAGCGTATTTTCTAACTTGGTTTCGAAATCAGGAGCAAAAATATCACCGGCTCGAAGCCCATGTCGCGACACCTTATCGGTATAAGCCGGCCCAATACCACGGAGCGTGCTGCCGATTGCCTGTTTGCCTTTTCTTTTTTCGTGTGCTGCATCAAGTAAACGGTGGGTCGGAAGAATCAAGTGGGTTTTTTGTGCGACGAGGATCCTGTCACTAACGTCATACCCACCCTCCTTAATCTTAGCCAGTTCCTCCTGAAGAACAACTGGGTCTAAAACCATACCATTACCGATAAGGTTTATTGTGTTTACTTGAAAAACCCCTGACGGCAGGCAATGCAGGACGTATTTCTTGCCGTCAAACACAAGAGTGTGTCCTGCATTCGGCCCGCCCTGAAAGCGTGCGATAATATCATAGTTAGGTGCCAATACATCGACAATTTTTCCCTTGCCTTCATCGCCCCACTGTAAGCCTAGCAATACATCGACTTTATTCACCGTTATTTAGTATAACAGCTTATGCTAGACGAATACTTTATTTGCCTTAACCTATTACCTTAAATTTCGTACTTTTGCGCGTGCTCATTCAGACTAGAAAGAAACTCTTTCGCCTGCTTTCTTGTGAGAGCAATACGTGCAACCACATGCTGCTGGTTCGGCTGCGGGAGAGCTTGTGCAAATGTAAACGTTACGACGTTCTCATTTGAACCTATCAGGTATGAATCTGCGTATAAAACCGGCGTTTTTCCTGGGTCTAAATTAAAATTAACATTGTGCTTTTTATGTGAATCCTCTGCCATTTTCCCTCCTATTTCTTCTCTATCGTATCAGGTTCGCTATACTGAAGCTATGCCAACTAATAACAAAATAGACGCTGACTTGGTGAAAAATGGAGATAGTCGTAATGTTGTTGATGCGTATAAAACCTGGAAGGTGCCAGCAATAAAGAGCGATATGGGCAAGCGTGCCTTCCCGCTTCACGTGGCGATTGAAAACTTTCAGCACGACTATAATATTGGCTCCATCGTTCGTACAGCAAACGCGTGCAACGTTTCTGGTGTGCACATTATTGGTAAACGGCATTGGAATCGACGCGGGGCTATGGCAACGGAAAAATACTTATCGCTCTTCCATCACCCATCTATTGAAGACTTTCTCAAGTGGCAGAATAAATCAGGCCTATTATTAATCGGCGTTGATAACATTAAAGGAAGCTTACCACTCAACGAGGCAAGGTTACCTCAAGCAGCGATATACGTCTTTGGGCAAGAGGGACCAGGTCTTTCAAAGCAGATGCAGCAACACTGCGAGTACCTTATTGGAATTGAGCAATTCGGCTCCACCCGATCCGTTAACGTTGGGGTGGCAGCAGGCATTATCCTTTACGAGTGGCTTCGACGGAACGCTCTCTCTAAGAGCGCCGAGAGCAAGAGTTAGTCCGCAGTTTCGCCGACAGCATCGGTATTAAAATCAACGGACTGCACGTAATAATTCCATGCAGCTTCTTCGGCCTGGGTCAACTGCTTCGCTTGTTCTATCCACCGTGACAGAGCAATTTCCTCAATGTTAACTTCTTGACCCTTGTTTAATTCTGGAGAGCCTGCTTCTAACGTGAGGTTCGTTTCCACGTATATAATCTGTGCAGCACTCAACGATACATCGTATTTAAGCCCGAATGTCTGCGTTGCCTTGCGAGCAAGTAGCGTATATGAGTCTCCGGGCTGCGCAGTATACGTATATTGGGTATACGCTTCTGAGTCATTTAAATCTCCTATAGCAAAATTTTCTGTAGCACTTGAATTTCCGTCATCCATTATCGAGTCCAGAATTCCTAGTGCAGAAGCCGAGGCGCCGGAGAGATAAATAAAAAACGCGGCCGATAACACAAAAACTCCTGTATTTATGGCAAGAAGCATTTTCATTCAACTCTACCTCCTAGCCCACCACGTATTTGTTTTTTAGTAGGCTTATTGTAGCAACCCTGTGTTTGCTGCTCAAGCGAAGTCTCGTTAAGGCCTGGTGACAAAAACGATGTATTTCTAGCGTAACCACTTTTATTTGGTAGATTTTATGGCATCATACTAGGTAAGACCATGCGAGAAACAGAAATCGATTATCGAAGGAATACTCCTGAGCATCGATTTCCTATGGCTCGAAGGTGGGCAGCGGCAGGGATGATTGCGTTAATCGGCACCTTTGGCATACAGAACAAAGAAACGATCCAAGCATATTACCCATTTATAGATCCTATTTTCGGTGAAGCAGATATTGTACCCGATGTACGTGATTGCCCGCCGATACCAGACGAATACAGTGAGATACCACTTACTGAAGTCAATGGCTCTGTACATGATGTACGGTCAACTGCTCGTAATTTTGAGTCTGCCGGCATACGACCATTTCAGACTGTCGAGACAATCCGGACATTCTTTGACTACCCGCAAGAATCATATACGTCTCCAACTTCTGGCATAGAATTCGTCTTCTATAGTGACGAGGCAGACGCTGGCTGGATGGTCGATCCTGAAGCATTTGATGAACTGTTTCATTTTAGCCTGACAGCTGAACACGAGTATGGGCACCCTTCGGTAAACCACGTGGTCAACTGCTTACGAGAGCGAATCATAGATAATAGAGAGTTCGCTGGCAAAGAATACTCAATTTATATACCAAGCAACCCGCGCACCTGCTTAGGAAACGGTCGAATCATTAACCTAGTGAACACCCCCGATGCTGCCTGTCACCAACGGGGCTTCGCCCCGCCAAAGCTCGACGTATCGTACGGTCCCTTTGAAATTATGGAAGGAAAGATTATGATTCTCACCGGCGGCAGAAATGATGACACCAGATACACTAGCATGAACATGAACAGGCTCGCCTTTCATGAAAGCATCCACGCAACCACCGTACTGCCTGGCGAACGCTCATTCCGCATGGACCCAAACGAAAAATGGGCAAAATACCAAGAACGCATTCTGCTTGCTGAACATCGGGAGAAGTTTGATCAAATCGCACCGTTTATTACATTCTTTAACGATGTTCCTCCAGAAATCCTGGAAGCAGCGAATAGTCGAGAGCAGCTTAAAGCAGACTTTAGAGCAGCGTTGAAAAATAATACCAAAACTGCACAATAATCATATAAACGACGATAATAAACCAAACGGCAATAATCGTAACATTATGCTTGGCGATAAACCGCAAAGTCGGCTGCACCGCCGGTTGTTTAAACTGAAAGATTTGCTGCCTCACCCCATAAGCAATAACACCGAACATGATTGGTACTACGGCGACCCAAATTACCATACACCACGGGCAAAGCGCTCGTATAACGAACAAGCTTTGGTAAACAAGATACTGCACAGAAATAAACCCGATTAACGAAGCGCCGAGCACCGCGTTCCAGAACCAGGGCTTGAGCCTTGCGCCTGCTATCAAAGCAATCCCGAGTGTCATCAGTGCCGCAAAAATACCAACACCAAGCAGCGAGTGTGGTATCCCAAAAAGGCTAGCTTGCGCACTGTCCATAACAGAGCCGCAACTTAAAATTGGATTAATATCGCAAAGTGGAACGCGACCTGGCTGTTCAAGCGAAGCTATTTTTTCAAGCATTAATGACAAAGATGCGATAAATCCAAGGCCCCCAGAAATAACCAAAAATGTCGGCAGAAACCGTTCCCAAGCGAAAGCTCGCTTCGGTTGATGTTCGTCTAGGGTTGCTACTCTTTGCTTTTTCTTCATGGTCTGATATCTGTGAGTCTTGAAAGTTACTTATTTTTTCCTTACACAGTGTAGCATCTTCATTTCTTATTTTTCCGAAAAATCTGTATACGTCACCGTCGTCGGCGTCAGCCGAATAACGATGTAGTATCCCTCCCGAAGCGTCGTTACTGGCGGTGATTTCTTTCCCTCTTTATAATTGCGCTCCTGTACGACATGATTGAAGATCTGATCTTGTTTATCTTGACGCGTCTCGACTGTCGCTTCTGCTTGAAGCTGAGCTGTTTGCAGCGATCCGTCAGCGTGTATCGTCAAAGCGACCCCTGGATTGTTCATAATATTCCTAGCCTTTTGGCTGCCAGACTTGGTTACGATATATATCCTCCCATCATGATCGAGGACATAGTGAACAACCGCACCGCTGGGCGCACCTGACTTATCGGCCGTTGAAAGTACAGCAACATCATGCTCGGCAATGTAGTCAAATGCCTCTTGGCTAATTACGTCTTGGAGCTTTGAGTTTTTATCAACTTCCTGAAAATATCGTCCTGAGCTCTGGTCATACTGCCCGCCACTCAGTCGCCGAGATTCGATATATTTAATAAAAACATCCGCTGCACGTTTCCCCACAAAACGTAGCGCGTAGTCACCTACCCGAGTCTGTAATGTAACTGATGAAAACGGGCCGGTTGTGTTTGATTGAATGCCTGAAACGATATCGTAAGTAAGGATGTCTTTAGTGGTAAAAAATGGCTTTCTATCTAGGTAGATCACTCGCTTTTCAGTCGCAACAAGCATACACCACCCACCCTGACCTAAACCATAAATCGCACCTCCAATATGCTCGTCCTCATAGATGACGGATGGCAGATAGCGGCCTTCCGCACGAAATAAACTTAGTGAGTCGATGCCGACATTTGTGAGCTCTTGGTATATTCGATTTTTGTGGCTTTTCGACATCTCACATCTCCCCTATTGTGCTGTCTATATTATAGTATATTTAGCTTAAGCACGCCACTGAGGTATACCGCTTATGTTATAGTCGAGTACTATGCGTGACCTAAGCATCCGCTTGATACAACGACGGAGGCGCTTTTTTGCGTATATCTGTGTCGCCATCGTCTTCTTTGCGGTTATTGCCTCTGAAGAGCGCCAGAGAATCGAGACAAATGCTTCAGCTGCCGATACTGCCCAGGTAAAAGAGGGCATAAGAAGCGGCATATACACGCTTGCGATTGAAGCGCTCGGAGAACTCGCTGTTCGTGAACGAGTTGACAGAACGGGTTATTCCCGAAGTAATTTCAGTCCTGGCTGGGCTACAGTAGACGGCTGCGATATGCGTAACCGGATATTGCAACGCGACCTTACGGAGGTTGTGTTAGCTGACGATAACTGTACTGTGCTTAGCGGAATACTTAGGGAGGATCCTTTCAGCGGTAAGCGCATAGATTTTGAGCGTGGTCCAGATACCAGTGGTGATATTCATATCGAACATATCGTTGCCGTATCAGACGCCTGGCAAAAAGGAGCACAGAATCTTTCGTACGAGGAGCGTTACGAATTTTATAACGATCCACTCAATCTTATTGCAATAGACGGCCCAACTAACATGGAAAAGGGAGACAAAGATGCGTCTGACTGGATGCCAGTCCGGCAATACAGGTGTCGTTATGTTGCACGCCAGATAGCAATAAAGCTGCGCTACGATTTATGGCTTGATTACGCTGAGCACCGAGCTATGAAGCAGAAGCTCGACACCTGCCCAATGCAGGTTCTACCCGTACAGAAAGAAGCCCGCTAATGAAGCTGGCTGCATTCAAACAAACCGTAAAGAGCAAACGTTTTCACGTTTCTTGGCTAATTGCCTGGTCATCAATTGGTATATTGCTTGGCGCCGTCTTCATTCGTTTTATCGAGCCGGCTAGGTATGCCGGCTTTGATTGGCTCTTGATCGCCCTCTGTGTGTTCTTTGCGGCTTACATAAAGCGCTCAGTGATCGCCCTTTTGCTTGCTTTCACTGCTGGAGTATTCCTTGGGCTTTATGTCGGAGCCGCTAAGCTCATTACCCTAGAGCCACTCATCGCATTGCATGGCTCTCAACAAACTATCACCGGTACCATACGTAATGACACGACTCGCGGACCATCAGGCGATCAACGGTTTCGCATGGCTGATCTTCATGTTGGCAGCACCCCTATGACCGGAGCAATATGGGTGAGCACGGCTGCTGACACGGAGTTAAAGCGCGGTGATGTCATTACAGTTAGTGGGGAGCTCTCGGAAGGATTCGGAACCATGCAGGCAAGCCTTTTTCGGGCAACACTTGAGAATGTAACACGGCCAGAGCCTGGAGATGTAGCGAGAGCCGCCCGTGATGGTTTTTCCGATAAAGTAAGGCAGTTCATCCATGACCCCATGGCAAACATTGGTGTCAGTTTTTTAGTCGGTCAACGCAGCGGCCTACCTGATGACGTACAGGATATGTTTCGCGACTTAGGTCTCGTTCACCTGGTTGTCGCCAGTGGCTTTCATCTTACAATTGTTGTGCGTTTTAGCAGGCGGCTTTTTGTCGCCAGATCAAAATATATGGCTCTCGTGTCCAGTCTCGGTCTGATAGGCGGCTTTTTGCTCCTAACAGGCTTCAGCACTTCCATGATTCGTGCCTCGCTCGTGACGGCACTAAGTCTCTTGGCCTGGTATGTAGGCAGAAATATCCATCCGCTCGTCCTTTTGCCTTTCGTTGCAGCAATAACAGTCATCATTAATCCGCTGTATATCTGGTCGGATCTCGCTTGGTATTTATCATTCACCGCTTTTACAGGCGTAATTATACTTGCGCCACTCATACAAAAATATTTCTGGAATCCAGACAAAGAGCCGGGCTTTGTGCGTTACCTCATCATTGCCACCTTATCTGCACAACTACTTACCTTTCCGATTATCGCTCTCGCTTTTGAGCAATTTTCGCCCCTCGCTATTCTAGCTAATTTGCTCGTCTTGCCATTCGTTCCGTTTGCTATGCTCGGCACCTTCGTTACTGGGATAATCGGCTATCTCATACCTTGGCTAGCTAATGTAGCTGCGGCAATCACTTCGATCGGATTATCCTACATAAACGCTGTTGTTGAATATTTATCGGGGCTGCCTTGGGCAACCGGCCATGTCTCAATCTCACCCGTATTTATCGCAGTGTTCTACGTCGGGATACTAATGTTTATGTATTATCTGCAGCGTACGACAGGGCACAGCCTGCGCACCGAAAATCCAGTTGAGTGATATTGCATAACCGTAGAACTAGTTTACTGTAGCATTTCCTGCGTAATGCCAGCCACTCTTCACTGAACCATCATGGCTATAAAACGATAGGTAGGTTCTCCATTCGGTAAATCCATCTAGCTTTGACCCAGGAACCGTAACCGAGCAGCTTGAACCGTTGATAGATTTTTTTACCGTCTTATGGTTGCTGCTCGTGCCGCCCTCTACAGGTTTCACGAGAGCTTGACACGTCCCGCTGTACGATTTGGGTAATTGCGCCGATAAAACTATTGAGTTGCCGTCTGTTTCCACAGAAACAGATGTTAACTTTATTTCATTAGGTTTCGTATGCTCTTTTTTGTCCGCATCAGTTTGCGTGTCTTGTTTTTGCTTTTCGGTTGTTGTTGACGTTGGCTTTGTTTGTGGCTGCTCCGGCTCTGACTGCTTCTCTTCTCCTGGGTCATCTTGCTCAACATCTTCTGGAAGAACGGCAACAATTCCGTTAATATCAGCGTCCTTTAGTTCATCCTGTCCTGAATCATAGCTATCGGTAACCTCTATGTTGCTGCGGGTGCTTTGTATCCGGTACACCACTCCGAGCGTAAATGCTATTACGCCTACAAAAACAATAATAATGATGACAGGTACGTGAAGTACGCCCGTTTCATCTTCTAGCTTTTGAATCATACTGTGCCTTTTTATTTAAATTGATGTAATAAGTATAACATAAGCAGTTTTATCTTATCCGCGGTAACTGCTAACTATATTGACAGCTTCTTGAATATCATCAGTGATAACATATAGCTCTCTGTCTTCTTTATCGATTGTTTTGTATGTTTCGGCAAGATATTTTTTTATATATGTATCTAGTGGATTCCAGAAATCCGAGCCCACAAGAATAATTGGTATCTGTTTAATCCGGTCTGTTTGCTTTAAGGTTAATATTTCAAATAGTTCATCAAGTGTTCCAAAGCCACCAGGAAAATATATATATGCGCGAGCAGCAAACGATAATGCTACCTTGCGACTAAAAAAATAGTAGAAATCGACTGAGCGATTTACATATTCGTTCGTTACTTGTTCGTGTGGTAACTGGATTGTCATCCCAATTGAAACCCCGTTTTCATCTGCAGCACCACGGTTTGCTGCCTCCATAATTCCTGGACCGCCGCCTGTGATAACCGATGCCCCTGTGTCCCGAACGATATGATCAGCGAGTTCCCTCGCTTTTTTGTAGTGCTTATCCTCTGGCTGCAAACGAGCAGAGCCAAAAAACGTTACAGTATTTTGGTGGTTTTTCAGTAATTTAAACGTCTGCTTGAATTCTTTATTTATCTGGCGCATGCGCTTACGAGTCGCTCGATTTGAAGCATCGGCAATATGAAACTTCTCTTCACGCATTATGGTTTTTAATGCTGAATGATGTCGAAACTGCTTTTTTAGTTTCATTTTTATTTTTTCCATCTTAAGCACTAGCGTAGCCGAAAAATACAGTTTTTGCAAAGCTTGCTCATATTTTTCAATCCCTATAGTTTTACGTATACTACAGCCATGCCTAGAGACAAAAAAACTTCAGAAGCAGAGCAGCCATGGCCGCGGATGAAAGCCTTCCTCGCCTCTAAGCCTTTACTGTTCTTGTTCAGTCTAATCAATTGGCCTCGGCGAACAATAAGAAGAATGTACCGATGGGTTGTGGGGTGGTCAGAAGGAAAAAATGCCGAACGGGCACTTGGCGGTATAGCCTTCGCTGAGAGCTCGGTTTTCCCTATTCCTCCAGACCCGCTTCTTATCGCTATGACTACCGTGCAGCCAAAAAAGTATCTCCGTTTTGCAGCAATATGCACAATCGCGAGCGTTTTGGGCGGGGCACTAGGCTATTTTATCGGTGTAGGACTGTTCGAGACCGTTGGAAGGTGGGTAATCGATACCTATAGTCTGCATAGTGAATTCGAAATAATCGGCCAACGCTATAGCGAGAACGCTTTTTTGGCAATATTTACGGCCGCCTTTACGCCTATCCCTTATAAGCTTATTGCAATATCAGCAGGCGTCTTCCATGTAAACCTGCTCGTTTTTATCATTGCTTCTATCATTGGTCGTGGAGGACGCTTCTTTGCAGTAGCACTCGCAATGCACCACTTTGGCAAGCGCTATAAAGACACGATCGAAAAATATATCGACCTGCTGTCTCTCGCCTTTACTGCCTTAGTTATCCTCGGTTTTGTAGCGATTCGCTATTTGCTGTAACTTTCGCTTTTAGTGCTGGGTTAATTTTTTCGTTTCTGAAGCTATCCACGCCGGCGCTAACAAGGAGTGCTGTCGGTACAGCGAGCAACCCCCCGATGATGCCAAATAGTATCGTACCTATCAAGAACGCGGTTAATACAATAATCGGGTGTAAGTGAACGGCTTTACCCATTAAAATTGGGGACAGTACATGGCTTTCAAGCTGCTGAATAACAACATACACCAGTGCGACAATTAGCCCTTTCTCGACTGAATCGGTCAATCCGAGCAAGATCGCAGGAACAGAAGCCAGAATTGGGCCAATCAACGGGACAATCTCAAATAAAGCCGCGATTATACCGAGAACCCCGGCGAACGGTAGGCCAAGTGCCAGTGCTGACAGCCAAACCATTACCCCGACTACAGTACTGATTAGCATTTGGCCAATGAACCATCTGCTCAGCTTTATCTCGACACGAATCCATATGTCTTCGATTCTTTTTTGATATTGTTTTGGCACAAACGATACGAGAGTTTTCTTTAATGAATCGTAGCCCCGCAGCCAATACATCGTCAATACGAGTACAGCCAACAATACCCCTATAGCCTGAAGAACCGAAAAGCCAATAACGAGAGCAAGAGAGCCAATATCAGCGAACCTATCCCGTACAAGGTCGAGCAGTGCTTGCTCATCCACACCAATTGCCTCCATAAACGGTATTCCGCCTAAGATCGCAGGAAATTCTCTGATAAATTTCGGAAACTGTTCTGCGACTGCCGGGGCCACGTAAACGCCTAGACCGGTTAATATCCCAGCAAAAGCCAAGATAGGAATCAGGACAGCTAACATGGAGGGAAGCTTAACCTTATGTAAAATACGGACAAGCGGCAGCAAGATAACGGTTAACATAAACGACACAAGTAAAATAAGTGCAACGAACTGCAGTCGCCAGAGTATAACAACCGTCAGGCCGATTGCCATTAGTTTATAGAGCTGTTTCATTGTTGCGCTATCCATATAAAAATCTTCTTAGAATTAAGTGTAGCATCGTTTAGCCAATAGCATAACTGCCCGCTTGTATAAAATACCTGCAAATAGCTAAACTTATGTGCAAAGCAGGGTTATGGTCGCACATAACACGTACATGTCCGGCAAATTAAGCAGCTTAAATACTCAAACGGCCGAATTAAAATAATAGATTAATCGGTGCTATACAAGCAGAGCGATGCTGATTTTAAGAATTTAATCTCTGAAGGCACAGACGTGAGCGACGCCTTGTTGGCCAAACAATGACACTTGTTATAGTGCTGGCCGGAATCCACCCAAATGTGTCACTATCGGTACTGCCTGATTCTGCTACCCCCTTAACGTACAGTCGGTCTGCTTCAGCGCGCGCTACCAATTTTATCTTCTCGCGCCCTTCGTGAATAAATGTAACTATGTCACCGACGTGCGGTGTCCTGCGCTTCGAACCGACAACAAGCTGGTGAGGTGTTAGCAGAGGGCTCATGCTGCCTCCACTTATACGTAAAATCCTGACCATTCCGTTCGCTACTGTTTTGTGCTCTTGAACCAGTCAGCTACTTCACCGATCAAATCAAGAAGTTTTTGACTTTCCTCTACCGAAGTCGATTTTTTTGCGGCGCCAGCTTGTTTCGTTGCCCGCCAAAACAAATCATGAAGGTCCGGTTTTGCTTCCAGGTGCTCCGGCTTTGCGTAATCTGTCCATATAACCCAAAGATGATGCTTTACAAGCTCCAGTCGTTGCTCTTTTATCATAACTGCTCGCCACTTGTCCTCTTGGGTAAGCCCGTCATACTTCTGGTTGATTCCGTGTACCGACTCGGCCTCGATCCGAGCCTGTGCCGGATCATATACTCCACACGGCAAATCACAGTGTGCGTAAGCCGTTTTTATAAGCTGCTTCATGATTCCTCCTGTTCTATCCTCTTTTATCATCAACCCAGTATACCAATTCGATAAAGGACTGTCCTGAGGTCTTTCGCTTCGCTTGTTTTTGTATCGCTAGTTTTTTGTTTTTTTACTGTTGTTTTTACGCCATTTTTCTATCTCGGCGTGATTGCCGCTTAAGAGCACCTCGGGCACTTTCATGCCCTTAAATTCTTCCGGACGAGTGTAGTGAGGGTGCTCGAGCGTATCAGGATCCTGGAAGCTCTCGTTAGCGGCACTCGTTTCACCGCCTAAAACACCTGGAAGAAGCCGCGCAACAGCGTCGATTATTGTCATTGCGGGCAGCTCTCCTCCGGTTAAAACAAAATTACCGATAGATAGCTGCCTGTCAACGATAGAGGTGATTCGCTCATCATAGCCCTCGTAGCGCCCACAGATAATAATCAAGCCTTCTTGCGAATCAGCTAGCTCCTGAGCGGTAGATTGCTGAAAGCGCTCACCACGTGGCGTCATGAGCAGAACTTTGGCGTCCGCATCCACAGACTTACAATGCTCCACCGCAGCAAAAAGAGGTTCGGGCCGCAGTAGCATCCCAGATCCACCGCCATAAGGAGTGTCGTCAACACTTTTATGCGGACCCAGACCAAAATCACGCAAGTTAATATACGAAAACGATACGATACCGTTATCTTTTGCTTTCTTGAGCATACTTGTTTCTAACACTCCTGGAAACATGCCAGGAAACAAACTGATTATTTGGATGTGTTTCATGATGGTGCTCACCTCACTACCGCTTTGTTCGTTTATCTGTCGTATTCTAGCACGGCTAAAAATAAAACAAGACTGCATTATACACAGTCTTGCTTTATCACATAAAGCTCCCATCAATTATGATGGCTCGCATTGAGCTTCGTTTAGTTGAAGTGATACGTCGTTTCACCAACAATCGTAACAATAGTACTATATCGCTGGTTTTTTTAAAACGCAAGCAGATTTTTCCAAGTGCTTAAATATCGAGGTCGTCAAGCTCTTCTAGCTCTTTACGAGCTCTCGATACTTTTGAGTCTTCCTCTTTTTGTTCTGACTGACTTTCATCTCCATCGGTGCTGCTTGAGCTGCCGTTTTTGCTGTTTGAGCTGCTGCCCTCTTCGGCATCCAGCGCGGTATCGATTATCTTTAAGTTGTACCTTGCATCGTTTTTCGTGCCGAGCGCGCGTAGTAATGTTCGTATACTTTGCGCGGTAGCACCGCGTTTCCCGATAACGCGGCCAAGATCTTCAGGGTCGACTGATAGCTCTAGCAGTACACCTTTTTCGTCTATGCGACGATTAACGCTGACATTGTCCGGATTACTTACAAGTGACCGTACAATAAATTCAATAAACTGCTGGTCAATACTACTCATCTGATAAACCTCCCTTATTGCGGTAATCACGTAATTAGAAAATCAGTATATGCACGTGTCAGTATAACAGAGTGATCCTGATGCGAATAGACTTATTCTTGCTTTTCTTCAGGCTTTTCCCCTGAAGGCGTTGTGGCTTCTGTAGAAGCTTCTTCTGCAGCTCCTGATTGCTCAGCGCTGGCAGGTGCAGTCTCTTCTGGCTCTTCTTCCGCAGGGCGGTTTTTGCGTAGCTTCTCTGGGTTTTTCGTTGTACGTTTTGTCGCTGGCACCGCAACTTCTACCCAATCTGGAAGCTTTATTTTTTCCGCTTTCAAGAGCTGCGCAACTCTCGGGGACGGCTGTGCGCCATTATTCAGATATTTTTTCGCCGTATCTTTGTCAAGCGAAACTTCTTTTGTATGCGGGTTAAAGTGACCAAGATTAGCCACGACTCGGCCACTCGTAGGACTACGCTGGGCGTCTTGCACAATTATCCTGTATTGTGCATATCCTTTCCGTCCAACGCGTTGCAATCGAATTGCGAGCATAATAATTAAACTCTCTCTTTCCTCACTAAAGCGTTTTTGTAGCTACCCGCTTTAATGTATTACATTTATATTTTGCAATCTGCTCTATTTTACAGATGTAACGATAGACTGTCAACTCTGGTAGCGTTGTAGTGCCTTCTCGGCCGCCTCGACTTGTCCGGCCTGCTTGCTCGGCCCAGACCCTTTACCGATAAGCTCACCCTCGACAAAAACTCCAACAGTAAACGTCTTGTCATGATCCGGCCCATCTTCCTGCAGTACTTTGTAGACTGGTGTATGCCCATCTTTACTCTGAGCTAACTCTTGCAGGTGAGATTTAGGGTCCATCCAAGAACCACTCTCCAATATTTGATTAAATGTGACAAGCAGCGTTCGTGCAATAAAGTCTTTTGCCGCTTCGTAGCCTTTATCTAGGTAAACTGCGCCGATAACAGCTTCGTATGTATTGGCTAATATTTGTGCTCTCGCACGCTCGCTTCCCCGGCGCTCGCCACGGCTCAACCGTAACATTGACTCGAAGCCGAGACCTTTTGCCGCTTCGCCAATGCTCTCTGTCTTAACCAGACTGCTTCGCCAATTTGTCAGTACCCCTTCAGGATCGTCATAATTTACGTAGAGGTACTCCGTAACCACAAGCTCAAGAACGGCATCACCTAAAAACTCCAGCCGCTCATTATGCTCCTTGGCAGTTTTTTTGTGCTCATTTAGGTAAGAGCGATGGGTAAACGCAGTGATAAGAAGCTCGATATCGTTAAACTCAACCCCGAGCGTATCCAGCGCAAACGTTTTATATTTTGCCGTATCCATAGCTATACGATTATATTAAAGCTTACCTTCCCTTATTTTGCGTAAACCAAGCAAAATAAGTTTGCTGATATCTTCATATGCAATCGTGTCTACCGCTTCGGCAGCAGGAAACCACTTTATGCCGTTCATCCAGTCCTCTGGCTTCAAGTCATCCGTATCACCTAATGCCTTCACTAAAAAGATTTCTGTTGTCATGAGCACGAGACTTGATTGACGACGGTATCGAAAGTTTATTTTCCCGAGCCAGTGCATCACTTTCATTTCCTTCAGCCCAGTCTCTTCCTTGATTTCACGCTCAGCAGCTTCTCTTGCGCTTTCACCTTCTTCAATGTGACCCTTTGGAATCGTCCATCGATTCTTCGCATCTTGGATAAGTAAAATTTCGACATTCTTGCTGGTTTTTGCCCGACGGAAAATAATTCCGCCTGCCGTCGGCTCACGGACAACCTCTTTGATGCTGGGCTTTCGCTTATTGACAAATTTTTTCAGCCCTTGGATTGGCTTGGGTCGTTTCATAATTTAGTTAGTACTCGCTTTCTTCGTCGTTTTCTTGGCACTTAATTTTTCGGTAGCTTTTTTTGTTTTTGGTTTCTTTGCTGGAGTGGTTTTTTTGGTGCTAGGCTTTTTTACCGGCTTCTTTTTTTCTGCAGCCTGCTGATGGTTTTTCAACAGTGTACCGAGAACGCCGTTTATAAATTTACTAGAGTTTTCGCCACCAAAGGATTTTGCCAGTTCGATTGCCTCATTAATGACAACCTTGTCGGGGACATCCGCCTCATGCAGCAACTCAAAAGCACCGATTCGTAACACAAGTCTGTCCATCCTGGCTATTTGATCAATCGGCCACTCAGGCGCAATTGGCTGCAACGTCTTATCTAGCTCATCTTGTCGCTTGCTTATCTGCCTAGTGAGCCGCTCGATAAAATCCGTGTCTTCTATTACGTTCTTATACCTTCGGATGTTCCTGTGAAGAACTTCCTCCAGATCAAATGAATTATCTTCACACGCTTGGCGGAGCTCCTGTTCATACAGAGTCTGCAAAACTATGATTCGGCCAAGGTGACGATTAGATGCCATATCGATGTATATTATTTATGCTTCTCAAGGTGCGGTTTCGGGATGCTCGTTAAATAAGCCCCGCTGTTGTTACGATGCTACGATTTACTGTTTGCGTGAGCCTTACCACTCTCACGACGAGTTGTGTACGCTTTAACCGGCGAAGCGGCATTTACGCGACGTGCCAGCTTTACAACTTCATGGCTGCGACGCGAACCGGTTCTTCGAGGAGTCGTACGTTTTTTGGGTTTACCCATAAGTCAGTCTCCTTCCTGATTTACCTTGGTGTAACTTGGGCACAGTATAGCGGACTCGACACCATAACTCAAGCAAACTAAGGTGTTTAATTATCTAGAATTCCCGGCTTAATTAAGCGTACTTACAGGTGGTCAAACAACAAAGTTGACCAACTTTCCCGGAACATAAATGACTTTTTTAAGCTCATTATTATTCACGTAGGCCTTCGTTCGTTCATGCCCGAGTGCAGCAGAAACTACATCATCTTTTTCGCTATCTGCCGCAACCTCTATGTTTGCCCTTACCTTACCGTTCACCTGTACAACGATAGTGATTGTATCGCTCGCCAGCTTTGCCTCATCATAGCTCGGCCAATTATCTACGTGGACGGTACTTTTATTGCCCATATCACTCCAAAGCTCCTCACTGATATGCGGCGCAAATGGGGCGAGCACCTGAAGAAGACTCTCCAGCGCGAAACGCCATGTTTTTGTCTGAGAAACTCCATTACCCTGCTTAACTTTATATAGCTCATTCAACGCACTCATCATGGCCGCAATTGCAGTATTGAACTTGTCGGCATCAATATCTTCTGTGACTTTTTTTATCATTTTATGCGTTGCAGTTTCGAGCTGCCTCTCTGCAGCTGTGCTGCTCTTGGGTTCGCCTTCAGCTCCAATAAATTCTTGTA
Organism: Candidatus Saccharimonadota bacterium; assembly: GCA_050486305.1. Lineage (GTDB taxonomy): Bacteria > Patescibacteriota > Saccharimonadia > Saccharimonadales > SLHW01 > SLHW01. The sequence continues at coordinate 536,490 of JBJHDA010000001.1, forward strand.
CAATTGTCCAGACGCGATTTAAAAATCGGTAGGTACCCGGAATTCCCTGCTCGTCCCAAAGCACATCCATTTCCACGGGAGCCGCAAACATCTCGTAAAGCCGCAGCGCATCGGCGCCATAACCGCTCTCAATTACATCAAGAGGATCAACGCCAGTCCCTTTGCTCTTACTGAACATCGAGCCGTCTGCCGCCCTGACCTTACCGTTGTAAACCATTTTTGAGAAAGGCTCTGGCTTAGTAACAAGTCCGAGCTTATGGAAAAAGCGCATAAAAAACCGTGCATACAATAAGTGTGCTGTCGCATGATCACCACCGTTGTAAAAATCCACCGGAAGCCACTTTCCGGCAAGTTTTACATCCCATGGCTGGACCTCATCATTCGGGCTCAAGTACCGTAAGAAGTACCAGCTTGAACAAACGTATCCATCCATCGTATCAGTCTCTCGTTTTGCTGGCTCACGGCACTTCGGACACTGCACGTTAACCCAGTCTTCCACGCCAGCTAACACGGATGCATGTCCACCTGTCGGCTTATAGTTTTGAATCTCGGGCAAGATAACCGGCAGGTCTTCTTCTGGTACGGCTACCGGGCCACAAGTTTCGCAGTGGATAATTGGAATGGGTGCGCCCCAATACCGTTGCCGCGATATGAGCCAATCACGCATTTTATATTGGATTTTCGGCTCTGCTGACCCCTGCTTTTGCAAATCATTGATAATCGCCGTAGCTGCCTGGGCTGTCGTCATACCGTTATACTTTCCAGAATTCGTGAGCAAGCCTTCGCCACTATAGCATTCACCAAGCACAAGATATCGATAAAACGTCTCGTGAATACCGTCATCCAACATGCTCGCTGCAGCCTCAACCGGCTGCCAGGTTACAGAAAATTTCCCTTCTTCACCATCATCAAGATCTGTCGTGTCTTTTTCTTGGTCAACGAGATCAAATAGTAATCCTTTACCGCTCACGTGCATATTTTTGTGCTTCGTGTTTGAGTAGAAGTAGCCGTGTCCAGAAAATTCCGCTTCTTTAACAAGTTCTAGATTTTTATAGCCTGTCTCTTCTTGGATTTCGCGTTTTGCCGCCTGTACGTAAGTTTCATTTTCCTCAACTCCGCCACCAATTAGCATATTACCGCCGTGGCGCTCTTTACGCGGGCCCCAGTCTAATACAATGACTTTATTTTTCTCTGGGTTCCTTACTGCGACAAATACTGATTTTTTGTAGGTGTCATCACCTTGCGGCTCGCCATAGGTAGGCTCAACTACAAACCGGATAGGCAAATCAAACTTATTTGCAAACGCAAAATCCCGTTCATCATGGGCTGGCACAGCCATGATAGCGCCAGTTCCGTATCCATATAGCACATAATCAGCAATCCAAATTGGCATTTCTTCATTCGTTAACGGATTAACGGCGTATGCACCCGTAAAAACACCTGTTTTTTCCGCGCCAGCCTCTTGACGCTCGACATCGCTTTTTTGCTGTGCCTGTTTTACGTATACTTCGACAGCCTCTTGTTGCTCCGGAATTGATATTTTAGAGACTATCGGATGCTCGGGCGCTACCACCATAAATGTCGCGCCAGCTAACGTGTCCGGACGTGTAGTAAACACATCAAGGGAAGCGTCAGAATCACGTACGGTAAATGTAATTTGTGCGCCCTCACTTCGACCAATCCAGCTTTTCTGAGAAGCCTTCACCGACTGGGTCCAGTTTAGTTCATCGGTTGCCTGAAGCATTTCATCAGCATAATCTGTAATTTTGAAAAACCACTGTTTCAAGTTTTTCTTTGTTACAAGCGGATCGTCAGGATTATCGTGGCGCCAACACTTTCCACCAAGCACTTGCTCATCAGCCAGCACGGTCTTGCACTGATCACACCACCACTGCGGACTTTCTTTTTGATACGCGAGTCCGTTTTCAAATAGCTTTGTAAATATCCATTGCGTCCACTTGTAATAACCTGGATCTGTCGTATTAATCTCTTTCGACCAATCGACCGCCCACCCCATTGCCCGATATTGCCGTTGATACTTCTTGACCGCTTCTGCAGTAGAGTCCTGTGGCGAAACACCTGTCTTTATCGCGTAGTTCTCTGCCGGCAGACCAAACGAGTCCCAGCCAACAGGTTGGTATGTTTCATACCCTTGCTGTCGCTTTACCCTGGTAATTACGTCAGGAATTGTATAGTTACGAACGTGCCCGACGTGGATACCTGCTCCGCTCGGATAATTAAACATGCCAAAGCCCATAAACTTGGGTTTATCGCTCGACATATCTGCTTGATATATCCCGCTCTTTTCCCAGTTTTGCTGCCACTTCGGCTCAATATCTTTTGGGTTATAACGCCTCATATCCATGCCATTATACGGCATTACCATCGGTCCCCAATAGATTATCTGGGTGGTATTTAGTGTTTCTTAAATAATTGTGCCTTTTTCTTGAGCCATGCAGGTGACTGCCGGACGAGCTTTTCCTCGTCAGACGAATGAACGAGTAGAGGCTTAATTGCCTCCTCCAGAAAAACCCCGTTCTGCGAGCCCTTAAGCAGAACAACGCCATTCGGTTTTATCGCTTTTGACAGATACTCACCAATCTCATAAGGAGACTTAAACACCTTGACTCTGTTTCCTTGCTGGTTTGCCGCAGGAGCTAAGAATAGTTCAGCTTCGTGCCCAATAACGACTACTTCGTCCAGTTGGCTTGGATCGCAATGCTTGGCAGCGTGTTCATGCGCCGCCTTTGAGTATCCACCCATTTCATTCATATTCCCGAGTACTGCCATCTTCTGTGATGCCTTCATTTCATAAAGCGTATCCAGAGCTGCAACCACTGCTTCCGGGCTTGCATTATACGTATCATCGATAATAGTTATGTCATGCCTGCCTTCTAGCAGTTGCATTCTACCCGGCATAGCAGTTACGTTACGTAAATTCTTCTCTATCGGCTCCATCTCGAGGCTTAGTGCCAACCCGGTCAAATATGCCGCGCATAATATCTTTTGGACATGTGCGCCAATCAACTTCGTTTGAACGGCAAACTCTTTTTTTTCATGCCTGATAGCTGGCCGAACGTGATTTTCCTTGAGCTGCACCAACGCCTCTCCTGAAACCCCGTAAGATTGATATTTTATACCGTGCAGATACTTTTTCGGTATATCGTCGATATTGACTATTAGTTGGTTACAAAATGCAGAAACGCTAAGCTCTTCTTTTGCTACCTCGTCAAGCGAGCCAAAGAACTCCATGTGCTCCGGTGAAACAGCAGTCACGACCGCGACATCGGCCCGCACATACGAGGAAAATTGCCCTATTTGGCCAGGCGCGTCGGTACCAAGCTCGAGCACAACAATATCGTACGGATAACTTTTCGTAAGCCTGTATTCAATCAGGAGCAACGTCTTCAACCATGAGAACGGATTGAATAGGCTTGGTAGCTGCAGCCCAAAATAGACGAGCGGGACCGATAAAAGATCATTATAGTTACCGTCTTGATATTGGACACTAAATTTCCCTCCTAGATACTGAGCGATTGCCCGTTTGGTACTGCTTTTACCAACACTTCCGACAACGACGACGGTTTTAAATGCATTTCTTTTGTATAGACGCCGAACTTGCCAGCCAAGAATGCTAGCCATAACTTGTCGAAAAAACTTTTTAAGCATTTACTCTATTTCGATATCGTTAAGATTAAAGTTTCCAAAACTCCCACCATTTATTGCTGGGCAGCCTGGATACGCTGCTGGAGCTCAATTGCAGGAATCGGATCATCTGGAATAGTAATTGGCTGTAGCACGCCATAATCTCGTAAAACTTCCTGTCGATCGTTTTGCGCACCATATGTCAATTCGGTAGGTTGCCGCGATAGAATATCTACCTTAACTGTAAATCGAATTGGAGCCACGCCCCGAAAATCAGCCGGATTGACATTTTCTAGCTGCGTAAGCCCCATTGCGCCAGCCACTTGCTGCAAATATGAAACATATGCCTCTGGCTGAAGCATCACTGGATAGGTGAAAATCGGACGGCCATTCTCGGATTCTCGCGTGACCCCTAAATAGTCCACATCATAAACCCCTGCCTCAAGCGCAAATTGTACGAGCTCTTTTCGTTCAGAGGCAGTCAGGCTTGCAAACGGGATAACACCGAGTACCGCTTCGCTGAATGATTCTCCATTTTGCGGCTGACCGGCAGGTGTTTCGCTAACGCCCCACACGCCGACGACATCACTGAAGTCAATCGCTTCACCATCTTCGTCCTGCTCAGAGGTTTCTATTAAGGTGTATCGCACATAATCACGTTCGGGCGTACCGATTTCCTCAGTGACAACCTCCGCGGTTATCTCGCCTTCCTGAGTTATGGTTGTCTGGCCGATTACCCCAGTATCAGCTCCGAACTGAAGCCGATTAACCTGTTCAAGTGATTGCACTTCAGCCTCTTGAGAAACAGTTCTGGTTACGGAAGTTGTATTTAGTGATTTGTTTAACATCCCCTCAAAGGTGCGCTCCGCATCGGTAAAGATAAACTGCCACCACAACACCACACCCGCACTCAGAATTATCAATGCAACAAGGACGGTAGCCTTCATTGCCGCCTGGCTTACGGTAAAAGTGTTTTGGTTAGCGCTTTTTTTTGATTTTTTACGGAATCTCCCACCTTGCAAAATACTCGGTCTCTTCATGCACACCATTGTATCAGTTTTTCATTTTGACGCTACACAGTGTTTTTCTTCTGCCAGAGACCAATGTTTGGTAGAATACAGTTGCTAATCAACGGTGGCATCCGGATATCGAGCGTTGGCGCGGTTGATATGGAACAATGCGGACAAATTATGCGTCCCGCACTTCTGGAGGGGCATTGGCGCAGTTGGCTAGCGCGCTTCCATGGCATGGAAGAGGTCATCGGTTCGAATCCGATATGCTCCACCAGAAGTGCGGGAAGGTCCGGAATTCGAGTCCTCGTATCTCCACCACACGAACTACCGAAAAACTGTGAACTAAAAAGACCGTCGGTGCTATTCTTGAATCAAAGTGCAATTGCCCGTATATCAAAAAAGCTCCGTGAACGCTCAGTTTGCGGAGCTTTTTATAAATTCGTGCGCCCCCACCCTGCGACGGGTGACGCTAATACTAAAATAGTTTTATATTTTGGTTGTTTTTATTTCACACGTCGCATTTCGACGCACGAACTACCATAAGCGTATACTGCTTACGCATCATTGTCAACTTCCTAGTACTGGCTGCTTACTTATTGATTGAGGAGCTTTATTAATGCAGTCTCGTCGATAATAGAAGTGCCGTACTGCTTCGCTTTTGCCTGTTTGCTTGCTCCGGGTTTTTCACCGAGCACCAAAAAATCAGTTTCCTTGCTGACGGAAGACTGAAAGACTCCACCCTTTGCCTGGATAAGCTCGGCGGCTTCATCTCGACCAAGCTCAACTAAAGTGCCCGTTATAGCGAACTTCTTGCCCGTTACTTCGCTCTTTGCCAGCTTTTCGTCTTTTGGCCAAACGCCAAGCTTTTTGAATTTTGCTAAAAGGGCCTGGTTCTCCGGGTCATCGAACCAAAGAATTATCGAATCGGCTACCTTATCGCCTACCCCGTCAACCGCCTTTAACTCTTTGTACGTAGCAGCACCCAGCGAATCGAGCCGCTGGAATGTTCTTGCCAAATCTAGTGCAACCTGGGCTCCAACATGCCGAATACCTAGGCCATACAGAAACCGTCTGAGCGGCGGCTGCTTCTTCGCCTGGATTGCATTTATAAGCTTATCGGCACTCACCTCTGCAAACCGCTCTAGACTGATTAATTGCTCTTTTGTTAGGGTAAAGATGTCCGCTATGTCTGTTACGAGTCCTGCCTCGACCAATGCATGTGCATTCTTTTCACCGAAACCGTCAATATCCAGGGCTGATTTACTGACGAAATGCTGCAATGCACGGACGAGCATAACTGCTCCCCCTGAACCCTTTACTCGATACACCGCTTCGCCCTCTGGCCGCTCAAACACAAGATCAGGAAACTGTCTGGCAAGCTCCTTCTCATAATCGAACGGTTTTGTCGTTTTTGGGCGCAGCTCCTCAACAACACGGTCGACTTGCGGAATAATATCGCCCGCCTTAAAGACAACCACGGTGTCACCGACACGAACATCTTTTCGGGCGATTTCATCTGCGTTGTGCAAGCTCGCATGTTGTACCGTCGTACCAGCTAACGAAATCGGCTCAAACAGCGCCACTGGCGTAGCTGCGCCAGTCCTGCCAATACTAATAACAATATCGCGAATAACCGTAGTTGCTTCCTCCGCAGGATACTTATACGCAATTGCTGCTCGAGGATTTTTACCTACATAGCCAAGCGCCTCATGAAGGCTCCGCTTATTTAGTTTTACGACAAGCCCATCCGTGTGATAAGGCAGTTCTTGCCGAGTGGCATCAAACTCATGCGCATAATTAATAACCTTTTGTAACGATGGTTCTAAATGAGCCTCTTTATCGACAACAAATCCAAGCTTGCGGGCAACTCTATATGTTTCCTCAATAGTTGACGGACCGTTGTCTTCCGGGCGAAGTACATCATACGCATGGAACGAAAGTGGACGCGCGGCAACCAGGCGAGGGTCAAGCTGACGAATTGTACCTGCAGCAAGATTCCTTGGGTTAGCAAAGACTGGTTTTCCTTCTTTCTCTCGGAGCTGATTCAGCTTCAAGAAATCATCCTTACTCATGATTATTTCTCCACGAACCTCGGTAAACCCTTCATTGTACGGGTGGCCATCACGAAGACGGAGTGGCACGGTCTTTATCGTTCTTACGTTCTGGGTGACAACCTCTCCAACGAAGCCATCACCGCGAGTTATTGCTCTGGTTAACATGCCGTCCTGATAATGAAGCGCGCACGCCAGTCCATCTTTTTTGCTGTCAACAAAAAAGTCTGATGATGCTACCTGATTATTCAATTTCTTAATCCGCTCAAGCCACGCCTCAACTTCTTCTTGGCTAAAGCAATCAAGCAACGAGCTCATGCGTGTAGTGTGCTCATACTTTTCAAACGCCTCGAGCGGCGCATCACCAATCCTTTGTGTCGGACTATCAGAAGTGACTAGCTCTGGGTGCTCGTTTTCAAGCTTTTTGAGCTCTTGTAGCAAGCTGTCATAAACTGCATCAGAAACGGATGGCTTATCAAGCGCATGATACTCGTAGCTGTACTGGTTCAATAATGACCGTAGTTCTTCTACTCGTTTTCTCGCAGAGGGCTGGCTCACAGCAGCTCCCGATACATTGAGTAGACGTATGAATGCGTCAGTAGTACCGCAGCAAGCGCATAGCCCAGCACTGCATACTCTGCCAACACTGGAAGCACCATAACAAACGGCAGAAGCAATACAGCACCCATAAGAAAAACCATGAGTGGCAAAAATAGCAGCTTTCTCATTACCGTCCAGCGACGATGCCGGACAAGCTGACGGGCTGAGCGCAATGCTTGCATGGGATACATGTCAGGCAGCGTAACGATATACATTGCGAAGATCGATGACGTTATCATGTATAACGATAAAAGCCCTAGCAGGAAGAAAATGACACCCCAGGCAAATATTTCTACTCCATGAACCGCCAAACCGGCTGACGTTACAGTACCAAAGAGCCACGCTCCAGCAGCCAGCGGCAATAACTGAAGCCCGATGACAAACAATACAAGCAAAAACGGCACCAAAGGATACATGCTCCGGTAAAACGATTCACGGATTGTGACCGCATTGCCACTTTGCGTAGTCCGTAACACATAAATAACAGCCAGACTGGTAAGCAGAAATAGTATGGTCTGGTATAAGCCAGCTACTTCGGTGGGCGCTGTCGTTACATCAGTCGCCAGAATACTTAAGACCGCGGCTGAGCCTATCAGCCTGCCAAGTCCGCCTTCAAACAAATCCGTTACAAGCAGCCGAAGATCCTCTGTAGCAGCCCCAGCTCCAAAACCTCTTACCAGTACTACCGAGAGAATGAGGAAAATAACAAACACCCCGAAGAAAGCTTTCTTTTGCTGTACGAGCACCTTCATGCTCGTCTTAAATAACCGCCACGAACTTGGTAGTGCGGCCGGATGTTTGAGTCGCTTTGACAGCTTGAAAGACTTGTACGCCTTAGGTACGGTCTTAATTTTTCGTGGCTTTGCCTGAGATGTAGCAGATGCGGACTTGGTTGTTTTTTTCTTTTTTGATTCAGCCATAACTAATCTATGCGTGCGTTCCCATATTACGCAGCCGGTTAACCCGTTCGTCAATTGGCGGGTGCGTGCTAAACATACCAGCTAGCTTGCTACCTTTCATGGGATTAGAAAAAAATAGGTGAGCAGTCGCAGTATGCTGAACTTTTGTAGCGCTGCCGTATTGACCGATTTTCTCTAGCGCCCTTGCTAACCCCTCCGGATAACGAGTCGTAAGCGCTCCGGTCGCATCAGCCAGATATTCCCGCCGTCGAGATACGGCAAGTTGTATCATCTTCGCAATGATCGGTGCTAATATTGCCGCAACTATCCCAAGCAGAATAATTATTCCGCCGCCTTGATTATTACGGTTACCTCGAAACCATGTCATGCGTATCATCACGTCGGCTAATAGAGATATGACGACGACAAGCGCAAACGCTATCATAGTTAAGCGAATATCGTAGTTTTTCACGTGTGCAAGCTCGTGGGCCATCACCCCTTGAAGCTCGCTGTCATCCATGATGTCAAGCAATCCGGTCGTTGCACAAACAGCAGCGTGTTTCGGGTCGCGCCCTGTTGCAAAAGCATTCGGAGCCGGATCGTTCATGATGTACACCTTCGGCATAGGCATGCCTTCGGTGATTGCCAGATTTTCTACGGTCCGCCACAGCCGTGGATTATCGCGCTTCTGTATCTCTTTTGCACCATTGATCGCCAGTGCCATTTTTGAACCGGCAAGATAGCTAATAAGTGCATAAACTGCTGCTCCAATGAGCACGTAGGGCGTTATTGCCGGCTCTCCGACGTACACGCCGAAAATCCAGCCAAGTACTCCTACGAGGAGTACGAATACAAACATCAGTAAAATCGTTCGTCGCTTATTACTGGCAATCTGTTTATACACGTCGGCTTATCTCCGCTTACTGTACGCTTCTTCTTTTCTCAAGAGCTTAGAATGATACTTCGGTTGGCTTAGCTATTTTTGCTACTTCTGATTCTTCTACTTCAAAGAAGTCGCGCTCGCTAAAGCCAAGCATACCGGCGATAAGGTTCGTTGGAAATACCTTCACCTTAATATTCAGCTCTCGGGCTGAACTGTTATAAAAGCGCCGTGCGGCCTGAATCTTATCCTCAGTATCTACAAGCTCCTCCTGCAAGTGCTTGAAGTTCTCGTTTGCCTTAAGATCCGGGTAGGCCTCAGCAACAGCAAATAAGCTCTTAAGTGTTTTTTGGAACATGTTTTCTGCTTCTGCGGTTTCTTTTACACCTTGAGCATTCATTAAGCCAGCTCGGGCCTCAGTCACCTTCTGAAACACTTCTTTCTCGTGCTTGGCGTATCCTTTTACGGTATTTACAAGATTAGGTATAAGGTCAGTCCGTCGCTTAAGCTGGACAGTAATATCGCTCCAGGCTTCATTAACCCGTACGTTCGCTCGAACAAGATTGTTGTATATGAAGATTACAGCTACTACCAGAACTGCCAGTGCAATCAATAGATATGTCATTTACGTATTTCTCCCTTTATCGTATCTATAACTATACTGGAAATTATCTGTTTTGAGAAGACGCTACTGTATATATTTGTTAATCAATTATGGGCTATTTACATACATAACTGAGCTTCTGCGTGCCTTCTCACTCCACCGACTGCCTCTATCTATCAATAGAGGATCCAGTTCTCGTCTGGGAGCACGAAAAAACCCGTCACTACGGACGGGTCATTTCGTGGTGGCTCCTCCCAGACTCGAACTGGGGACACAAGGCTCTTCAAGCCTCTGCTCTACCAACTGAGCTAAAGAGCCACGACTGCCATCGTATTCTATGCGAAACAGGCTGAAATCTCAAGGCTAATCGTTAGATAATTTGCCCAGAAAGACAAGACTCGTTATAATTTGCTCGTTGCTCAGTATGCGAGTGTAGCTCAGCTGATAGAGCGCTTCCTTGCCAAGGAAGAGGCCAGGGGTTTGAGTCCCCTCACTCGCACCAAATTATTATCAGAACACTACCCCTGTGAAACGTCGAGTAAATCGGCGTTTTTTGTTTGTTTTGGGCCTTTGGCCAAATAGGACTCTAACTTACTTCTTTGATATGATGAGCAGGTGGATATTTTGATTAGATTACAAGAAATTGGCCTCAATAAGGAAAATAGCGTAGTAATTGGCTCAGGTATATTGAGTGCTTTGAACTTACGAGCGAGCAATGATATTGATGTTGTTGTGCCAGAAGTTGAGTATATTAGGCTAGCCGATAGCCAGCAGTTTACCAAGAGCCAAAATCACGGGTGTGAGATACTTGCGGACGAGCTTTTTGAGATTGGTACAAGTTGGGGTGTGCTTGGCAAAAACCAGACTTTTGATGAATTGCATAAAGAATCAGTGGTTATTGGCGGCGTCCGCTACGTAACAATTGAGTTTTTATTGGCGGTAAAGAAAAGCTGGCTGCAAGATGACGATGTGCGACAAAAAGACATTGATGACGTTAAGTTAATAGAAAAATATTTAGCACAGTAAATCCGACGTAAGATTAAACTGATTCACGAGTTCTTTTAGTTTATAAAAATCAACTTTCTCAGGCGTGGTGCTTAGAAATATGCCTGACAGGCGGCACCAAGAAAAGAGTCGAGTCTTGTACTCGACTTTTTTCTTGGCTGTGATTAGGCGGACGAAAACCCCGTCAGTGAGCTAAACGTACGAGGGTTTGGGCGCCAATGAGTTGCGCGCAGAAGCTTGCTTCGAGCACAACGAGTGCGTCAGCTTTAGCTTGTCCCCTCACTTGCACCAGATGACAGACCAGCCAGCTTGTTTTTGAGTCAAGCTCACAATACCGCTAGCTTTTTCATTGCTGACGCAGAGCAGGAGCTTGGATGCTGATGAGTTTCGCAGAAGGGCTCGTTTTCAGCGTAGCGAATATACCGCCTTTAGTTGCGCCAACGGTTATAAAATACCTACTGAGCCGCTGACTCCTGTATTGGCCTGCTTGGTATAATTAACTAATGACAAAAGATGACATCCAGGACTGGATAGATAATTATGAAGCAGCGTGGCGCACAAACTCTACGTCTAAACTCGACGACATATTCGCCGCCGACATCAGCTATAAAGAGACGCCTTGGACACAGACAATAAGCGGTCTTTCAGATCTGAAAAACTTTTGGCATGAAGCTTGTTCAAGACAGGGCAATTTTAAGCTGACGAGCGAAATTATCGCAGTCCAAGATACAACCGCCGTGGTACGGTTAGACGTCGAATACGAAAGTGATGAACCCTCGCTGTGGCGGGATGTCTGGATACTGACATTTAACAGTGATGGCTTATGCGACTCTTATGAAGGTTGGCCATATGCTAAACCTTCAAAACAATAGTTAAATACGTTAAGGTGTTTTTCTTCTAACAGATGTGTGAAACTTTTTGCTACAATACATCAGTGTCGCATGGCGCGTTGGCCGAGGAGTTAGGCATGGGTCTGCAAAACCCAGTACACGGGTGCGAATCCCGTACGCGCCTCCACGCAAGCCCAGGTGGCGGAATTGGTATACGCTGCGGACTTAAAATCCGTTGCCCTACAAGGCTTGAGGGTTCGAGTCCCTCCCTGGGCACCAAATTGTCACCATATAAAAAAGTCCTACGAACTGTAGGACTTTTTTATATGGTGGGCGCTGAGGGACTTGAACCCCCGACCCCCTCGGTGTAAACGAGGTGCTCTAGCCAGCTGAGCTAAGCGCCCACATGTTGGACTGTAGCCCACCAATTTCGCAAACCAAGCCTTGGCTGTTTGTGAAATTGAAAGGAGGAATTATGGAAGCCTTGTATGAAAATGCTGGAAATTTATTTTGCAGCATTTTTTTAAGCAAGGCTGGAATATATTCCGACGTGGTGCGCGAGAGAGGACTTGAACCTCCACGCCCCGAAGGGCACCAGCCCCTCAAGCTGACGCGTCTACCAATTCCGCCACTCGCGCGTATGTCCGACTGAAATGTACAACGTGAACCCTGTTATCTTACGTACTTTCTAACGAAAACTCAAGTATAAATTGCCTGTCAGGTTCTCGGTAGGTGATCAGATAGATGATCGATGGAGTAGTCCTGACGAAGCAATGGCTTGATGTCCTCAAGGGTTACATCGATTTTCACCCCAGGGTTTAAGAAGTTATACGGGTCAAATGCTTTCTTTACTTCCTGGAAAAGCCGGTAGACCTCATCCCCATAAAGATCCCGAAGATATGGCGCACGCAAACGTCCATCGCTATGTTCACCGCTTGTACTGCCGCCTAGCTCAATCACCATACGATAATAATCGTCGATTATACGAAATACCTTCTGTCTGTCTCCGACATGGCTTAAATCCAAAAACGGCTGCATGTGCAGGTTCGCATTACCGCCATGACCCCATACTGCAACCTTTAAGCCGTACTTATCAAAAATTTTATATACGTTTTTGAGGTACTGCTGAAACTTATCGGCCGGAACAATACCATCCTCGACAATCGGTAGCGCCTTTCGTTTGCCGTCAGCATACGCTGCTACGCCGGAAGCGCTGTGCCGGATCTTCCAGAGCTCATCAATTTTCTCTGGGTCTGTCTCGACCTGATGATTAATCTGGAGCTTATTGAGCAGTTTTGCGGTCTTTTTCGCCATCCGGCGCTGTGTACGCACACTCGGGTTGTCAAATTCAACTAGCATAACAAGCTTTGGATACGGCGGATCAATAACACCCTTTAGCTGATTCGGATTATTGGCACGAACGAACTGCAATAAGTTGTCGTCAACAATCTCGACTGCGCTGGGCGGCTCCGGCAGGTTACGAAGCTCAATAATCGCCTCTTCAGCTACTTGCATGTCATCAAATTGCGCGACGATAAGCGTACTTTCTGGTGTGTGCGGTTCGGTATCAAGAGTTATCTCTGTTACGATGCCGAGCGTACCCTGCGAGCCAACCAGTAGTGGCGTCAAGTCAAACGATCCATTCTTTTGCTTCACGTCAGCCAGAGCGTACCCTGCGGCATTCTTTGATACGTTCAATACAGTTTTGTCCAATACGTCTTTGTTTTCTTCTATTAATGTGTCGACTGCGCGGTAGATTTCACCCTCGAACGTCTGCAGACCGAGCTTTTTGTTTAGTTCTCGCTTACTCAAGCGGCGCGTCTCGATGACTTCTCCGTTCGCTAAAACAAACCGAAGTCCTTTTACATAATCTCTGGTACTGCCATATTTTACGGTCTTTTCGCCGCCGGCATTATTTGCTACTGCCCCGCCGACAGTTGAATATTCGATTGAGGCCGGAAACGGCGGCAGGAATCGTCCGTGCGTATGCAGGGTTTGCTGCAGCTTAGCGTACGTAATACCCGGCTCAACAACTGTAACGCCAGATTTTGCATCGAGTTCTAGCAGCTTATTCATGTGGGCAGGAAACACCACCATCACACCGCTTCCAAGCGCACCTCCAGACTGGTCGGTGCCGAGCCCTCTAGCTGTAATCGGAACAACTCTGCCCCGCTCTGCTAACTGCCAAGAAAACCGGGCGGTCTTTCTTATGTCATTTTCGTTTCTTGGATATACGACGATTGAGGGCATCACCTCAAAGACACTGGAGTCTGTTGAAAAATACTTGCGAACATCCCCTGATGTCATAACCTCACCCGTCAGATGATCCTGCAGATAGTGCGCGACTTTACTCATAATCAGAAATTATCCCTGTTTACCTAAGCATTAGCTGTATATAGTACATCATAGCATAAAACACACTTGCCAACAGTGGCCTTGAAGCAATCATTACAGCTCAATGCCATCTAGTCAATAACATATTCACAAGCAGGTGAGGCTTCACTTCTCTCCTCTATAGCCCTCAGAATGAACAGATTTTAGTTTCTAGCAAAATTATGCACACCCGCTTGATGAGAGGATTCGCAAAACGGAAAAGCGAGGCAACAAAAAGAGCCCGATATTTTTCTGCCAACTAATTGCAGAAAAATTTAACGGGCTCTTTGTACGTTGTCGAGCTGGTGCCGCGGGAGAGACTCGAACTCTCATGATCGAAGATCACTAATCCCTGAAACTAGCGCGTCTACCAATTCCGCCACCGCGGCAAGTTGCTGTTGATGTCCTACACCAACCAACATACAGCAAGCTCATGATACCGTATTTTGGAGCTTTTTTGGAAAAGGGCTTGGCCTATTTATCAACTCGAGCGTGACGAATGTACCACTCATTTACGTTCAGCATCCTGTCGCTGCTTGAGTTCATTAAAATCGGCTGAAAGCCTGATACCTCCGATTGTGTAATGTATATGAATCTCGGCTGATACAGCATAAGCGCTGGTGCGTCTCTTCGCCACGCCTCCAGAAATGGTTCATATTTTACTGAGCGCAGCTCATCGTCTGACCTGGTGCGCCCCGACTCAAGTGACTCATCGGCTGCGCCGGATTTGTATTCACTAAAGTTCAGGCGGTTCTCTGCTAACACTTCTGCTTGCGAGCTGTGCCAAAACGCGTATACATCCGGATCAGGACCGATTGATATACCGTGGAGCAGTGCCGAAAACTCATGATTTGCAATAGTTGACTGCAGCTCTTCTTCTTGCTGCAAAGCTGCCTCAACACGCACGCCGTGCTCGCTCCATTGCTGCTGGAGCGCCTGGATAACCGCTCTACCGTCAGAGCTATTCAACGCGACGAGTGAGAATTCCAGCTTGATGTCATCTTTCTGCCATACTCCATCTTCACCCTTTTCCCACTCAGCGTCTCGTAATATTTTCTCGGCTTGCTCGGGATCGTAGGAAAGCTGTGTCAGGTCGTTGTCATAACCTTGATGGAACGAGAGCAATGGGCTATCTGATGGGGCCACCGGCCCTTCAATTGAAGCGAGAACCTCATCAGTATCAATAAAGCGAACAAGCGCCTGCCGAACAGCCCGTTCTTCAAAAACCGGTGTACTCGTCTTAAAGAATACGCCGACTTGTCCCGTTAGCGGCACAACGTACTGGTGATGCTCATGGTCCTCCAGCAACTCATGAGAAGCATTATCAATGCCAGCCATTGCGTAAATATCGCGGTCTATAAAGCTCTCTATTAGCCGCTCTTCAGCCCGAAATGTCCGAAGTACAAATCGGTCAATATTCGGCCTGCCTCGGTGATAATCATCGTACGCGCTAAAGGCTAAGCGTTCTTCACGCGTGTCTGAAGTTAGGCCAACAACCTCTAGTGTATCCCACGAAAACGGACCCGTCCCAACTGGCTGAGCTGTATTAAACACATGAGAGCGAAGCTGTCGCGGCGGTACTTCTTCTAGTATATGTTTTGGGACAATACCGTTCGTCAGCGCCAAGGGGAATGATACAAATGGGTTCGGCAAGTCAAAACGCACCGTATGCTCATCAATTACCTCAAGTTCAGTATCTTTCCAGCTGGAAAACAACGGTGACCTGGCGTCAGCATTGGCTATTGTTTCATAGGTAAACACAACATCTTCCGCCGTAAACCGCTCTCCGTCATGCCAATACACATCGTCCCGTAAGGAAACGATATATTCTAACCCGGTATCATCAACTTCATAACCGATCGCTAAATCGGGCACTAGTTGATTGTAGCCGTCAAATGTATACAGGCTCGAAAACAAAAGCTTGGAAACCGCTCCATCGACCGAGCCGGTCGCGTACAGCGGGTTTGCATTCGTAAAGCTGCCGATGACACCCTCTCGATATGTGCCTCCTGGCACCGCTCGGACTTCCTGATAGTAAGGGCTCAGCTGCTGCATTTGGATGTACACCCCGATAAAGCTTACTGCTAATAGCAGCACCCACATAACCACAAAGCGACGAACGGTTACTAGCCTCGAAATACGACGCAGGACAAATTTATCCAGACGTTTATCCGTTTCGGCGCTTACATCAGCAACCTGCTTTTTACTTTTTCGTATCTGCCGTCGCCAACGAAGGCGAGTTTTTGGGTCAATCATAAGTGCAAGCTATATTATGCAACGACGTGCATAATTAAAGAAGCAGCAAAAACAAAAATGAAAAAAATAGTAATCTGGTGAACGGTCTTTTCACTGCCGCGTCGCTCAATATTAATATCTTCTCCACTGCCGCCACCAAGTCCAGCCCCAAGAGTTGCCCCACGTGTCTGTAGGAGTATTAAAGCTATCAGGACTACTACCGAGACCATCGTAATGTAATTATAAACCGTCATCTATCCTCCAAAATGGTTGTCACCAGGTAGTTTACCAGTCCTATTACCATGCCGGCAAGCATGGCCGATGTAAAGCTTGCGATCTGTAAGCTCGGATACAGGAAGCTGACGAGAGATAACATTAAGCCATTTACGACAATCATAAAAAGCCCAAGACTGAACAGTATAGCTGGCAAAGACAGGATGACTACTATCGGCTTAATGACTGTATTTACGGCAGCAAGGATTAACCCAGCGATAATCACAACACCAATTCGCTCATAGTCTATCCGCTCACCGCCTAAGATACCAGCAGCCACCCAAATCCCGAGCGCAGCTATGCCCCATCGTACCGCAAATCGTGTTATCGCATGTTTCATAATGTCGTTCTATGTTTACTACTTATATAAAATTGTAACGGTTTATAAAAAAACAGCAACTCAGGCCACCTTTTGGCATGCGCTACTTAAGTTCTCGTAGCCGCCAGCCGTTATGAGGATATCGTCCTCAATCCGGACGCCAATGCCCTCTTCAGGAATATATATGCCAGGCTCTACTGTCATAACCATGCCAGGGCTAAGCGGCGTGTCATAACCGCCAACATCATGTACATCAAGCCCAAGGAAATGTGACAAGGCATGCGGATAATACGTTCGGATAGCTGCATCATCACCGCCGGTTACCAACCCGAGCTTTTTCAGTTGTCCTGCCATTATTTTACAAAAATCACTCTCGATCTCTTTTAGTGAAACGCCGGGGCGAAATAAGTCGAATGCTTTTTCTTGCGCTTCATAAACCGCGTCATAAATAGCTTTCTGCCGCTTGGTAGGCTTTCCTACGGCAAACATTCGTGTAATATCAGCGCTGTAGCCTGAAACCTCCGCCCCGCTATCAACGAGCAGGAGGCTATCTTTGGACAGCAAGCTGTCATTCTGAACATAATGCAGTGTGCAGGCATTCGCACCGCTCGCAACAATCGGCTCATAGCCATGTACCGCGCCGTGCTTACGATACGAATACGTTAGCTCTGCTTCTATCTCGTGCTCGTATGTTCGCCTTGATAGGTCAGAACCCGAGAGCTCATTAAACGCATCTGATGTAATTGTGATGGCATGGCGTAAGGCTGTTATTTCCTCTGGCTGCTTTTTTATCCGCAGCGCTACGAGGAGGTGCTGAACATCCTTAATTTTTATATTTTTATTGCGTATCTTTAATCGCTGCAGCAGACGGTACTGACTCCCGTTCATTTGCAGCCCAGCAGCCGGAACGAAAAGCTGCGAGTTCGCCTTTGTGTAAACAGCTGTATGAGACTGAAGATCTTGCTTCAGCCGCTGCCATCCTTCAGCATGCGAATAAATCTGCGTAATGCCAGACGCGGCAGAAATATCACTAAATTTTGCCGAACCCTCGAACAATTCATACGTGGCTGAACGTTCTGGTGCAATCAGATACTCATCAGCACCAGCCACTACCAGCACATAATCAGGCTCGGTAAGCCCGCTCAAGTACCAAAAATTACTCTCCTGGCGAAACGGGAAAGATGTATCACCGCTGCGCTGCACTCGGCTATGTGCCGCCAGCACAACCATTGCATTCTCCTCTATACCCTTACTCAGCGCCGCCCGGTTATTGCTAAAAAATTTCGCCTTAAACAAATAATTCTCCTTTTTGTCTTCTATAGATCCGACTGTACTGATGAGGTATTATACCCGATTACATCTGTCTGGTCGGCTTGTTGTTGGCAGGGCCGTGAAGCTGCGCGTATACCAGGCTGGCTTTTTTTGTGCCGATTACCTCCGCCAATTCGCTCTGATCTGCTGCCGTAATCGCCCGCAAACTACCGAATGTTTTAAGCAGCTTCTTTTTTGTGGCTGGCCCAACGCCAGCAATGTCATCGAGCCGGCTCGCTGTAGTTCGGTGCCGTTTCAATACCGTATGATACGAAACGGCAAAACGGTGCGACTCATCACGTATGCGCTGAAGCAGCTTCACAATATCCGATCGCGGCGGCAGTGAAACAACATAATAATCCCCTTTATCTTCGATGTATCCGCCCTGGCGTTCAGCAATATCCGGCTGCAGCTCAACGAGCGAGCCAGTCTTGTGTATCACAAGCTGTTCAAACCGTTTCGCCAGCCCGATCATCGGTATGGATTGCTCACGTTCATCACGTGCTTTTATCGCCGCCGATAGTTGGCCTTTTCCGCCATCTATCAGACAAATATCCGGTCGGCCCCAGCTTCGCTGCTTCGAGGAGGCAAACCGACGCCGAATCACCTCGTGCATGTGAATGAAGTCATCGTTTCCCGGTACTCTCATTTTAAATTTTCTGTACGAAGCCTTGTCCGGCATACCGCTTTGAAACACCACCATGCTCGCGACCGTGTCCGACCCCTGCATATGACTTATGTCGTACCCCTCGATTCTATCCGGCAATACCGTAAGCCCTAACAGCTCAGCAAGCCCGACTAAGCCCATGTCTTTGCTGATATCTAACGATTCTTTGTCAGAAAATACGATATGAGCGCCAAGTTGTTCAAGCACTCGCAGTTTGTTTCGTAGCTGTGCGGCCAGCTCAAATTTGTGCTCTTTTGCCGCTTGCTTCATGTCAGCTTCCAGCTGGCGCATCAATGCCGTCCGCTCACCACGCAAGTAGCGCATAAGCTTTTTTAGGTTGCTGCGGTAGTCTGCCAAGCTTGTCGCACCCACCTCAAGCCCGGGGCACAAGCCCAGATGTACGTGCAGGCAGGCTCGTTTTGGAACCGAAGTGACGTGCGTTGAATACGGAAACGCCTTTCTGAGCAGCTTTAAGGCCCGCCGAACAGTTACTGCACTAAAGTAAGGGCCAAAGTAATGCGCCCCATCATCGAGCGGTCGCCGCGTCAATGTTACAGTCGGGTGCTCGGCTTTATACGATATCCGTACGTACGTCAGGCTTTTATCATCACGAAGCAAAATATTGTACTTGGGCCGATACCGCCGGATTAGCTCCGCTTCTAAAAATAACGCGTCCAGCTCCGTTTCTGTTTCCGTCCAGTCGATCTCAGCAATTTCAGCTACCAAGGCATCGGTCTTCGGGTCTTTGAAGCGGCTTTTTTGAAAATAGTGCCGCACCCGACTATTCAGCCGGGCGGCTTTACCGATGTAAATAATCGTCCCTGCCGCATCCTTATGAAAATAAACACCCGGACCTTTCGGCAGATCTGATAATCGCTTATTTATGTAGTCGCTTTGTTTTTTCATAGGCTATTTAGGTATGCTTACGAATCATATACTGCTCCCACTTTCGGACACCGAACGCCCGATCGTGAAACCCATCGTCACCGAGCTTCTCTACCCATACCGTAATAAAACCGGCTCGGTTTCCACCCCAAACATCTGCGAGCAGCTTATCGCCTATCATGGCGATCTCTCCTGGCTCAGCAGAAAAATATTTTGTAATACGCTGGAAATATCGCTTCTTCGGTTTACGAACCAGGATGCTGGTTGGAACGACAGCTGCATTTATGCTTTCACTGAGCTCGCCAAGGTCATTTGTAATCCGGTTACTGGCAATGCACCACCCCTCAATATGCTTACGCTCCCGCAGTAAGTGCCGTTTTGTCCGGCTGTCTATCTCTGTTCCGCGATACGCCACAAGCGTACTGTCAGCATCAAGCGCGACATATTTGACCCCGCGCTGGCGCAGCATTTTAAAATCAACGCCCTGAAGCGATGTTGCCATAAAATCCGGTACGAATCGTGACGCATGATCGCTTTTCTTCAGCTCCCGCATACGACCAGTATAGCCTATGCGGTACGCTACTGTACGTTATGCTCGCCTTGACTGCTCCGGCTGTTAGTCGGCCGAGCTTCTGCTTCGCTAAATATTTCTTCGACTTCCGTTACATAATGGAGCGTCTCCTCGGGCAAAATACTTCGATCAAAGCCAGATGCTACATACTGCTGTGCGCCACCGATACCCCAGTTATATGATACTGCTGTTATTTCAAGCTTCTTTGCTCGATCCTGTAAATACTCTGGGTTAATCAGGTTTGGTAAATAATACTGCTGGTTTACCGACACAACTGCTGCTGCCATCCGTATACTGTCACTAATATTTCTGTAATCATAGGTGCCGAAGTCTGTCTTCTCAGCAATATCGGCTGCTGTCTCTGGCATCACTTGCATAAACCCGCGTGCGCCAGCAGAACTTATGCCAACGTTTGGGTCACCGCGGGATTCTAGCCAGGCAAAAGCTGCTAAATAGTTCGGATTGACATCAAACTCATCTGCCGCGGCGAGAAATAAATCAGCATGCTCTTGAATACTTTCTTTGTCTGGCAGAACTAACACCTCTTCTGTGTTGCGGTGCGGATTATCACGCTCAGCATGTGCTGCTGCTTGCTGCTGACGGAAACGTTCTTGCTCTGCTTTTATGTATTCGTCGGCTAGCGTCTGATCGTTCGTCAAATCTTCAGCGGTTTCTGCAGCTTCAGTACCGTTGTTTTCCGCGGGAGACTGCGCTGCAATTATCAAAATACTACTGGCAGCAGCAACCAGCTTCCAGCGCTTCGGGGATATCTGCTCACTTGACACCACCGGTGTTTCAGGAGACATTCTTAACTGATGCCATCTTGTATCATGGCCTTTCTCTGGCATATGCCCACACTTTCTCACTTATATCATAACATAAGCATTAGCTTTTTGCAACTATCTTTACGTCCGCTTGGACAGACACTTAACAGTAGATGAGCTGTCGACTTGTGTCTATAAGTTTTCTCACCGCCCAGCTAAAATTTTTTACCGCGGCGGCAATATTACGCTGCCCCACAACCAGGTAAAAACTTTGCTTATGCCGGAGAGCTTGCCTGGAGCTGCTGCTGACAGGCTTCGCTACACGTCGTCTTTTCTTTTTTGCAGGCACTGCACAAAATCACCAGACCGTTACACGCAACATTGCTGCAGTTTTCGTGATTACTGGTACGGACCTCACAGCGGACACACTTGCCAATATCTTTTGCTTTCTCTGAGAAGCCGACATTCAGCCGCTTATCAAACACGAAGCACTTACCTTCCCAGTGTCCGTCATCCTTGTAGGTCTCGCCGTATTTCACGATGCCGCCGTCAAGATGATAGACTTCATCAAACCCTTTGTGTTTCATATAAGCGCTCAAGTATTCGCAGCGGATATCACCGGTGCAGTACGTGAGAATCGGCTTGTCTTTCGGGAGCTTCTCAAGCTCCTTTTTTATATCGCGGAAGGCATTGATTTTTGGCCGTATGACATTTTTCGTCTTGAAATACCCGATATCAGATTCATATTCGTTTCGAGCGTCCAATACAATGGTGTCCGGGTTTTTCTCTAGGTATTCGTGCCATTGCTTAGGCCGCAAACCCTTCGTGCTGTTAAAAACGTCAAACTCTTCATCTGGGGCAAGCGTGACAAGCTCCCGCCTCACCTTAATGCTCAAGCGCGGAAAGTCTTCACGATTTCCGTCGCTCCACTTATATTCGATTCCCTTAAATAGCGGGTGCAGGTTCATTTGCTTTTTGTAAGCTTTAAGATCTTCGATATCGCCGCCGAGTGTTCCGTTGATGCCTTGCTCGGCAACAATAATGCGGCCCTTTAGACGTAAGCTTTGGCAAAGCTGCCGCTGCCAAAACATGACCGTGGTGGGGTCGGGGACCGGGACAAATTTGTAGTATAAAATTATTTTCTGCATTGCGCATAGCATTATAGCATCTATAAAAACCTGCCGGCTCAAGTAAGCGCCGGCAGGTTATAGGCTGCTAGAGCAGACGGGCTATTTACTCTATTACTTCGTCAAGTTCACTCGTGTTCAGCTCGGCGTCGATATCTGTTTCCTGCAGCTCGTTTTCGATTGCTTCCAGCTCCGAAGCATCTTGGATGTCATCTGATTCTTCTACCTCAGAACTCTGCGGTTCTCCGTTCGCTTCATCAGTTGTGCCGTTTTGGATTCTCCAAAAAGCGAATGCAACGAGAGCCAACGCGACTAAAATAACTACGATAAGGCCGAGGTGAGCAATACCCTGCTGGTTACCTTTATTCATCGCCTTCCTCCTCTACGTTATTAGTGTCATCATTCTCTTCAACGCGAGCTTCGTTCTGCTCTGCCGCAGCGGCTCGGAGTGAGCTTATCAGCGTCACAAGTTGAGCACGATACTCCTTCAGTGCCTCGCGCGCCTCGGAAACTGCTGAGCGAAACGCGAACGTCTGGTTACCAAGTGATGGGTTTTCGCAGTCGAACTCAAATTCATAGTTTACGACAACCTCTGCCGCAGCCTGGGCGTCGGCTTGAGCAAGCAAAACAGAATCATTTAAATCATCATAATTTGCTACGGTCAGCTGACCCGTCTCATAAAATCCTTGAACGCGCTCATGCACGCCGTCAATCGTAGCGAGCAGCCGAGTTGTCTGGTTGGCCAGCCGAGGAACAAGCTGAGAAGCCTGATCTTGCCGACGCTCGCACACATCGCTGCGGACCTGAGCCCGACGAGCCTCGACTCTTCGCTGGATGTCCTCCGTCCGCTGCTCACGTAGGTCTGATATTGCTTCGCGTCTTTCTTCAGCTGTCTGCCGAGCCGATTGAGCTCGGGCTTGTCCTTCGCCGCGTTGCGCGACCGCGGCAACAGGTAATGTCAGCGTCGCCACCAACAATGCGGCGATAACTGCGAGTGATATTCGTTTTCGTTTCATTTTTCCCCCTTGGTTGTAAAAGGCTTTGACTATTTTCACGTAGTTTCATGGTACAGCACGGTTATGCTTGAATCAACTAGCGAAGAGATAGAGCAATGATAATAACGACTACGAAAACGACACCGATAGCCGCACCGATAGAGGCTTGTTTAATGGCCGAAGCATCAAAGGGCTGCCCGCGCCCAGATGCCTGTTGGGTTGGCGGCGGCAACTGCTCGTTTGCAGCAGCAGGCGATGACGGTTGGGAAGCCGTTTCAGTTTTGTCTACCGGAGCGGCAGAGGCGCTGGCTGCCGAGTCATTCTCATGTTTTGCTGCCTGTGACAGCACACGCTCTTGTTCGTATGAGCGGCGCGGGGCAAGCTCCGCAGCAGCACGAATATGCTGTTCAAGCCGTTGCTCGTAGCGTTCACCCGCTGCATATAGCCTCATGGTTTCACGCAGCCGTGCTTCGTTCAAAAATCCTTGCTCATACAATCCTTTGAGCGAAGTGCCCCGGTAGTCAACCCGCTCTGCCTCACGGAGTACTTCTGTGAGCGGCATTGTTCGAATACGCTCAGGCGCGATGGGCTCAGCTGTTTTTGCTTGCTCGGCTGAAGCCCGTCCAGACTCAGCAGTAGTTGACGGCGCTTCGGTGTTTTGTTCCGCTCGAGGAACTGACGGAACAAACGACTCCGGTGTAAACTTCTCTTTGACGGCAGGTTTCACATCGCGCTGCTCCTGGCGGTGTGCCGCTGCGCTGCGAACCTTATCTTCATACTGCTCTATTGTGGCTTGGAGCTGTCTGACTTCTTGTTCCAGCTTTTTGCGCGCTGGTACATGCTCGGACTCTGCATTTATCCGTCCTCGGCGGCGGCCGAATAAGTAGCCGACAAACGTGCCGAGTAAAAACTCACCGCCGGAGCGTTGCTTTCCAGTTCGCATTTCTGTGGTGCCTGCTGGTGCTTCACTTGAAGCGCTCGGCGACCGCTCGGATTTTGCACCGAAATGCGACAATCTGTCGCTACCCGAGCTACGACCTCCGCCGGATTGAGATTCAGCAGTCTGACTATATGGCGCAGCTGTAGCGGCATCAATGATATTCGGCGTTATCGGCGGCGGTACGACTGGCGGTTTCGCCGGATGCGGTGAGTGCTCTTCGTCCTCCTGCTCTATCACTACCATATAATCATCTTCGTATCTGTGCTGGCCCGCTTCGACAGAAGACGGCGCCTCACCGGCTGACTCGGCACCCTGTTGTACAACTTCATCATCCGTTGCTGCGGCAAGCTCTGCTACGGTTTCATCCGTCACGTCTTGCAGCAACTCGTCGTCTGGTGAAGCATTGCTATCGCGTAGCCTGTCAGCTAAACGCTGCAAGAACGTCCGGTTCGCCTGCACTGCAGCAGCCTCCTCCGGCTGTTCCGTCTCTTCCGTAGTGAGCTGCTCTTGCCGCTTGGCGATATACTCTTCCGTCGCCGCCCGCTGCTCTTCAGCGGACAGTTCTGACTTCTGCTCAGTTTCAGCAGACGCCTCTTTCTCTTCTGCTTCAGCATTTTTTAACGGCTTCTTGGAGGCTTCTTTTTTTGCAGGTACCGGCTCTGCCTTGATTAAGGCGTCAAGTAGAGACGGACGCTTGCCTTCATCTTTTTTTGCTTCTTCGTCTCGGCGCTCGTCATTTTTACGCTTTTCCTGCTCTGCTTGCTGGTGGCGCTTTTTCTTTGCCTTTTTCTTTTTCTCCTCTTTGTCGTCACTATAGCGCTCGAACGAATTCATCATCCGCTTATCATTATCGGAAGAGTCGTCATGATGATTCTCCATAGTGACTCCTATCTATCGCAAATTACGTTAAGGAAATAGTAGGTTCAGGCGTATCGGCTCGGTTAGCTCTTTTCGCCTTCGCCTTCATTTGGCTGACCTGGCTCACCTGACTCTTTCTCCTCTTCAGGCGCACCTTCGGCGGCTGTTTCCTCGGTCTCTTCTTCAGGTACGCCGCTGGTTTCAGCATCTTCAGCGAGCGCTTCAGCAGCTGCGTCGGCCTCAGCAACCTGGTCTTTCGGCATTTCAACCGTCGCGATTGATTGGGTTTCGTCGTTTAAGACAGTGACGCGTTTTGGTACCTGCAAATCAGCAACGGTTAACGTGTCGCCAACCTCTTTTAGCGTAGTAGCATCAACCTGTATTGAGTCCGGTAAGTCTGTCGGGAGTGCTTCAACTTCGACCTCATCAAGCTGGGTAAGTACCATCAAGCCAGCTTGGTTGGCAGGCGAATCACCAACGAGCTCAATAGGAATTTCGGCCTGTGTTTTTCGGTTACGGCGAATCGACTGGAATACAACGTGGCGAATTGTATTCTTACGCGGATCATAATCGATATCACGGATAAGAGCGAGAAGGTCATCATTGCCTATTTTTATCTCTATCGGGTGATGCCGTCCAGCAGCAGCAACAACCTTTTCCAGTGGTACATGAGCGCCACTGGCGTGGATCGATTCTTTTCCATGATTATGCACAACAACCGGTATTGAGCCGGCTTCACGCAACACTCGGAGCTTCTTGCCGATTACATCGCGCTTTTCCAGTTTTAAAGTAATTTCGTCACTTGACATTATAAATAAATTCTCCCTTATTTCAGTTTAGACCTGCTTGTCTTTCGCGAGACAGTATAACAGATTGGCATGCCGGTTTCTAGCAAAAGCATGTTCCGATGCCTGCTACACCAGCTCACGCAAATACGTTGCGGTGTATGATTTCGGGCTCTTTATCACCTGCTCCGGTGTGCCGCTGGCAACCACCTTGCCGCCGCCGCTTCCGCCATCCGGCCCCATATCGATGATATGGTCAGCGTTCTTAATAACATCAAGGTTGTGCTCGATAACTATCATACTGTTCCCGGTATCTACGAGCGCGTGAAGCACCCCGAGCAGCTTGTTGACATCCTCCATATGCAAGCCGGTCGTCGGCTCGTCAAGGATATAAAGCGTCCGGCCTGTCGGCCGCCTCGACAACTCGGTCGCCAGCTTTACCCGCTGTGCCTCACCGCCAGACAACGTTGTTGCCGGCTGACCGAGCCGAATATAACCAAGGCCGACATCAACCAGTGTTTGCAGCTTGCGGGAGATTGCCGGAATGTTCTTAAAGAAATCCAGCGCTGTCTCACAAGTCATATCTAAGACATCGCTGATATTCTTTCCGCGATAGTGTACCTCTAGCGCCTCTCGGTTGTATCGCTTGCCTTTGCATTCTTCACACGGAACGTACACATCCGGCAGAAAGTGCATCTCTATCTTAATGATGCCATCACCGGAACAGTTTTCACAGCGGCCGCCTTTGACATTAAAGCTGAACCGTCCTGGCTTATAGCCGCGGAGCTTTGACTCTGGAGTTGTTGCGAACAGTTCACGAATCGGTGTAAATAGCCCGGTATACGTTGCCGGATTAGATCTCGGCGTCCGGCCGATTGGTGATTGATCGATAGTTATCACCTTGTCAAGATGTTCAATGCCAGCAACTTCGCTGTGGCTGCCCGGTACTTCATTCGCACGCATGAGTCGAGCTGATAATTCCTTCGATAAGATATCGTTAATGAGTGTCGATTTTCCAGAACCGGAAACACCGCTGACCACAACAAGCTGACCCAACGGAACTTCCACATCAATATCCTGTAAGTTATGCTCTTTAGCGCCTTTTACAATAAGTGACTTACCATTGCCTTTGCGGCGCTTTTTCGGCTTGGTGATTTTCTTTTCTCCCCGTAGATACTGGCCGGTAATGCTACTTTTATGCTTCGCGATATCATCTGGCTTGCCCGCGGCAACCACTTTACCGCCGTGTATACCTGCCCCCGGGCCGATATCAACGACATAATCAGCTGTGCGGATCGTCTCTTCGTCATGCTCAACAACGATGACGGTATTTCCCAGTTCACGCAAATGTTTGAGCGTGCTGATCAAGCGCTCGTTGTCGCGCTGATGCAAGCCGATGCTCGGCTCATCCAGTACATACAAAACTCCTTGCAGGCCCGAGCCGATTTGCGTCGCTAGTCTAATTCGCTGTGCCTCCCCGCCAGACAGCGTGGCAGCGCTTCTCGATAGATTTAGATAGTGCAGGCCGACATCTTGCATAAACTGCAGCCTGGCCTGTATCTCTTTTTTGATTTGCTTTGCGATGTGCGCTTCACGATCGCTCAGCTTTACTGAAGCGACAAACTTTAATGCATTGTCTATGGAAAGCTCACATATATCCATAATGGAGTGTTTTGCAACCGTTACTGCCAACACTTCAGGACGTAACCGTCGTCCCTGGCAAGCATGGCATGGCCGTTCCCGCATAAACCGTTCGATGTCACGGCGCATAAAATCACTATCCGTCTCTTTGTGGCGGCGCTCAAGATTTGGAATTACTCCTTCGTACGCGCTGTCAAAATAGCGTCCGGTGCCAAGCCGTATCTCGTATGTTTCGTCACCTGTACCGTACAGAATCCTGTTTAGGTCTTCTTCGGAAAGCTCAGCTGTCGGCTTGTGAACCGAGAAGCCGTATCGATCAGCCACTGCTTGCAGCTTTTTCATATACCATGCATCGGCACTGACACGGTTGTATGGCCGTATCGCGCCCTCTGCAATCGTCAAGCGGCCATTCGGAATAACCAGCTCAGGGTCAACCTCAAGCCGAGAGCCAAGCCCGGTACAAACCGGACAGGCACCATGCGGACTATTAAAGCTGAAGCTGCGCGGCTCAAGCTCTGGGATGTGAACGTCTGGATGGTCGATACAAGCATATTTAAGCGAGTAAGAATGAAGCGTATCTGCGTCTGCATCGTAAATCATGACTTGGCCATCTGCTAAATCTAACGCCTGCTCGACACTCTGAGACAGCCGCCCAGCGCTTTGCTCATCATTCACCAGTCTGTCCACCACCACCTCAATTGTGTGTTTGTAGTTCTTATCTAGTGTCGGGAACTCATCAAGCGCATAAATAACTCCGTCTACTCGTACACGAGCGAACCCAGCCTGCATGTATTGTTCGGGGACGTGCTCGAATGCACCTTTCTTATCCTTGATTATCGGCGCGAGAACGATTAAACGTGCATTTTTTGGCAGGTTTTTTATCTTATCGGTAATAGCAGTTGGCGTTTGCCGTTCTACAGTTTTGCCGCACTCTGGGCAATGCGGAATTCCGATACGAGCGTACAAAAGCCGCAGGTAGTCATAAATTTCTGTAACGGTCGCCACCGTACTGCGTGGGTTGCGGCTGGTTGATTTTTGATCGATTGATATTGCCGGGCTCAAGCCGTCAATCTGATCAACGTCCGGCTTCTCCATAAGTCCAAGAAACTGACGGGCATAACTGCTCAGGCTCTCCACATAGCGGCGCTGGCCTTCGGCATAGATTGTGTCAAACGCCAGGCTGCTTTTACCTGAGCCGCTCAAGCCCGTGACAACTACCAACTTGTTGCGCGGTATCTCTACATTGATATTCTGCAGGTTGTGCTCACGTGCACCCTGCACCTTAATAACGTCATTCAAAACAAGAACCCGTCCGTTATGTTTCTCTCTTTTAAAACCGGTCTAGTATAACGGAAAATCCGAACTTTTTCCAGAGTATAGTGAGAAGTTTATCGTATTGCTCCTTCAGTTTATCCGTCAAATTGCCGAGCTTGATTGATGCTTAACGATCCGAGTACGACCGCAATCGGTAAGTAGCCCTTGACCACTTCTAAGAACTCGGCGCGCTGCCCCGGTTCCGTATCGGCCGGTATTTCAGCAAATGGCACATTTATAGATGATCCGGAGGTCGGGTAGACGCTTTTTCTGCCATGGTGAGCGAGGGCCCTGATACAAACTTCGGACTGCTCAAACAGCATGGCTGTCGCTTCGTCTTCAACTGCAGGGGTAAGCGCGAACTCTAGGCTTAAATTCTTGCCGGGAAGCCCGCTTTTTTGAATTACGCCATCAAGCCGCACACGAAACGAATCTTGGTCCGGTATGTCATACCGCAGACCGATTCGGCGCAACGTCGCCTCTAGTCCTCTGTTCGGCGGCTTCTGGGATGGACTACTCATTCCTACATATTCAAAAAACGGATCAGCGTTTTGCTCAAGCTCATCAACAGCATTTCGAAACGAACCGTGCAAACGCATCTTTTCCGGAGCGTAACGCTCAAATAATATCAGCCTCGCTGAGCGGCTATCGCTAATGCTTGTACGCGAGGACTGCACACCAATAAGCCGTTTTGTATCGGGGTGAGAGCCGGGAGCCTCCACAAACGTCGTCGCCTCAGTTCCGAACACTTCATTGCTACAAAGCTGCGCTTTATCCAAAAAACCCTGGAAGCCGCCGATGATCGGCCTACTGATTTCAAAAGTGGTTAACCGCTCCGGGTTATCGACAACCATTACTTACCTCTTTTCTAATTAGGCTCGTTCTCGTTCTGTATTGCTCGAGGGCGCTCCAGTAATATTTCTCGTGGCATTTCTGTCGGAATTTCGAGCGCCACTTTACCGATATTGGCAAACGTTTCAAATGGCGCGATATGTGGCGCCCATTCACGATCGAGTAGATTTTTGTCGAGCCCTTGTCGCTCTAAGACGGCGATCGCCTCATTGCGCTCCTCAAGCAATTCTTTGTTGTGCGACAGATCAATCGCCAGGCGATTACTGCCGAATATGCCTACCTCACCGCACGTAAAATACCCCTCCCGTGCAAAACTCGGCAGATCAGTTCTGAGAATCTCGTCTATTTCCGAATGAGGCATTGGATCTGTTACGCTCAAAGGCTCATATACGCCGCCAGCTCTATTCTCCGCTTCGGCAAGGCGATTGTCGGAAGCGTGCTGCAACTTAGCAAACTCCGAGTCAATCCGCTCCCTGTCCAGCAGCGCAAAACTTGCGTTAATCAGTTTGCCTACCCGTCGTCCGAGCTGCTTCGTTTTTCTTCTTGTTTCATACACGTCGGGGTACTTAGTACTTAGCATGCGGCCAATCTCTTGAGCGCTTACTAGAGTAACCCCCATCGAGCCTAGAGAGCGCGCACGGCCTTTACCGCGATTAAGCTTACCGACAAGGTTTAGGTAGCGGTCCCATTCGGGGCCGTAATCCGTATCATCGTCGATGCTAGCCTCGCGCACGACCCTCAGTTCCGGCCACGGCCCTTTTCTTTCCTGTGGCACTGCCTGCTCAATAAATGAAAGCCTTGATACAGGATCAGCCCCACCAGTTTCTATTTCGGTTTCTATACGAATATCCGCGCCTGGCATACACCCTCCGTTTTTGTTGTTAACCACCCTTTTTCTTTTGCTGTCTATTAACTCAGCTTAAGCCTACTATATCACAAGCTTTTTAGTTACTGATTAATGTGTTGCTGTATATTTTTAATGTCACTTTATTGACTTTAGTACTATATTTTTATATAATATGTATTAAATAATTTTACTCTTTGCGGGAGAGAATCATGATTGAATTTATCGTGCTGGGTATTATTCCTGGTACACAAATTGAAGTTACGGTCACCCATATCGCAACACTATCCTGGTTGGCGTTCGTTGCTTATTGTGCGGCTTCTTCAAAAATGAAACAAAACACGTGAAGTTAGTGGGCGATTGGCGCAATACTTTCGGCGTAAAGCTGGAGCTCTTCAAGTAGGTATCGTTTGTTATCGTCCGAAACGACTTCTGGGCGCTCGGCACAACGCTGCAGGCTGCGAGCGAATAGCGTAAGCCGGTTCGGGCTGCCGCCGGTCAATTTTGCGTGGCGGTACGTTTCCCATTCTTCGGTTTCTTCTGGTGTAAGAGCGTCTGGATAATTCCTCGCTTTGTAAAGCGGCAGCAGCTGGCGTAAGCGCTCATCTGAGAAGCGAAACGTTTCGGCGGTCAGCTCTTCGGGTTTTGCCTGCCGTAGCGTTTGCATAACCCGTTTATCTTCATCAGGAATAAACGCATCATACAAACGTTCATCGACCGTTTTTTCGTCACTTAGGAAAGTCTGCTGGTCCTTTTTGGTAGTAATTTCATGTGCCTTAAGGAACAAGTCCTGCAGCTGTGTACGGTGCTTCTGCAGGGCTGCTTGCCGTTGCCGCACTGTTTCAGTATCGATAGCCAATCGTTTCTGGCTTGATGTATCAAGCACACCCATGGGAGCAATTGCAGGACATTTATTGTACTTTATGCTTTTTACCGGCATATGAAAGTCGCGTTCGTCGTGTCGCTGGCGCCAAACTTCTGCGAGCTGATCCGGCCGCTTATCGAGGTAGTCACTCGGATCATAGCGTAAATCGAACACTAAACTTGCCTGTGACTGTCCAGGCACATCAGCAAGCCGCATCGCAACCGTAGTTTTTTCATATGCCGATTCGTATCTTCCTGACGTGTAAATAAATGGCTGATCAGAAGTTACAAGCTCCCGGGCTGCTCGTTTGTCGCGCATCTTTAGCAGAAACTCGAACAACTTTGGCTGCCGCTGCTTAATGAGTTTTGCTACAGCGATGGTTGCATGCACATCACTTAAGGCGTCGTGGGCTTGCTCATGTGATAAGTTGTTCAAGTCTGTCAGCAGTTCGAGCCGATTCGTCGGTGAACCGTCACTGGCAAACGGCCAAGAAATACCATCCGGCCGAAGCGCCCTCGTCATCCGGACCACATCCAACATGTCCCAGCGCGATCGGCCATCCTTCCAGGACCATTCATACGGGTCATAAAAATTCCGATAATTCATGTGCCGGATAAACTCATCGTCGAACCGAACTGAATTAAAGCCAGTGATAATCGTATCCGGCGCGGCAATCTCTTTGTGGAATATGCGTAAAAAATCTGCCTCACTTATGCCTTCTTCGTGCGTTTTTTGCGGAGTAATACCGGTAATGAGGACTGCCTCCGGATCTGGTAAAACATCAGGTGCCAATCGTATCAGGTAGTTGTATGGGTCGCCAATCGGCTGAAGATCAGCATCTGTCCGCTGGGCAGCAAACTGCATCACCCGAGAGCTCCGCGGATTTACGCCAGAAGTTTCTAGGTCATAAAATAAAAAACTGGCTGCCATATATAACAGCCAGTGTAGCATTATTCGTTCGTCAGTTATTATTCATCTTGCTGCTGACTCATGAATAGTCCGGTATACTGGGCAGCCTCTGAAGGGTCAACTCTTCGAAGCTCCGTGCTAACGTGAGCATTCGGTGCCCGATTACGAAAGCCCGCGATTGCCCGCGCCAACGAGGAAGGAAAGCGTATGCAGTGTGATGCTACAGTCGCCTCCCCATTGTTGCCGTGGCTAATTGTGTAAATGTTCGCATTACGCGGCCGTTCTTCATCGTATCGTACTGCGAGTACTTCGGGCGTTTTGTCGCCAATCGGAAACACTGGCATCTCGCCAGAGACCATTGCCTCCACTTCATCGACCGGCACATACTTCGAAACTTCAACGACGGACGGAGATCGCCGCTCTTGTTCAATGCCCTGAATACTACTTACTTCGCGCTCTAACATTTTCACTCCTGGTTTTTTCATTTAAATTAACGACTTAGCTTCGCCGGCACAATCATAGTGCACATGGTATCATAATAACATTTATTTGCAATTATGTCAATAAACCTACTCCTTGATGCAGTTTTACTGCTACTGATTGTAGCTGCGAACGCAGAAATAAACTATAGTAGTAAAAGCGACACTTCCTCTGCGCTAGCTGTAGTGCACGGGTAGGACATGGAGGCGTAACGGGCGCTGCAATTTATCAAGACTGCGAGGGCGATGACGAGCAGCCCGCAACAAAGAAATGTGAGGCCGAAGCGTCAAGCCAAAGCGAAGATTTGGGCTGCCCTGCATAAAGGCTGCCGGGTATTCAATACCGAGTGATTTTATGCATTGCTGCAGGTGCTTTAACGCAGCCTGGTGCGCTGCAAGTAATTCTGGACTTGGCGTGAGATTAATGGCCAATACTGAAGACTGGTGACCGAACAATGCGAAATCAGTCGGCTTAGCAGTAACAATTTGTGGCAGCACCTCCTGGGAAGCATCAATAAACGAGCGAACTGCTGCCGCAAACGAATCCCATGAAAGATCTGGCTGCTGCTGAGTCACCTCTCGGTACATATCCTGCGCAATACCAAAATGCAGCAACGTCAAGTGCATCTTGTCTCTTGGTACTGGGCGGGCTTGCGGATTAACGCGATGTGCTTGCTGCTGCCACGTCAACAAGTGCGAGAGGGCTGCTTCGTCAGGCTTATATTGAAGGTATATCCGTTCGCCTGGCCCGAACATTTAGTACCTCAACGATCCAGCGCCCGGGATAACGATTTCGTCATCCGGCTCGATGCCGCGTCGGGCAAGTTCGTGCATGATTCCCATTTTTTGCATGATGTCGCGCAGGCGGCGCACAGCTGGCTCACTACTAAATTCTGTTTTCTTAGCAAAGCGCTCTATTTTTGCTCCGGTCACAATGAATTTTTTCTTCTTAACTTCGACCTGCCAGCTGTCATCCGTCTCAGGCAGCGTAATCGTTGGCACGTCAGCTTCCGTATCGCGCGCGCCCTCCTCTGCCGCACGTGCTTCGGCAGCTGCCAGGCGCTCCTTCGAAACCAGATCAGCCAGTTCCCGTACAAGCTCGGTAATGCCCTTATGAGCCTGGGCAGAGATTGTGCGTACTTGGACGCCTTTTGGCAGCACTGACTGCAGCTCCTGCCGTTGGTCTTCGATAATGTCTTCGTCCAAATTCTCTACTTTCGTCAGCGCGATAACCTGTGGTTTTTTGCTTAAATCAACCTTATAAGCCTTAAGTTCTTTTTGTATCGTTTTGTAAGCGGCTACAATATCATCCTGATATACATCTATTAAATGAAGGAGCACGGCGGTTCGCTCAACGTGACGCAAGAAATCATCACCAAGCCCTTTGCCCTGACTGGCACCTTCGATTAGTCCTGGGATATCGGCAACAAGCAGACTATTTTTTTTATCTACGTCTACGACACCCAAATTTGGCTGCAGAGTTGTAAACGGATAGTTTGCTATCTCTGGCCGAGCATTGCTCATAACCGAAAGGAGTGTCGATTTGCCGGCATTCGGCAGCCCGATAACACCGACATCAGCGATCATCTTTAGCTCAAGCGTAAACGTCCGCTCCTCTCCTGGCTCACCTTTCTCGGCAATGCGAGGTGCCTGCCGGGTAGACGACGTAAAGTGAGCATTGCCGAAGCCGCCGCTCCCACCATGAGCCACTACCGCTGTCTGATTCTCCTGAGTGATGTCGGCAATTATATCCCCGGTCTCGCTGTCAACGATTGCTGTCCCCACCGGTACATGCACGATAAGATCTTCTGCGCTTTTTCCGCGCCGTTTTCGCTTGCCGCCCGATGCACCAGATTTTGCCTTGATTTCCTTCTGATTACGAAACCGGGCAAGGGTATGCTGATTTTCTCTGCCTTCAAACACTACATCGCCACCCTTGCCGCCGTCACCGCCGTCAGGGCCGCCGCGATCAACATATTTCTCATGACGAAAACTGACGACACCGTTGCCGCCATCGCCTGCCCTTACCGTAACCTCTGCTTTATCAACAAACATACATACCTAAAACAAAACCCTTGTTTTTCTATACTCTATTCTACCCTAGAAGGGTTATATTACTTTATACAGTTTAGTGGATGAACAGGTAGGCGCCAAACTCGGCAGGCGTAACGGTCCGCTCGGTTACCCTGTTCCACCATGGGTAATTCATATCAGAGACGACAATCGACCCGTCTTCATTCACTCGCTCAACATAGCCAACGTGACCAAGCCCCCAGGCAATCGAAGTATCCTTATGCCATATCACCGAACCGGCAGTTGGGTTTTCGGTTACCGACATACCGAACTGTTGCGCCCTTGGTCCCCAGGTACGGGCGTGCCCGAGATTATTCGGCAGTGGCTTGCCTGCCTGGGCACGACGGTTAGCAGCATGCCAGGTACAATACCCATAAACATAGCCGTTGAATTGGCCGTAAGATGCCGAGCCGGCGAAACCATAATAGGCAACGCTCGGAGCTTGCTGAGTTTGCCGTTCACCGTTTGGAATAACGATACGTTCACCCGGAACGAGACCGTCTATTTCCGCATCATTAAATCTGATAATTTTTTCTTCGCTGGCCTGGAATCGCTGTGCGAGACTTTCTGGCGTATCATTTGTTTGCACGGTGTACACAACGCCATTAACCGGTGGAATGACAATCTCTTGGCCAACCCGGAGCGTTGCCCAGCTGGTCATATCGTTTGACCAGCGGATAGAGTCTGATGTAACGCCAAACCGATTTGCCAAACTGCCAACCGTATCGCCTTCCTGTACGGTATAAACGACGATATCTGCTTTCGTTTTCACGTCAGTCGTCATGATTTGCGGCTTGCCGACTAGCGTATCGTCATGAGAAACAATAGCCGAGCGCGACGACACACTGTCTGCTTGGTTGGTAACTGCTACCGCTGTCTCCAGCTGCGTCATTCTGGATACATGCACAGCGATTTCTGCCGAAGATAGTTGGTCGAGCGGGTTCGTTGCCCGCTCACTGCCGTTCCCGTCAGATGTAGATACCAACGCAACTTGCGGATTAAGAACATGGCTTGCCGAGCTGGCACTTGAAACAAAGTAAACCGCGCCACCAAGCAGCACAAAATTAATTGCTAATAGCGAATAGCGCACGACCTTCCGCTTGTTCTTGCGCAGTAAACGCTTAAACGTACGGTGTGTCGCCCGCTTCATAGATTTGGTTGATTTCGAGCTACGCTTGATCAGCGTATCGGTTGAAGTACGAATGTCTTTTTCTCCTGTCTACATGGGTAGACTGGTGACTTACCAGGTATCGCTTCGATGACTCGATATTATATAGTTATTAACAGGTTAGATGAGCCTCTTCTGATACCGCGCTAATTGTAACAACTGTCCCGCAGAAAATCAAGCCGTAAGCGATTTTTTCACCCCTGTTAAAGTTGCCGATTAACAGATGGCTTACGGACACTGTATGGTACAGTGCTCCTCTGTTAAGCGTCGGTGCTCGTCAAGCGTATGTGAAAAATGGGTGATCGATACGCCGTCTTCATCTGGGTCTCCAGATACGAAATACAGATAATCGGTGTCAGCTGGTTGCGCGACCGCCCTTAGCCCGGATTCTGTAACGTTGCTGATTGGAGTCGGCGGGAGTCCATCATTTTGATAGGTGCTATATTGCGCAACATAATCGGTGTTGTCCGCCGGGTTAAGCTCATTTAATGCCTCCCCGTAAACGGCGGTTATGTCAGACTCTAGGCGCATACCCTCAGCGATACGTCGGTAGAACACTTGCGCTACCTGTGGCCGATCATTCGGGTTATGCGTGGTAACTTCGCGCTCCACAATTGACGCAAGAATAATGCCTTCGTGAACTGTTAGCCCTTGTGCAGCAATCCCTTCACGGATTTCCTGGGTTAATCTGGCGGCCATCTCATCCAACGACGCTTCAATAATATCGTGAGCTGACGTATTTGCATCAACCCTAAATGTTTCGGGATATAGATAGCCTTCAAGAGACGCCTCCGCCGGCTTGTCAGCTAGCGCCGGGTGACCCTCATGACGAGACGGATCGAGCGCTTCATCTGCTTCTTCCGGTGAAAAACCAGCATTGATCAGATAGCCCCGTATCTGGTCAAGTCGGCGTTCTGGCGGTATGGTAATCATCTCCATCTCCATGTCCCCGCCCGTGATAACTGCGGCTATCTCTTGGACAGACTGGTTCGGACTAATCGCGTATGTCCCTGTCTGAATCTGGCCGCGAAGACCTTCTGACCGCATGTACCAGGCGAACGCCCAAGAGGCGCGAATTAGCTCAGCTTCTTCAAGTTTATTCGCAACAACTTGCGCAGTGTCTCCGGTAGCGACCTCTATAATC
Organism: Candidatus Saccharimonadota bacterium; assembly: GCA_050486305.1. GTDB lineage: Bacteria > Patescibacteriota > Saccharimonadia > Saccharimonadales > SLHW01 > SLHW01. The sequence continues at coordinate 573,409 of JBJHDA010000001.1, forward strand.
TGGCTTGTGTCAGAGTTGCTTATAGGCTGCAGATTCTGTTTATAAAAGTAGTTTGCACCAAGCAGCACTGAGCCGACAGCAAGGAGAAGCACGACAATGCCAGCAATAAGCATTTTTCTGCGTGTATAGCCGTTAGTTGATTTTATTGAGTAGCTCACGATTACCTGCCTCGTTTATAAAGTCTTCTAAAATATACGTCGCAGCGAGCGCATCAACGGATGAAGATGGGCCTTTGCGCTTGCCGCCTGCTTTTCGTAGCTCTGCTTCTGCCTTACGTGAGGTTCCGGCTTCATCCTGCAGATAGATCGGAATCTTTAGATAGCCCTTGAGCCTGTCTGTAAATGCCCTAACTTCTTTGGTTTGGGCAGTTTCGTTGCCGTCTAGACTCCTCGGAAGCCCAACAACAACTGCCACGGCAGACTCTTCTGTAACGAGCGAGTCCAAGCTCTTAAGCACAGTATCATCATGCTGCACGACGGTGCAAGGGGCAGGAAACCCATTGGCAATAAATGCCCTCGCAACTCCTATCCGCTTACCGCCGACGTCCAAAGCTAGAACGGTTTTTTGTTGCTGCTGTGTCACTCTTCTGACTGGTCCTCATCTTCGGTTTCATCTGGAAATTCAGCTTGCTCACCCTGCTGCACAATAGTAATGGTAATTTTGTCAGGGTTATCGGGAGTCGAGAAGACCCAGAACGGAGCGTAGTCGATTTGCACTTCTCGCACCCCATCACGGAGGAATATTGCAGACTCTGTTTCGCTCCGTCGCATACCGGCAATTTCCTGGGTGAGCTCTTCAATATCTATGTCCGGACCGATAGAAACTATCGTTCGAAGCCGAAGCCTGGTCGTATCGCCATCGGTTGAAACGACGCGAAGTGAAGCCTCGTCCAAGCCATCGTCAAGAATCGCTTGCCGATCAAAGTCGAACTCCTCACCCAGCTCCAGCTCGATCAGCCGACGCAGGTCATCACGTGAAACCCCAAGCATTGTATAGCGTGTCGATATGCTCACTGTCACCTCATCGGTCTCATCGCCTGCTTCATGTGATGCATCTACATCTGTGCTGCCTTCATTAAACGTTTCCGTAACAGGAAATAGTCCTTCGATGTCATGCAACTCTTCTAGCTCCGCGCGGGCAGCGGATTCCGAACCTTGCTCAACTTCTTCTCTCGCAGCCCGGATATCCCGTGAAGCGACCACTGAGACCATTTCATCGGTTCCACCTGTCATGGAAGTACCAGAACCGTAGACGGTTTGAGATGAATATCCCTCTACCGTATAGCTTGAGGCGCTGATATTATAATCAGCTCCTCTGTTATCTGCCCTCACAGGAACGTCTGCCTGACCATTCTCATCACATGACGGATTGAAAATCGAGCCGGATATCGTACTTCCAGACACTTGGACCGTCTCGGTTGCACGAAACACCCTACCATTAGCTGCAATAAGTGCATTACCTTCACTGATCGTAATTGAGTCAGCTGCTGAGGTCTCACAATTCGTTACGGTTACTGTTCCTGTGGCCCTGTCTCCAACATTCCTCTCGCCGGTTGTCCGGACAGATGCCTCGTCTTCATAGGTATACTCTTTTTCAACTGCCGGGAGTACGATATTGTCCTCTACGATTTCATCAATATCTGTCCGTACATCAAACTCGATGGTTTCAGCAACGCTTTGCGCACTGGTTTCTACAATAATCTCCGCTCGCGGCAAAACAAAGGCTGCAACGTACCAACCGATGATAAGGAGTACAAGCCCGACCCCGCCAAGAATTAACCAAAGCCGAAACTTGTTGAAGTTCGGTATCGTGACACCTTTTTTCTTTGGCTTCTTCTTTTTTTTGCCGGCATCGTCGTCAATATCAAGATTTGGCAAATCACCTAAGTCTATCGTGTCTTCTTTTTCTTTCGCCTTATCGGCAAGTTCGCCAACGGGCTTGGATGGGTCAACCGCATTTTCATCTGCGGCTGACTCTGCAGACGCTGACGCTGTTGGAGCATCTGGTATATACGGCTTTGATTCTGTCGTTCGGGCGACATGCATTCCTGCAGCGCCAGCTAGCGGCAGAACCGTTTTATCGCTGGTGATTAGAACTGTTTTCTTCTTTGCCTTTTCAGCTGCCTTTTTCAATAACTTAATATTTATTATGGACTGAAACGAGGGGGCACGTTTGGGCAAAACAACGGCAACGATGCTCGCTGGAGCTTCTTGAAGCTTCGTTATGACAGACGTGATTTCATCGTTCGTATCAACGTATAGTATGGTCTTTTTTGGTTCGCTCATAGTCGTAACATCCTATCAATTTTCTGGCGGATGGTTCCAGTCTCGTTGCCTTCTTGTTGCTGAATCGTATCGAGCCCTACCCGCATAAGCCCCATCGCAGTAATAAACGTGTGGTCGTTCACTCGGCCAGTTGTATCAGTTATGTTAACGACTTCCTTTGGGTCAATGTGCTGAATATTCGGCTGCTTTGTAAACGGAAGATCTCCGTACCACTTTTGACGCTTCAGTCGATTAACAAGCGGCTTCAGGCTTGATCCACCGCCACATAATAACACTTGGTTTGGCAAGTAATCGAGCTGGTCAAATTCACTCAATGCCAGCTCTACACCGCTCACCCAAACATCAAGCGTTTTATCAATAGCCTTGAGGCTGCGAGCCTTCTCCGGCTCCGACAGCGTGTCCTTCGTAAGGGCGAGCTTGTGTCTTTCTGCGTCCGTAAAATCCAAATCATACTCCCGCTCAATCGACCGGGTGAACGCCCGTCCGCCAATACCGAACATTTCGGTACCTTGCAGTCCGCCCTCTTGTATGACGGCGATGTCCGTTGTGCCGCCACCAACATCCATTAAGATTGCGTTTTTGTTCTGGTTCGGGTCGTTACCGATTACTGATCGTGCGACGGCAAACGGCTCGGCGGCGACTGCTAATAAATCAAGGTCGAGTTCTTCGGTTACTTTCTCTATCGCGCCGATGTGTATCATTGGCGCAAATGCTGTGTATAACTGTACGACGACGTCCTTACCCTGAAACCCGAGTGGATTCGTAACTACGTAGCCATCTATCTCGATACTAACAAGCGCACTGTTGACGAGCCGGATTTCAATATCCTTACCGCCCAGATCAACGAACAGTTCCCGACGGGCTCTATCTGCCGCCCGTTCTTGCACGAGCCCGATAATCTGCTCTATCTCGTCAATATCCAGTGAGGTTTCCGGAGCCTTGCGCGTACACTTTACGGTTACGGTCGTCCCTTTTACAAGCTCCCCGGCAATACCGACAACGGCGCTCCGGGCGCTGACCTCAGCCTGCTTTTCTGCCTGCGACAATGCACTGTCACAGTTCTGGACAACAGCAGCAATATCCGAAATCGCTCCTGCTTGCATATCAGATAGTTGCTGATGAGCGCGGCCTACGCCGATGATTTCAATCGCGTCATTTTTTACCTCGCCAATTAGGGCTTTTACAAATTCAGTACCGATATCTAGTCCGACCAGATATTGGTTTTCGTTTTTTTCGGTATTGCGGCGCCCAAGCGCCTGCGTCATCCCCTGGATTTTTTTGAACATAATCAGTTTGTAGTATAGCACGTGCGAAGCCGGAAAAAACAGATGCGGCCAACTATTTTTCGCGTCGTATTGGAAGGCTTATTGCAAGACTGCTTTGATGCGACGGACACCGGCGGAGCTGGACTCTTCTTTTTTGCGGCTTCGCCTCTTGAGAGGGGAGTATCCCCTCTCAACGCGCCACGTGAAGCAAATGAATTGCTTCACTGGGCTGCTCTCCCCTTCCTCCTAGCGTAAGACTGCTTTGATGCGGCGGACACCTGCGGAGCTGGACTCTTCTTTGGTGATTTTGAACTTTTTGCCGTCTTCGGCAAGCTCGCTCGTGCGCTCAACATGCGGCCCGCCGCAGATTTCGAAGCTATACTGCGTGCCATCGGCATCGCTCATAGAGTAGACTTTTACGGTATCGCCGTAGGTATCGCCAAAAGCTCCGTAAGCACCGCGCTTTAGCGCTTCGTCCGTTGGCAGCTCCTCCCACGAAACCTTGAGATCCATAGCTATCCGCTCGTTCACGATAGCTTCAACCTGCTGCTTTTGCTCATCGGTCATCTTTTCCGGGTGTGAAAAGTCAAACCGCAACCGATCGTCAGTAATGTTCGAGCCCCGCTGGACGACATGATCACCGAGCACTTCACGCAACGCCCGATACATCAGATGTGTCGCAGTATGGTACTTCTTATGCATGTCACCACTCCCTGCCAAGCCACCCTTAAACGTGCCTTTTGCTGCCGTTTGTGAACGCTCCCGTTGCTCTTTCATTTTTGCATCGAAATCACTCTTCCAGTTTTCTGATACGTGAATGTCTCGTTTATACGCCTCTTCTAGCGTGAGCTCTGTTGGAAAACCATAGGTATCATACATAGTGAAAATAAAGCTACCCGTTATAGTCGACACTTGTTCGCCGGCATCATCGTGCTTCATCTTTAAAACATCTCTCTCGAAAACCTTAATTGCTTTTCTCAGGGTTTGCCGAAATGCCTTTTCTTCCCGTGACAGCACCGCAATCACCGCATCACGCCGCTCGGCTACCTCTGGAAAGTCATCATGATACAGATCGGCAATCACCGGAATGACTTCTTCAAGGAAATTCTGCTCAACGCCAAGCTCAAACGCAAAACGGATCGCCCGCCTGAGCAAGCGGCGCATAACGTAACCCTGCTCTTTATTGCTGGGTTTTACACCGTCCACCGCCAGAAACGTCGCAGCCCGCAGATGATCGGCGATAACACGCATGCTTTCGGTGTGGCTTTCGTACGTTTTACCTGATAATGCCTGGAGTTTCTCGACAATTGGCCACATCAGGCTAATCTTAAACACGTCTGGGCTATCGATTGCTGCGGCAGCAATCCGCTCCAAGCCACCACCGAAATCAACGTTCTTTTGCGCTAACGGCTCAAACCCACTTTCGGTACGCCGGTACTGCATAAACACCTGGTTGCCTATCTCCATAAAACGGCCAGACTCGCTGGCTGGATGCGGCAGACCATAGCTTTCGTCATGGTGCTCCTCGCCGAAATCAAAGAACACTTCACTATCCGGACCGCACGGGTCGCCGAGCGGGGTCTTGTCCAGTCCGCCACCCCGGCTCCACCAGTTTTCGCCGTCATCGTAAAAGAATATCCGGGCATCTTGCATACCAAGACGGTCACCATCTTCCTGCGAACCCACTTCTGCTATCTTGGCGCCGATTCCTTTTTCCTCGAATAATGTTTGCCAGATTCGAGCTGACTCATCATCCCGGGGGATTCCTTGCGATTCATCACCGATAAAACACGTCACGTATATCCGATTGGGGTCAAGCCCGACTTCTTCGGTTAAAAACTCGAAGAACCAGCGGATTTGATCTTCCTTAAAGTAATCACCAAGACTCCAGTTTCCAAGCATTTCAAAAAAGGTGGTGTGCCGATTATCACCGACATCATCAATATCTTGGGCACGCAAGCATGTCTGGCTATCTACTAAGCGGTTACCGCTGGGGTGATTCTCGCCGAGTAGATATTGAATAAGCGGCTGCATGCCGCTGCCAGTAAACAGTGTGGTTGGGTCATCTTGCGGCACAAGTTGGGCACGCGGAATCACGACGTGATCGCGCTGTTTAAAATAATTCAGGTACTTTTGTCTTATCGTTTGGGCTCTCATACAGTCATTAGTCTAACAAAACAGTCCTTAATCAGTGAAATGAAGTTTCGTTTAGGTTTTGGCAATAATGCCGCCTCCGAGTACTGTTTCACCGTCATAAATAACTGCGGATTGTCCAGCCGCTGCTGCCCTCACCGGCTCCTCAAGGATGACAGCAGTCGTACTGCCAGAAAACCTAAGCGAACAAGGCAGCAGCTCGCCACGGTGACGGATTCGAGCCATATAGGCTTCGTTTGGCTCTGGTGCTTTGTCTATCCAGTGTACTGCGGAGAGCTCCAACGTGTCCGACCACAGACTATCATCTTGCAGGTCACTGGTAACGTACACCTCGTTTTTCTGCATATCCTTACCGCAGACGTAATATGGTAGGCCTCCCCCGATACCAAGCCCGTGCCGCTGACCGATTGTGTAAAATAGCGCGCCGTTATGCGTACCGATAGGCTTGCTTGTGCCGACGTCAACGATTTTTCCTGGCTCCGTCTCGACAAACTGCTCTAGGAACTCCTCGATTCGGACGTCACCAATAAAGCAAATTCCCTGGCTATCCTTCTTTTCTGCGGTAGCAAGACCCTTCTCCTTCGCCTGCTTTCGGACTTCGTCTTTCTTAAGCTCACCTATCGGGAACAGTGTTTTCTCGAGTGCTGGCTTTGTTACCCGGTACAAAAAGTAACTCTGATCTTTATTTTTATCAGCTCCCATTCGAAGCTGTCCGTTAACAGTTCTGGCGTAATGGCCAGTTGCAATCATATCTGCACCATCGGCTAGTGCTGAATCGAGGAATAGTTTAAATTTCACTTCTTGATTGCACATAATATCTGGATTCGGCGTTACCCCTTGCTTATAGCCATCAATCATATAGTCAACGACTTTTTGCCGATATTCTTTCTGAAAGTCATACATTTTAAAATCAATACCAAGCTGAACTGCTACCCGCATTGCATCTTCATAGTCTTCTTGCCACGGGCAATAAAAACCCGGCAAATCTTCTGCCCAGTTTTTCATATATACACCAGTTACTCTATAGCCCGCATCTTTCAATAACGCTGCGGTTAACGAGCTATCGACACCACCGGACATACCAACAAATACATGCTTCGCCTCTGCCATATGCTACAGTCTAGCAAATCGATGCGCTAAAACGGCCGTTCGCCACGCTCGATCTTGTTCTGGATTCGCTTAAGCTCATACCGCTTACCAAGCCAGAACGTTGAAAGTATAAAGGGTATCAGGATTGCGGCTGGTTGCCACAATATTCGAGTCGTGGTTGTTGCCGCCGTATCAACGGGCTCACCAACATCCTCTTGGCTTAACGGTCCGTTCGCCACGCCGACTAATTGCAGGAAAGCAGGGCTGCCGTTGGCATCAGTCGCCTTAATAATAATGTTGTATACACCTGGTCGCTCGTAAACATGTTCTATATCAAACGAACCAGGAAACTCTCTACTAAACAAATCCGGCGACGTACCATCACCCCAGTCAACACTGAACGCATAGGGGCCTTGACCGCCAGAAAGGTCAATCGGCCATACTAGTGTTTCACCAGGGTTAGCGCCTCGCTTCGCATAATTACTCGAAAGGGTTGGTCTGCCAACAGCCCCGACGCTATCATCCTCGTACGTTACCGTTACGACGTTCGAATCCGGGCCCGCTTGATCGAGCGCATCGAAAACCCTGGCTACGAGTTCATTTTCGCCGATAAAGAGATCTGTTTGGATACTATAGCTGCCGTTTTCACAGGCCGCGGAGCCGCTAAAAATGCCGTTTTTGAAAAGCTTGATAATTAGGTCGTCGCCAGCAGGACACAAACCAGACACGGTAATTGGCAGCGATGTGAACGTTTGACCATTGCTCGGCACGGCTATCGTGGCAGCCTCAGACGGAGGCGGTGATGAAATACTGCCTTGCATACCGATTGCCCCACCTTGCGGGTTTTCCGGCGGAGGACTCACCTGAGCATTTGCGATGCTCGTTATAGCGAATGCGAACATGGCAAATGCAGCAACAAACAACAGAGAGCCTGATGCTATTTTGATTTTTTGCATAATGTTTGTATTTATCACGAGTGTAATTCGTTTACTGTCATTACTATGGTAGCGCCTCTGTTGTAAAAAAACAAGTCTGCAGGTAGGCAATACGAGTTACCTGCAGCTTGTTTTGTTTCGGTGTTATGGGCTAGATTTAGCGTCGTTTTTTCGTTGACTTCTTGTTGCTTCGTTTGTTTACGATGCTCACCACCCCAAAGGCGATAGCTGCAAGTGCCACAAACAAGACGATGAGCGCCCAAACCGGTATATACCAGAAGGTTGCTTGTGCGCTGATTGGCTCTCCGCCTCCCTGCATATGGCCGATGTTTGCTTCGATAGTGTAGCGGCCGAACCAGCTCCTAGAATCTAAGTCATCCTGGAAGCGACGAACAGTGTCAGGGAGAACGTATGCGCGAGGGCTGCTGTCATTCAGCTCATACGTCTGCACGACATCACCAAACATGTTCCGTATCTGAATACGTCCGTTTGGCTGAAGGTGGATATCACCGCTGTTACGAAGCCTTACAAGAACGCTCACGTCACCGCCGGTAAAGAACGACCGCAGTGAACTGTCCTGAGCAGCAGAAAGCTGAACAAGATCAAGCCGTTCAGTTAGATCGCCCGGTACCCGGACTAAGGCAATACTGCCAACACTCGCAGAAAGCGTTACGTTTCCGGCATCTTGCAGGTTAGCTGGTTCAAACCGGACGATTCCGTAATATCCGCCAGCGTTCGCGTCTTCAGGTACCGTAATCGGTACGTCTATCTCGACACGCTCTCTTGCGTCTAGGTCAAAGCTATCGATGTTTCCTACCAGCGATCGAAAGCTGTTTCGGGGTGCAGGAGCGTTTTCGTCTAAGATTGGCCGGACTTCGCCATCCTCATTCTCGCCTGCAACAAAGTCATTGACTATGGCTACCGCTGTTAGTGGTACATCTGTCGGGTTTTCGATGGTAATATTCATTACTTCGGTCTGGCCAGGCTCGATAACAAATTCTGACGTTACCGGAGATATTCGGAATCCATTACCAATTGCGCTTTGTTCGCCAGCTGGCTGCGCAAACAGATTCGTAACCGACAAAAGGCTTACTAATAAAAACGCCGTCGCAATCGTAAATAACCCTAGTTTCTTGATAGAAAGTGACATTTTCCCTCTCTTTTTCTTTCTCATTTAGCTTATGATTGAATCATAGCAACATTTTAAAAGTTTGCCAAGGTTAGGAACGACATTGTCGTAGAGTAAATACCTGGTGCTTGACCCGAGTCAACATTGGTAATATAGCTTATTGTAAACTTTCTCAGATCGCTTGGGACAGGGCTGGTTACGATCGCCTGCCCGCTTGCGAACATAAACTGGTTGACCGTGTTGTAGTTTGCGGTCGGTGTCGCAGTCCCTGGACCAGTCGGGTTCGCCCCGACGTTAGGGTTGGTATTATTCCTTAGGTTCAATCCGAACTGACTCACACCTGTTTGCGAGGCAGCCGGTGTCGGCAAAGCATTTATGACGTTATTTCCTGACATAAGCGTCGTACCATTAATACGCGTTGCGTAGCCGTTAGCAGCATTGGTTGCCGCGACTATTTGCGAGGTGGCTGACCTGGTAGCTGCGTCGGAAAACTCGCCCAAATCTATAAAGAAGCTGGTCGCAGTGGAGCAATCCATACCCTGAATCTGCACTCCTGCGCAAAATGTCAGGTACGGCGGCACCTCGGCTTCGACGTTTACGTCGATACTCGTTGATAAAGCGACACCGCCAGCCTGAGTATGCGGCCCAGAGGCGTCTTCTGTCGGGTAGGTAAATATCCTGGCGTAAAAGGAGCCGAGATACGATGGGTTCATAATCTCGCCTAAATCATATTCCAGTTCTGCTTCTGTTGGCACTTCTGGAGTTCTGGTGAGGATAATATTGTAGTCATCACTGTCTCCGTGAATCGAAAAGCCCGTCTCGCCCTCCTCTTCCAACAGCACAGCATCTGAAGCATCGAAATCGTCCGGCGGATCACAAGGAGTGCCGATAATCGGCGTATCGCCACAGTACTGTATCCGAATCGAGCCAATCGGCACAGAAAAATCAGATATAGTAAAGCCCACTTTATGTTGCCCGACATCACTCGGTCGAGGATTCTCGAGCTGCACAAACCGGTCTTGAACGACACTTGCCGAAGTTGAAAACGGTGATAGCACCATTACAAGTGCTATCACCGTTATAAGAACTGTGCTTACAGCTATGATTCGAGAGCGGTCAGTCTTTGTTTGCATCCTCACATTCATAGTGTAGCATCATGCTTTTGCTTCTATCCCTCTAGTAACGACCAGTAGCGATGAAGTCTAGCGTCGTGGTGTATATGCCCGGCTCGGTTGTGTTGGAGATGTTACCGAGGAAAACGAGCACACCGGTAGAAAATTCACCTGCGTTCTTCAGCGCTATCGGGCTACCGTAGGTTGCAAGTGTTTCGCCTGTGTCGAAGGCAAATAGTGCTCCGTTGTCGAAACCGTTGCCTTGACCTTGCGAAGTACCGTCACAATCAGCGTGGTCATATGGTGTAATTGCGCTCAAGCCTCCAGTATCGCGACTATCCGGGTGTGTGTACACACACAGTCCGAACTGCTCTGTTCCAGGGGCGCTTGCAGTATCAGTGTCGCCTATCGCATCAATACTGAATGAACCTGATGTCAATGTCTCACCTTTCATTCGAACAGTCGCACCAGCTGATGCATTCGTTGTAATGTTAAATTTCGCGTCTTTACTGATGGATGGATTGGTTGAATCCAATACACCGTTATCATCACCTAAAATTACCGGATCAGAGCTAAACCCAGAGCAGGTGTTATAGTCGTCCAACTGCGGATCAGGATCAAACACGAGAGCATCAGTAAGGATACAGAACGTCAGACGTTCCTGCACCTTAGCCTCGATGGTAATTAGCTCTGCTGTACTGAGCGCGATACCACCGGCAAAGTTCGGGTTGTTTACGTCGGCAACTGAGTAAGCGTTGGCTGCTGTATCTGTCTCATACACCATTATCCTGGCGTAGAACGTCTCAATAGCAGTTGGATTGTCTACGTCTTCTATCGTGAAGACAACACTGTCACCAGCTCCGGTTGCGTTTTCCGGTGTAGCGTTCGTTAATGTTACTGTATTTTCTTCTGCTCCACCGGTCGATTCATTAGTGAAGGCTGCTGTAAAACCGGACAGGTCTACATCACTTGGTTCAGTGTGGTCTACGCTCGCACCACTAAGGCTGAACCCAGCCGGCACCGTACAGTCTGAATCACCGATAATCGGTGTTTCTGCACAGAATGCTACGACAACACCGCCGATGTCGTCGGTATTCGGTACCTCAAAATCCACTCGGTACGATACTTCTTCAGCGCCGCCCTCAGAAGTGCTCATCCGAATTTCACGATCACCCAATATCGTATAGGCACTGGCAGTCTGGCTTGCAAGCAGCGGCACCATAGTGGCCACAAGCAGTAAGGCTGCAGCAGCTATCGACGTTGAGCGCCGTAGTTTATCTACAAAAACCATATGCAATTCTCCTTTTGTATTGGCTTTTTATTTTTAGTACTAGCACTTATCACCTTAGCATAAGGGGTTTATGAGAAGCAACTGAATCGCTGGTAAGTTATCCACAGCTCCTAAGCCCGCCTGTAGCGGCAATATTAGTAATGCTGCTGCCTAATACTGCCCTGTGGCGACCAAAATCTGGCGGAACTCGTACTGACCTGATGGCGTTGCTTCTGAAATGTTAAATATATAGGAGATGGTGTAGAGCGTCACGCTCGTACTTTCCTCTGAATAGGCTATCGCATCACCTTTGTTGTACAAGAAATTATTTGGCTGAGCATAATCACTGGTGACTTGGCCGAAAGAGAACGAGCCGTCGGGTTGTTGAATCAATCCTTCGCCGACTGCTGGGTCGGTGTTCTCTACAAGATTTATGGCAAACTGCTCAGTTCCAGGCGCGGAGGAGGTCGGAGTGCTCGGGGTGGCAAACTGGTGGCCGTTTGCAACGTTCGTTGGCGGATCGGCATCGGTTGTCACGCTGTAGCCGCCAGCTTGCCAGGCACGAACATAAAACTGCCCCTGTGCCGTGTTCGTTTGTGAGGTATCAAGAAAGCCAAGATCGATATTGTTGCCAGTTACCACGAACTCCAGAAACGGTTCATCCGTCGTATTAAACCCTGCAAACGCCCTAAAGTTATCACTGTTAAGCTCGCCGATGCCTAGTTCACCCAGCGTCGCTCGGCTTCTAAAATTATCTGACTGCAAGTTCGTTTCCCCGCCGGAGCCAAAGAACGTCTGATCCACCTGATAATTCGGCGAAGAAGATGTCTGAGCCAACACAGATGCCGGCAAGACGAATGACCCGAATATAACCAGTGCGATAATCAGTTGTTTCATAGAAAAATCTTTGTCTTAATGTGTTCGTTCACTTGACGTTTATTATAACGTATCATATGCGCTTTGCTCGAAAAACTTTATAGATTATGCTTATTCGTAGTACTATTGAAGCATAAGCTTATGGGCAGACCGTAAATTATAGCCATGGATAATGATTCGCAAAACAACAACGACTTAAACACACTGGAAGATCAAGGCACCGTCGTCAGTCAAGACGGAGCAGATTCCCCGCCCGGCGCTGCACCGCAAGCAGGTGGCGATAAGCCAGAAAAAAAGCCAAAAAAGAAGGGGAAATTTTCTGTTTCTCGCTTGATTAGCCGAGTAAACATATACTTTTTGTTCTTCGTACTAATCGTCGTAATTGCTGGTACCGTCGTGTTTATCGGCTACCAACGTGACCGTGATAGCGGAGACGATGACCGGATCGGCTCACAAAGCTTGACCGCTGAAGAACTTGAACAGTTGGCAGGAAGTGACACTCGTATCGGTGACCCTCAGCAGCTTCTGACCGTCGAGTCTAATACAGTTTTTTCTGGACAGGTGCTTGTTCGTGACAATCTAGACGTAGCTGGCCAGATAAGCGTTGGCGGGAGCCTGAGCCTACCTGGTATAACCGTATCCGGGACAAGCAACTTTGACGAAATCCAAGCAAACAGCTTATCCATCGCTGGTGATACAAATATACAAGGGCAGTTCGTCGTTGATGGCAGCCTAACCGTTGGTGCAGGCGGCAGCTTCGGTGGCGGCATTTCTGCACCACTCATCACAACCGATCAGCTACAGCTTACTGGTGATCTGCAAATAACCAGGCATATTGATACCGGTGGGCCTACACCGTCCGTGTCAAACGGTGGAGCAATCGGATCCGGCGGCACAACTTCAATCAGCGGCAGCGACACCGCTGGCACAGTTGCCGTTAACCCTGGTAATGGTGCTGGCAATGGTCCGGTCGCAGTCGTAACATTCGCCAATAGCTTTAATCAAACACCTCATGTCGTGGTGACCCCCGTCGGCAGAAGCGTTAATTACTATATAACCAGAACAACAACAGGCTTTACGATTCACGTATCAGGCAGCCTTTCGTCAGGCAGCTTTGCTTTCGATTATATCGCTTTTGATTAGATTACTTCTTTAAACGTCCAGGAAGACGACGACTTCATTCGATTTTACGTGCATGACGCCCTGCTGAATGCTAATCGTTTCCTTTTCACCATCGGGTTTTCGGATAACGATATCGCCTTTCGCAAGAATTGATATGAACCGGTGATGCTTACCCAGCACGTCGAAGTTCCCGGTATCGTTAACTGCAGAAATGCTGACTGCCTCGCCATCAAAATATGTCTTGTACGGAGCATGCACCTTAACGTGCATGATACTCTCATCTGTTTGATTGGCTGCGTTCTCTTCAGGAGGAGTGTCGTTATCTGCCATCTGCGCTCACGTTTCTTTCTACCTGCGTTAGGCGATAATCTCTTCAATGCTTCGCAATGTTTCTTCGCGGGTTGAATATTCACCTGGCACGCCAGTGTGCTTTGTCATAACGGTCATATTCTGGGTAAAGTTCTTGATCAGCTTCTTCGCCTTCGCGTAATCAGCCCGATCGGCCGGGGATAGCTCGTTCTCGCCGATAATAGCGATAATACCCTTTAATGATTCGTACTTTTGCAGCAATGACTGGGCCCGCACGCTCAACACATAGTGCCGATCACCGACAACTTCCGGCGTCAATAGCGCCGAGGTTGTTTGGCTCAAGTCTACCGCCGGGCGAATACCCTGCTCGGCAACTTTACGGGAAAGTACGATAGTTGCGTCTAGCTCATGTTGGATCATTTGCACGGCCGGGTCAGATAAGTCGTCAGCCGGAACATAAATAGTCTGAACAGAAGTAATAGAGCCGTTTTCGTTGGAGCTTAACCTGTCCTGCAGGACCTTAATGTCTGAGAAAATGGTCGGCTCATACCCACCTTCGTTCGGCACCTGATCCAAAATCGTTGCCAGCTCGTTTCGCGCCTGTACAAAACGGTACATGTTGTCAGCGAAAAACAAGATGTCCTTGCCCTCATCATCACGAAACGCTTCGGCGAGTGCTACCGACGTCGTCGCAATCAGCGACCGCTGTACCGGGTTTTCGTTCATCTGCGCGAAAAACATGCACGTATTCTTAAGCAGGTCGTTCTCACGGAGCGTATCCCAAAGCTCGTGACCCTCACGAATACGCTCACCAATACCGGCAAAGAACGAGAGACCGGAGCCGCTCTTGGCAATATTGTTAATCAGCTCCATCGTCAACACCGTCTTACCAACACCAGCACCACCGATAATACCGATTTTGCGGCCCTTAACAAACGGGGTAAAGAAGTCGATAACCTTGATGCCAGTCTCCAGTATCTCCGGCTTTGCAATCTTAAATTCTTTTGAGCGCGGCGGCAGTTTTAGGATGTCTTTAAACACGAGGTTTTCACCGCTTACCGGAGCCAAGCCATCAAGCGGATCACCAAGTGCGTCTAATATTCTGCCGATTGTGAGCTCACCTGTCGGTATTTCTATTCCGCGGCCGGTTCGCTTAACCTTCATGCCCTTTTGTATATTGCGGTTACTTCGGATGTTTAGGCACATCGCAATACCGCCGGATTCTAAGTGGTCCACGAGTAATTTCGTATCTTGGCCATTATCGACAAGAATAACTTCACCGATGCTCGGTGCCTCGGCATCGAACGCAACGCGTACCACAAGGTCTTTCATTGACACAACAACACCAGGGTTCATACGTTGGCCCCCGATCTTGCTTTCTTGAGTCCATTAATAATCTCTTTTAATCGGCTGTCCTTTATTGCTCGACGGGCTCTGTTGTATTCCAGGTGCAGCTCCTTTTTTGCCTCATCGGCGCGCTCGTGCGAAGCCGACATAGCGCGGAACCGGCTGGCATACTGAGCTAGCTTAGAGTCAAGAATCAGCTGGCTAATCGCAATCTGCATCATGGTGCTTTCTAGGTGGTCAACAACCTCGTACGTGCTCGGCTCGAAGATATAGTTTGCCTCGCTGATGATATCCGGATTTTCGTCGTCTTCCTCTGCCTGCTTTCCCCGTTGGGCGACAGCACTGGACAGCTCAATCCGGCGCACATCCTGCACCATCAAACTTACATACTGCTGATAGAACACTGTGGTGCCTTTGTATTTCTGCACCTCATTAACAATCGGTGTAACATTAATATTCTGATCTTTTTTGGGTAATTTATAGTATTTTTTATACGAAATACCGCGCTGTGCAAGCTGAATCGCACCATGGTGCCCGATCACAATTATCTCGTGTCTTTCTTTGTCGTACATTTTTAGCAGCTCTTTGATGAGCTTCTGGTCAATGTCACCGCTAAAGCCACCCTCTGCTGTAATAATTATGAGCAGTTCTTTATCAATCACCTCATCTTCTGAGCTGCTGCGCCCAAAACCGAAAATTGGGCTGACCTTCAGCTGAGAGTAGATTTCCCACAGCTCATTAAAAAATTGCGTTGCCTGAAGCACTTGGTTTTTAATTTGGGCAATCCGCATACTGGCAATACCTTCGAATGCGCTGGTTAGCTCAAGCAGCGTGCCCATTGATTTTTCTTCTTTTTCTAGTTCGAGCGGATGCTTCATGATTGCTTCTCCACTGCCTTCGCCTTTTCTTTTTCATCGTGCTTGGCTTTTTTCGCTTCTTTTTTGCTCGGCTTTTTCGGTTCTTTTTCTGCAGCTGCTGTTTTATCTGCTTCTTTTCCGTCTCCGGCTTGGTTGTCGCCGCCACCATCAGCCTGACCTGTTGGAGCTGAACCCTCGGCGCCTTTTAGCTGGACCACGCATTTCTGTTTCAGCTGCGCCTTTACTGCATCGTAGTCTTCGTCTTTTTTGACCTTTTCAGCATACTCAACTAGGTATAACTTTAAATTACCGACATCGATTTTTTCGCCCTCTTCTGCGTTTAGCACAATGTCCAGCGCAAGCTGCTGAGCCACCAATGAATACGTGTCGCCAGGAGATTGCGTGAACAATGCGAAAAGCTGTTCGCCGGTTTCCAGCGCTCGCTTTGCTTCCAGAGCAAGCTCCGAACCGAAGTGTGAAAATTCCTGAGCCTGCCGATAGTCGGCCAGCAGCTTAAGCGACTGAGACGCAAGCGCTTTTTGGCGCTTGTTATGGCCGATACCACCGGCACGAGTCACAGATAAGCCAATATTCAAGGCCGGGCGAATGCCGTCTCGGAAAATATTCATATCCAGAATCCACTGACCGTCAGTAATCGACATAATGTTCGTCGGCAAGAAGGCAGTAATATCGCCACCTGCAGCGTTCACAATCGGGATACTCGTTAGGTGCTTGCCACTTGCATCAAGCCGGCCGGCTCGCTCGAGTAGACTTGAGTGGGCATAAAACATATCACCTGGGTATGAGTCCCGCCCCGGGCTAACGCCGGACATCAGAGCTACCTCACGATAGGCGTGGGCGTGACTGGTCAAGTCATCGTAAATGATGATGGTGTCTTGATCGCACTTCTGCCATAGGTACTCTGCCATAGAGCAGGCAACATACGGAGCGATATAGCTCATTATTAGTGATTCGAACATATTAGATACGACGACAATGGCCTTCTCGAGTCCGCCATTCTCCTGCAGGCTTGAAAGCAGCGCGTCAACGTCACTGCGTCGTTTGGCGATAAGACAGTAGACAACGACTTGGTCGGTGTTCTTCTGGTTTATCGTCAGCTGGGTTGCCAAGGTGCTTTTCCCTGATTTGCTATCGCCAAGCAATGCCATACGCTGACCGCGCACGACCGGATACAAAGAGTCGATCGTCGTAACGCCGCTCTCGAGCTGGTCGCTTAGAAGCTTTCTTTCATATAGTGGCGGCGCAGTATTAAATACCGGCCAGACGCCATCAGCCGCAATCGGTCCTTTGCCATCAATCGGCTCACCGGTTACCGTAACTACCCGACCGATAAAATCCTTCCCAACCCGGCAGACCAGCTCCTGGTGCTGGATGACCGCAGTCATGCCAAGACGAAGCTTTTCGCTGCCAAGGTGCAGCACGGTAACCGTATCTTTCTGCACCTGATGGACGAATCCTTTGCTTCCATCCTCAAACAGAACAAGCGCCTGGATAGAACATGGCTGGAGCCCTTTTAGCGTTATGAGATAGTTATCGACTGCCAATACCTCACCGACTGGATTCCCGGCAGCAACCAGCTTATCAAAGTGTTGATTACCGGAATTCATTGCGCCGCCTCCGTCGTTTGGGCTTGAGGCTGTACTTCAGGCTGCTGTGGCGCTGGTTGCGTCTCAGCCTGAGGCTCAGTATTTGATTTGAGACTAGAGACATACTTCATCAGCAAGCCGCGCTTCTTCCGAAAATCCTCCCGCAAACTTAAATCAAACACCTGGTTGGTGGAACGTATGACACACCCGGCCCCGATATTCGGTTGCAGCCCGACCTGCACTAAAACGTATGGGTGAATTGTCGAGCGTAAATAATCTGTCAGTTTACCGAGAAATAGTGGTGATGGATCAACGCTAAAGCTAATATGCAGCTTAGGTCCACTGTCGCGGAGTGATGTCAAAAACTGTCGCAGTGTTGCCCGGTCTTCTTTTTTGAGTAAATTCAAATCATTATTCGTTGCCACGGCATCAAGCAGCTTGCTCATTTTTGGCAGACTCAT
The DNA here is from genome assembly GCA_050486305.1 of Candidatus Saccharimonadota bacterium. Taxonomy (GTDB): domain Bacteria; phylum Patescibacteriota; class Saccharimonadia; order Saccharimonadales; family SLHW01; genus SLHW01. The sequence continues at coordinate 591,227 of JBJHDA010000001.1, forward strand.
CGTTGTGCCAGGCTCACGGATCGAAGACTGATGCATAAAATCGTCAAGCGACTCCATTTCTCTTGCCAATCGGCTTACGTCCATTACCCCAACAACACTGTTAGGGAGCTCGATTTTCTTTGTATCATGCGTATCTTTATGAGCCATCCTGCAGGTCCCGGATTATGACGTCTTTGTTTTGTTCTATGTCAGAAATTATAAAGTCTAGCTGGTCATTCAAATCTATCTGATCACCGATAGCCGCTAAGACGTAGTGATTCACGATATCACCGATATTTTCTTCGAACCGCTTGAGCATATGAGCTTTCTCTGACTCAATCTCTTTTACGAGCTGTTGACCCATCACTTGCCGCTGCTGCTCGATAGCCTCCTGCGTTTTGGTAATCGAATCTATGGCCATTTGTTTTGCGTCGGTAATTGATTCTTCGTATTTAGAGAACTCGTCCTGCAGCTTTTTGGTAATTTCGTCTTTCATGAACTCATTCAGCTGAGAGGTGGTCAAGCGAAGGTCTTGCTGAAGAAACATGGCATTCTCGCCGATAATTTTTTCGAAGTGTAATCTACCCCTGTTTCGGAGTTCTTCACGAAATTCATCGTTAAAGATGTGCTCGACATCACGCTCTGCCTCGTCAAAGTGGCTGCCCGCAGCATCACGGGATTGCTTACCGGCACCATTACTAACGCGCAGGCCGAGCCAGATAATTGCCACAGCGGTGGCCGCTATTCCTACAAGTAATGCTGCTAGTCCGTATATATCCACGTAATTATCCCACCTCTCGTGTATTGCATTACTACAATCTTAAGATTAAATATACTCCAAAAATACCTATTATGAAAATGATAAGCCCGACAATAACCACCTGTAACATCCCGCGGATAATCGACCGCTTCGATAACGGGTTACGCCCAATAGACGTGATACTGCTGCGCACACCGCTGTACATCAGGCTGCCGGCGATAAACGTACTGATAAGGAAGATGAATGTCGCGATATACACCCGGTTCGCCGGTACGGAATCACCCGCGATAGACTCAGCAGCTTGCCGCAGGAACTCCGGCAGGTTCGCCTCCGTCGGTTTCTGCAGCGGGTTGCGTGCTGCCAAAACATCGACGTCGATACGTCCGATGGAAACGGTCCTGTCGCCGGCTTGTGCCGTACCGACAGCATTGCTGCCGTCAAAGCCGCTGAGTGCCCGACCGATAACGACTGGCACTATGTCATTCACTCGCATACCGATGCCTTCCAGAGACGAAATAGTGATAAAATCACCGGGTTCGATTGACCCGTTCTGCGTACTTACCAGCACCCGATAACGGCCCTGGGTGGCGACAAACACTTCGGATTCGGAATCACCAGAGAGCGTTACGGCTGCATCGTTCGGATTGATAACTACCCCGTAAAGCTCCTCGACCCGTTCTAGCGTAGCGGGACGGACTTTGCCGGTGTCTTCTTGGTCGAGAACAACGATCAGGCCTCGCTCCAGCCGTTCATCGCTATCAAAGCCTTGGGCAACAGACTGGGCATCAGCCAGCGGAAAATTGAGCGCAAGAATTACGAGCGCGATGAGGCCTGCCACAGCCATGACTTTTTGCACTGAAAACCATTGTCTTATTTTTGTCTTATTCACGTTAAATAAACTATCGATTTAAACCTTGTCTGTACAAGAGGTATTGTAGCATACCGCTACTGTTTTTTTGAAAGAAGCCGGCGAAGGGTCTGTACGGTTTGGTCTATGTCCGTATCAACTGTTGCCTGACCCATGGAAAAACGAATGCTCTGCTGAGCTTCTGCATCGGCTTTACCGATAGCCTGCATTACACGAGAGGGCTTTTCCTGGTTGTTCGCGCTGCAAGCAGAGCCGGCTGCCGCTAAAATACCCTGCCCCTCCAGCTGCAAAAGCAAAATTTCGTTATGCATACCAGGGAACGTCACGTGCAAGTTATTGGGCAACCTGTGTTTCACTGACCCGTTTATAACAGCGCCTGGACACTCGGAGGCAAGCAGTTTTATGAACTGCTGCTGGAGTTGCTTCATGCGCCTGGTTTCTTTTTCACGATTTTGCTGGACTTTATTCAATGCCGCTGCCAGACCGACGGCGTTTACCACACTCTCGGTACCGCTGCGTATATTCCGCTCCTGGCCGCCGCCACGGATAATCGGTACTACTCGTAGCTGGCGGCTCACAAACAAGCAGCCTGATTGCTTAAATCCGTAAATCTTGCCGCCGTTCAGCGTCATCATATCAACACCAAGGGAATTAACATGTAAATCAAGATAATTCGGCGCCTGGCAGGCATCGGTGTGGAAATACAGCGGCAAAGTATTGCCGCTTGCTTTACGTTTTTCGCGGATTTCCCGCACCACAGCAGCAATTTTTCGCAGCGGCTGCACCGTACCGATTTCGTTATTGGCATAAATAATACTAAGCAGCACCGTGTCGTCATCTATCTTCTGCCGGATTGCAGCCACATCAACAAGCCCCGCCTCTGTTGCAGGTACTTCGCTAACGTCATATTGGCTGGCGGGTTCAAACACAGAATCATGCTCGAGCGAACTGACAACACACCGCTTTTGGGGATACTGATCCATTACCCCCGCTATCGCCAGATTATTCGCCTCGGTTCCGCCAGCCGTGAAGAAAATCTCCTCGCTGCGCACGCCGAGCCAATTAGCAACAATGCCCCGGGAATCATCAAGCGCACGGCGGACCTGTTTTGCTGGCTCATACCGTGCCGAGGGGTTAAAAAACGCATCAGCAAAATATGGCTGGGCACTTGCCAGCACTTCAGTGTCAACTGGGGTAGCAGCAGCATAGTCAAGATAAATCATAGTCATAATAACGCCTTCGTTTCCTGTACCTATTGTACAAGCCGGGCTACAAGGCGAAGGTATAAAGCTGTTGCCGTACGGCTGCCTGGTATGATTTGGCAGCCGCGAATAAGTTCTCGGCTTCCTCTTCAGTGACAGGAGCGTATTGACCGTCCCGAACCTTTAGTACGCAGTCCGGCCGGACTTCATAGCGGGTGGTTTGCATACGGCGCTGGCTGGTCTCTTCGTCCGTCCATTCTTCGTGCCACACCCACGTTCGCTCGTCTAGGCAGAAAAATTCCCGACGCTCGCCAGATGGAACCGGACCAAACACTTCACCGCCGATTCGCGCTTCATGCCGGATTAGCTTATTCTCCAGCTCACGCTCGCGAGCGGCCTTTCGCTCCTCACTGGATTGGTTAAGCAGCTTTTTCAGCATGGCCAAACTCCTCTCCAATCCCGTCGTTTCTATCCGCAGCGTCTTGTGCTGCCCGGGTTATCTTTTCTATATCAGCCTGGCTGAACTCCTGGGTAGTATCAACGACCGGCTGGTTCGCCTGTGCTCCCGCTTCAAAATCTACCTGCACAGCACTATTCGAGCGCGGCTGATCTGTCTCAGATGTGTGTACTCCCATTTCGCGCAGCGCATGGCCAAGCAGCCCGACAGCAACATCGATCTCCCAGACTCTGTCTTGCTCGACCCTCGTTGGCGGGAACTCTCTGCGGTTATCCTTCGTTTCCGGTGATAAAAGTTTTCGTATACTCATAAGTCAATTAGTTTAGCTGAAACAGTGTTTTGGCATTAGCCGTCGTGGCACTCGCAATTTCTTCAAGCGGTTCACTCCGTAAATGTGCCAAAAACCTCCCTGTCTCCACTATGTGTTTCGGCTCGCAAATAGTACCACGGAAGGGCTTCGGTGTCAAGAAGGGCGCATCTGTTTCCAACAATAAATTCTTAAGCGGAACCGCTTTGGCCATCTCTAGCTGAGCGTGGTCTTTGGTAAAGGTCATAATGCCGTTAAGGCCAACGTATAGATTACGCTGCAGCACTTTATCGAGCACTTTTTTGCCTGCCGTAAAGCTATGCACTACGCCGTTTATACCAGGAAAATTATCCAAAAGCGGGAAAAAATCATCAAACGCGTCCCGCACGTGGAAAATAACCGGCAATTTTGCATCATGCGCCAGCTGGAGCTGCTGCTCAAACAGCGTAACCTGTGCCTCACGAGGGGAATTGTCATAGTAATAATCCAAGCCGCATTCGCCGATGGCGACCGTTGGCTCGGCTCGGGCAAGCTGTCGGAGTTGGTCGATTGCGGATTGGTCACCAAGATACTGCTGCGCATGATGCGGATGGATGCCGACTGATGCCCACGCGCCATCGTGCTCAGCAGCAAACGCCACGCCGCGTTGACTGTCAGCTAGCGTACAGCCGACAAGAATCATTTTTGTTACACCGTCTTTTATGGCTGCTTGAAACGTCTCTTCAGCGTCCAGTCCATAATCTTCAAAATGTATGTGACAATGCGTGTCAACAAACTCCATAAGCTAGCTTACTCCTGGGGTGCTGCTTCAACCCGAGGAAACAGCGTCTGGTCCGGCAGCACAATCGGACTCGCCTGTAGCGACGACTCGATTGCCGCTGCAGTTTCAGGGAGAAATGGCTGCAGCAAGGCAGCGATTTGTAGCAAGCTGCCAGCCTGGTATGTTAAGACGCTGTCGAGCCGTGCAGTATCACCCTCTTTCGCGATAACCCAGGGCTTTTCCTCGTCAATATACTGGTTGAGGCCGCGGACCATGTGCCACACACTCTCCAGCGCCCGATCAAATTGGCAAAGCTCCATTGCCTCGTGGTAACGTGCCTCATCATGCGTTGCAGCCGAAATATCATGTAGCTGTCCGTGCCGATACTTTACGATCATCGCGATAGTACGCTGAACGGCGTTGCCCAGCTCATTGCCAAGTTCGCTGGTGTACGCCGCATGGAACTTTTCCCACGTAAAGTCGCCGTCGCCGGATGATGGAATGTGCCGCAGCAAGTAGTAACGGAGCGCGTCGGTGCCGTATGTATCGACAACCTCTTTCGGGTGCACAACGTTGCCAATGCTCTTGCTGATTTTCTTGCTGTTGATGTTGATAAAGCCGTGCACATAGAGCTTCTTTGGCAGCGCAATATCAAGCCCGAGCAAAATACCCGGCCAAATTGCCGCGTGAAACCGCAGAATGTCCTTGCCGATAACCTGTACGTCAGCTGGCCAAAATTCCTTGAAATCTTCCTTTTCCGGGTAGCCGAGTACGGTAATGTAGTTCATCAGCGCCTCGAACCAGACATACATGACCTGCGTTTTGTCGCCTGGCACCGGCACACCCCACGGAAGCTTCTCGACCGGCCGGGAAATACTGATATCTTCCAGCCCGTCTTTTACGACGTTTAAAATCTCGCTCTTACGGCTGACCGGCAAGATGAGCAATCGGTCGCTTTCTATCGCCTGCTGGATTTCATCAGAGTATTTGCTGAGTTTAAAGAAATAATTCTCTTCCTCCAGCACCTGGTACTTTTTCTGGTGGTCCGGGCATTTGCCGTTGTTTTCTTTCGCCGCTGCCTCTGTAACGTACGCCTCGCAGCCAACACAGTACAGACCCTTGTACGAGTCCTTGTAAATATCGGCTTTTAGCGCCTTCCAGATTTCTTTCGCGCGCTTTTCGTGGTCTTCGTCCGTGGTACGGATAAACCTATCATGGCTGGAGTTGACAACGCTGCCCAGCGTCCGGAAATTCTCGCTCATTTCATCGGTCAGTTTACGCGGCTCGACGCCTTTTTCCTTTGCCTTTTCGTAAATCTTCGTGCCGTGCTCGTCTGTTCCGGTAGAGAACAGCACGTTTTCGCCCTGCTGACGGGCGTAACGAGCCAGCACATCGGTCTGGATGAGTTCCAGCGCAAACCCGATATGCGGGTCAGCATTTGCATATGGTATTGATGTGGTAACGTAATAGCTCATTCAATTCGTCTCTCATCGATTGCCGCTGGTAAAAGGCGCCAAAATTCTGCTTTATTATTTACTGTAACAGTATAGCGGATGGTGTTATTTTATCCACTCGAACTAAAATGCCACAGCTCGCAATGCTTACACCGATACACTTTCAGCACGCTCCCGTGCTGCCAGCTGGCGGCTAGCGCATTAGCTTCGGCCTCGTCTTTGCTGTCAAAAGCCATTTTGTCTGCACATGGCAACTGGGTAGCCTCTTCACTCATTCATTACAGTTTACAACACGGGCAATACGCAAGTCGACTTGCGTATTCAGCTTGAGGTTAATAATGGTTAACTGCCTGGAGGGCGTCGGCCGAGATAGCTTGCACGACCCGAAAGTAGCCTTGGCAGGCTTCCTCTCTGTGCGGTTCACGCAGAGGAAAGTGCCGCGTATCTTCGCCCTTTCTGCGATCAACAGCAAACATACCAATCATATCCGCAAGCGTGTCTCCCATGCGTTCACGCCGACCCACTGGTATTTCTGTCATGAGTACGTCCTTCTCATCAGCAGTCCGGACTGCGCAGTACACCGTATCTTCACCCGGGGCTGTGACGATAAGCTCAGTTTCACTGTCTAGACACCTGCGCAAAACAAGTTCCGGCTCCTCCGGCGGAACGCTCAGGTCGTCTCCCCTCTTTCGATACCCAAAATCAAGCTGCTGGAGCGTACCGTGTGATTGCACGAGTGCATGCAGGCTCAGCCCAGCCCTACCGAGCGCCTGGCGCAGCTTCTCTAACGTAGACACGTTTTCTGCTTTTTCTTCGGTCAGACGGGAAAGCTCCTCTACCGCTGAACTGCACCGTTCCCGCGCTGCCTCGCTTATACCGCACTCGCCGAACAACAGCTCTCCACTGCTATCGGGCATAAACGGTACCTCAGCCATAATCTATATATGGTGCCATAAATATGCCCTATAAGCAATAGCGTAAAGCCTCTTTACCGGTCTGTGCGGTCGGCTTCCGCGAGCCAGTCTGCCACCTGGTTTACAGCCTCTAAGTACTCGTTAAATTGTTTTGGATTCGCCTCACCAACCACGAATGAAAAATTTTTGTAATCAAATTTCGGACCAATACGCCCATCGCCGCTCGTATAATCGACTATGTGATTTATCTGGTACGAGATTGTCTCTTGGCTGATTGTTCTCCCTAAAAATCTGGCGACTTTGCTGGTTCGTATCACCTCTCTGGTGTCGATATTGCCAACCACATCCAACCCGTGCGACACTTCGCGGTCCACTCCCGTGCCTGCCAAACTCCTGGAACTTCTAGGAGGCTTCCCTCGGTAATGTGCATAATTCTCAAACGGAAACCGCTCTATAAATTCATCTGCCAGCAAGATAAGCTCTCGCTCCAGAATCTCGATATCAAGATAATCAGCCTCTCCCATCTATATATTATCCCACCATATACAACCATGCGCCACTGGTACACCTTAATCACAAATCCTCAGCGTTTTTTTGCCGGCCCTGACGATTGGCACAACCTTTTGCCGAAATCCGACGGGTACATGCCTCCGGTACAGGTTCCGCGCAGTCAAGTATGTACTGCTGCGGTTAAGCCGCCGCAACTCGTTAAACGCGCCATAGAGGTCATCGCGCTTCTTTTCACTTAAGCCGATTTCCGAATGAGCGTTTTCTAATATCTCTGCTGTGATGTCATCTTTCACTCGAGCTCTATCTAGCCGATGAATGGCTTTATGCGTCTGGATTGGTACCGTTTTTACGATTGCGCCACAGATACCTTTCGCCTCAACTGGCTCCATTACATCCGGATGAAGCTGCTCGGCGAAATTATGGTACTCAGCTACTAGATACCATTCTCCTCTGTCACGAACTAATGAAGAGTACTTCCCCCGGAAACCCGATGCATCCACCGGGTATGGAGCATAACTGGTCGCTTCTTCTGCAGATAAACCGAGTATATCGATATCCCTCGGGTTAGCTATCGTCCCAAGCGGGTGCTGACGGCGAACTTCGTATTCGTGATGTGGCCTGTCGTACAGTGAACCGTAGATAGCGCTTCGCCCAACGGAGCCAACAATCAAGACATCCTCTCGTTTGAGTCCATTAAGATTCTCCAACTGAGAGACCATTGCCTCCGCCGAATACACCTGCGTGTCTACTTCAATCATCTGATTATTTATACAATACTATGGTATTTTGTCAATTGTAGCTACTCTCATAATTACACAACTCAGAATGCAGCTAAAAAATACTTGCCCGGGCAAGTATTTTGCTCATGCTTGCGTATTGTCGGTCTAGCGGCGATACTCTTGGCAATGAAAGAGCGCCACGGCACCCCACTCCCGGACGATCAACTGGAAACACGACTTCTGAGAGTGGAAAATGAACTCGACGCCCTGCTGCAAACCGTAGGCAGCATTGCTACTTTCAGAGCATTATCAGAGGTTGATATATACACCTTTGAAGGCGGCGCTGAACCTGTCAGGCAAACCGAAGGCGCTATCGGTTATGACGCCTTTTCCCGGGCAATCGTCGACCCGTTAACAAAGCCGACAGCGAAAATGCCACTGCGCCAAACATTGGCTGACTTCAACAAAACTCCCGGATGGGAAACCCGCATTAACCCCTCTATAAGAGATTGGGTTATCGAAGATACGCCGGACAATACCAAATACGAAGTAGCTCTGCCGCCAGGCGAACGGCTGATGATCGGCCTTGGCTTTGCGACAAAAATGGAGTTCCCTATGTTTTACTGGGTCGCTCCAAGGAGCGGCTATGCAGCCCGTGGTATTACCGTTGCCAATAGCCCTGGCACCGTCGACCCTGACTACCGCGGCGAAGCAGGAGCACTGATCGAAAACAATTCCGGAGAAGATTTCATCATCGGCCACAATATGCGTGTCGTACAGGTTATTTTCAGTCTTGCACTGATTCCGCACATCAATACAGTCGGTTCACATGCTGAACTCGGCGACACTGCTCGCGGTGCCGGCGGCTTCGGCTCAACCGGGACCCACGGCAACTTCCTCGACCAAAACGGCAATCCGGAAAATACTTGATGCGTCAAGTATTTTTTAACTCTGTTATTTACGCGTTTTCTCAAGCCAATCGGGTATATCAATGAATTTTATTTCTGGCCAGGTATTTATCTCTTCTTCGGTAACGTCATATACCGCCTGATAAGCCGTTTCTACACTTCCGTGCAGCGCTTTGTCATAATCCAGGCCCAGCTTATCGGCTGTTTCTTTTAGTTGTTTCTCGTCTGGTGCTTCAATTTCTACAAGCGATGGAATCCACGGCCAAGTGTCAAGCTCTATTTCGATATCACCGAGCTTCCAGCTCTCACGCTTAGTCTCCTGATATGATTTTCGTTCCAGGCCAATATTTTCAAGGAACATACATGTTGCCTCAAAATCATCAACGGCTACAGTGACCTCTTTGGTGCCATGCAGCGTCCGATCGTTCAGCTGCTTGTAGCTGAGAGTTGTCTTATCACCCTCATCTCTCACGCGCACCCAGCCCTTCTTAGCCTCAAGGGAACCATCGGCAAAATCGAAAACGCTCCGAACCATCAGTCGTTCCGGCTGAACCAGCTCTGCGCCAATCTTCTTCAACTTTGCGCGTAGCTCGTCCTTATCGACATTCAGCCACTTCGCCTCAATCTCAGTTTGCATACCCTTACTTTACCAAATACAAAAATACTTGCCCGGGCAAGCATCTCCACCCACACTCCAAAACCACCTCAACTCCGGCGGCCGCCTCCCCCTCCGCTAAATCAGAAATACTTAACACTTCAGGTAATTTACCAGTAGATAGCTTACCGGTGCTTAGTAGTTGCCAGGATAATTCTTCGGCGAGCGTGTTTACGCGTTGGGCGCTTCGCTCGCGAGCTTATCGAACGTTTCGCTCCAGCCTTGCTCCATACCGGATCGAATCTCAGCACTGACCTTGTCCACACCTTCGTGAACGAGCGTTAACTTGGTTTTGTCTGGACTGATTTCTTCGAATGTAATTGTTATCAGCATCTCTAGTGGATGTTCTTCCATATCATAATAAGATGCTGGCACAACGTTGCCGTGCTCGTCAGCGAAACTGTCAGTCATTACAATCTTCTCCATGGGCACTATCTCTTTATATGTTCCGGTGCTGAATATCTCCCTGCCGTCAAAGAAGTCTGGCGAGGCCATACTGAACAGGAACTTTCCCCCTTCGCGGAAATCAATCTGTACGGTTGGCGCTTTGAATCCGCTTGGCCCCCACCATTTCGCGATTAAATCCTCTTGTGCCCAGGCTTGCCAGAGTTTTTCTCGAGATACGTTAAATACTCGCTCAATTACTAAGTTTTTTTCGTTCATGCTATTGCTCCTTTAATACGTTTTCTAAATTATCAAATCGCTGAGTCCATAGTGCCTGGTACTGCTCTAGATATTTATAGGCATAACTTATGGTCTGAGGATTTGCAGAAATAAATTGTTTTTTACCCTCCTTACGTTTCTTTATCAGCTTGGCGTGCTCTAATACATTCAGGTGTTTTGCTACTGCAGCGAAAGACATCTTATAATTTTCCGCCAACTCGGAAATAGTTAATTCATGTTGACTGACTCGCTGTAAAATATCTCGACGCGTCGCATCGGCGAGCGACTGAAACACCGAATCATATTGAAATGTATATTCAACCATATAGTTGAATGTTAACGCACCTCCCTCAGGATGTCAACAAAAGTACTAGCTATCATACAAATAATACTTGACCCTACTTCGTCCACAGGCTTCGACTTCGAAGGACACGGCGCGTCAAGTATTCATTTACAACAGTTTCACCTACGTGTATTTTATGAAAATTAAAAAATAATCAGGCAGTTAAAATGATCTACCGTCTCGAGTTCATGGCGTAATTTTTAGTCGATACACCATATTTTTTTGCCGAGCGCATGACTGACTTACGAAGTAGCTCTTTTAAATCTTGCTTTGTGGCTATGCCGTTATCGTATGCGCACCGAAAAACGTCTCTAATATCGTTTATCCTATCGAAGTTTGGGTACTTTTTCTTGAAAGACTTGACTAGCGTGTCCTGTGCTTCTGTTTCTATGTATTCAGATCTTGAACTATTAAATGATTCTTGGCGTGGAAATTTTGCAGGATTAGGCTCTTCGGCTAGGAATACCATAGGAAGGTCAGTTTGACGGCCGCGCTCAAGCTTGCCTCTTTCTGTTTCAAAAACTCCTGGCGCTTCAGCGTACAAATCTTTCAGTATGTCAGCAACTGCCACCATGCCACTGTGTGTCTTTATTACAAATAGCAGATTGTCTCTTCTGAGTACCGTGTGTTCACCCTTTGCAGTTGATACGTCCCATAGCTTTCCGTAGATTGATTTATCATAAATATCATCCATTCTGCGCACAGTCTCAGCCGCAACATGTCCAACCGCTTCGGGCTGCGTATGAACGTATACTCGCATTGGATGGTCAAGTAAGTCTTCTTCGTTGGCCGGCTTTTCATATGTGCCGAAGTGCAAAAATTTACCATCAAAGTGCTCTCGCTGAAACAATTCGTGGTACTTAACTCTCTTGTCTACCTGGTAGTGCACTTGCTTGCCTTGCCTAAGTAGCTCTTGTTTCTTGTCTTTATTGCTTTCATCCTCTAGCTGATAGAGCCTTAATCTGGCTTCGTCGATATCAGTAAACGTACCCTTCGGTAAGCCCCATGCTGCCTCAAACAGCCATGCAATTCCCTGCTGAGCTTTCGCTTTTTGTTCATCATCCAAGGTTTCATTTATAGAATAATACCCTTCTGCTTTTTGCTCACCTAGCAATACATCAACATACAAATCGTCATCTGCAGTTACCTGAAACTCTGGTGGGTCCATACTTGTTTGATTGAAAAATCCCCAGCCACCTTCGTATGAGGCAAGGGTTTCCTCGCTGAGCTGAACTTCGCCTGCGTCAAGCATACCCCTCGCAGCCAGATGACGATGAGCGTGTGGCTGAATAGCAGGATGATAACTGTCTATACCCTGTAAAGTATCTTTCCATGTAAGGCTACTAGACGGTTCTGTTTGTGAATTCTTTTCTAACATTTTTGTTCTTAATTGTTGTACTAATTTTACCACGACTTTACTGGCCTGCAGTTGAAGGACTAAGCACCTCAAAAAAATACTTGCCTGGACAAGTATTTTTCTATTCCTGTAATTTCTAGGGTCGTAGACTACTTGGAGGGCTGGCAGGCTTGAGCGTAATTTTGGATTCCTATCGGTGGTCTACTAGATTGCCTCTGATAACTGTCTGCTCTAGTGCTAGGCAAGGCGCTGATGAGTAACGCACTGAGGCGTATAAACAATACGTCGAAGGAGTAACGCAAACAGCAACGAAGCATAGTGCAGAGAGTTTTGCTGGCACAGCTGGCTCTGCCAGCTGACAGAGTAAAACGGCAGATCAGCTATCCAGGTAGTCTTGGCAGAAGCGTTCAAAGATGGCATTAGTCCACCCAAACCCCACCTGCGTCGGATAAACCCCTTTCACCGGCGGCTTATGCGGCTGCACGACGTTGTACTTCTCTAAAAACGTGCCGTTCTTGGTAAACCAGTCTAGATTCGTCTTGATCCAGCGGAGCGCGATATCCTGCGCCTCGCGGTGGTAGCCGTAGCGCTCCAGCCCTTGGGTTACGATAAATTGCAACGGTGCCCAGCCGTTCGGATAGGCCCACTGTGCCGGGATGCCATTGCCGGGAACCCGTTGGTTGAACGTGTAGGTGTCTGTCGTAGAGAGGCCGCCTTTTTGCACGAAAACACGCAGCGACTTCTCGAGCTTTTTGGCCCGCTTTTCGTCCACCATGCCGACCCACATCGGGTAAAATCCGGCCAGCGAGGCGACGGTGCTTTGTTTGCGCTTTTTATAATCGTAGTCGTAGTACAGGTTCTTGGTTTTGTTCCACATCAGCTTATCGACGGTTTCTGCGCGGTGGCGGGCAGCGGTCTCGTACGTGCCGGCGGTCCGCTTATCGCCCTTGAGCCGGTACCAGCGGGCCAAATCCAGCTCGTACTTATATAGCAAGCAGTTTAGATCTACCGGCAAGAAATCCAGCGCCCGGCGCTTGAATCGGGGGGTCATATCCCAGCCGCTCTCCGCCTCTGCCAAGTCGTTGAGCATGTTGATGTCGTAGTAACGTGATAAGCCCTCGTGCACCAGCCGGTTGTGCGGCTTCGCCGTGCCCAGCCAGACGGTTTTGTACTCTTTCTCGGCGGCGGTCATCATGCGGTCCAGCCACTTTTGATCCAGCTCGTACGTATCGTACACGTCAAAGATAAACGAGGTAAAAACGGGCGGCTGGCTGCGACCCATAAGGTAGGTACGCGACGCATTTGGAATAACGCCGAACCGGTCAATCAAGGAGACGAAATTCTCTAAAATGCCGAGCAGCAGGTCTTTATGCGTCTCGCTGAGCAGCCCTTGGGCCATGAAGTAGCTGTCCCAGTAGTAGAGCTCGTTAAAATCGAAGTCGTTCTCCTGCATATAGGTTGGCACCAGGTAGGGGTGCGGCAGGCCGATAAGCGTGTCGTCGTCTTTTGGGTTGTCGCGTTTGAGCTTCTCCCAATGCTCGGCGATATACACGCGAGCCTTGGTGACATCCGTCGGGTGAAGCTGGACGATTGGTTTTCTGATGGTGTTAAGAATGAGCCTTGTTTTGTGTATCATAACTGCTTTGTTTCGTAGATTAACTTCTTAATGCGGTTTGCACTATACAGTACTGTTAGCATATCATGAAGTGGAAGCTTTTCTTATGGTTAAAAACGCATCAGACAAACACAAGCACCACCACAAACCATACCGAATGCACCATATTACACTGGCTGGGTTTTCCCTGTTCGCGTTTTTAATCTGTGCAACGTATTTGACGATTTTTTACGTGTACTCTCCGACCCAACCGCCGCTGGAGCAGATGGCTCAGGTGCGCGGGGCAACAACATCGGAGCGCGTTACTGTTCGTTCGTCGCTCGGGTTTGCACTGGATATAGACACCGGCATGTTTGATGCAGCCGCCTATGAGGCTGCTGACGACGATGAAGACATCCCGCTACAAGCGCTCACCGAACAACGCGGTGATACGGCGATTACAGCAGTAACACTTACGCCACAGGCTGGCGCCGTAGAACCGTACGCCCAAGCCAGCCAGCTATCGCTGCTGCACGAAACTGCCTCCGAATTACCGACATTATTGGCAGAATTTGCAGACGAGGAGCTTTACGAGCTGGTAGAAACTGGCGAAGAACCGATTGGCCCGCTGAACGCTGAAAAGCGGGTGTACCAGTACCGCGGCAGCGACGTCTATAGCGTTGTTTGGTCGCCGCTAGCTGATGAACCAAGCGAATACACCATAATCGTCCGTGGGCTCATCGGGACACCAGAACTGCCCGGCGCATATGCCGAGCTACTGGGAAGCATCCGGCTCGGTGAGACATTGGCACTGCAGTTCTTCCAATCCGGTGGAGATAATTGGGTCAGCGGCAGTGAGTCAACCAGACAGTATTTATCTGACTTGCTATCACCAGCTGTGGTGAAGCTGTATCACATTGTGTGCGCAGAAATCGCGTTTGAGTTCCAGGCGGCGATCGAGCAGCAGTGCCGTGCCACGACCGGCTCCGGCTTCTTTATTTCAAGCAACGGCTACATAGCGACAAACGGGCATGTGGTGGTATACGAGCCAGAGGATGCACTGGTAGATGCCCTGCTGAGCAACCCGATGCAGCTCTCGAGCTATCTGGGCGATGTTATCGGACTGTCTACGCTGGAAATTGCCACGCTGCAGCACCGGCCGGAAAAGCTGGCTTCTGTCGTGTCGCAAATTTATAGCTTGCCGGATGATTCGGTCAGTTTCACCGCGGAGAGCAAAGTCATTTTAGCGGCTATCGGCAACACGCCAATCCTGCCGGAAACCGAGGAGGAGGTGCTTGATCTACTGGATTTCCGCAGCACCCGCGATATTAAAACTGCCGATTTGGTCTACTATGATTATTCTGGCAAAGATCAGATAAATATTGTTAGTCAGGACGCAGCGGGGTTCTCGCAAAGCGACGTGGCACTGCTGCACATCCGTATGGAAAACACTCCGATAATCAGCCTGGCCGCGCCGGCTGATGCCACACCCGGGCAAGCCATTACTATACTCGGCTTCCCGAGCGATGCGGAAAACGAGCTGGTCGACCAGACAGAGCTGGCCGTAAGCACCACAAACGGCACCATAAGCTCTATCCGCACCGCTGCTGGCGGCACCGGCACGCTATTACAGACAGATGCCGATGCCTCACAAGGCAATAGCGGCGGACCAGCCGTACTTACCAGTAACGCCAAGGCCGTCGGGCTGCTGACCTACCGTTATAAAGACGAAACGAAACAGAACGCCGCGAAAAGTTATTTGCGCGACATTACCGATATCCGCAGTTTGCTCGATACGCACGGCATCACCCTAGACGTAAACAGCATAACCCAACAAGCCTGGAGTAACGGGCTTGAGTACTTTGCGAACCAACGGTTCCAGCGAGCCATCCAAGAGTTCGAAAAAGTCCAAGATGCGTTTCCGGCCCACCGCTTGGTCGAGAGGTACATCGCCGCGAGCGAGCAGAACATTGCGGATGGCAACGAGCGCACCTCACCGGCAGCCCAGTACCTCGGGCTGGGCGGCAGTATCGGGCTGCTGGCAATCTCTAGCCAATTGATACGGCGACACCATCGCCACCACCGATCCTACAAGGAAAACCAGGCTACCCATACCGAACACAAGCCAGATACGCTACCGCCAAACGACGGTTCGGTGTAATATAAACGACATGAATGCACCGACCAATGACCACCCCGCTACCTACCCGAACGAATCCGTCGGCAGCAGAATGTCAGAAAATGTACCGATATTTACGGCACACACCAAGTTCAAGTCGATAGAAAACGAGCTGTTCTCTAAAGCATGGGATAGTGTTAGTACCATTTACGTGGTGGACGAGCACCACAAGCTCGTCGGTATCGTGGATATCGCCAAAACCGAAACATCTAACCCGGACGCGGCCCTCGCCGACATTATGGCGGCACCTCCGGCCGTTTTGCACCCCCGTGCCGATCAGGAAAAAGCTGTTTATCTGGCTATTCGCGATGATATCGTTGCGGTTCCGGTAACGGATAAGCATGGCGTACTGCTCGGCGCAGTTACCTCCCACGCCATCATCGACATCATGCACGAAGAGCACATAGAGGACACGATGCTTGGCGCCGGTGTGCGTGACAAGCACTCGAATGTACTTAAACTGATACAGGCTCGAACGACACTGCTGGTCCGTTCGCGTACACCATGGCTGATTATCGGGCTGGTGCTTAGTATGATGCTCGGGCTCATTGCCAGCTTCTTTGAAGAAACGCTGGAAAAATCGATTGCCCTGGCCTTTTTCATCCCAGTTATCGTGTATATCGCTGACTCCGTCGGCACCCAATCAAGCACGATTACCGTGCGAGCGCTCGCGATGATGAAGCTTAAGTACGGACGATACATCGTAAAAGAACTGCTCGTCGGTATGGTGCTTGGAGTAATAATGGGCGCACTTGGTGCAGTTGGCGCATTTATTATCAGCCAGTCTATGGATGTTGCGCTGGTAGTAGCACTTACCCTGCTCTGTGCCAGCACGATTGCATCGGTGCTTGCTTCTGCCGTACCGATTACACTTAAATCACTCGGCAAAGATCCGGCCATGGGAAGCGGGCCGCTCGCGACCGTGCTGCAGGATATTTTGAGTTTGGTTATCTACTTTCTGTTCGCGATACTTATCATCGGTTCATAGTTCACCAGCACCACTGGCGGGTAGCTTTTCCACAAGATTATCGCACGTGTAATATAATCCACATTCTCTGGCGTATTGACGTGCTAGCATGACGGCATAATAGAAGATTAAAGGGGGAAGCATGAACAAAGGAGCAGCGAACGCAGGGCTAATATGGGCTGTGGTGGCTATAATGGTAGTCGCTATCGGAGCGTTTTTGATATTTGCGAATATCGATGAGGACGAGAACGACACTACTGACCCAACAGAAACCGAGGAAATAACAGAGGAAGGAGCGCCAGAGCGGCAAAACATCGTAGAAGTTGCGGATGCCAACCCGCAGTTCACCACACTTGTAGCCGCTATTCAGCAAGCCGATTTAGTCGGTACTCTGTCCGAGGAAGGACCATACACGGTGTTTGCGCCGACCAACGACGGCTTTAACACAACGGCCGAGGAGCAAGACGCAACCGTAGAGGAGCTGCTGGCTCGTGATGACTTACGGGATATCCTTACGTACCACGTCGTTGAAGGTGAGATTCTGGAAATAGACTTACTAGAACAAGATGGCCAACAGCTTGAGACGTTGCATGGACAAATGCTAGAGATTACCGTAGAGAATAATGAGGTCTTCGTGAACGGCGTACAGATTGTAGCTACTGATATCGTTGCCGGAAACGGCGTCATTCACGCGATTGACGCGGTACTGTTGCCTACAGAAGAGTAAGAGATTTAAAACAAGATAGCGGCGCCTTTGACGGACGCCGCTATTTTTAATTCCTGTGTCTTTGAGTGTGAACTTCAGTGTAAATAATGTTAAAAGCCCTCCATAGATACACCATGCTTAAAAGCTAGGGTCGATAAGCCCACCAATACTTGTTCTTCACTGTATGCTCTCTGCTCATTTCGCCAGCTCTTTGACTGCTCGCTTACATCATACGACTTGTTTGCTGAATCAATTATTTCTAGCTGACTTTCCGTAACTACCTCTAGTGACACATTATCTCGAGCTGTGATATATAGCTCATCTCCATCACTTAGTGACGTTGTATCAGGACACCTTGGGCTGCCTTTAGTTTCGCTATACCTACAACCAAAATTGACTTTTCCGGACACATATCCGACACTTCCATCCTCTAGCAATACGCATGCTTTGACGTAGTCTCTATCCCAGCCTGATCCGCGATTACCTTCCACGTGGCCATATAGCATCCAGCCGTCCCCAACCTCAACAGACCGCTCCGTTTGTAGCTTTGCACCAAACAAGCCGGAAATTCCACCCGCTCGCACTAAAGCCTCTTTTCTCTCAATAATCTTTACGTTTGGCAGAGTCATGCCATAAACTAGCGACTCCGCTATATACGGTGCGACCTGCCTTGTCTTATTAAACAGCAGTTCTGTCTGCTTTCTTTCTTGCGCTTCTGCTTCTGCTTCTGCTCTTCGCTTCTGGGTTGCTATTTCTCGCTCAGCCGTCATACGCTCTGCTTCACGGTGACGCTGCTCCCAGTCCTCGAAATTCGGTATCTCACTCATAGGTATTTTATAAATTATTTCTTGTAATTAGTCAAGTTTATATCGGCTAGCATGCTGCTACCTCAACTCGCTACTTATCCTTCTAAGCATATCCAGCCAGGCTTTTTCGCGGTGGGTAAGTTGAGGTTGCCGCTGCTCGTACGGAGTGTCGATTAACTCTTGCATCATAAGATTTGCTACTGATACGTAAAAAACCGCGCGGTACGGCATACCGGGAATCCGGTTTTCTTCATCTGGCTGCTCGGTTATTTCGCCGGCTAGTTCTCCTCTGATTGTTTGCGAGCTTATCCCTGATCCGCCAAAGGCAATGGCAGAGACAAACCGTGCAGACCGGTCAGGTTTATTAGTTAGCTCTCTGATGGTTTTATCAATCAGCTCTTCGTCTGTCATTTCCCTGCGCTCTGGGTTCCAGCGCCGGGAGTAAACACCTGGTTCGTTGTTGAGCGCGTGTATTTCCAGGCCAGAATCTTCGGTTGCCAGAAGATACTCATCCGGTACGAGCGGGCGGATTGCGTCGTACTTGATGCGAGCGTTCGCCTCGAATGTTGCGCCGTTTTCTTCGACTTCCGGCGCGGTGACACCGATATCCTCCAGTGTCAGCACCTCGAAACCGTTCGCCGGCAGCGCCTGAATATCAGCCACTTTTTTAGGATTAGAGGTGCCGAAGATGATTTGAAGCATGCCAGTTAATATATCAGCTGTTTGTCCCTGGCGTCACAGAAGGCTCTTGGGCTAGTACTTCTTCAATCTCCGTTACCCATTCCAACAACCTTTCAGCAGATGGCTTAGCAGCATATCTGTCTGACCTTGTCTCATCGTCAATTTGCGTACGAATTCTTGAGCTATCTCCCCACCTAATAAGCTGCTGGCAGCCCTCACTAACTGCAACAGCCCTCTGGTCGACTATTTCTAGCATTTCTCCATCCGCGGTTCCTGCCATCAACTCAATACCAGCTTTAAAAGAGCCGTCGTCTAAGGTTGTCCTCATGCTGATCCCCATGGAGCCTAAAATGCCTCTTCTCTTTACTTTGTAGAGCCTGTCCTTTCGATACACAGCTGCAAACGCGTGGGTTCTGCCCTCTGAATCTGCCTGAGCGAGCTCACCTAGAGGAATCGGGTCAGATTCCCAGAGTCTGTGCTTTGCCTTGTAGTTATCATAGCTTAAAATTATCGTTTCGTTTGAGTCAACCCGCTTCAGTATGCTGGATATCCTATCAGCTACTGCCCTTCTAGGCGCTACTACGCTTTCGAGTTCTTTTCTCTTCTCTAAGTCCTTCTGGTTGTGTTCCGCTTGAAGCGCCCTCTCTTCTTTCCTGCTCTTGTCCACTTCTGCTACTCTTTCGGCTGCTCTATCAATCATACTTTCTGGCATACCTACCTCGACATATTCGTTTATTTATTGGGTGGAGTATACCGTAAATCTTCTGCAGCGTATACTTATGGTTTGGTTTGCAGCGCTTAAAAAAGGTCTTGTATTTTTAATGGAGCTGGCGGGTACGAACTATTGCCTAATTTGTGAACTATAGGAAATGGCGACGGGCAAAAGCAATACCTGACCCAGTCTTTAGATATTTTTCAAATGCTCGTGCATCGGCTCTTTCCTTGAAAGCGATATACGTTACCAAGTTCCAAGGCTTGAACCTACTCGTGTGTGGGCTTTTTCCAGCGTTATGATCCTTTAATCTCGTCTGTAGATCCTCAGTAAAACCCGTGTAGACCTTGTCATGCTTTACGCTCTTCAGGATATATACGTAGTGCATATGTATTAAATAATAAAGCCCTCCGTCGCATAAAGCTATGGAGGGCATTCTACTTAGCTAAATTCTACGAAGCTTTAGCGAAAATAGAATAAGCAATGCTGTTACAATTCTACGAAGCTTTAGCGAAGTAGAATGGTGGAGCTGGCGGGTACTACCCCCGCGTCCGCTAGACGATCAGTTAGTCTGTCCTACAGGCATAGTTTGTTTAGATTTCTCGGCTAAACATTAAAACAAACAAAAAGTTTGGCCGAGTTGACCCAAAAGGCTTTCTATCTACTATGGATCTCTCGTAAATAGGCAACCAGAAAATATAGCGTCTCGTGCATCTATCTGGTGTCGACACAGAGACGGCTTACGTACTTAGGCGTAAGCTGGTGCGAGAACTGGCATGCGGAACATGCTAGCTACACGCTGTACAAATGAATTTGCAACTAAAATTGTTTGTCTATAACGCTGACAAGCGGCCTGCTGATCTAACTGTTAACGTGCTAACGTCGAGCTTAAAATTCAGCCCCATGTACATACATTATACAGTCCCACGCCAAGTCGGTACAAGACTGCATAAGTATATTATACCATTTTATTAGTAATTATGCTATCTGATATAGCGTTCGCAGCCAGCTTCTGGCGTACAGCTGCGGCGGTGCAAGAGCTCTAGCGTATCGCGTAATTGCTCGCGCTGAGGAGTAGCAAGGGCGGCCAGGGCAGTGTTGTGGCAGCGCTTCGTAATAGCTCGGGCGGCTTCTGTAAGCTTGGCGCCATCACGCGTCATGGCAGCAATCTGCTGGCGCCGATCTTTCGGGTTTTGTTTTGTCGTGACGTAGCCGGCATCCTTCAATTGCTGAGTCTGACGACTTACGCTAGATTCGCTTTGGCCAAGGATGCGGGCAATAGAACGCTGCTGAGAGTACGGCCAACGCTCCAGTACATATAACACCTTGAGTTGGGCTAAATTTATGCCGAGCTCCTCTGTTAACGCATCGTCTACCTCATTATCGAGAAGAAAAGACATATGATGCAATAAATAGGGAATTTCGTCAAGTGATGTTTTTTGTTGAGCTGGTGTTTTCATAAGCAGTTTCATTGTAGTATAAAAATACTTGCGGCCGCAAGTATTTTTTAAAAGGGCAGGGGCAGGGGAGTTTTTGCTTGAAAATGTAAGACGGTTTGCCCTGGTTTGCCGACCTACGGCTTCAGTACTTCTGCTGCCTGCTGGTATATGCTATACCACTGCTCCAGCGTTAGCTCTTGCGCCCGCTTGCTTGGGTCGATACCCGCTCCCATTAGCATATTTTCTGCCGTTGGCTTGTCTACTCGGAGGCCTGCCGCCAGGCTGCTGCGCAGTTTTTTACGACGCGAGGCAAAGCCAGCTTTGACGAGGCGGAAAAAGGCGGACTCATCAACCTTAAACAACGGCGCGGATCGATGTTCTAATATAAGTATCTGTGAATCTACCTTTGGCGGCGGCTGGAAAAATTCCTTTGGCACGACCATCCCAAGCATTGCCTGCCAGTAAAATTGAGCGGTGACGCTAAGCAGCGACATGTCCCCCGGTTTGGCGACGACGCGCTCGGCAACCTCTTTTTGTACCAACAATACTGCCATGACTGGGGGATTGGCAGACTCAGACAATATCCGCAACAGATGGCTGGTTAAGTAATAAGGGATGTTCGCAACTATCTTGTACGGGGCGAGCAGGTTACTAAGATCGTACGTGCGGATATCTCCCGCAACCAGCTGAAAGCTGTCACTTGGATATGCGCTAAATCGCTGCCGCAAGCCCTTATGGAGGCTTTCGTCTATCTCTAGGGCGGTAACATTTGCGCCGGCCTCAAGCAACTTTTCTGTCAGCTCACCCGTGCCCGGGCCGATCTCCAAAACAGTATCGCCAGCCTGCACATCGGCAGAAACGCACATCGCCTCCAGGCTGGTATCGTCATCCAGCCAGTGCTGCCCGAGTGATTTTTTAGCTTCTGGTTGATTCATGTCGTGGCTTTCTTAGCATATAGTTAGTATCTTTTTTATTGAAGCCAAGGCTTAAATAAAGCGCTAAAGCTGCTGGTCGGTGGCTTGCAGAAGTTAGCTGGAGTGTTAACTGTTCATCATCAGCTCGTTCGATGATGTCGTGCATAAGTGCGCGGGCAATCCCTTTTCCGCGATGCTTTCGAGCTACGACGACGTCATCCACGTATCCGGTCCGTTCACTTGGAATAATCTTAGTAGTGAGCGTTGCCATGCCGACAATATTTCCAGCGTGCAAGGCCACGACTTGGTGTTGGTCCAGGCTTTCAGCAATATGCTCGATGTTTTCTTCTACTTGCTCTCGAGTCAGGGAGCGGGTTGTCAGCTCGCCCAGCAAGTTATACATCTGCGTCATGTGCCGCTTTGAAATAGGCGGCTGCAAATCTTCTACCCGAACCCGAAAGCTTTGCTCACTCATACGTCGAGCAGGTTCAGGCCTGTGTCTTTGTCTTGCTTACGCTGTAACTTCTCGTTGCCTTGAAGCATATGCAGAAATACTTCGCAGGTGCCGCCGACAGATAGTTCTTTAACATGACCGCCGTAGCCATTCATCGATTTATCAGAAAACGAGCCATGAATGTGCAACGCCGGCTTGCCGTCACTCCAGGCAACGTTGCCAGTTAGGCCGGTTATTTCTAGCGTTTCATCGATTCGCTTCCAGATATACTCTTTGTTTTCCAGGTCGTAGTACCCGAGTTCTACCCACAGTGCTGCTCCGAGACCACTCAACCAGGCACCGGATATCTGCTCTTTTGCGACCAGCTCTTCTAGGCTAGCGATAAGCTGCTCGCCCTTTTCGAGCCGCACCACATAATTAAAGCCGTCAAAACGATATGTCATGCTTCAAGTTTAGCAAATGCACCATATAAGCAGTATGTCAGATTATTCACTGTTCACTTTAATTAGGTCGGTTTGGTAGGTTTAGTATTCGGGAACAGCCTGGGTATTGGCTATGAAAGCCGCTTATCCTGCCGTTCTGAAGCGTTAAGAAGTCCTGATCGGCAGGCGACGCTAAATCAGGTCGAACTCCTACAAGATCAGAGCGATCAGACAAGCGTGCGATACTATCCCAGGTCGGAATCATAAACTGATACGCCCCATAGAAGCCATTGCCAGTGTTTGTCTGATAATTTCCTCCTGATTCGCACATCCTAAGATCATAGAGTATGGCCTCATTGCTTCTGCTGATCGGCTTGGTGCCTCGAACGATGATACGAGGCTTCGGACGAACGATTACTACCTCGTGCAATACGCTGCGGCTACCGTCTTCGGCAATTTCGTAGACAACTACCCTTCTGCCTGGAGCACCTTCATCTCGTAGCTGTGTTTGCCCTGACTGCATCGTTTCGTCGTCAACATATTCTTGTTCTTGTGGGATCGCCTCCTCCTCCATGACAATCTCTTTGTCTGGATCGGTTACAAATATCGCTTCGTTTTCTGACAGTTCGGTGTCTAAATCAGGAAACACCGATGCCTCCTCTATGTTGATGTCTCGCTCTATCAGCAATTCTTCGACCGTTTTAGCGTGTGTACGTATCTCATAATCAGCTCCGAACAGGCTCAGCATCACCGGAGTTGATCGGCGAATAATAATACTGATTGATATATTACCCTGCTGCAACACGTCAATCGCATCAATCGGCTCTTCTACATTTTTTTCTACGATGTCTTCATCATGCACATCAATGCCAGCCGCTTTAACGATGTCAAGCGGTTCAGGTTCTGCGGTTTCGAAAAATATTCTCTCCCCCTCATCAACGATTAATACGGAGCGGGAGGTATACAAGTTTATGCGGAAATCATTTTCTAGTTCAGCCTCTACAGACGGTTCTATTACATCTGTTTCCCGAAGTTCTATCCCGAGCCTTTCTAGTAGCTCGCCGACTGTCCTTGCACGAGTTGGTACCACCTGTTTCTCGCCGTCAACCGAAAGGGTGACGACACGTACATCACTCGCTCCGTGCGTCGTACCACCGCTACTAATAAAAAAAATGATACTTAAGAAAAACAACAACAAAAACAATGCAACCGGCAAGACCATCGGGTGCCGTCGCCAATTGTGTATGAAATGCCTCCGCTTCTGAGAACGTTTCGCTTTTTTTGTCATCCTATCATCTCACCTTGCATGGTGGGTTCATTTACGAGAGTAACCTGCTTAATCATAGCAAAATCACACCCTGTTTTCTATCAGTCCGAGCGCCTCACGGGTACTGGTGGATATGCCGTGTTGTGCAGCGTCACTGATAGGGCGCCAGCAATAATCAACGATCTCGATGGCTCGCGGCTTGAGCGCGGAAACATCCGTTACGACGGCGGAAAACGTGTGGCATGCAAAGGGTATACCGCGCTCACGCACCGTATGGATTTCACCAATTTCATGAAGTGTGTTTTCCGGTAGGCTAAGGTTAATTTCCTCTTTTACCTCGCGTTTGGCAGCCTCCAGCGGTGACTCATCTGTCTTTATGCCGCCGCCAGGCAATTGCCACTGACCAGAGTTATACCAGTTTTTCACCATGAGGACCTTGCCATCGTGAACGATAGCAACGCGAACCCGTGCGGTGCGCCGCATACGCAAGAATAATGATGGCCATGTCAGCCAAAATGCGCTGATACCGAGCAGTCTCCATAATCGCTTCATCGTGACATTACTCCGTAAGTTTCTGGACTGGCGCGAAAGAGATATTAATTTTCTTCGGCCCTTTGTTCTTAAAGTATATCGTAGCGATGTCTCCTTCCAGCTCTACGACGGTGCCTTGGCCAAATACTTGATGGGAAACGGCATCGCCTTCTGATAAGTCTGGCACGTACGTTGGCTCATCATGGGATGGTTTGGCGCCAGGAGGTTGTGGGGGCACCTCTGGTGCTCCGTAATTTTGGAATAATCCGGCTGAGCCAGGCATCGCCTCAAGCTCTGCGCCATCAACCTCGCTAAGGAAGCGGCTCGGCGGATTATGGTGCATCGCCCCAAACAGCATGCGGCTGGTAGCGTGCAGCAAATAAAGCTGTTCTTTTGCTCTGGTCATGCCCACGTAGCAGAGCCGCCGTTCCTCTTCCATTTCGTGTTGATCGAACAACGACCGCGAATGCGGAAAGATGGATTCTTCCATGCCCACCATAAACACCACCGGAAACTCCAGGCCTTTGGCGGCGTGCAGTGTCATGAGCGTTACGGCATTGCTGGAAAAATCGGCTCCATCTAAATCGCTGATAAGCGATACTTCCTCGAGGAACGTTGCCAAACCAAGCTCATCATATGCCTTGGCAACACCGATAAATTCCTTGACGTTCTCTTGACGAGATTCGCCTTGAATTGATCCGTCGCTCAGGTAATCCATGTAGTCAATTTTGCGAATAAGCGATTCAAGCATCATCGAGAGCGGCACTTCATCTTTTTGCAGCCGCGTCTCCGACAGAATGCCATGGAGCTTGCTGAAATTCTGCTTTGCACGGGTGCTGATAGAAGAGTCCTGAACCGAACGGAACGCCGATTCTATCCCGCCAAACTCCCTGGCCAACTCGAAGAACTGCTGGACAGACTTGGCGCCGAGCCCACGGGTTGGTGTGTTCACGATCCGCTCGAAACTTACCGTATCTTCCGGCTGGTAAATCAAGCGCAAGTAAGCGATGATGTCCTTGATTTCTTTACGGTCATAGAAACGAACTCCGCCAACGATACGGTACGGAACGCCGTAACGGATGAACATATCCTCAATCGCCCGGCTCTGGGCGTTGGTTCGGTACAGCACGGCAAAGTCCTTGTACGAGCGAAGCTTTGCCTCCGTTGCGTTGTTGATACGGTTAATAACTGCCTCTGCCTCAGCCCGCTCGTGGCTGGCTTGTATCACTTTTACCGGATTGCCGTCGCCCGCTTTGGTCCAAAGCTCCTTACTGGAGCGGTGCTTGTTCTTGGAAATAATCGCGTGGGCTGCGTCCAGTATCGCTTTAGTGCTGCGGTAATTCTGCTCGAGCTTAATAATAGCGGCGTCCGGATAATCACGCTCGAAGTTCAGAATGTTCTTAAAATCTGCTCCTCTCCATGAATAGATACTCTGCCAATCGTCCCCGACAACGGCAATATTCTGCTGCTCGCCGACTAGCAGCTTGACTAATCGATACTGTGCGTTGTTGGTGTCCTGGTACTCATCGATCATAACGTAGCGGAACTGCTGTTGCCACCGGTTACGGATTTCTTCGTGTGTGTCCAGCAGGCTGACGGTCCGCATGATAAGGTCATCAAAATCCAGACCATGCGCCTCCTTTAATATCTGCTGATAAAGCGGATAGACTTTCGCCGCTGCATCATGAAGCGGGCCTGAGCCAGCACCGGAGAAAAGCTGTGGCGACATCAGCTCGTTTTTCGCTGAGCTTATCAGGTTAGATATCGCGCGTGGCGTGAAGCTTTTTTCATCTATCATCAGCTGCTTGCTGGCCTGCTTGATTGCTGTTAGGCGGTCTGATTCATCGAATATTACAAACGAAGACGGAATGCCAATATGTTCGCCGTCCTGGCGGAGCAAGCGAACGCAAATCCCATGAAATGTCCCGATAAACGGCATGAAGCTGCGTGGAATATCCACTTCTGCTTCATCCAGCCGCGCGGGCTGGTAGAGCAGATCCCATATACGGCGACGCATTTCATTGGCAGCCTTGTTGGTGAACGTGACCGCTAGAATATTATGAGGCTCCGCCTTGCCGGTATGTAACAAATTTGCAACCCGATGGGTGAGCGTTTTCGTCTTGCCTGATCCGGCACCAGCCAAAATAAGCAGTGGACCTTCTGTTGTTTCCACTGCTCGTTTTTGTTCCGGGTTTAAGTCTTCAAGGAGATTATTTGACACCTCCCCATTGTAACAAACGGGTAGTGATAATAATTACGTTTTTCGGTTACCAAATTGCAATGTAACCGTACTCGTGCGCAACGAAAACGACTGTTGCGATAATCGCTAGAATACTGAGCGTGATGACAACGAACTCTCGGCGCTTACGCTTGACCTGGCCGACTTTTACGAAATATGTCTTGTTTTCTATGAGAGATTTGTACTTGTCCTCATTCGTTTCAGCATCTTGTTTTGTAGTATTCTTTTTACTTGCAGCTTGGTCAACAACCGCATCAACGATGGCGCTTTCTGACTTGTCTTCTTTTGCCTCGTTTTTGTCTGAGGTTCCTGACTCTTGATTAGATTTTGTGTCTTCTTTTTCTGGTGATGGTGCTTCTTTTTTTTCATCAGTCTTTTTATCTGGATCATCTGTGCTGGGCTCTATCTGGTCGTCTGCAGCAGGCACCTCCGCTTCGTCTTTCTGGTCGGTTGCAGGTGTGGCATTTTTCGTGCTATCCGCTTGTTCCGCGTCATCCTTGCTTGTTTCGGTTGAGCTCGACAATGGCTGGATGGTTTTGCCGGTACCGGAAATAAACTTATTGCCGCTGCTTTGAGCCGAACCAGATGGCTGCTCTTCGTCTTTGCTCGACTGGCTTACCATTGGGTCTTGGGTCAGCCTGCTGCCACTGCCGACGATTATCGGACGGCTGGTAGAGCTTGGTTTTGACGTGCCTGGACGCGACACATCGATAACCTGACCTTTGCTTTCGCTGGATTTATTTGATGAGCTGCTTTCCTTGTCTGTTTTCTTTTTGCTGTCAGCCATAGTTAGTTGCTCTCCTCTGCCCGCCCAAGCCGGTACGCTGCGTCAACAATGCCGGAAAATTTATGGTAATTCAGACTGGCGCCGCCGACCAAAACACCGTCACAACCGTCAATCGCCAGGTATCCGCTTACACTGTGATCATCAACGCTGCCGCCGTACAAAACACGGACCTCGTTGGCAACCTTCCTGGAATATAAATCAGCTATTTGTGAACGAATAGAGGCAATTGCCTTCTCAATATCAGATGGTTTTGCTACCTGGCCGCCGAAAGTACTGATCGCCCATACTGGCTCGTATGCTATAACGGCATTCCTGACCTCCTCTGTCGTGAGATTACTAAGCGCGGTAACCACTTGGTCATGCAAAACCTGCTTTGTCTCACCCTCCAGCCGCTCTTGGTTCGTCTCGCCGACACACAGTATAGGGGTAATGTCGTTGCGGACAGCTGCCGCGACCTTATCACGCACTGTTTCCAGATTTTCTCCAAAATGGAGGCGACGCTCCGAATGACCGACGATAACGTAATGAACAAGGTCCTTAAGCATGGTAAAGCTGACCTCTCCGGTGTAAGCACCTTCGTCTTTGAAAAACGCATCTTGAGCCGCAAGCCGGAACTTGCGGCGGTCAATCTGCATACTTAGCGGCTGGAGCAGTAGCGTACTTGGTGCTAGCACAACCTCAATATCTCGGTGAATCTTTATCCGCTCGTGCAACCGATGCAGCAGCAGGCTTGCTTGACTCGTATTCAGATGCATCTTCCAGTTGGCAGCGATTAGGGTACGTTTCATCGTAATAATTCCTCTTGTGCTTTATTGTAACATTTACGTGTCACTCTTTGTCCCATAGCGCCTCTATTCCAGGCAATGGCATCCCGGCGAGCAGCTCAAGGCTCGCTCCGCCGCCACTGGAAACATGACTGAACTGCTCAATATTATTGCTACTCTGCAGATAGCCGACCGTATCGCCGCCGCCGACAATACTGTATGGTTTATTGCCGAACCGGCCGGAGCAAGCCTCGACAATTGTTTCGGTGCCATGGCTAAATGGTCCGACTGGGCCCTGCAGCCCTTTCACCTCTGTTACACCCATTGCACCGTTCCATATCACTGTCTTGCAAAGCTGCATAGCTCCAGCAATAAATGCACCAGAATACGGGCCAATGTCTAATATCATGTCTTCATCTGTAAGCTCGACAGCACTTGCGGCCGGTTGCTTGGGATACGCCTCGATATCTGCAAACACATGACTCCCCCAATCAACGATGTGGGTCTTGGCCTGCGCTGTCACCTCCCGGGCGACCACTGCATCTTGCGGTATATAAAAAGTAAAGTCTGATTCTTTGGAGCGTTGACTTGCAGTTTTTATAATCTCTTTTGCAAGCGGGATATCATCTGCGTTGCTCTTGCTGTTGCCAATCTTCAACCCTTTAGCCTGCAAGAAGACATTGGCCATGGCGCCACCGATTGCGACGATATCTGCCCGCTCCACAAAGCGGCGCAGCACGTCTATTTTGTCTGACACTTTTGCGCCCCCAACAATTGCCATGAGTGGACGCTCCGGGTGTTCCATCGCATCTGCAATAGTGCCAGCCTCTTTTTCTAGGAGCAAGCCGGCAACGCTTGGTAGGTGCTTGGTGATCGCATCTGTCGAGGCATGCGCACGATGAACGACACCAAACCCGTCCTGCACAAATACTTCGCCGTGCTGAGCCAGCTTCTGGGCAAAATCATCGTCGTTTGCTTCTTCTTCTGAATAATAGCGCAGGTTTTCCAACAGTAAGATGTCACCAGGCTGAAGTTTCTCTACTTTCTGCCGCGCTTCTTCACCAATACAATCGCTGGCAAATTGGACATCGCGGTTAAACCGTTCTGCCAGCCGCTTTGCCACCGGCTCTAGTGAAAGGTGCGAATCATGCTTGTCCTTCGGCCGACCCAGATGCGAGATGATAACAATCGAACATGCTTGCTCGAGCAAGTATTGCAGCGTCGGCAAAGACTGAGTTAT
Organism: Candidatus Saccharimonadota bacterium; assembly: GCA_050486305.1. Classification (GTDB taxonomy): domain Bacteria; phylum Patescibacteriota; class Saccharimonadia; order Saccharimonadales; family SLHW01; genus SLHW01. The sequence goes on from JBJHDA010000001.1 coordinate 620,785, forward strand.
CCGGTAATCGTCTGTTATATTGCCGGATTCATCAATCGGCACATTATAGTCAGCGCGTAGCAGCACCTTTTTTCCGTGAAGGTCGTATTCGTTAACCGTTCGCTTCCAGAAACCCATTTCCCCACCTCTTTTGTTCTATTATAGTACACGCACCTTTATCGTATCCGTCGTTCCGACGACGCCGGGATGTTTTCCGGAGGCCGAAACGATGATGTCATCTTTTTTTAGGACTCTTTTATGCTTTAGCCAGTCTGTTAACTTTGATGCTGCGTGCTTGTCATCAGGCCGGACGTAGCTCTTTACTCCGTAAACGATAGAAAGCTGCTGTGCAACTCTGGTGTCCGACGTAACAGCAATGAGCGGTCTGCCGAGTCGCCGAGATGCAATCTGCAGCGCCGTTGCGCCGGATTTTGTCTCTGCCACGACTGCCTGGGCATCGACCTCTCCTGCCAAGTGAATAATCGCGTTACAGATTGCAGCTTGTTTTGTCTCATCCGCGTAGTGATCAAACTGCGGTGTAACTGGTGAATTTGCTTGAGTGAATAATATTATCCGCTTCATTACCTGTACTGCCTGTATCGGGTACTGGCCGCTGGCGGTTTCATCCGACAGCATGACGCAATCCGCACCAACGATTACGGCAGTTGCTACATCTGATACTTCAGCCCGAGTCGGATCTGGCACCTCTGTCATGGTGGCGAGCATCTGGGTGGCAACGATAACTGGCTTACTGTAGCGAATCCCCAGCCCAATTGCATGACGCTGTACGATCGGCACAGACTCCGGCTGAGTTTCGATAGCCAGGTCACCCCGGGCGACCATAACAGCGTCTACCGACTTTATAATGCTTTCTAGATTATCTACCCCTGCTTTTGTTTCAATTTTCGCGATAATGCGGGATTTACTGCCAAGGTTTCGCAATATCTTCTGGAGCGCGCGGATATCGTCGGCAGACTGAACAAAACTGAGCGCCACGTAGTCGATATCGTGCTCTGAGCCGAAAATGACGTCTTTTTTATCTTTTTTGGTTATGATATCGCCGCCAAAATCGGTATCGGGCAAGTTAATACCCTTCCGCTTGATGAGAATACCCTCATTTTGTGCCCGCACATGAACCACACCATCACGCACGCTGGTCACAATTGTCTGTACTTTACCGTCATATAGAAAGAGGCGCTCTCCGCGCTTGACCTTTTTACTTAGGTCATACTGCGTCGGCAAATGACCGCTCCGCTCATAGTCTGCTTCGTAAGCCAAGGCAAAACTCTGACCTTCTTGTACGGTATATACGCCATCAAAATCGCCCAGACGAATCTTTGGCCCTTGCAGATCCTGAATAATAGCGACCGGCTTACCGTATTCTTTCGCGGCTTTACGAATCCACTTTATCTGGCGCTCCCGCTCCTCATATGTGCCATGGCTAAAGTTCAGCCGAAGACCGTTCGCCCCGGCTTTAATCAGGGCAAGTATCTGATCGTAACTATCTGTTGCCGGACCGATCGTTGCGATTATCTTCGTGCGCTTAAATTTATCAATGGGCACATTTGGTGCCTTTTCTGTTGTGCTCATACTTATTCTAGTATAAGCATATCCGTTGCGGAGGCAACAGTTTATTTACCGAGGAATGACGACTGGACTATAATGTGTTCATGACATACTCGAAGCAAGATATCTCAAGCCTCGGTAGTATACTCGGCCTTTGGGCCCATCCTGACGACGAGACATGGTCATCCGCCGGTGTTATGGCAGCAGCGATAGAAAACGGCCAGCGGGTCTTTGTGCTTACGGCCACGAACGGAGATGCCGGCGAAACAGCAGATGAAGAAAAATGGGCGCAAACCTCACTGGCTGACATACGCAAAGAAGAGCTCGCTCAAGCATTAGCTGCCGTCGGTGTAGTTGATATGCATGCAGTGCTCGATTATAAAGATGGTTTCCTGAAAGATGTACCTGACGGTGAAGCCTTGGAGGAAATCAGCCGATACATTGATGAATTTTCTCCCGACACAATTCTTACGTTTGAGCCCAACGGTATCACCGGACATGATGATCATAAGACCGTCTCTCGCTGGGCGCAGCGGATAGCCGAGAGCTCAAGCAAAGACATGACTGTTTATGGTGCCACTGACACGGAAGAATCTTATGAATCCGTCGGCAAGAAGGCTCATGAGCTATTTAATATTTACTTTGCAACCGATAAGCCCGTTCTCCGCAAAGAAACCGACGTAGACATCTGCTATCACCTGCCAGAAGACTCTCGGCGTAAAAAGCGGCGAGCTCTTGAGGCACATGCCAGCCAAACAGCTCCATTGTTTGAGAACGGCATCGGCAAAAAATTACTCAATCAGACAACAAAAACAGAGTGCTTTGTTCGACTAAATTAAGTACTTAATTTATTATTTTGGAATATATTGCTATTTCGTGACCTCACAGGGAAAGCGCTCCGGCTCCCGCGCGGCGCTATTTCCGCTCAACCATGCTCGAATTAAACTTTTGTTCATGCCTTCGCTTCACGAACCCCCGATTACCATTGCTTACGTAGTGATGGCAATCGATGTTCAGTTCCCCGTGGCCAATGAAAAAAGACCAACAAGCGCTGATCTTTTTTCATTGGTGAACTACCTGAAATCGAAAAGAAACAAAATCTGTAGCAAATTACTTGAAGTGTATGGCTATATGGGAGCGATAACAGCAGCAGTTAACATTCTCCCCGAGAGTAGGACTTATAGCTAATTCTACCTGTAGGGCTTACTGCTGCTAAATACCCGCTGTTAGCAACTTCTCAGCCTCAGCTACGCCAAGAGCTGACAAGGTAACTATGCCGGTAGAGGTATCGTACTCCCAAAGGCGTTGTTTGTGACCGGGCTTCAAGACTTTGGACTTGTAGACACTAAAGTTACTATATTCGACCCATGAAAAAAGCTCTTCGTCTCTGGCTTCTGAGGTAGGGTGCAACAGCACCAATGTCTGTTCCGACTTGCTCAGTGACGTCTTTAGCACGCGTTTTTTGCCATTTATGTTCCAAATCATGGGCGTTTCTCGCTCGGTAATCAATTCAACAGCACCCTGAGCTTCGTCAGTAGTAACGCTGTGAAAGAGCCTGATAAGCTCACTCAGTAGCCACTTAGCCGTATTGATGACAAAGGTGGCGTCCATGTGATTTGGGTCAACGTCACCACCGACATGACCAGCCCCTCGATTGTTCCTGACGTCATACAAAGCAATCAATATACGAGGTATCAGAATACGCACTGTATGCTCAAAGGTTTTCGGAGCTTTTTCGAGAGCCCGACAATCATCAACCATATTGGCTGGCTTGGAAGAATGGGCTGGGTATGTACCTCTGACGAAACCATCAAGAACGGAGTAGACGATTTCACATAGCTTACCGCCGCTCATCTCTGATGGCTCCCACTTAGATTCCCGGTAGCCCTTAATCAATTTGTTGTATTCATCGATTAGCTCTTTACGCAGAGTATCCGGCAGTGCGCCGAGCAGTTCCTCTTTATGCATTACGCCTGACCCAGCATGGCTTTCGCCTTTTTTACACCTTCGCTTGTCAATTTAAGAATCTTGCTGCCTTTACCACTGCTGCTGGATTTTTTTGATACTTGAACCACTAAGGCCGGCTTTTCCCCGGAAAGTACTCTAACCGGCGCGGTAATTGCTGCAATCCGATTACCGGTGTCCTTAAGAAGTTTGTTGACTTCGAATGACTTCCATGTTGGCTTATCGTTCACACCCTGTAACCAATATGCAGCAACCAGGAAACGCTCTGTATCCTTGCTTGCGCCGCTGGCATCGAGCATTTCAGCAAAGGTAGCGAATGGCTGCCCTTCATCGAGATCTTGACCAGCACCTTCCTCAGCATCGGCAACAACATTAGCATCAATAGTACCGACTTGCTCGCTGGCCACACGGGCTGCTGGGCCGGCCAGTTTCAGGGGTGCTGAATTTTGCAGATACTTATTTGCTGCCCACTGCATGACACGGTATCGCTCCTCTTCTGACAGACCCTTAAGAGCAGTATTAACATTCGACATGGCCTGTAGCTCTCGGTCTTCCTCCATGATTATTTGACTCCTTTGGTCGGTGTTGGTGCAGGTAGGTCATGTTCCACAAACGTCTCACCGTAAGAAGTTATGAAGTAGCGACCGTTGTCATTTGATTCGAAGTAGCTCTTCTTTGACTTGCCGTCTCGGAAGGTCTGAATAAGATTTTTGGGTTGGCGCAGACCAAGAACCTTATATAAACTCCACATCTCGTCAACGGATGCGTCAGGCATATCCTTGTTGTTCCGTAGCCATAGTGTCAGTACAGCAAAAGTTTCGATGTGCGTTACTGGTTTCTTCTCTTCAAAATAACCACGAAGGCCATCCACTTCTTCCTTGCTGGACAACAGGTTGGCCAGCATTTTTGGTTGTGTTACAGACGATCGCTTAGGTGCTGATGTCCGCTTCCTTGTCTTGGCTGTTCCGACAGGTGTCGTATCAGGTGCTGGCGCTGCCTCGACACTTGGCATTGTGGCTGAAATCGACAGTACAGCAGCAATTTGCTTTTCTACAGCACCGTCATCGCCCTCGAATTCAAACGTGCCCGCGTTAGTGGTGATTTTTGCTTTCATTTACTTCTCCTCGTTAACTTTTATACCCCAAGGCTTAAAATTAAGTGTACTCTTGAAAAAATGGTTATGTCAAGCTAAGCGGATAAATTCTTACGATTTACAGGGGATTCTGTATTTACTCGCTATTTTTTTGCGATTACTATTATGCTTATGTTTGCATTAGATATGTATTTATTGCCTAGAGTATTTACGGTAAATTATACAATATAACTCCTAGGATTATGCTCGCACAGTGTCTATTAACAATTATTCTTCATTAAAAATACGTATAGTAGCTTGCTAATAGATATGTTGATGACATAGTGACGAAGGATAATTAGTTACAACATGTTTTACTGATATAGATAAATAATTTTTATAGCCTATTTTCTCTATAACTCTGTGGTGCATATTTTGATATAATAGCCGGTACGGATGTAAAACGTGGCTTGAGTTATTAGAAATTTTTGACATAGCGCAGATTGACTATAATTTACGATCTGAGTCGAACGCACAGAAAATATGGAGCAACGCCTCTATTGAGCACCAGATCATCTGCCATCGTTTAGTATTTCCGGAGGGCATGAAGTATGACCTCGAGAAAACGGATTTAGCACACTTAAATCAAGCACTGGTCATCCTCGGAACAAGATTCCTGCTGGTGACTTCGTTGGCGCCCGAACCGCCGTCCGGGGCTCGATTCATCCGCCTGTGGCGAATTATCAATGAAAAAGCCCATCTTACGATGGGCACCTGACGGGGAATATCTCCCGTTGGTCGATGCGCCTGCGAGGGTCACCAAGAAAAATACCCCAACAGAAGCTGGGGTATTTTTCTTGGTGACCTCACGGGGAATCGAACCCCGATTACCAGGATGAAAACCTGGCGTCCTAGCCGTTAGACGATGAGGCCGCATTAACAGTGTTGGCGAACTGGGAAATTGTAACATAAACAGGTGTATTTTGCGAAAAAAAATGCACGGAATAACTGTAGATTATCCCGTGCAGTATAACTCCCGCTTCTAAACGCTGACTTTTAGGTTAAATATCCTCCTTTATACGCAGTGAATATGCGGTGGCTGACAGTTCCTGCCAATGCGGTGACTAAGAACATACCAAGCAGGCTTCCCGCAGCTGATACCTGTGTTGTCGCACCGGCTTCCGGCAATGCTTCTACTTCTCGTTCTACCTCTCGCGAGACTGGCTTCTCAACCACGACCTCTTTTTTGACTGGTTTTTCGACTACCTTCTCTACCGGTTTTTCTACGATAACCTCTTTTTCTACTATCTTCTCGACCGGCTTCTCTACGATCACCTCCTTCTCGACTACCTTTTCAACCTCTTTCTCAACCACCTTTACTTTCACCGGCTTAGCAATGACCGGGTTTCCGCAATTTTTCAGCACGGCATACATGTATTCACCCTTGTCATCAAATTTTACAAGTGCGGAAATTCTCTCTACTCCCTGGCTAAAGCGTACATCTGTCCGATGCATAAAGGCTCCTGTGTCCCCAAGCGGCTTTGAGTTGCGGAAATTCAACCGCCCGGTACTCTGAGCATCCGTTGCCACAGTTTCACCTCCGACAACCACTCTTCCGTTCCGGTAGACGTGACCGGACTTCATGTTACGAAAATCGTTTGCCTTATCTACGCCGATTGCTTCCTTAAAAATTGCTCGGATGTTTGATGCTGAATTTACCCCGTCGCCATTGGTTAGTGCGTTTCGTATCTGGGAATCACTACTGACGCCTCCGGAGATAATGTCATTATCGCTGGCAGCCGTCGTTGTCTGAACTGCTGCCGCTGAAAACATACCCAACATAAAAGCCAATACTGCAATCACAATATTTTTTCGGTTGATAATCCTGTGCATACAGAAACCCCTTTCAGTGACTCCTCAATAATCTTTAAAGGATAGTTCAGCTCTTGTAAGTTGTCGGTTATATTTTTCACAATTGTTATCTGCTGTCATGCCAGTATTGGAAGTTAAAAGCCCTTGAGCTATTGCCTAGCATAAAAACACCCGCCTTGATTTTGTAGGCGGGTGTTTTGTACGTAAGCCTGAGCAACAACTGGCAGCTCAGTTTCTGCTTGCAGAGCGGTCAGTCACGTATGCTCTTTAGCTGTTTCGTCGGGTGGTCGTGTATATCCGGTGAACTGCTGCGCCAGCAACACTCGTTATCGTGAACAGACCAACGAGGCTTCCTGCACCAGTAACCGGCAACTCTGGCGGAAGTTCTGGCTCTTCTGGCTCCTCTGGTTTTTCTGGCTTTTCAGGCTTTTCAGGCTTCTCTGGTTTTTCTGGCTTTTCAGCCTTTTCAACCTTGACCTTCATGATGTAGTACAAGCGGTATTCCCAGCAGCCGGGCACGATACCGTCATCAGTCTTGTAGCCAATCATAATGCCATCTTTGCTGAAGATTGCATCACTAACGCTTTCAATTTTGCCAGTATACGCTCGGTAAACTTGCACTGATCCAGAAACATATTCGATGCTCACAGGATACTCATTACATGTTACTTGTGCGCCATCGCTAATCGTAACGGTGTTATCAGAACTTATGTAAGCTTCAACTGTGTGGCTCTTCGCGTCGCCGTCTGGAATACTCACCCGGAGGTTTGTTCCCGTTGCAACGCCGTCACCATCGAGGTTTTCACCGTTAGACCATACTTCTGCTCCATTGTGGATATATACGTGTACGTCGGCTTCGCCTTCACACACTTCTACTTGGTTGCTCCAGTCGCGCTGGTCAGCTGGGCTAACCGTAACAAAGTCTTGTTCGCCAGCCTTGCTTGGATTGCCTGGAATTTCGCCACTGTAGATGTTAAACGCTGCGTGATCAGGCCCTTCGGTGTCATCGCCTTGGTAAGGGATACTGCCTGGGGCGTGATTGGCTGATACGATACCTGCTACCCCAATGATTGGAGCGAGCAGTAGAGGTAGCGCCATTAATATAAATAGGTGTTTTGGTATTTGCTGTAGGTAATGTTTTAGTGTCTTCATAGTTTAACTCCTTAAGCTATCCTTTACTCACCTTACGGTGTCCACGGGTTATCGTCTTCAGCTCCACCCTTTGGCGGCCTTTCCTCTTCAGGTGGCTCCTCTTCTGGTGGTTCCTCTTCGTCTTCTGGTTCTTTAGGCTGTTTAGGAGGCTGTTCTGGCTCTTCAGGTTCCGGCTCATCCTCATCTTCATCGTCAGGCTCTTCCGGTGGTTTTGGCTGCTTCGGCTGCTCTGGTACAGGAGCAGGTCCTGGGGCTGGGGCTGGGCCGGGCTCTTCTGGCTCTTTACCGTCGTCACCACCTGGACCTTCACCTGGGCATGTTCCTTTTGCCTCGCAACCAGGTCCGTCACCACCAGGCTGGCCGCCTTGGCCTTCATCCTTCGCAGTATCATCGCCACGGTCGCCACCAGGTCCGGTGCCACTACCACCGCCTGAACCTTTACCTTGGTCGGCATCGCCGGCGCCCTTATCAGCTTGACCGGCATCTGTATCACCGCCGTCCGCTTGGCCTTGGCGAGGGCTCGGGGCTGGAGCAGCTGCTGCTGACGCTTCATCACTCTCGTCATCTTGCTCATCGCGATCTGCAGCTGCTTCCTGCTGATCTTCTTCGTCTTGCTCGTCTTCCGTCGTTATATCACGCTCGATTTCCGGAGCGTCTTCGACTTCTTCTACATCGTGGTCTTCCGGCTCGCCATCTTCTTCTGTGTCTCGCACGAGATCACCTTCTTGTAGGATGATTACAAATCTGCCGTTCCGCTCTTCGCTAACGACCTTACCCCATCGGGCTGCGCCGTTTTCATCACGAACGGTTATAACGTCAATTGTGCCTTGAGAATCGACAATCTCATATTGCAGCCCGGCAAGATTTCCGTCTTCGTCATAGCTGTTGCGTGCTTCAAGAAGCTCTGTAGCCGTAAGCGAAAAGACTTCACCTTCTGCCGCTACCGTTTCGAGTACTGTCTGGCAGGCCTCGTTACGAGCCGCGTCATTTTGCATCATTAAGTTAAAGCTTTCTGATGCGCTGCCGATAACATCACGAATCGCATAGTCTGCGGTCTGCTGCTTTAAAAACTCACTCGCTAATGCAATGCCGAGTGTGTTTTGCGGCAACTCTTCCATAAATTCTGTTAAAACTTCGTCATTATCAGGAGTTTCGGCCTGAAAAGCTGCGTTCGCTTCGTATGGCCCAGAACCGATAGCTTCTGAATATTCAGCTAGCGATAATGGCTGCACAGCGCACGCCTCGGCAAAGGTGTCATCTGACAAATCAAGCGTACGGCGGTCTTCGCCTTCGCCGTTACCAGTACATGCAGCAAGCAATAACCCAGCAGCCACAACTGCAGATTTTGCCCGCATACTCTTAGGCGCCTCTACGAGAGC